>CAZIGL010000004.1:0-111594 GCA_964538895.1 uncultured Rhodoferax sp.
GGATTGTGCGATGAACTTGCTGTTGTTGCGAGCGCAGGGAAAAGACCATCGCGGCAAGGGCGCTGCTCGCACAGGGTGCTGCCCACACAAGACATGGCGTGCTGCTCCCACAGGGTGCTGCTCACATCACCGCACCCACTTGCCATGGCAGGAACTCGTCATTGCCATAGCCCAGGACTTCGCTGCGCACCTTCTCGCCAGAGGCGTGGCGGATGACAGTCATCGAGGCCATCATGGCCTGCGCGCAACCAATCAGGACAAGCGCTTAAAACTAGGGCCGCTCCTGCAGGGTCTGCATGTGCGCCAGCATGTCGCTGATGACCTTTTGCTCAATCTCACGCAAGGCGGGCATGGTGTCGTCAGGATGCCCGTTGAGCATGTTGTGCGCGGCGTGCCACGGGTCTTCGCGGGCAATTCGGCCCACATGGCGTTTGGCAACAAAGCGCCCCTCCAGGCCGTGGCAACTGGCGCACATGGTGCGGTAATGGGCTGCGCCACGCGTGGCGTCACCGCGTGACAGACCGGAGCGGGGATCGATGATGCCGTCCATGTCGACTTGGCCATAACTCACAAAATTCGCCAGATCCTGCAGGTCGCGGTGCTGCAGAACCGCACCATAAAGGTGTGAGCTGCTCTGCAGTGTGCGCATGATTGTTTCAGGATCGGCCCCGGCGAAGGCGCGCACCCCTTTGATCCCGGTGGCATGGTTGCCCTTGGCGTACTGGCCCTGATTGCCCTGGTAGTCCCAGCCGTGGCACTCCTTGCAACGCCAGGTCTCGGACGCAGCGCTGGCATAGTAGGCTTTTGGCGGGTACGCCGGATGCGGCAGGGCCTGGCGCTGCCCCCCCGTGTGAACCTGCCAATCATCGTAAAGCCGGCCACCGTTGGCGATCGAGGCCGCCAGGTTGATGCTTGGCAAGGTTTTCAGATAGGCGAGCATGGTTGCCGCCGTCTCCTCACCGAGGGTTCGAAGGGCAGGCATGTTGCCGCCCGGGTGGCCATTCAGGGCGACGTGCAGCACTTCCAAGGGACGTTGCCGCGCCGCATCCCCGAGCGGCGGCACCTGACGCAGGAGAGCGCCATCGAGCCCGTGGCAGTTAGCGCAAACGGTAGCAAAAACCTTGTCTGCATTGGTCTGCGCGGGCTTGAGCCGCAGCGCCAGCGCAAGCAACTGGCGCATCTCGCTCTGACCGCTGACAACAAAGCTGGCAAGATCATGCCGATCCGCATCACTGAGCAGTTCGCCATAACCGTGGTTGGCGTCCTTGAGCAACGCCGCCATGGCAACCGGGTCCGCTTTTTTCTTGCTGCGGATACCCTTGACCCCGTGATTGCCTTGGTAGTCCCAGCCATGGCAGGCCACGCAACGCCAGGTATCTTGCACCGCCACCGGCAGCTGCTGGCTCTTGAATGCCGGGTTGGGGTGATTGGGTGCACGCCCCCTGGATTCAAGGCTCCAGTTGTCATAAAGACGCCCGCCGCGCACCACAGAGGCGGAGTCGTCAGCGGATGCCAGCGGTGCCATAAAAATGGTCAAGATTGCCGCCGCAGTGGCGAGCACTTTCAGAGCCATTTTGTTCTCCTTGCGGGTACTCGACCCGCGAAGAGCCATTCTATGGATTAGCTTAAGCACACTAAGCTTGAGATTGACCGCATGCTGATAAATGTCAAACTCGGATGAGTTAGCGTGGCGCCCCGGCGCGCGCGATTTAACGGGGAATCGCCCCGCGTAGCTTGTCGATCAAGCCATTGAGCTCATCAAGCGAGCCAAACTGGATGCCGAGTTCGCCCATTTCTTCGATGCGTCCGGAACGTTTGATGCGTTTTTTCACCCGCACCTCCACCTGAGCCATCAACAGGTCTGACAACTCGTCTTCGACCCGCTTCAGGTCGCGTGACTTGTCTTTTTTGGGCTTGGAGGCCACCAGCGAAAACTCAGCGCTGATCTTTTTGACCAAACTCTCGGCCTCGCGCACCGACATTTTTTTGGCTGCGATCTGGTTGGCTGCGGTGATCTGGGTGGCCTTGTCCAGCGACAACAGGGACCGGGCGTGGCCCATGTCGATGTCACCCGCCATCAGCATGGTTTGCACTGGCTCAGCCAGATTCAACAGGCGCAGCAGGTTGCTGGTGGCGCTGCGCGAGCGGCCCACGGCTTGGGCAGCGGTCTCGTGGGTGAGACCAAATTCCTTGATCAGGCGCTGCACCCCTTGCGCTTCTTCGAGCGGGTTGAGGTCTTCGCGCTGGATGTTCTCGATGAGTGCCATGGCTGCGGCTGACTCATTGGGTACGTCACGCACCAGCACTGGCACGCTGTCGAGGCCCGCCAGTTTGGCTGCCCGAAAGCGCCGCTCACCGGCAATGATTTCATACACCGGGCGCACCACGCCACCACCACTGGTGCCACCGCTAAAGTCTGGCGACTGCTGACTGCGCTTGAGTTCGGCATCGGCATCGCTCAGACGACGCACCAGAATCGGTTGCATGATGCCTTGCACCTTGATGGATTCGGCCAGCTCGTAGAGCGCGCCTTCGTCCATGCGGGTGCGTGGTTGGTATTGGCCTGGCACCAGATCACCCAACAGCAAAGTGGACGGCTGGCCACTGTTGACGACCAAGGTGGCAGCGCCGTCAGGGCTGAATGATTCAGTGACGGTGGGACCTAACAAGGCTTCCAGACCGCGACCCAGGCCCTTGGGTTTTTTTGTGACCATGTGATGCCTCCTGTGTTAACTGTGAATGAGTTGTTTGAGCAGCGCCTGGCCCTGTGGCCAATCACCCAGACCGGAGTCGGCGTTGATGTGGCCTGCCGCGCCGGCATCCACCAGTGTCGAACCCCAGGCGACGGCAAAGCCATTGGCACGGCCAAAGCTGCAATAGGGGTCGTCCTGACTCGCCACCAGCGTACTTTTGAAGGGCAGGGCTTGTTGCGGGATCGGCGACCAACTGGCCAGCACCGGGCGCAGCGCATCTTGCTCAACGTCGCCGGGCGCCACCAACAAAGCCGCCTTGACCCGGTGTGTGTTGCGGCTGTGCGACGCCCATGCCGCCACCAGCATGCAGCCCAGACTGTGCGCCACCAGCACCACCGGCTTGTCAGTGGACAACACCACCTCTTCAAGTCGGGCAATCCAGTCGCCCCGCAAGGGCTGCATCCAGTCGTGCTGCTCCACGCGCTGGCAGCCTAGCCGGGCTTGCCACAGGCTTTGCCAGTGCTGCGGGCCAGAGCCTTGCCAGCCTGGCAGGATGAGGATGTCGGTGGAATTAATCACTATCAATTTAATAGCTTGCTTAATTTATTCTGATGCGCCTTGGGCTACTTATTTGCCAATCCGAAGCACCATTTCCTCGGCAAACGCCACGAAGGCCTGCGCACCTTTGCTGGACGGGTCAAACACCACCCCGGGCACGCCGTAGCTGGGCGCCTCAGCCAGACGCACGTTGCGCGGGATCACGGTGTTGAACACCTTGTCGGCAAAACGCGCCTTGAGCTGTTCGCTCACCTGCTGCTGCAAGGTGATGCGGGGGTCAAACATGACGCGCAGCAAGCCAATGATGGCCAGCTCCTTGTTCAGGTTGGCATGCACCTGCTTGATGGTGTTGACCAGATCAGCCAGGCCTTCAAGCGCGAAGTATTCGCACTGCATCGGCACGATCACGCCATGGGCACAGCACAGGCCGTTGAGCGTGAGCATCGACAAACTTGGCGGGCAGTCGATCAAAATAAAATCGTAGTCTGATGTCACTTGGGCGAGCGCAATTTTCAGGCGTTTTTCGCGGCGCTCCAATTCCACCATTTCAACCTCGGCGCCGGCCAGCTCGCGGTTGGCCCCCAGAATGTCATAGCCGCACCCGGCATCAACCAGCTTGCTGCTTTGAACCCGGGCCTCGGCAATGGAGGCCGACTCCAGCAGCACGTCATACACCGTCAAGGCCAATTTGCGCTTGTCAACCCCAGAGCCCATGGTGGCGTTGCCCTGCGGGTCGAGGTCGACCATCAGCACCCGTTGCCCCACCTTGGCCAAACCCGCAGCCAGATTGACCGTGGTGGTGGTCTTGCCCACACCACCCTTTTGATTGGCGATACAGAAAATTTTGGCCATGGATGCTTACCCGGTTGAGAAATCAAAGACGTGTTTCACGTGAAACATGGGCGCTAGTGTAATTGCGCTCTATGCCGACAGTCTTAACGTGATATCGCCAGCTTGAGTCCAAAACCAATGAGACAAACACCGGCCAGTTTCTGTAAGGCCGAAGACACCACCGGGCTGGCGCGCAATCGCTCGGCCAAAAAATGCGTCAACAACACCACGGCAACACAATAAATAAATGCCAGCACCGCAACGGTCAGCGCCATGACGCCAAAGGTCAACCAACCCCGGTGTGCAGCCGGATCAATGAACAGTGGCAGAAAAGCCATGTAGAACACGATCGCCTTCGGGTTGAGCACCGTGATGGCCAGTGCCTGCTGAAAATAATGGCGCGGCTTGATATTGATGATGGCGGGCGCCCCAGGCTTGGCCAGCAGCATCTTGAAGCCCAGCCACGCCAGGTAAGCCGCACCCAACCACTGCACCGCATTGAATGCCGTCGGGTAGGCCATGAGCAACGCGGCCACGCCCGCCACTGCCAGCCATAGCAGCACTTGGTCCCCCAGCATCAGGCCAAAGGTGGCAGCCAAACCACCCAGCATGCCGCCCTTGGTGGTGGAGGTGATGATGGCCAGATTGCCAGGCCCGGGAATAAACAACAGCACGATGAAAGCCAGCACGAAGGCGCCGTAATCGGAAATTCCAAACATGTCCACTCCCTGTTATGTTGGCCGGAGCCAACTATGCATCACCATGATCGATGGGCTTCATCCAGATCAAACAACGTTCAGCCTCCAGGCCCGGTACTGTGAGACGCTCCACGTGAAACACCTGGACGTTCGGCGCCAGGGCTGCCAGCTCATCTGCCGGATGCCGCCCTTTCATGGCCAGCCAGACACCCTGCGGCGCCAGAGCCTGAACCGACCAGTTGGTGAAGTCAGCCAGAGAAGCGAAGGCCCGGGAGCTGATCAGTTGGTATTTGTCCGTCAGGTTCTCGACCCGGGCGTGCACCCCGCGCAAATTGGGCAACTTGAGCGTGACCGCCACCTGCTGGATAAAGGCGGCCTTCTTGCCGACGGTATCAACGCAATCCACCAACACGTCCGGGCGGCAAATGGCAATCACCACGCCGGGCAAGCCAGCCCCCGAGCCGACATCCAGCAAGCGGACCGCGCCAGTTCCAGCATTGGGGGCCGCCAACGCCAATTGCCGGCGCAAGGGCTCAATCACCGCCAGACTGTCCAAGAGATGGTGCGTCAGCATGTCAGCGGGTTCGCGTACTGCCGTCAGGTTATAGACCTTGTTCCACTTTTCGATCAATGCCTGGTAAGCCAGCAAACTGTCGATGTGTGCGTCGCTCAGGGTCAGGTCAAGCGCCGCCAGACCCGCGCGCAATTTGGCTTCGAGCGCTTGCATCAAGCGGCCTCACTTTCAGGCGCACTGGTCGCAAAGCCTTTGAACTTGGTCTTTTTCAAATGGATCGTCAACAGTGAAATGGTTGCCGGCGTAATGCCCGAAATGCGCGACGCTTGCCCAAGCGTTTCCGGCTTGTGGCGATTCAACTTTTGCCGCGCCTCAATGCTCAAGGCGCCCACCTGCGTATAGTCCATGTCGTGCGGTAGCCGGAGTTTTTCATAGTGGGCAGCGCGCGCCACATCGTCCTTCTGGCGTTCAATGTAGCCCGAATATTTGGAGGCAATTTCAACCTGCTCGATCACCGTTGCCGCCAGGGCTCCGGCCGGGGACAACACGCCTGTTTCACGTGAAACACCTACCGGGAGCTCGGCCAGCGCGTATTTGCCGCCATGGAGTGACATCAGCGACTCATAGCTCACATCGGGTCGGCGCAACAGTTCAGCCAAGCTGTATTCGTGGTCAATAGCTTTGCCTAGGACCCGCTCGGCTTCCGGGGCATCGAGGTTTTTGGGGCTGACCCAGATCGACCGCAGGCGCTCTGTTTCACGTGAAACAGCGTCACGCTTCTGATTGAAGGCCTGCCAACGGACATCATCCACCAGTCCCAGCTGCCGCCCTGCCTCGGTCAAACGCGCATCGGCATTGTCCTCGCGCAGCTGCAGACGGAACTCGGCGCGGCTGGTGAACATGCGGTAGGGCTCGGTCACGCCCTTGGTGATCAGGTCGTCGACCAGCACACCAAGGTACGCCTCGTCGCGCCCGGGCAGCCACATATCACCCGCATAGCTGATGGCCCCCGCGGCGCTGGCTTGCGCACTGCCGCCACCCGCAGCGCGCACCTGGAGTGCCGCATTGATGCCGGCAAACAAGCCTTGGGCCGCAGCCTCTTCGTAGCCCGTGGTGCCGTTGATCTGGCCGGCAAAAAACAGGCCGCCGATGGCCTTGGTCTCGAACGAGCTTTTAAGCTGCGTCGGGTCGAAGTAGTCGTACTCGATGGCATAGCCGGGCCGCAGGATATGGGCATTTTCAAGACCCGGCATGGAGCGAACCAGCGCGTATTGAATGTCAAATGGCAGGCTGGTGCTGATGCCGTTGGGGTAATACTCATGGGTGCTCAGGCCTTCGGGTTCCAGAAAAATCTGGTGGCTGTCCTTGTCGGCAAAGCGGTTGATCTTGTCCTCCACACTGGGGCAATAGCGCGGTCCGACGCCTTCGATCTTGCCGGTGAACATGGGGCTGCGGTCAAAGCCGCTGCGGATGATGTCATGGGTGCGCTCATTGGTGTGGGTGATCCAGCACGGCATCTGCTGCGGGTGCTGCTCGGGCCGCCCCATGAAACTGAACACCGGCATCTGCGGGCTCATGCCACCCGGCATGCCATCACCGGGCTGCTCAGTGCACTTGCTGAAGTCGATGCTGCGCCCATCCAGCCGCGGTGGCGTGCCGGTTTTCAGGCGGCCCTGTGGCAACTTGAGTTCTTTGAGGCGGGCACTCAATGACACCGCCGGCGGGTCACCGGCGCGACCGGCGGCGTAGTTGTTGAGCCCGACATGGATCTTGCCGTCCAGAAAGGTTCCAGCGGTCAGTACCACGGTGCTGGCTCTGAAGCGAATGCCCACTTGCGTCACGGCCCCAACGACCCGCTCGCCTTCCACCATCAGGTCGTCCACCGCCTGCTGAAACAGCCACAGATTAGGTTGGTTTTCCAGCCGGTGGCGAATGGCCGCCTTGTACAAAATGCGGTCAGCCTGGGCACGGGTGGCACGCACAGCCGGCCCCTTGCTCGAGTTGAGAATACGGAACTGGATGCCAGCTTCGTCGGTCACTGCCGCCATGGCACCGCCGAGCGCGTCCACTTCCTTCACCAGATGCCCCTTGCCGATGCCACCGATCGACGGGTTGCAGCTCATTTGCCCCAGGGTCTCGATGTTGTGGCTCAACAGCAGGGTTTTGCAGCCCATGCGCGCGGCCGCCAGCGCAGCCTCGGTCCCGGCATGGCCGCCGCCAACGACGATCACGTCGAAATGTTGTGGGTAAAGCATGGTGGTAATCCAGGTGAGGCCAATGACAAGCAACGCAGGCCTTGGGCGCGCAAGCAAAGGCGCAATTTTACCGACGCAGGTGAAAAGCCGCCCAGTGCGCCAAATCAGCGAAATTCGGCACACATCGGAGGCACAATTCAACTTTCTTTCCCCACTTAAAGGAACCCCATGGCCTCCGGAAAAATACTCGTCGCCCAGGGTGGCGGCCCCACCGCCGTCATCAACCAGTCACTCGTGGGAGTGGCACTTGAGGCCCGGCGCTTCAGCCAGATCGGCCACATTTACGGCGCCCACCATGGCGTGCGCGGCATCATCGACGAAGACTTTGTCGACCTGACGCAGGAAACCAGCCACAACCTGGAACTGGTTGCCAACACACCGTCCAGCGCACTGGGCTCAACCCGCGACAAACCTGACGCCGCTTATTGCCACGAAATTTTCAAGGTGCTGCAAGCGCACCAGATCGGCCACTTTTTCTACATCGGCGGCAACGACTCGTCAGACACCGTGCGCATCGTCAGCCAGGAGGCACAGGCGGCCAATTACGACCTGCGCTGTATTCACATCCCCAAGACCATTGACAACGACCTGGTCGGCAATGACCACACCCCCGGCTTTCCGTCGGCGGCGCGCTTTGTGGCGCAGGCCTTTGCCGGAGCCAACCTGGACAACGCCGCCCTGCCCGGCGTCTACGTGGGTGTGGTCATGGGACGCCATGCCGGGTTTTTGACGGCAGCCTCCGCACTGGGAAAAAAATTCCCCGATGACGGCCCCCACCTGATTTACCTGCCAGAACGTACCTTTGACTTGAGTCAATTTTTGCACGATGTCAAAACCATGTACGAGCGCCATGGCCGCTGCGTGATTGCGGTCTCTGAGGGCATCCACGATGCCAGCGGCACCCCCATCGCAGCGCTGCTGGCCAAGGAAATGGAACACGACGCGCATGGCAACGTGCAGCTCTCGGGCAACGGCGCGCTGGCAGATCTGTTGTGCGAAGAGATCAAGTCCAAGCTCAAGATCAAGCGCGTGCGCGGCGACACCTTTGGCTACCTGCAGCGCTCCTTCATTGGCTGCGTGTCAGACGTCGACCAGCGTGAGGCCCGTGAGGTGGGCGAGAAGGCCGTGCAATTTGCCATGTGGGGTGGACGCGATGGCTCGGTGGCCATCAAACGCACTGGCTTCTACTCCGTGGACTATGAACTGTTGCCGCTGGACGCCGTGGCCGGCAAAACCCGCGTCATGGAAGACGAATTCATCACCGCCAACGGCACCGATGTCACCGATGCGTTTCGCATGTACTTGCGCCCCTTGCTAGGCTCCGGCATGCCCGATGCCTTCCGGCTGCGCCACCACCCGGTGGCCCGTGTGCTGAACAAATAGGCCATCCCCATGAAACTCTTGATTTTTGCCGGCAGCACCCGCGCCCGGTCGTTCAACCGCCAACTGGCCAATGCCGCCGCCGGACTTGCCAGGGAAGCCGGGGCCGAGGTCACGCTGCTCGAACTCTCCAGCCTGGACATCCCGATGTACAACGCCGACCTGGAGGCCCTTGGCACGCCACCCGATGTGATTCGCCTGAAAGAAATCCTGCTTGATCACCCCGGCTGGATCATCTGCTCACCGGAATACAACGGCAGCTACAGCGCCTTGCTGAAAAACACCCTGGACTGGGCCTCGAGTCCGGTCAAGGGCGATCCCCGCTGGCAACAGGGCACCAAGGCTTTTACCGGCAAGGTGGTGGGATTGCTGTCGGCCTCGCCGGGCGCCTTGGGTGGCCTGCGCTCACTGGCACAGCTGACACCGCTGCTGTTCAACCTGCAATGCTGGGTGACACCGCAGCAATTCGCGCTGGGCCAGGCGGGTACGGCCTTTGGTGCCGATGGCGGGCTCCTGATCGACCAACAACGTGCTGGCGTCGCATCGGTCGTCAAACAGGTGCTTTGGGCTACCGAGCGACTCACCCGCCAAGCACTGCCGTGAATTCGAACCCGCTTGGGCAAGTCCGACCCACACGGGTTAGCATGATGCGGTTGACAGATCACGTCGATTCACGGCGAACTTTTACCGGATTTTTCTAATGAAACTTTACTACTCACCCGGCGCCTGCTCGCTGTCACCCCACATTGTGCTCAAAGAATCGGGTCTGGCCTTTGAGGCCGTTGCGGCACCCACCAAGACCCACAAGCTGGCTGATGGCACCGACTACTACAGCATCAACCCGCTGGGCTACGTGCCTTATCTGGTGCTCGACGATGGTCGTACCCTGCACGAAGGCCCGGCCATCGTGCAGTACATTGCCGACTTGGTGCCTGACAAGCAACTGGCGCCCGTCAACGGCAGCTGGGAGCGTTACAAACTGCAAGAGTGGCTCAACACCATCAGCACCGAGTTGCACAAAGGTTTCTCGCCGCTGTTCACACCCGGCATGCCCGCCGAGGCCAAGGAAATGGCCAAGACGCGGCTCATCTCGCGCTTGACTTGGGTCAATGGCGAACTGGCCGACAAAGACTACCTGGTGGGTGGCAACTTCAGTGTGGCCGATGCCTACCTGTTTGTAGTGGCCGGCTGGGGCAAGCATGTTGGCCTTGACCTGTCTGGCTTGACTCATCTGGGCGCCTTCATGGCGCGAGTTGCGGCCCGTCCCGCTGTGCAGGAGGCACTGCGGGCTGAGGGCTTGGTCAAGTAAAAACCGTTTTCCCGATTGAAAAAGCCGCTGGGGTCAGCGGCTTTTGTCTTGGTGGAGCGCAACTTCAGCGCAACAAAAAGGCTCAATAGTTAACCTTCACCTTGTCTATTTGTTCTTTGGTCAACGCGGGCACATCACCACGAGGCGCCATGCGGTTCAGGTTCCAGCCGCCTTCACCGACCCAGGCCTTCAACACAGCCAGGTTGGCTAAGCGCTCCGGATCCATTTCGCCCAGATACTTGAACATGTTGCCGGGTTTGCCATTGGCAAGCGGGCTCGTGCCGTCATCCAGACGGCGCATGAACGCACCGGTGGATTTGCCATTGATCAGTTGCAACAAGTGCTCATAGGTGTCCGTGCGCGGACCGACTTTGGCTTTTGTGTATTTTTCCTCGTCGAGTTTGAACTCGGCCATGGAGGGCGCATCGGGCGCAGAATGGCACTCTGCACAGAGTTTTTGCAGCAGCGGTGCGACATCCTTGCGGTAGGTCACATCGGCGGCCAAGGCAGGCAGGGCAACAACAGCACCGGCCAGGATAGCGAACAACTTCAACTTCAACTTCATCTTCATCTCCTTCTGGTTAAAAAACTTACTCGGGCTTGGCCGCCATGTCGCTGAACAACTCTGCGGGACCCGGGCCCTCGGGCTCCTTGTGGGCAATGGCGAAATGGCATTCGATACAAGTCTTGCCGTCAACCTTGGCCTTGGCGTGGCGCACTTTGGCTTTTTCAGTCTGTAAGTTAGGGTCCATCTTGTCCTCACGATGGCAGCTGCGGCAGGTTTGTGAGTCATTCGCTTTCATCTCACGCCAGATGTTCTGAGCCATGACAGCGCGTTTGGCCTCAAACTTTTCCGGGGTGTCGATGGACGGCGAGATATAGGTGTAATACAAGTCCCTGGTGGCCTTGATCTTGGCCCACACCAGCGGCCCCGGTTCATGGGGCACATGACAATCGGTGCAAATGGCACGGACACCTGTGCGGTTGGTGTCGTGGATCGTGCCCTTGAATTCAGCAAAGTTGTATGACATTTCGTGACAGCTCACGCAAAACTCCTCAGTGCTGGTGTGCGCCAGCACATAAGCGCCCGAAATGCCCACTGAAACTGAAAAAATGAAAAGTGCAGCCAATCCTCCAAAGACCAGCTTCCAGTGCAGAAGAATTTTCTTAATGAATCGACGCATCTTAAGCAATCGTCTCAAGCTTTCGCTTAGCGCGACAAGATGTACTTGACAAGGTTCTTCACATCCGCGTCATCCTTGGCCTTGAGCTTCTGATGCTCCTCCTTGACGCCATCAATCTCAATGGTGGGCGAGGTGGTCAGGTGGGTGAACAGCTCGGCCTCAGCATTCGCCTTGCCCTTTAACTTCGTAGCCGTTGCCTTATAGGCCGGGCCATCTTTTTTCTTGTCGACCGAATGGCACTTGGCGCATTTGTTACTGAGGAGCAGTGCCTCGGCAGCTGCCACGTCTACCGCCTGGGCCTGAACCGCCAAGACGCCGCTGGTCAAGCCAACAGCCAACACGGCACGCAAAAAATGGGACAACTTGACTTGGTTCATATCGACATCCTTTAAAACGGTGAATAGCTTAATGAATTTTTAAGCTATTTAAGGCGCGATATTAACTCAGGTAAAAATTTCATTGGGTTGTCGGTCTTTGATTTAAATCAAAATAAATGGAAATTTGCGTTTATGGATTCAACATCAACGCTGGAGATACCCGACCTTGGTAGCTGGCATCAAAACACCGACGAGGATGATTTTCTATTTAGGTTAGGATCAAGCAATGCGTGTTTTCACCTACTCCAGACCACAGCACATGCGTTGTGTCAGCCCTCTTTGATCCGATCATGATTTTTAACAAATCCAGCACCGACCCAAACCAGCCCCCTTTTGCCGCTCACCCTCATGTTGCTGTTGCCGCCCCGGTCACCGTGCCGCACTACCTGGAATCCACTTACTGGTGGGCCTACACGCACCCGAACGCCGTGCGCGTGTTTGAGCGCCAATGGCTGGTCAACCTGATTTTGTGGGGCAACTTTTCACGATTGCGCGATCTGGCCCTGAAAGAGATGGGCGAGACCATTAACGGTAACGTGTTGCAAGTCGCCTGTGTTTACGGAAACTTTACCGAGCACCTGGTGCGCCGCCTGGGCCCAAAGGGTCACCTGAATGTGATTGACGTGGCGCCGGTTCAAATCACCAACCTGCACGACAAATTGGGGCCGCAAAAACAAGTCACCGTATTGCAGCAGGACTCGTCTGCGCTGACGTTTGCCGATGCCAGTCACGACACCACCGTGCTGTTTTTTCTGTTGCACGAGCAACCTGCCGAGGTGCGGCGCAAAACCATTGCCGAAGCCATGCGCGTGACCAAACCCGGGGGCAAGATTGTGTTTGTGGATTACCACAAGCCCAAGGCGCTGAGTCCGTTTCGCTACATCATGGTGCCGATCCTGACCACACTGGAGCCTTTTGCCATGGATTTGTGGAACGGCCAAATTGCCGACTGGCTGCCCGCTGATTGCCAAAACCTCCGCATTGACAAGCAAACCTATTTTGGCGGCCTGTACCAAAAAGTGGTCATCACCCGTTGACCTCCGCCTGAAAAGACCATGCCGCGAGTCGTAAGATAATTCGGCTTTTGTTTCTGCGACGGTACTTCTCTTGAAAACACCCCCCTCTTTGTCTTTTGCCAAGCTTGGTTGCACCAGGGGCGGACGGCAACTCTTCAAAAATCTGGATTGTCAGCTCGAAGCCGGTCACTGGCTGTATGTGGCTGGCGCCAATGGTGTTGGAAAAACCAGCTTGCTGCGCATGGTCTGCGGACTGGCCTCCATCGAAGCCGGTGACATTTTCTGGAACGGTGCCCCCATCCACACGCAAGCCGAAGCCTATCGGCAAGACCTTTGCTACCTGGGCCACTTGAATGCCTTGCAGGAATCCATGACGGTCAATGAAAACATGGCGTTCACCTCAGCGCTGGGCGGCATCAAGCCTGAGGCTGCGCAAATAGAAACGGTTTTGGCGCGTTTTGGCTTGCGCGGCCGAGGCCGACAACTCGTGCGCCACTTGTCACAAGGACAAAAGCGTCGCGTCGCCCTGTCCCGCCTGGCCTTGAGCCCGGCACGGCTTTGGGTGCTGGACGAGCCTTACGTGGCCATGGATGAAGCCGGCATCCAGATGCTGGCCGACCTGATTGCCCAGCATCTGGCCGATGGCGGCCTGGCCGTGCTAACCAGCCACCAGCGCGTGCCCGTTGGCAAGGTACCGGCACAAATCCTGGAGTTGCAGGCAGCATGAGCGCCACCATCAAACCGCTCGGGCTCGGTCGTGTGTTGCTGGCCGTGCTCCGACGTGAAATTTCACTGGGGATGCGACAAAAGGGTGAGGTCCTGACCCCATTGGTGTTTTTTGTTGTCATTGCCAGTTTGTTTCCGCTTGGGGTCGGGCCTGAGTCTGCCTTGCTGCTGCGCATGGCGCCTGGTGTCTTGTGGGTGAGCGCGCTGTTGGCCGCCATGTTGTCATTGCAGCGCATGTTTGCCACCGATTACGCCGACGGATCGCTCGAACAAATGGCGCTGTCCACCACACCTCTGGCCCTGCTGGTGCTGGCCAAGGCATTGGCACATTTTTTAATGGCGGGCTTGCCCTTGGTCTTGATGGCGCCGGTACTGGGCCTGCAGTTTGGGCTGGACTCCCGGGCGCTGGGTCTTTTGATGCTGACGCTGCTGCTGGGCACCCCCACCCTGAGCCTGATTGGCAGCATCGGTGCGGCACTGACCTTAGGCGTACGAGGTGCAGGGGTTTTACTATCCTTGTTGATCTTGCCCCTGTATATTCCGGTTCTGATTTTTGGTGCGGGCGCGGTTGAAGCCGACGCGGCCGGCCTTGGCATCGGCGGCCACCTGTCGCTGATGTCCGCCTTGCTGGTGCTCTCGCTCTTTTTCTCGCCCTTGGCTACGGCAGCCGCTTTGAGGATTTCCCTGGAATGAAAACACGCACGATTCATTGGTTCAAGTTCTCTTCACCTCAGAACTTCTACCATTTGGCCGGAAAAATGTGGCCCTGGTTTGCCGCTTTGGCCACTGTGCTGTTGCTGGTGGGCTTGTGGATATCCTTCTTTGTGGCGCCCATTGACGCGCAACAGGGTCAAGGTTACCGCATCATTTTTGTCCACGTCCCAACCTCACAGATGTCGATGTTCATTTACCTGGTAATGGCCGCCTGGGCGGGCTTCGGACTGGCGTTCAACACCCGCTTGTCGGGCATGATGGCATCGGCACTGGCGCCTACTGGCGCACTGTTCGCCTTTTTGTCGCTGCTCACTGGCGCCCTGTGGGGCAAGCCGATGTGGGGCACCTGGTGGGTGTGGGATGCTCGGCTGACTTCGACATTGATCCTGCTGTTTTTGTATCTGGGTTTTTTAGCCCTGCAAGCGTCCATTGATGACCCGCGCCGCGCTGACAAAGCCTGTGCCATCCTGGCGCTGGTAGGGGCGGTCAACGTGCCCATTATTTATTTTTCGGTGAATTGGTGGAACACGCTGCATCAGGGCGCATCGGTCTCTCTTAAGGGCTCCTCCATGGCCAGCACCATGCTCGCGGGCATGTTGATCATGGTCGTGGCCTTCTGGATGTACACCATCGCCATGGCGCTGTTACGGGTACGCAATATTATTCTGGATCGGGAACGTCATACGGAGTGGGTGAAACATGCAGTGGCTTAGCATCGAAGACTTTTTTCACATGGGCGGGTACGCCTTTTATGTCTGGGGCAGTTTTGGTGCCACAGCTCTTGTCGTTGTGGCTGAAATCTGGCAGGTTCGCGCCAAACGGCGTGAGATTTTGCGAAACCTTTTGAACGAAACCGACTCACATCAAAATTAAACCAAGTCCTGAATATGAAACCTCGTTACAAACGCACTGCCATGATTGTTGGTGGCGTAGCCGCCATCTCTTTAGCCGCTTACTTTTTCCTCAATGCTTTTCAAAGTAATCTTGTCTTTTTCTTTACGCCCACCCAAGTCGGGGCGGGTGAAGCACCGCAGGACCGAACCTTTCGGATTGGTGGCCTGGTCAAGGAAGGCTCGGTCAAGCGCGATAACCTGACGGTGGCATTTGTCGTGACCGACTCACTCAAAGACGTGCCGGTCAGCTACACCGGCATCCTGCCGGACCTGTTCCGCGAAGGCAAGGGGGTCGTGGCGCAAGGGCAACTTGGCGCCGATGGCCACTTCACCGCCTCGGAAGTGCTGGCCAAGCACGACGAAAACTACATGCCACCCGAAGCCCAGCACGCGCTGGACCAGGCCGAAATAGAAAAAACTGGCCAAACGCTGAAATAGCGCACCGGCCAACTCCCAGCTCATCTCTTCAAACCCCGAGACGCACCATGATTCCTGAAATTGGACATTTCGCATTGATTCTTGCGCTGCCGGTTGCCGCCGTGCTGGGCATCCTGAGCTTGGCGGGCGGCCAGACCGGCCGAGCTGACTGGATCGCGTTGGCACGACCCGGCGCCCAGGTTTTGTGGTGGCTCACCGCCTTTTCTTTTCTGTGCCTGACCTACTCGTTTTACGTCAACGACTTCTCGGTGGCGTACGTGGCCAATCACTCCAATACGCTGTTGCCTGTGATGTACCGCATCTCTGCGGTTTGGGGCGGCCATGAGGGCTCCCTGCTGCTGTGGCAGCTGATGTTATGCGGTTGGATGATGGCGGTGTCCATTTTTTCACGCCAGCTGCCTGATGTGATGGTGGCGCGTGTGCTGGGTGTGCTGGGCCTGATTGCCGTGGGTTTTCTGCTTTTCATGTTGATCACGTCCAACCCGTTTGCGCGCCTGAGCGAGATCCCGGCTGAGGGCCGCGACCTGAATCCCTTGTTGCAAGACCCGGGCCTGGTGTTTCACCCACCCATGCTTTACATGGGGTATGTTGGCCTGGCCATCCCGTTTGCGTTCTCGATTGCCGCCCTGCTCAGTGGCCGACTCGATGCCGCCTGGGCGCGCTGGACCCGGCCCTGGGCCACCGCTGCCTGGATCTGCCTGACCATTGGCATTGCCTTGGGTTCATGGTGGGCTTATTACGAGCTGGGCTGGGGCGGCTGGTGGTTTTGGGATCCGGTTGAAAACGCCTCGTTCTTGCCCTGGCTGATCTGCACCGCGCTGATCCACTCCCTGGCAGTCACCGAAAAACGTGGCCTGTTCAGAAGTTGGACCATCATGCTGTCGCTGATTGCTTTCTCGATGAGTCTACTAGGCACTTTCTTGGTGCGCTCCGGTGTCTTGACCTCGGTGCACGCCTTTGCCACCGACCCCAAACGCGGCGTTTTCATTCTGCTGTTTCTGACGGTGGTCGTCGGCAGCTCTTTGATTTTGTTTGCCACACGCTCCGGCAAAGTACGCGCGGGCGGGTCGTTCTCGCTGGTTTCACGGGAGACCTTTTTACTGGTGAACAATGTGCTGCTGACCACGGCAGCTGCAGCCGTTTTGCTGGGCACGCTTTACCCGCTGATCATTGACGCCTTGAACCTGGGCAAGCTTTCGGTGGGGCCACCCTACTTCAATGCCGTTTTTGTGCCCATCATGTTGCCGGTGCTGCTGTTCATGGTCATTGGCAGCTATGCCCGCTGGAAGAATGACACGGTCGCCAACCTGACCCAAAAACTGCGTCCTGTCGCCATCGTGTCGGTGTTGTTGGGTTGCACAGCACCACTGCTGGCTGGCGAGTGGTCGGCGCTGGCGGCCATGGGCTTGACCTTGTCGATCTGGATCGTGCTGGCGTCGTTCGTGCAGATCTACCGCCAACTCAAGGACACCGCCAACTGGAAATCCACGCCAATATCTTATTGGGGCATGCACGTGGCGCACATCGGCATTGCCGTGTGTGTGGTCGGCATCACCATGGTCGAAGGCTATGAAACAGAAAAAGATGTGCGCATGACCTTTGGCGATACCGTCGAGGTCGGTGGCTATACCTTCCGCCTGACCGGTGTCAACACCGTACCAGGTCCAAACTACAGCGCTGAACGGGGTGATGTGGAATTGATCAAAGGCAACCGTGTGCTGCGTGTGCTCCACCCGGAAAAACGAACTTATTTCTCGTCACCCATGCCGATGACTGAGGCAGCCATTGACAGCAGTCTGACACGTGACGTGTATGTGTCACTGGGCGAGCGCCTGGAAGGTCCGGGCGAAGCCGCGTGGGCCATGCGCGTTTACCACAAGCCCTTCATCAACTGGATCTGGATGGGCTGTTTCCTGATGTCGATCGGCGGCGGCATGGCGGCTCTGGATAAACGTTACCGCAAAAAAATGGCGACCAAGCTGACTCTGGGTGACATCAAGGGCGCGGTGGCATGAAAAAGGCGTACATTCCTTTAGGCATTTTTATTGTTCTTCTGGTGTTTCTGGCCATCGGACTAACCCTGAAGCCACACGAAATACCGTCACCGCTGATTGACAAACCGGCACCGAACTTCACCGCACCAGTGCTGGGTAAACCAGGCGAAACTTTTTCCAACAAGGACATGCTGGGCCAGGTCTGGCTGCTCAATACCTGGGCTTCCTGGTGTGTCGCCTGCCGGGTGGAGCACCCCTTGCTGGTTGAGTTTGTCAAAACCAACCCGCTTCCCATCATCGGTCTGGACTACAAGGACAAGGAGGCCGACGGCATCAGATGGCTGGCCCGTTACGGCGACCCTTACACGCGCGCCATCGTCGATGCAGACGGCCGCATCGGTATCGACTTTGGTGTCTATGGCGTGCCGGAAAGCTTTTTAATCGACAAGCAAGGCATCATTCGCTACAAGCAAATTGGTCCGTTCACCGAAGAGGCGCTTCGCGACAAACTGGTGCCCCTGATCCGGGAACTGCAACTATGAAATTCCTGATCTCCCTTTTTCTGGCAATCCAATGCATGGCAAGTGTTCATGCCAACGAAGCTGTCCCGATGGCCGAAGACCCGGTGGTGGAACAACGACTGATCGTCATTGCCGAAGAACTCCGCTGTCTGGTGTGCCAGAACGAATCCCTGGCCGGTTCCCGTGCCGACCTGGCCATGGACCTGCGCCGTGAAGTGCGCACCCTGATCAAAGAAGGCAAGACAGACTCTGAGATAAAAGAGTTTTTGGTCAGCCGCTATGGCGACTTCGTGTTGTACCGTCCCCCGGTTACACCCACCACCTGGCTGCTTTGGTTTGGCCCGCTGCTTCTCTTGATAGGCGCCATCTGGCTCTTGATCAACACCATCAGAGGCAATCAAAAACAAACCAATGCGCCGGTTCTCAACGCGGCTCAACGCGCTAAAGCGCAGGCTCTTCTTCAAGAAACTAATTCTTCCAAATGAATGTATTTATCGGCATTTCAGCGTTGCTAACGCTGCTGGTCATGGTCTGGCTTGTGCGCCCGCTGCTACGTCAACCCACAGGCTTGGGTGTTTCCACCGAAAAGCTCAACGCAGCGATCCACCGCGACCAACTGCACGCACTTGAGGCCGATCTGGCACGTGGCGTGATCAGCCAACAAGACTTTGAAACAAGCCGGGATGAGTTGCAGTTGCGATTACTCGATGACACAGAGAGTTTTGAAGCGATTCCAAATAAGCGATCCGTTGGCTTCTGGACCGCCAAACGCACGTCGGTTGCGGTTGGACTCAGTTTGCCAGTGATGGCATTGGGGCTTTATCTGCAATTGGGCACACCCGAAGCCATTAACCCGATCGAAGCTCAAAATAAAAACAATGAGCAGCTCATACAAATGCTTGCTACCCTTGAAGCCAGACTCAGGGACAACCCTGATGACAGCAAAGGCTGGGTGGTTCTGGCACGATCCTACAAGGCACTGGAGCGCTTCCAGGAAGCTAACCAGGCCTTTGAAAAGGCGGGCAATATAGTCAACACTGATGTGGATCTGTTGCTTGACCATGCCGATGTATTGGGTGTGTTGGCTGGCAACAATCTTGCGGGCAAACCAAAGCAAATGATTGAACAAGCGCTGCGTCTGGATCCGCTCAACCCCATGGCACTGATGATGGATGGGGTGGCTCTTTACCAAAGTGGCGACTACGAAAAAGCGATAGCGCGCTGGGAAAAATTACTGGACATGCTTCCACCCGAATCGGGCGACGCGCAACAAGTACAGGCCAACATCAATGATGCGCGAGAAAAAGGCGGGCTAACGGCGAATGCAAGCAACGTCTTGCCGCCAGTACCTGCCGCTGCTGCGGCAGGGATGACCCCCGAAATGATCAACCAGATGGTAGAGCGCTTGGCCGAGCGCTTGAAAGACAATCCTGACGACTTGGTTGGCTGGGCGCGGTTGGCTCGGACCTATAAGGTGCAAAACCGTCTTGATGAAGCCATAGCTGCATATGCAAAGACCGGGAAACTTCTCGACACAGACCCGGATTTGTTAATCCAATACGCTGATGCCTTGGCCACACGCAGTAAAAGTCTGCAAGGGCAACCCAGCGAACTGATTGGGAAAGCTCTGGCCATTGAACCCAAGCACCCCATGGGCTTGATGATGGCTGGCCAGGCCGCTTACCAGAGTGGCAACTATGCTGCCGCCATCGGCCATTGGAAGAACGTCTTGACGGTCTTGCCTGTCAACTCTCCTGACACTGAGCTCGTCAAATCCGAAATTGCCGACGCTCAGCTCAGAATGGGCGCTGCTGTCAAACCCTAAGCACAAGCCACTCACCTTCAAGCCCGGTTTTTCCGGGCTTTTTTTCGTTTATTTTTTATAAAAGCACCCATTTTGTACCGTTGTCTTTACTGTATAAACTTGTGGATAAATTGACTTTAAAATCAAAGTTATCCACAAATATTTTTAAAATTTCAACTTATCCAAAATCAGGGTACAGATCAAAAGCACAGTGCCAAACACCAAATAAGAAAGCATAAGTGCATGATTTTTATAGAGTTAATGGACTTATCCACGAAACTTTCGTGACTCTATCTACTACGACTACTTTAAAATATAACTTAGTGAGGGATAACAAAGGCAAATCAGGCCGCCATTCTTGGACTTTCACCAAACTGAAAAAAACCTGTGCATAGAAACAATAAAGACGTTGTTTTGAAATTTTTTTCGGTTGAATCAAGTAAGATTTGGGAGTTCACAAACAACAGCGTTGCTTGGTTCACTCACTTACTTCTCACCCATTTTTTTCAGGCTTCGTGGCACATACCTTTGAAATCAAAAGCGCGCAGTTGCCCTTGGTCGCTTTGCTGCTGAAAACATCTGAACTGGCTCGCGTCATCGATGACATCGATACGCAATTTGGTCCGCACAGCCAAAACGCCGACTTTTTTGATAATGACGCCTTGGTGATCGATTTTTCCCATCTGGACTCCGCCTGTTCTGACGATGTTTTGCCGCAGTTATTGACGACCTTGCAGCGCTGCCGCTTAAAACCGATTGCCTTCCGAAACGCCATCAATGGAACTGCCAAGCGCGCGCGCGCCTGTGGATTGATCGAAGTGCCAACCGACATGTCTCGGGCCAAGCCAGTGGTTCAAAAAAAGAATGCAGACAAGTCTGGCGTTGAATCCGTGAAGGAAATTGTGCGGGAGGTCATTCGAGAAGTTCCCGGGCCGACAACCCTGGTGATCGACAAACCCTTGCGTTCAGGCCAAAAAATTTATGCACGAGGTGCCGACCTGGTGGTGCTGGCCATGGTCAATATGGGTGCTGAGGTGGTGGCAGATGGCAATATTCATGTGTATGCCCCCTTGCGTGGCAAAGCCATGGCTGGCGCCAGCGGCAACACGCAGGCGCGCATTTTTTCCCTGTGTCTGGAACCCGAATTGATCTCCATAGCAGGCGTTTACCGTACCAGCGAAAATCCGCTTTCCAAAGACATTCAAGGCAAGCCGGCACAGGTTCGCTTGAGCAATGACGGCCAGGACAAGCTGCTGTTTGAAGCCTTGAATTCATAATTTTTTTGAAAGACTCTTAACCTATGGCAAAAATTATTGTGGTGACTTCTGGCAAGGGGGGTGTGGGCAAAACCACGACCAGCGCCAGTTTTTCTACCGGTCTCGCCATGCGTGGTCACAAAACGGCTGTCATCGACTTTGACGTGGGTTTGCGCAACCTTGACCTGATCATGGGTTGTGAGCGCCGCGTGGTTTATGACCTGATCAATGTGATTCATGGTGAAGCCAACCTGAACCAGGCCTTGATCAAGGACAAACAGTGTGACAAGCTTTTCGTGCTGGCGGCCTCACAAACCCGTGACAAGGACGCCCTGACCCAGGACGGCGTTGAAAAAGTTCTGAATGATCTGATCGCCATGGACTTTGAGTTCATTGTGTGTGATTCACCGGCCGGCATTGAAACTGGCGCCTTGATGGCCATGCACTTTGCCGACGAAGCGCTGGTAGTGACCAACCCCGAGGTCTCTTCGGTGCGCGACTCTGACCGTATTCTGGGCATGCTTTCGAGCAAGACCCGACGCGGCATGCAAGGGCTCGAGCCGATCAAGGAACATCTGCTGATCACACGTTACAACCCGGCCCGTGTCAACCAGGGTCAAATGCTGTCCTTGCAGGATATTCAGGATATTTTGCGCATCAAGCTCATCGGCGTGATTCCCGAGAGCGAATCGGTGTTGCAAGCCTCCAACCAGGGCGTGCCGGCCGTGCACATGGTGGGCAGCGATGTTTCAGAGGCCTACAAGGATGTGATTGACCGTTTTCTGGGTGAAAGCAAACCCATGCGGTTTACCGAGCCACCCAGGCAAGGTTTGCTCAAACGCCTTTTTGGAGGGAGGTGAGGCCATGTCGTTTTTTTCATTTTTTCTGGGCGAGAAAAAGAAAACCGCCAGCCTTGCCAAAGAACGTCTACAAATCATTCTGGCGCATGAGCGCAATGGTCGCAGCCCAGCCACCCCGGATTATTTGCCCGACCTGCAACGCGAACTGATCGCTGTCATCAGCAAATACATCAAGATCAATCCTGACGACATCAAGGTCAATCTTGAACGCCAGGACAACCTGGAAGTCCTCGAAGTCAAGATCGAGTTGCCAGACGCCCGTTGAAGGCTTCTTGACCGGTCTTCTAACCTAAAAGGAAGTTGTCATTGCGAACGCAGTGAAGCAATCCATGACCCAAAGCTGCATGGATTGCCGCGTCGCTGCGCGACTCGCAATGACGATGGTATTGGTCATCAGTCAGGTGTCTTGGGTTGCCAGCGCTTGAGCAGCAGGGCGTTGCTTATCACGCTCACTGAGCTCAGAGCCATGGCGGCGCCCGCCATGACCGGATTCAGAAAACCAAAAGCGGCCAGCGGAATACCCGCAATGTTGTAAATAAAAGCCCAAAACAGGTTTTGCCGAATCTTGGCCACCGTGCGGTCAGAAATATCCAGCGCAGCCGCCACCAGTGCCAGGTCGCCACGCATCAGCGTGATGCCTGCCGCGTGCATGGCGACATCGGTACCACCGCCCACATTGGCCATGGCCATGCCCACATCGGCGGCTGCCAGAGCCGGGGCGTCGTTGACACCATCCCCCACCATGACCACGGTGAGGCCTTGTTGCTTGAGGCTTGTGATATGTGCCGCCTTGTCGCCAGGGAGCACATTGCTGATGACCTCATTCGGCTGCAAGCCGACGCGTTGTGCCATGGCCAGTGCGGCGCCGGCGTTGTCGCCCGAAAGCATCATGACCCGGATGCCGCGCGCGCGCAAACTGGCGATCGCCGCGCTGGCGCTGGCCTTGGGTTCATCGCCAAAAGCCATCAGTGCCAAGGCCTGCAAGCCCGCAGGGGTGTGCTGCGCCATCACCGCTAGCGTGGCGCCCTGGGCCGTCAGGGACTGCAGGCGGGCATCCAGGGCGTCTAGCCTGACGCCCAGCTCCTGCATCCAGCGCACGCTGCCAATGACGTAATCGCCGCCATTGACTTGGCCGTGCAAGCCTTTGCCTGGCGTGCTTTGTAATTGTGTCACGGCAGGCAAGGCCAATTGTTTCTCTTGGGCGGCTGTGACCACGGCACGGGCCAGCGGGTGGCCACTGCCACTTTGCAATGCAGCTGCCAGGGACAATAGCGTTTCCTGATCGGCATCGGCTGGCACCACAAAGTCGGTCAGGCGAGCCTGTCCCAGTGTCAGCGTGCCGGTCTTGTCAAAAACGACCATCTCGGCCTTGTGGGCCAGTTCCAGCGCCTGCGCGTCCTTGATCAAAATACCGTAACGCGCAGCCACGCCGGTGCCTGCCATGATGGCCGCAGGAGTGGCCAACCCCAAGGCGCAGGGGCAGGCAATGACCAAGACCGTGACAGCGTTGATGACCGCCACCTCGAATGCCGCGCCACTGAGCCACCAGCCCAGCACCGTGAGCAGCGCCAGCACCAGCACCACGGGCACAAACACGGCACTGACCTTGTCGACCAGGCGCTGAATCGGTGCCTTGGCCGCCTGGGCATCTTCCACCAGGCGGATGATGCCCGCCAGCACCGTGTCGACGCCGGTGGCAGTCACCTGCACAATGACCCGGCCGTCGCCATTGAGTGTGCCACCCGTGACTTTGTCCTTGCGTGTTTTACTGACCGGCAGCGGCTCACCGGTGAGCATGGATTCATCAACCTGGGTCTGACCCTCTTTGACCCGGCCATCCACGGCAAAACGCTCACCCGGGCGCACCACCAGCTCGTCGCCCACCAGCACTTCATCAATGGGTACGTCGACTTCGCCGTCCAGTCCCAGCAAGTGCGCCGTTTCGGGGCGCAAGGCATGCAGGGCGCGAATGGCCGAGGTGGTCTGGCGTTTGGCGCGTGCTTCGAGCCATTTGCCCAGCAGCACCAATGTGATCACCACGGCAGAAGCTTCAAAATACAAGTGCGGCATGGCGCCAGGCGCTGCGCTCAGCCACAGCCAGACCGACAACGCCCAACCTGCACTGGTGCCTATGGCCACCAGCAGGTCCATGTTGCCACTCAGTGCCTTCAAAGCATGCCAACCTGCCTTGTAAAAACGCGCGCCCAAAATGAACTGTACTGGCGTGGCCAGCACAAACTGCAGCCAGGCCGGCAGCATCCAGTGCTGACCAAAAAGATCACCCAGCATCGGCAACATCAAGGGCATGGACAATGCCAGGCCGAGTGCCACAGGGCCAAAGCCGGCCCAGTTGGATTCAGTAGGCGCATCAACAGCGGCGTTGGCAGCCACCGGCTCGTAGCCGGCATCGCGCACAGCGCGCCTGAGTCGCGCCTCGATCTGGTCCGATGGCAGTACCATCACACGGGCCGATTCAGTGGCCAGGTTGACGCTGACCTCCTGCACCCCGGGTACTTTTTTCAGGGCACGCTCGGCACGGCCCACACACGACGCGCAGGTCATGCCGTGAATACCAAGGTCGATACGCAAGGTGTCCGGAAGGTTTTGGGGTGTGCTCATGGGGTCATTCTCATTTTGATCTTTAACAATGGCCTGGATGTCAATCCGGGCGGATTGATCTGGGGCCTCCCAGGATTGCACTTCGCCTCATCCAGGCTGGGGGGTCACAATACGCGTTTTGTTCTTCTCCGTATTTTCAAGGGATTTGAAATGAAGCAAATTTTTACCGTGACCGGCATGACTTGTGAACATTGTGAAAAAGCCGTGGTGCGTGCCGTGCGACAGCTCGACCGCACCGCCGAAGTGCAAGCCGACCGCACCCTGAACAGGGTCGAGGTTGAGTCGGAGCAAGCGCGTGAAGCTCTGGCCCAGGCCATCGCCGAAGAAGGCTATACCGTGGCGGCCTGAGGCAAACCCCATATGAATGCTTTGGCTTCAATGGCGCTGCTGATTGATTTGTACCCGTCTTTGACACAGGTGCAACCCGCGCCAGAGGCTCCGGATTCAGGACTGCAGCCTTTCGATGTGCCTGCCAATACCGTGCTCTTCAGCGAAAACACGCCTTGTCAGGGCTTTCCGCTGGTGTTGCAGGGTGAGGTCAAGGTCAGCCGCAACTCGGGCGATGGGCGCTCGCTGGAACTGTACCGCGTGGTACCGGGTGAATTGTGTCTGGTCTCCAGCGCCTGCCTGTTTCGTGCCCAGCCGCTCACGGCCTTTGGCATCACCACCAAAGCCAGTACGCTGTTGCTGATCAAGCCCGATGTGTTCACGCGCTGGCTGGAAACACCAGCCTTTCGCAACGACGTGCTGGGCCTGTTTGCCGAACGCATGGCGGACCTGACCAGCCTGATTGATGCGGTAGCCTTTCAACGGCTGGACCGCCGACTGGCAGCAGCTCTGCTGGGGCACGGTCAGCAGCTCAATGTGACACACCAGACCCTGGCCGACGAGCTGGGCACGGTGCGCGAAATCGTGACCCGCTTGCTGCGCCGCTTTGAGCGTGAGGGTTGGGTCAGCCTGGGTCGGGAGCAAATTCAGATCGTCAACAGTGCCGCTTTGCGGACCCTGGTGAGCACCCAACCGGTGTGAATCAGCCAGGCTGGGTGACTTGGGTCACAGACCTGCCGGCCGATTGGCGTTGTAATCGGCCCCTCTGTTCTTAAACCTGACCTCAAGGAGTTTTTATGAAATCAAACGTTGGCGGCATTGACCGCATTTTGCGCATCGTCCTCGGCCTGGTGCTGATTGGTCTGACACTCACCGGCAGCATCGGTGTCTGGGGCTGGCTGGGCGTGGTGCCGCTGGCCACGGGCGCCATTGGCTGGTGCCCACCCTATGCCATTTTTGGTTGGAACACCTGCTCGATGAAGAAGTAAGCGCACTCAAGCGTCACCCGGGCGGCTTTGGCCGCCGTTTTTTTATGTGTGCCATTCCCCTCAGGCCCCCGCGAGCCGACCACAACGAGCTTTCGTGTTGCAAAACTGTACGCGGGTGACCAACTCAGAGGCTGCTGAAGAACCCGATACCAACCAGTGTGAGTAGCGTCAGTCCGGTCACGATCAGGACAAAGCCCAGCACCGTGGATGCGCGCACCATGGTTGCGGACGGTGCTGGCACCAAGTGCGCTTCCAACTCACCGGATTCAAGCAAGCGTTGGTATTGCAACGGATGCTCATGCCTCAATTCATCGAGCGTAAATGTACCGGTGAACATCACCCGATCCAGCGGGAACTTGTCTGGGCGGAAATGGTTGTTGAAAAAGTGCACGGTAAACAGGAACACCACGGCCAGAAACGCTTCTTCGCTGTGGAAGATGGCGGCCACGTTAAATACCCAACCTGGCAAGTAATTCGCAGCGATGTGAGGGAACCACAACAGAATGCCACTGGCACCAATGATGGTGACACCCCAGAACGGTGCCCAGTAGTCAAACTTTTCCCAATAGGTCCAACGGTCAAACACTGGCCGTGGGCCCTTGTTAAAGAACCACTTGAACATGGCAACGATGTCTTTGAGGTCTTGCGGGCCAGGCACCATGGAGTTAGGGCCGAAAATTTTGAAGTTTTTCCAGTCACGGCCAATTTTGAATGCCATGTACCCCAGGTGCCAAAAGAAAACCCCGGCAAAAATGACCGCCGCGACGCGGTGAATCGACCCCGCCACCTGAGGTCCGCCCAGCAGGGCCATTAGGGGTTGTGCCCAAGGGGCAAGCGGGTAAAACAGCGGAATGCCGGTAAGTGTGAGTGTCATCAGGCTCAACGCAAACACCAGGTGTGCGATGCGCCAGGTGCGGCTAAAGCGCCTGAAATGTTTGCCCCTGAATTGTTCGGGTACCTCGGGTAAGGCAATCTTGACGTGTGGTTCGGTTTTGCGTAGCTTGCGATCTTGGTACTCGCGGTAGAACCAAAGCAGGGTGTGCAGCCAGAAGAACCCAAATGTGCCGACCAGCAGCTGGATCATGATCTTGTTCGCCACCCAAATTTCTGGATAGACATCAAAGTTGTCGCTGGTGCCGTGTGGGCTGAAACTGACGAAGCCAGCGGTGGCCAGGGGGATTTTTCTGCGTCCGCTGTGGCATTCCTGGCAGGATTCCAGCCGGTTGTCCAAATGCATTTTGGCCGCCGGGTTGCTGGATGGTTCGATGTCGTGGCTGCTGTGGCAGTCAAAACACTTGGCAGTGTGCGCGTAGCCCAAGGTGGTAATCTTGCCGTGGTAGGTAGCACGGTAGGACGCGTAGGCATCTTGATGGCAGCTACCGCAGTTGGCCATGATGGCCAGTTTGACCGGGCTGCCCGAGGTTTTTTTGACGTCGTGCGCGGTGTGGCAGTCTGCACAGTCGGCGGCTTTTGGATTGTGCTTTTCCTTGATCTCACGGCCATGTACCGAAGCTGTCCAGTAGTTCAGTTGGTCTGTATGGCAGGTGCCACACAGGTCAGAGATGCCCAGGTGCCACTCCGTGCGTTCGGGTGTGCCACGCGGGGGCACATTGAAGGCGTGGACGTTGTGGCAGTCGTTGCAGGTGGCGTTTTGTTTGGTGGGGTCGTCGGCGTTGGCGCGTGCGTGCATGGAGGTCTTGTACGACGCAATGCTCTCACCCACGGCTTTCATCCAACGGCGCTCACCGGCTACTTTTTCAGTAGCAGCTGACGCGCTGAGTTTGGAGTGGCATTGCACGCAGTCTGGGCGCGACTCTCCGACTGTTTTTTCGTGCTTGTCGTTGCTGTCGTTGATCTCCAGGTGGCAGGCGATGCACTCCATGTCAGCATGAACACTTTTTGCAAATGCTCCTGGGGCAACGGTGTAAAGGGCGCGTTTGTCGCCCTCAGTCACGGGGACTTCAATTTTGCCCTTGGTGCCGTCATGGCAGGACAGGCAACTTGCGTTGCCCAGATCGGCGGCGGTGGCCTGGCCGACTACCAGTAGCCCCGCTGATGCACCCAAGGCAAAGCAGCCCAGTATTGACCGGAACCAGGCGAAAAGCTGTCGTTTACTCATTGTGTTGCACCTCCACACCCGCCGGCAGCGTGAGCCAACCTAACGGGTTCGATTAACTGGATCAGACAGCTCGGCGGCTCGATTCAAAACTAGGTCCTGAGGCCGACGCTGCCAAGACAGACCGATTGGGGTTATTGAGACAGAATCCACTGCGCCAGGTTTTTAAGCTGCACGGGGTCTTTGGCTTTGATGACGTAGTGCTCTGTGTCGTTGCCATCTTCGTCTTTGATGATGGGGGCCGTGGTGACATTTTTGATGATGTTGTCTTCACCGTCAGCCTTGCCTTTGTATTTGGCAGCGATTTTTTTATACGACGGGGCGGATTTCGTTTTGACCAGGTCGTGGCATTTGGCGCACTTGTTGGCCAGAACCAAAGCCTCTGCTTTGGCGGCATCGACTGCAGCGTGCGCTGGACCAACTGCTGACAAAGCCAGCAGCACGGCGCCTACCAGCGTCAAAGTTGCTTTCTTGAACATGAACTACTCCTAGATAAATTTGCGATGGGGGTCAGCGGCGCTCTTTAAGGGTTTGGATGTGCGCCAGGATGTCTCTGGTGACTTTGAGATCCAACTCGCGCAGCGCGGGCATGGTGTCATCGGGATGGCCATTGAGCATGTTGTGCAGGCTGTGCCATGGGTCGCCGGCCGAGACTTTGCCCAGGTGACGCTTGGCTACAAAATGCCCCTCCACGCCATGGCAGCCTGCACACATGGTGCGGTAGTGCGCCTGGCCTTTGACGGCATCACCGCGTGACAGGCCTGTCTTGGGGTCTATCACCGAGTCCATGTCAATTTGTCCGTAGCTTACAAAGTTGGCCAGGTCTTGCAGGTCGCGGTGTTTCAAAACAGCGCCAAAGTGGTGGGTCGTGCTGCGGAGAATCGACATGGTTTGGGCGGGGTCCGTGCCCACCATAGCGCGAATGCCCTTGATGCCGGTGGCATGGTTACCTTTGGCGTATTGGCCTTGGGTACCCTTGTAGTCCCAGCCGTGGCACTCTTTACAGCGCCAGGTTTCATTGGAAGAGTTGGCGTAATAGGCTTTGGGTGGATAGGCTGGGTGGGGCAAGGCCTGGCGTTGACCCCCTGTGTGAACCTGCCAGTCGTCATATAGCCGACCGCCGTTGGCCACTGAAGCCACCAGATTCAGACTGCGCAGGGTTCGTAAATATGCCAGCATGTTAACGGCGGTGTCTTCACCCAATGTGCGCAGGGCAGGCATGTTGCCGCCGGGGTGGCCGTTGATAGTGACGTGCAAGACTTCAATCGGGCGCTGCCTGGCCGAATCGCCCAGTGGTTCGAGCTCGCGCAGGCGGTCGCCTTCCAAGCCATGGCATGCTGCGCATACGGTGGCGAAGACTTTTTCGGCCGAGGTTTGTCCCGGTTTGACGCGTTGCGCCAGGCCCACCAGACGGTTCATGTCAGTTTGGCCTGCGGCAATGAAGTTCGCCAGGTCAAGGCGGTCGCCGTCGTCCAGTAATTCTTCATAGCCATGGGTGGCATTTTTGAGGATGGCAGCAATAGCCTGTGGGGTGGCTTTTTGGCTGCCGCTGATACCGATCACGCCGTGGTTGCCCTTGTAGTCCCATCCATGGCACTCAACACAGCGCCAGGAGTCGGAGGGGCTCACGCGCACTTGTTTGGTTTTGAAAGCGGGGTTGGGCTGGTTGGGTACTCTGCTCTTGGTCTCGGCACTCCAGTTGTCATACAGGCGACCGCCTCGGACAACGGATGCGGGATCATCGGCGTTGGCCGTTGACAGGGTAAATGTGGTGACCAAGGCCACCATGGCGGCAAGCAATGTACGCTTCATGTTTGAACTCCTTCAAGGATTCGATTGGTTCAAATTCATTCTAGGGATGTGAGTCTTTTTTTGGACGAAGATTAAGGAGACTTAAGGTTCAAATTAAGCCGAAAAGTGGTCTAAGCGAACTTTGTTTGATAGAGATCAACAGTTCGCGGGCGCAAAAAGGAGGTCTTAACGTGAAAGACACCACTCACAAGGCGCGACTCACCCTGGCCTGAGGTTGGCCAAACCGCCACGAAGTAGAAGGTAAACAGCTACGGGACGATCAAGCGGCAAATGCGGCTGGGTTTCGTCCGGTAGTTTCGGTGGCTGGTAAAAACCCGTGCTTTTTGAGCATCTTCAGCCAGCGCGGTGCGGTTTTCTGCACACTCAGCGCTTCGTAATCAATGGCCCGATCATGGTAGGGCTTGTTGTTTTTATGCATGGCAAAGATGATGCGCAGCATCTTGTGCGCCAGTGCCACGATCGACTTCTTGTGCCCCTTGCGAATACTCAGGGCCGCAAACTTGTCCTTCAAGGCGCAGCGACTTCGACTGGCGGCTTGGGCGAACTCGGACAACAATCGCCTGGCCCAGGCATTGCCCTTACGTGTTTTGCCACTCTTGCGCTTGCCTGCGCTCTCGTTGTTTCCCGGACAAATGCCCACCCAAGAGGCCAGCTTTTCGGCGCTGCCAAAGCTGTCCATATCGGTGCTGATCTCCACCAGCAGCATGGCCGCACCCATTGGGCCAGTGCCCGCCGGTCTCGCTTGAAACCGCCAAACTCCTGCATCTCCACGACCACTGATCCATCGCTTTGCTCACTCACAGCGCAAGCGCTGATCTTGGCTTGGTGAATGTCCAAACCTATGACGCGCCGGTAGATCGGTTTGAGTTCCATCACAGTTCTCCTTTGACGATAAGCACTACGCTTCAATGCGTGTTGTCGCCCAGGGGCACTGCCATTCAACGGCCTGTCAGGACAAAGCCCGACGGCTCTTTTTAACGTGCGCTGTCCACCACCTCGCAAGAAGTGGCGCCAAGCAATCCGGGGTACGAGTGAATGGCAGCGGGTCGAGTTAGATTTCGCGGTCGCAAACCATCAAAAAATTTTCACGACCTCAGTCTCTGCGCGACTGCACACCCCCACAGGGTCTTTCACCATCGGGGGTGCTGCTCACTTGATGCATGCAAGTGAGTCCATTGCTGCATCGATGCCTGATGTGTTCCGGTAAAGTTTTTTGACCGGATTAACCAAGATGGTAGTTTGCGCGAACCTTAAACCCGCTCACCGCCGAGTGCTTCCAGCAGCGCAGGCAGTGCCTTTTGCAGCTCGCCGGTGGCAATCGCCACATCGGCGTCAAAGCCATCGTCCTTGCCTTTGCCGGCACCTTCAAACACCACGTCAAGAAACGCCAGCTTTTTAAGTTGCAGGCCCTCGGTGAGCACAAAAGACACCCGGTCGTTCCAAGTCAGGGCCAGGCGGGTGGGCATCTTGCCGCCCTCGATGTGCTGCCTGACCTCATCGGTATCGAGCCGATGCCGGGCGTAGCGCACCACAGCTTTGGATTCATCGGCTGCCTTGAGCTCGCATTCCCGGTCCACGCTGAAGCCCTGCGGTGCCTCCTGGCTGACCAGCCAGTCGGCCATGGCGGCGCTCGGTGAGATCTGGGTGTCAATCAGCGTCAAGGCCAGGCCCGGCAAGCCCTGCACCAGCAGGGTGATCAGCTCGTCGGCGCGGGCCTGGCTGGCGGCATCGGTGACCAGCAACCGGGTGTCGCGGTCAATCCACACCCGAGAGCTGGACTGCTTGGTGAAAGCCATCGGCATCAATTCCAGCCGGATGTCGTCCTTGAGGTCGCGGGTTTCTTTTTTGCCGGGTTTACGCCCGGTGCTGGCTTCAATCTGGGCCACCCGTTCCTGGGCCTTGCGGTTGACCACCGAGGCAGGCAGGGCGCGTGCCTCAAGCATGAGTTTCAAAATCCATTGGCCTGCCACCACTTCCAACAGTGGCCCGTGGGCCTCGCCGCGCGGCTCAATCCAGCCGACTGATTTCTCCTGACTGGAACCGCATTCGACAAAGTGACTGTCCTGCAGGCGGGATTCCACCTCGTCGGCGGTCAGGCTCCAACCTGGAGCGATGCGGTACATGATGACATTCTTGAACACGGAAAACCTCTAAAAATGCAACTCAATGCGAAGCCGCCAATCATCCCATCAAATCCGGTGACGCCACCCGGAAAAACTTTACAAAGCTTTCACCCAGCCTCATGCCCGCGATACACCGGCTGCGCATACTTGCCCCAAGCCGATGCCGCTTTCTGGTCATTGGTTTTAACTTGAAGGACATGATGATGAAAACCAATGTGAAAATTTCCCTGGTCGCCGGGTTGATGGTGGCGGCCGGTCTGGTTTACGCACAAAGCCCCATGGGCGGTGCCCAATGCGACATGACCGGAGCGCACGGCATGATGCAAGGCCACGGCATGAACCAGCGCGGCATGGGCAAGATGGATCCGGCCAAGATGCAGGCCATGATGGACAAACGTCATGCGACATTGAAGACCGAACTCAAGCTCACGCCGACCCAGGAAGCTGCCTGGACCGACTTTTTGGCCAGCCACAAAGCTCCGGCAGGCATGAAGGGCCAACGCGCCGCCATGCCCGACATGGCCGCGCTCACCACGCCAGAACGGCTCGACAAAATGAAAGAGCTGCGCGCCCAGCACTTGGCCGAGATGAACACCACCATGGACAAGCGCGCCGAGTCCACCAAGGCGTTTTATGCGGTCTTGACACCTCAACAGCAAAAGGTGTTTGACGCCCAGGCCATGCAAGGTCGTGGCTCACACAAGGGCATGCACGGTGGCAAGGGCATGATGCAGCCCAAGGCCTGATTCCTGACAGGCCAGTTTTCTGACGCCAGACCAGCAGGGCGGCATTCGCATCAAGCGGATGCCGCTTTGGTCATTTTGGCTGGCCGTAGCCGGCTGGTCGCTCGCTTGTGGCAACATTCGACTGTTTTATTTTTTTAACAGCCATGCCCCACCCTCTCCCATCCACTCAAGCTTTGGCCTCTCCCCGCGCCACAATTGTTGTCCGAACCATCGGCGCTGCCCAACCGATCTCCTGGTTGTTCAGGGCATGGCACGACTTGATTCGCTGTGGTTGGATCAGCGTCTTGCACGGCTTAGCCATCGCGCTGGCTGGTGCCTTGATGCTGTGGGTGGCGCGCGATCATTTCTGGTTCATGGCCGGCGCGTTTTCAGGATTCCTGTTGGTGGGGCCAGTGTTGGCAACCAGTTTGTATGCCCTGAGTCGTGGTCTGGAGCGCAGCGAAAAACCAAGTTTGGCAAAAGTGCTGGAAACCTGGCTCAACTGGAGAAGCGGCCGGATTCAGCCCTGGGGCGAGGCGCAGTGGCGGCTGGTGCGCTTTGGCCTGCTGCTGGCGCTGGCAGGCACCGCCTGGGTGCTTATTTCTGCGGGTCTGATCATTTGGCTGGCGCCGGTACCCATTACGTCGCCACTGGTTTTTATTCAGCAGGTGGTGTTGGCCAAGGAAGGTTGGTTGTTTGAGAGCTGGCTGGCCTTGGGTGGTGCGCTGGTGGCACCCATTTTTGCCTCGACGGTGGTCACCATCCCCTTGTTGCTGGACCGGCAGGTCAGCCTTGGGCAGGCGATTGCAGCGAGCTGGCAGGTGATTTTTGCCAACCCGGTGCCCATGGCGCTTTGGGGCGCATTGATCATGGCCTTGACCTTGCTCGGTTTTGCCACCGCCCTGATTGGCCTGGTGCTGCTGCTGCCGCTGCTGGGCCACGCCAGCTGGCACGCCTACCGTGATCTGCTGGACGTTTCTGCTTTGCCGGAACAGGAGCAGCGCTGATGTTTGGTTTTACCGAAGAACAAATCGCCTCCTTTGGCATGACCTTTGGCGTTGGTGGCCTGATGCTCTACATGTTGTTCATTGTTGGGCAGCTGGCTTGGGAGTCCAAGGCGGGCAAGTTCGGTTTTTTTGTGATGCTGCTGGGGCTTGCCTTCGGCATGGTGGGTTTTGTGGCCAAGTACATGATCCAGTGGGTGATGGGCATCAAGTAGACCTGGCCGTTTGTGCTGCCTGGTCAGCTGAAAGGCCGCACCCCGATCAATAAGCCGTGCAGCCACAGCGTAAAAGCGATCCATAGCGCAACCCCCAGCGCCACAGTAATGCCGGTAGCTCCCGTGTTTCCCTGCGAGTAGTTCATGCCAGCTTGTGCGTCGCGCCTTCTGGCAGCCATGAAAACAAACACCGACCACAGCAAAAACGTGCCAAACAGCAGCACATGCGCCAGTGTGCCGTTGGCCAGCAAATGTGCCAAAGCCCACAGTTTGACGGCTAACATCATCGGGTGATGTATCCGTGCCTTGATCCGGTTGCCCGGCACATAGGTGGCAGCCAGCAAGACAAAACTCAGCAGGGTTAGCAGCAATGCCAGATGGCGCAGGCCGGCCGAGGGGCTCCACAGTTGCAGCGGCGTTTGCCGTGCCTGGGCAAAGCCCCAGGTGATCAAAACCAAGCCCAGCAACGACAGCAGGGTGTACAGCGCACGCCAGCGCAGGGCCCCCAGTTTGGCGCGGGTGCGGGTACGCCAGCCATCTGCCACGATCCGCACGGAATGTGTGCCCAAAAACAGCAACAGTCCCAGAGTCAGATAAAGCATAGGTCAGGGGGTGATCTCTCAGTAAAAAACATAAAAGACAAGTAGAACAAGCCAGTGATTTGACCACAGGCCAACCTTGACATCACCAGTTGGCCAGGGCTTCAACTACCATCAACCGAATGGAAGCATTCTTGATTTCTACCGGTATCGTCGCCTTGGCCGAAATGGGCGACAAAACACAACTGCTGGCTTTGGTGCTGGCGCTGCGCTTTCGCAAACCCTGGCCGATCGTGATGGGCATTCTGGTGGCCACGCTCGCCAATCACGCCCTCGCTGGTGCGGTCGGCGCCTGGATCACCACCGTACTCGGGCCTGACGTGCTGCGCTGGGTGCTGGGCGCTTCGTTCATTGCCATGGCGCTGTGGATGCTGATCCCCGACAAGCTTGACGACGAAGAAACTGACAAGTCGCCGCGCCTGGGGGTTTTTGGCACCACCGTGGTGGTCTTCTTCCTGGCGGAAATGGGTGACAAAACCCAGGTCGCCACCATCATGCTGGCGGCGCAATACACCAACACCGTGCTGGTGGTAGCCGGCACCACGCTGGGCATGATGCTGGCCAATGCGCCGGTGGTCTGGCTGGGTGAGCGCATGACGCGGCTGGTGCCGCTGCGCGTGGTGCACCTGGTGTCGGCCGCAATTTTCATGGCCCTGGGGCTGTGGGCCCTGCTGAGCCCGGCCTGAACCCCGCCTGAAACAGGGTCAGGGTTGGCTGACAAACTTGGCGATGTCGACCTCGTCGATCTGTTCGGGCAGCAGGTATTTTTCGGCGTAGCGCTTGTAGACGCCCGAGGTCAGCAGCAGATCGAACAGCACCGGGTCGATATGCCCGTCCTTCTTGAAGAAGGACAGAATCTTGATCGATTCGGACAAGGTCTTGGCCTTCTTGTAGGGTCGGTCGGAGGCCGTCAGGGCCTCGAAGATGTCGGCAATCGCCATGATCCGCATGGGAACGCTGAGTTCGGCCGCGGTAAGTTTGCGCGGGTAGCCACTGCCGGTCAGCGTCTCGTGGTGGGTGCCGGCGTACTCGGGCACCCTTTTCAGGTTTTTCGGCAGCGGCAGCTGCTCCAGCATCACCAGGCTGTGGATGACGTGCTCGTTGATCTTGAAGCGTTCTTCCTCGGTGAGCGTGCCGCGCCCCACGCTGAGGTTGTAGAGCTCGCCGTAGTTGTAGAGGTGCTCGGGCACGTTGACCTTGAAACCCCACTTGGGGTCAAGCACCCGCGTGTCGGTGCGTTCGATGATGTGGTGTGGTTTGTCGTCGATCAGCCGCTCGGTGGCGGGCAGTGCGGCGGGTTCCCCGCTGTAGCGTTTGGACTCGTCGTGGGACAGGCCGATGCGGTCGTCGAAGTGGCGCTGCCAGGTCTCTGCGGCAATGCCTTTCAGGCGCTCCAGTTTTTCTGGCGCCATGAATTCACCGCCCATATTGCATTCGGCGATAAAGGCAAAGTTGTCGGACAGTTCGGCTTTTCGGGCCTCATAGGCAGCGTTGGCCTGCTGCGGGTCGGTGCCTGCGGCCACGGCTTCGAGCTGCGCTATTTTGGCGTCGCGCAGCAGCACGTCGAAGCGCACGCGCACGTCATGGATGCGGTTGTAAATGGTCTCCAGCTTGGTCGCCTTGTCCACCACGTACTCGGGCGTGGTGACCTTGCCGCAATCGTGCAGCCACGCCCCGATCCGGAACTCGCGCCATTCGTCGTCGCTCTTGAAGGCAAAGTCGGCCAGTGCGCCCTCCTTGACCTGGCAGGCTTCTTCGGCCAGCATCATGCCGAGTTCTGGCACCCGTTCGCAGTGGCCGCCGGTGTAAGGACTCTTGGCGTCAATGGCGCCGGCCATGATCTTGATCATCGAGTCCATCAAGACCTTTTGCGCCTCCAGCAAACGCTGCTGGTCGATGGCCACCGCCGCGGAGCTGGAAAAGGCTTCCGCCAGCGCCATGCGGTCGTTGGACGGCTCGGGCTTGCCGGGCGCCAGGAAGTTGCAAACGATCCCGACCAGGGTGCTGTCGCTGGAGCGCAGCGGCACGGCCACCAGATGCACCGGCCGCTTGCCGTAACGCTCGTCAAGGAACTCCATGCCCCCGGGCCGGGGGAAAGCGATGGTCAGCAGACTGGTGGCGCTCTGGTTCTTGAAGGCCGCTGCCACCGGATGTGCGGCGTCGCTCAGGGCAATGTCCTGCCAGGCATTGGGTTGTGGCCCGCCTTCTTTGGTCCAGCGCTGCGAGGCCTGCTTGAGCTGGCTCAGGCCTTCGTCGTGCAAATAGATCACGCCGCCATCACCATCCAATGCTTCACGCATTTCATGCAGGACCTTGCCCAGCAGCTTGCCAAAATCGCGCTCGCCCGACAGCGCCAGGCTGACCCGCATGAATTTTTGAATGGTGCCTTTCATCTGCCGCATGGCGCGGCCAAGCCCGAAAATCTCCCGAATTGGGGTATCCAGCGGAATGTCGGTCTTGAAGTCCAGCACGCGAATCACGGCGGCCTGTTCCTTCAGGATGTCGAGTTTGCTGGCAATGCGCCGCGCCAGCCACCACGCCAGCGGCAGGGACACCAGCATCGCCAAAACGAAGGCCAAAGACAGGGACGCCCCGGTCAGCCGGACACCGGCCGCCAGTTGGTCTGCGGGCAGCGCGGCCAGCGCCTGCATTTCAAGACGCGCGTAAAACCACAAGCCCAGCAGAATGACCAGTTGCGCCGGGATGAACAGCGCGGCGATGTGGTAGTGAAACGGGTGGTTGTTCCAGAGGTTCTGGGCCTTTTTGGCCGGAGCGGCTGGGGCGGAGGCGGTCGCTGTGGCAGCTTGGGTGGACATTTAAGGTTACTCCGGACTGGTAGAGAGGGTGATTCAGCCGTCGGTACTTGGTCTGGCACAAGGCACTTCCCCTGTGTTGCTGGTGTTGAACGGCACATGAATCATAGTCAAGAATCTGACCGCCGTGTCAAGGGGTTCACCCCGGTCGCGCGTTCAAGCCTTCGAAACAGGTGCTCATGACCATGTCGATAATTTGCTCGTCGCTGTGCAATTCGCTCATTTTCAGGAATTCGAGCACCGGGTCGCAGGCGCGGGCGTACAGGGTGTAGAGCACGGCAATAGCGGGCAGTTTGGGGTTGAGACTGCCTTGCTTTTGGGCCGCCTCGATCCAGCCCCCGAGCTTGTCGCTGACCTCGATCAGGCCGTCCATGTAGGCCGTGTTGCTAATCAGCGCTGCGCGCAGGCTGGAATTCTGGCTCGGCAGCGACGGCATTTCGCCAGCCAGCTTGAGCCCCATGGTCCAGGCCACCACGGCGCGCAAGTTGTCCATGGGCGCGGCCTCGGGTGGCAGGCTGTCCAGAAACGCCTGGGCCCGGCGCATCACGCTCACCATGGCGGCTGCGGCCAGGTCTTCCTTGCTCGGAAAGTGCTTGTACAGGCTGGCTTTGGCAATGCCCACGTCGGCGGCCACTTCATCGACCGTCATGGCCTCAAAGCCCTTGCTGGCCAGCAAATAATTCACCGTTTGGATGATGGCCTCTTCGCGCGCCTGAAGCATCTGCGCCTTGAAGGAAACCCTGGGGCTGTTGCGAGTAACCATATAAAAATTGTTGCTTTTGGTTTGCGAGGATGAAAATAATTGTTTCCAATAATACTATCAAGTTAAATTGTGACCAAATAGTATTTAAATAGCATTTGCAGTCTAAAGGAATAAATGTGGTGTTGAAAGTTGCCATCGTGGGTTCGGGGATTTCAGGTCTGGCGGCGGCCCATGCCCTGTCAGGCCGGGCGCAAGTGAGTCTTTTTGAGGCCGATAGCTACTTCGGAGGGCACACCCACACGGTGGATGTGACGCTGCCCACGCCTCAAGGCCCGGTCACGCACGGAGTGGATACCGGCTTTCTGGTGCTCAACGAGCGCACCTACCCCAACTTGCTCAAGCTGTTTACCGAACTTGGTGTGGCCACGGCCAAGTCGGACATGTCGTTCTCGGTGCAGGCCTTTGACCAGGTGCACGAGCGGGCTCTGGAGTGGAGCGGCTGCAATCTCAACACGGTGTTTGCCCAGCGCAGCAACTTGATCAATGGTGAGTTTTGGGGCATGTTGCGCGACTTGCTGCGCTTCAACGCGCTCACCACCCGCATCGCCCAGAGCGGCAGCGAAGCCGAGCTGGCGCAGCCGCTGGGCGAATTTTTGCGCCAACATCACTTTGGCAAAGCCTTTTGCGACTGGTATTTTTTGCCCATGATGGCCTGCATCTGGAGCTGCCCCACGGCCCAGATGTTGCAGTTCCCGGTGGCCACCATGGTGCGTTTTTGCCACAACCACGGCCTGCTGCAAATTACCAACCGGCCCCAGTGGTGGACGGTGCAGGGTGGCGCTAAACATTACGTTGAAAAAATCACCGCCGGCATTCAGGACAAGCGACTGAACAGTCCGGTGCGCCGTATCGAGTCTGTCGGCGCCTCGCCCGCACAGGCGTCCGGCGTGTGCATCAGCACCGCCGCCGGCCAGGAATTTTTTGACAAGGTCATCATTGCCACCCACGCCAACCAGGCGCTGGCGCTGCTGGCCACGCCCACGTGGTTTGAGCAAAGCACGTTGGGGTCCATTCACACCCAGCCCAACCTGGCCGTGTTGCACACCGATGTGTCGGTACTGCCCAAGCGCCAGGCGGCCTGGGCGGCCTGGAATTACGAGCGTGCACCGGCCACGGTCAAGGAAAATGCCCGAGTTTGTTTGCATTACCTCATCAACCGTTTGCAGCCGCTGCCCTGGCAACAGCCGGTGGTGGTGTCGTTAAACCCCGCGCGTGCCATCGATCCCGCCAAGATTCTGGGCAGCTTTGACTACGCGCATCCGGTGTTCGACCAGGCGGCGGTGGCCGCACAGGGCCGGATGCACCAGTTGCAAGGCCAACAGAGTCGTTATTACTGTGGTGCCTGGATGGGTTACGGCTTTCACGAAGACGGCCTCAAGGCAGGCCTGGCGGCTGCGCAAAAACTGCTGGCTGACGTGGCGTCCGAAGGAGCAGTGGCATGACGCCACAGCCGCTGATCGGTTTTGGCGAGGTGCGCCACGCACGTCAGCGGCCGGTGGCCAATGCCTTTGTCTATCCCAGCTATTTCCTTATGCTGCCCATGCGCAGCCTGGGTGCTGCGCCAGCTCCGGCGGCAGGCGCCTGGGCCATCAACCGGTCCGGGCCGGTGAGCTTTCATGAGGTTGACCACGGCGACGGACGCGCACCAGCGCAAGGCGGTGCCGTGGCTTGGCTTGATGAACTGCTGCACAACGCGGGTATTTTTGATGCCAACGGCGAAGCCTGGCTGCACACCTATCCGCGCGTGCTTGGCTACACCTTCAAGCCCGTGAGCTTCTGGTATTGCCATCGAGCGGCCAACGACCAGGGCGGCGACCTGCGTGCGGTCGTGGTGGAAGTGAACAACACCTTTGGCGAGCGCCACTGTTATCTGTTGGATCACCCGCGCTACGGCGTTGAGCAGCGCGCCAGCAAGGTGTTTCATGTGTCACCGTTTTGCGAGGTGCTGGGGCATTACCGTTTTCGACTGATGCGCACTTTTGGCCCCGGCCCGCAGCGCACCGTGGCCCGCGTTGATTATTTTGATGCCGAGGACACCGACCCGCTGGCGCAGGTGCTGTTGCAAACCAGCGTCAGTGGCGCGTTGGAGCCCATCACCCCGGCGACGCTGCGTCGTGCCCTGTGGCGCTACCCCGCCATGACGTTTGGCGTGATGGCACGCATCCATTGGCAGGCGCTGCATTTGTGGTTAAAAAAAGTGCCGTTCTTTCGCAAACCCGCGCCACCGCAAGCCTTTCTTACCCGCTAAGCCCAGTCACCTTTTGTTATTTTTGAACGCTCAGACCTGACCATGAACACCGCCACTTCTGTTGCCCCCCGTTGCGCCATTCCCCAGCACGCCCCGACCTCGGCCCGCGCCGGTTTGCGCCTGTTGGAACAACTGCGCCACGGCGCACTCACGCTAATTTTGCCCGACGGCTCGCACCGACGTTATGGTGAACACCCGCATCAGCACGCGTTGCCCAGCCCGCAACACCCCTGCGCGACGCTGCAACTGCACAACTGGAAGGTGTTTGCGGCGGCGCTGAAATCGGGCGACATCGGCTTTGCCGAAAGCTTCATCGCCGGTGACTGGAGCACACCTGACCTGACCGAGTTGCTCAAGTTGTTTGCCGCCAACCGGCAGGCCATGGAGTCGGTCATTTACGGCACCTGGGGCGGGCGCCTGCTGTACCGCATCAAGCACCTGCTGCAGCACAACAGCCGCGCCAACAGCCGCAAGAACATCCACGCCCACTACGACCTGGGCAATGACTTTTACCGTCTCTGGCTCGACGAGACCATGAACTATTCGTCGGCCTGGTTTGACGGCGATTTTTCACAACCCATGGCGCAGGCCCAGACTGCCAAGGTGCGCCGTGCGCTGCGGATGGCGCAGGTCAAGCCGGGTGACCGGGTGCTGGAAATCGGTTGCGGCTGGGGCGCGCTGGCGCAAGAAGCCACCACCGAATTCAGAGCTGAAGTGGTGGGCGTGACCCTGAGCACCGAGCAACTGGCCTTTGCGCAACAGCGCCTGCACAACTTGGGCGTCAGCACCGGTGCCGCTGCCCGCGCTGACCTGCGCCTGCAGGATTACCGCGACATTGCGGATGCGCCCTTTGATGCCATTTGCTCGATCGAGATGGTCGAAGCAGTGGGCCGCGCCTACTGGCCGCAGTACTTTCAGACCGTGAGCCGCTTGCTCAAGCCCGGCGGCCGCGCCTGTGTGCAAAGCATTGTGATCAGCGACGACCTGTTTGAGCGCTACGTCAAAGGCACCGACTTCATCCAGCAGTACATCTTTCCAGGCGGCTGCCTGCCCTGCCCGCGCGAGTTTCGCAGCCAAGCGCAGGCGGCAGGCCTGGTGGTTGAAGACGAATTTGCCTTTGGACTGGACTACGCCGAAACCCTGCGCCGCTGGCGCGATGCCTTTCTGGCGCGTCAGGCCGAGGCTGCAACGCTGGGGTTTGATGCCCGCTTCATGCGCATCTGGGAGTTTTACCTGGCCTATTGCGAAGCGGCGTTCGAGGTCGGCAACATTGACCTGGTGCAATACACCCTGGTCAAGCCCGCGCCATGAAACCCCTTGCCAGGAAGGCCGTTTTGACTGGTGCGGCCGGGCTGTTGAGCCTGCAGGTCTTTGCCGGCAGCCTGCCCGCCGAGCTGCGCACGGCGTTGCCCACAGCGGCACTGGCAGGCCAGGCCAAGCTGACTTTTTGGGGTTTTGAGGTGTACCAAGCCGCTTTGTGGGTGGCACCGGGTTTTGCCGCTGGCGCCTATGTTGACCATGGCTTTGCATTGGAGCTGGTCTATCTGCGTGACTTTTCAGGCGCAGACATTGCCAAGCGCTCGCTGGCCGAGATGGCACGCCAGGCGCCCATCAGCGCTGACCAGACCATGCGCTGGGGCGAGCAGATGCGCGCGCTGTTTCCTGATGTCAGGGCCGGGGCGCGCCTGACCGGTATCCACCAGCCGGGGGTCGGGGCGCGCTTTGTGTTCAATGGCCAGCCTCTGGGTGAGGTCAAGGATGCCGAATTCGCGCGCCGGTTTTTTGGCATCTGGCTGTCACCGCAGACCTCGGAGCCCGAGTTGCGCCTGGGGCTGTTGCAGCAAGTCACGCCTGCGGCCGGCACCCGGCCAGCCACCACACCATGACAACGCCACGCCACGCCGTGTCAGCTCCAGCACGCAGGGCAATGCGATGAGCCGCCACACCGCCTTCAGCACGCAAGACGGCTGGCGCTACGGCCTGTTGGGCTTGCCGCTGGCGTTTTGCGCCTTGCCGCTGTATGTGCTGATGCCCAATTTGTATGCGCGCCAATGGGGCGTGTCATTGGCCGCCCTGGGCGCCGTGCTGCTGGCCGCACGCTTGCTGGATGCCGTGGTGGACCCCTGGCTGGGCCGCGTCTGCGACCGCCTGTTTGCCCGCAGCATGACCGCCGTGCTGGCGTTTGGTGCGGCGGCGGCGCTGCTGCTGGGTTTGGGTTTTTCGGCCATTTTCTTGCCGCCTGGAGATGCGCACGATGCCTTGCTGGCCTGGGCGGGTGGCTGGCTGGTGCTGACCTACCTGGCCTACAGCGCGCTGGCAGTGGCGCACCAGTCCTGGGGCGCCATGCTGGGCGGTGACGCACTGCAGCGCAGCCGCGTGGTGGCTTGGCGCGAAGGGTTGGGGCTGGTGGGTGTGGTACTGGCCTCGGTCACGTCCACGCTGCTGGGCGTGCCGCTGATGCTGGTCTTGTTGTGGCTGACGTTGGGCCTGGGCTGGTGGGCATGGTCAAAAGCGCCACGGCCAAAGACCGCCAATCATCGCAGCCCCGGTCGCCAAGCCGTGGCTTCGGTCAGTTTGTGGCATCCCCTGCAGCAGCCCGCTTTCAGACGCTTGCTGGCGGTGTTCATGGTCAACGGCATTGCCAGTGCCATTCCCGCAACGCTGGTGCTGTTTTTTGTGCAGGACCGCCTGCAAGGCTCCGAGGCGCTGCAGTCCGCCGCGCTGGGTCTGTACTTTGTCTGTGCCGCGCTGTCGATGCCGCTCTGGTTGCGCGCGGTGGCGCGCCTCGGCCTGGCGCGCAGTTGGGCTTTGGGCATGGGCTTGTCGGTGCTGGTATTTTTATGGGCCAGCCAACTCGGGGCCGGCGACGGCGCGCTGTTTTTGATTGTCTGTGCCCTGTCGGGTGCGGCCCTGGGCAGCGACCTGGCGCTGCCCGGCGCCATGCTGGCCGGCGTGATTGACGACGCAGGTGACCGCGGCCGTGCCGACGGCGCCTATTTTGGCTGGTGGAACTTTGCCACCAAGCTCAACCTGGCGCTGGCCGCCGGCCTGGCGCTGCCGCTGCTGGGCTGGCTCGGTTATGCCCCGGGTGCGCGTGACGCGCAAGCCCTGCAAGTGCTCACCGTGGCCTATTGCCTGCTGCCTTGCGCCCTCAAGACCGGTGCGGCGTTGCTGCTCTATTCTTTTTATATCCAACCCGCGGCCAAGCCGCTCACACCATGAAACGACGCCTTTTGATGCTGACCGCCGCCTTCGCCTCAGTCCTGGCCCTGAGCGGCTGCAGCACGCCCAAAATCACCGACTACGCCGCGCAGCAACCGGTGCTGGAGCTGCGCGATTACTTCAACGGCACGCTTGATGCCTATGGCATTTTTACCGACCGCTCGGGCCAGGTGGTCAAGCGCTTTACTGTGGTGATGGAATGCAGTTGGCAGGGCGACCAGGGTGTGCTCGATGAGCTCTTCAGCTACGCCGACGGCACCACGCAACGCCGCGTCTGGCGCCTGCAACGCCACGCAGACGGCCGCTTCACCGGCCAGGCCGATGACGTGGTGGGCACGGCCGAGGGCCAGCAAAGCGGCAACGCCTTTCACTGGACCTACACACTGGCGCTGCCAGTGGATGGCCGCGTCATCGAGGTGCAGTTTGACGACTGGATGTACCTGATCAGCGACAAAGTCATGCTCAACAAGGCCGCCATGCGCAAGTGGGGTGTGGGTCTGGGTGAAGTCACCCTGTCGTTTGTCAAACGTTAAGCACAACAGCGCATGGCACTCAACGCGCGCATGAACGACTGGACTGGCCGCCGGGTCTGGCTGGTCGGCGCCTCCAGCGGCATCGGCCGTGCCACGGCGCACGCCTTGCATGCGTTGGGCGCACAGGTGACTGTGTCGGCGCGTGACGCTGTGGCGCTGCAAGACTTTGTCAGCCAGCATCCCGGCGCGCAAGCTGTGCCGCTGGATGTGACTGACGCCTGCGCCGTCAAAAGCGCGGCACAGGGGCTGTTTGCCCAAGGCCCGCTTGACGCCGTGGTGTATTGCGCCGGCCACTACAGCGCCATGACCGCCGACCAACTGGACCTGCCCGACCTGCTGCGCCACAACCAGGTCAACTACCTCGGCGCCTTGCATGTGCTTGACGCGGTGCTGCCCGGTTTGCTGGCGCAAGGCCAGGGCCGCCGTGGCCATATCAGCCTGATGGCCAGCGTGGCGGGCTACCGCGGCCTGCCCAACAGCCTGGCCTACGGCCCCACCAAGGCCGCACTCATCAACCTCGCCGAAACACTGTACCTCGACCTGCAGGCCCAAGGCGTGGGCGTGTCGCTGATCAACCCCGGCTTTGTCGAGACCCCGCTCACCGCACAAAACGACTTCAAAATGCCGGCCCTGATCAGCCCGGCGCAGGCGGCCCAGGCCATTCTTGAGGGTTGGGCGCGCGGCCAGTTTGAGATCCACTTCCCCAAGCGCTTTACCTTCTGGCTCAAAGTGCTGCGCTGCTTGCCCTACAGCGCCTATTTCGCCCTGACCCGGCGCCTCAAAACAAGCCGATAGCCCACATGAAAACCGCCGTTGACACCATTGTCAAAACCTTCGAGACGCTCGACCCCAAGCACATCGACACGCTGCAAGCCCTGTACGCGCCCAACGCCCGTTTCAAGGACCCGTTCAACGACGTGTGCGGCTGGCCCGCCATCGCGGCTATTTTTCGCCACATGGACGTCAGCCTGGTGCAGCCGCGTTTTGTCATCACCCAGCGCATCGTCGATGGCCAGCAATGCTTTCTGACCTGGGAATTTCACTTCAGCTTCAGGCGTTTTTCGGTGGGCCAGCCGCAATGCATTCTGGGCGGCTCGCACCTGGTGCTCGACGAGGCGGGCCGCATCACGCTGCACCGCGACTATTGGGACGCCGCCGAAGAGCTGTACGAAAAGCTGCCGCTCGTGGGCGGTCTGATGCGCTGGCTGAAGCGGCGCGCCAACAGCTGAGCAGGGCAAGTAGCGCTGGCCAAGGGGGCGATTCAAGCGCATCACCCGACTGTTTTGATGAGCCTGTCGATTTGCTTGCAGGGGGATTTGAAGCAATGGCCCGGTCGCCACGCCTGATTTAAGCTGAGACCCGGAGTTTTTCGGACTGCGGTCAGTCGGCTTAAACTGGGCGCACCTTCACTTTGCACTCAGGCCCCATGCTCCAGCCCGTCAATACCCAAGCGGTCGAATCGGCACCGCTATCACGCCCCGCCGAAGTCATCCGCACCCTGTTCAGCCAACACGGTGTGCGCGATGTGGAGTGCATCTTCCCCGACATCTCCGGCTACCCGCGCGGCAAGCTCGTGCCTGTCGAGAGTTTTCTGGCAGGTGGCGAACTGCGCATCTGCCAGGCCATTCCGATGCAGGCGGTGACGGGTGAATATTCCTACAACCCGGTCTTTCCTGATTCTGATCCCGATGTGCGGCTGCTGCCCGACTACGCCACGGTGACGCTTGCGCCCTGGGCCAGCGTGCCGCGCGCGGTGGCGGTTCATGACTGCCTGGAGCTTGACGGCAGCCTGTGCCAATTTGCCCCGCGCAGCGTTTTGAAAGGTGTGCTGGCCCGGTACGCAGCCCTGGGCCTGCGAGCGGTGGTGGCGCCCGAGATCGAGTTTTACCTGACCGCTCCCAACGCCGACCCGACCCAGCCCTTGCTGGCGCCAACCGTGCGCGGCGGCCGTGCCGAGGTGGGGCAAAGCGCGTTCAGCCTCAACATGCTCAATGAATTGGCGCCGTTCTGGAACGAATTCCGGGACGCCTGTCGCACGTTGGGTATTGCCACCGACACCTGGATTCATGAAGTGGGCGCCACGCAGTACGAGGTCAACTTGCTGCATGGTGATGCGGTGGCGGTGGCGGATCAGGCTTTTCTGTTCAAGTACGCGGCGCGAGAAATTGCGCTGAAACACGGACTCAACGCCGTCTTCATGGCCAAACCCATCGCCGGCAGTGCCGGTAGCTCCATGCACTTGCACATCAGCGTGGTCGACGCCCAGGGCAACAACGTGTTCAGCCTGGCCGATGGCAGCGAGAGCCCGAGCCTGGGTCATTTCATTGCCGGGTTGCAGAATTACGCGCCTGAGCTGATGTTGATGCTGGCGCCCAACGTCAACTCTTATCGGCGTTATGTGTCGGGCAGCCAGGCCCCGGTGAACCTGCAGTGGGGCTATGACAACCGCACCACCGGGCTGCGCATCCCGGCCAGTGGCCCGGCGGCGCGCCGGGTTGAAAACCGTGTGGCTGGCGCCGACGCCAACCCCTATCTGGCCATGGCGGCCTCGCTGGCGGCCGGGCTCAAGGGTCTGCAGGCGCAACTGGCGCCCTCCGAGCCCCTGGCTGGCAATGGTTATGACTCGGCCCACAGCCTGCCACGCAGCATGGAAGAGGCCTTGCAAGCAATGCAGCACAGCACATTGGCGCGGACAGCTTTTGGCGACAACTTTGTCACCGGCTATTGCGCGGTCAAGGCACTTGAGCTGGCGAGTTTCCAGAGCGAAATCAGCGCTTGGGAGCGGCGCTTTTTGCTGTCACAGGTGTAGCGGCGGGGGGCGGTCCGATCAGATCATCGGACCCGCATGAACCTTGTCAGGTCGGCTTCGATAGTGAGAATCCATCAATTGGCCAATGCCAATTGGCTTTTTAAATAGTTCTCGGCTAACATTTTTCGTGTGTTGATCGAAACCTTCTATCGGCAAATCGTTTTAGACCTCTGGCGTTCATCATGACTGCAAGCAGCCGCCCAGAAATCAAAACCATGGCCAACCCTTGAATCTGCCTTTGCCGGCGAATCCATGGCCCATATCAAGTAACGCTACTGTGCCAAGCTGGCCCGCGAAATGGGTGACGAAGACACCGTCCGCACCTTTGAAGAAACGGCCGACCAGGAAGCCGGTCAGGATCAACCAGAATGACCGGTCACGTAGGACCGGCATACTCACCGGTGCTGCTGAGCACGGCATCGATCTTAAAAAACACATCGTGATCAAGGGCGTCGGCCTGATTGGCTGTGAATTTGCCAACGATTTGATCGCCTCAGGCTTTGCGGTGGCGGTGGTTGACCCGTCTGCCAGTCCGATTGCGGCGCTGCTGCCCGCGGGCCTGAGCGAGGAGTTGCGTCAAGCGTTTTGCGTTGAGCGGCCCGCAAAGCAGCCGCCGCGCCGAGTTGACCAAGCGGGCGGTCTGAAACCGGGCTGCTGTGCGGGTGCCAAAGTAAAAACTGCTGCGCCTGCAAAGTGCCCAGCAGTTGGGAAAAACCTGATGCACCAAAGCATACAATTTCTTGGTGCAGTTGCACATGTCGGCCCTGTCAGGCCAGTTCATCACCAGCAGGAGACCCCATGACGCAAGCCGCCCCCGCCACCGCCGAAGACAAGCGCGCCGAACTGCGCCGCGCCGCGCTGGAATACCACCAGTACCCAACCCCTGGCAAGATTGCCATTGCAGCGACCAAGCAGCTGGTCAACCAGCATGATCTGGCGCTGGCGTACTCACCTGGCGTGGCCATCCCTTGCGAAGAAATTGTCAAAGATCCCAACAATGTCTTTAAATACACCAGCCGGGGCAACCTGGTGGGGGTGGTGACCAATGGCACGGCGGTGCTGGGCCTGGGCGACATCGGGCCGCTGGCAGGCAAGCCGGTGATGGAGGGCAAGGCGGTGCTGTTCAAGAAATTTGCCGGCATTGACGTTTTTGACATCGAGATCGACGAAAAGCACGATCTCGACAAACTGGTGGACATCATTGCCTCGCTGGAGCCCACTTTTGGCGGTATCAACCTGGAAGACATCAAGGCACCCGACTGTTTTTACGTTGAGCGCAAGTTGCGTGAGCGCATGAAGATTCCGGTTTTTCACGACGACCAGCATGGCACTGCCATCACGGTGGGCGCAGCGATTCTGAACGGTCTCAAGGTGGCAGGTAAAGAGCCCAAAGACGTGAAACTGGTCACCTCGGGTGCCGGTGCGGCGGCCTTGGCTTGTATCGGCTTGCTCGTCAAGCTGGGCATTCGGCATGAAAACGTCTGGGTGACCGACCTGGCTGGTGTGGTGTATGAGGGCCGGGTCGAGCTGATGGACCCCGACAAAGCCATTTATGCGCAGAAAACGGACGCCCGCAAGCTGGGCGAGGTGATCGACAACGCCGACGTCTTTTTGGGCCTGTCGGCGGGTGGCGTGCTCAAGGCCGACATGGTCAAGCGCATGGCACCCAATCCGATCATTTTTGCGCTGGCCAACCCCACGCCCGAGATCACGCCTGAGGAAGTCAAGGCCGTGCGCGACGATGCCATCATGGGCACCGGACGTTCGGATTACCCCAACCAGATCAACAACATCTTGTGTTTTCCGTACATCTTTCGTGGTGCGCTGGATGCTGGCGCCTCGACCATCACGGTCGAGATGGAAATGGCGGCTGTGCATGCCATTGCCGAACTGGCGCAGGCCGAACAGAGCGAAGTGGTGGCGGCAGCCTATGCCGGTGAGCCGCTGGCCTTTGGTCGCGACTACCTGATCCCCAAGCCGTTTGACCCGCGTTTGATGATGAAGGTGGCGCCAGCGGTGGCGCAAGCAGCGTTTGACAGCGGCGTGGCGCTGCGTCCCATCACCGACATGGACGCATACCGGGAAAAGCTGCAAAGCTTTGTCTACGCCTCGGGCACGGTGATGAAGCCGATCTTTACCGCAGCCAAGAAGGCGCTCAAGAAGCGCGTGGCCTTTGCCGAAGGCGAAGAAGAGCGCGTGCTGCGCGCGGCACAAATTGTGGTCGATGAAGGCCTGGCCATGCCGACCCTGATCGGTCGCCCCAAGGTGATTGCCGAGCGCGTTGAAAAATTTGGCTTGCGGCTCAAGCAGGGTGTGGATTACGACGTGGTCAACGTCGAGCTCGACGATCGTTACCGTGATTTCTGGCAAAGCTACCACCGCATGACCGAGCGCAAGGGCATGACGGCGCAGGTGGCCAAGATCGAAATGCGCCGACGCCTGACGCTGATTGGCAGCATGTTGCTGCACAAGGGTTATGTTGACGGCCTCATTTGCGGCACCTGGGGCACCACCCCGGTGCACCTGCAATACATTGACCAGGTGGTGGGTCGGCGCGCCGGCGTCAACACCTATGCCTGCATGAACGGGCTGATGCTGCCTGGCAGACAGGTCTTTTTGGTTGATACCCATGTCAATTACGACCCCACCGCCGAGCAGCTGGCTGAAATCACGGTGATGGCCGCCGAGGAAATGATGCGTTTTGGCATTCCACCCAAAGCCGCCTTGTTGTCGCACTCCAACTTTGGCAGCAGCGACCAGCCCAGCGCCGTCAAAATGCGTGACACCCTGGCGCTGTTGCGCGCGCAGGCCCCTTGGCTGGAGGTGGATGGTGAAATGCACGGCGATGTGGCGCTCGACGGGGTATCACGCGCTAACCTGATGCCCAACAGCACACTGCACGGTGACGCCAACCTGCTGGTGCTGCCCAATATTGATGCTGCCAACATTGCCTACAACCTGCTCAAAATGGCGGCAGGCGGCAACATTGCAGTGGGTCCGGTGCTGCTCGGCGCAGCCAAGCCAGTCCACATCCTGACGGCCAGCACCACCGTGCGCCGCATTGTCAATTTGACCGCCCTGACGGTTGCTGACGCCAACGCCTCCCGTTGACACAAGACGGTCTCTGGCAACAAACGGGCTAGGCCGATCGGCGCTTAGCCCCTATTTCCTCAGCCTGAATTGCCCATGAATTGGGCAGTGGCTTGCTTTTTAAAGCCGAATCAGCGACACTCACACCTTGGATGTTCGGGTTTACCCGAATTTTTTATTGGGAATGGAAGCAATGTCGTGGTTCAACCGTTTTAAGTTGGTTTTTGCTGGCTTAGCGCTTGTGGCGGTTTTGCTTGCTGGTGGCTTACAGGCCAAAGCGCCTCCGCCGGTGAGCCTGCAAAGCACGATCAGTCTGGCGGAATTGCCAAGTCCCGGTGCGGAAATTTACAGGCGCATCCACCAGGGTGGTTCGTTTGACAGTGAAAAGGATGGTTCTGTTTTTGGTAACCGGGAGCGTTTGCTACCCGCCCAAAAACGTGGCTTTTACCGAGAATATACCGTCCCGACGCCTGGCTTGAAGCATCGGGGTGTCAAGCGGATTGTGTGTGGTGGTCCAGCCAAAACGCCAGAGGTTTGTTATTTCACGGCCGATCACTACGCCAGTTTTCGTCGGATCGCGCCCTGAACCCGAATTGTCAGTTTATAAATTGTGAAAAGAGTATTAAAAATGTCATCTAGTCAAACCATCGCTGAGCCACAACTCAAATCCACCTCGGAAACGATTCTGAAGGGTGTTCGCCCCAACATCGTGCAGTCGATCCGGGCTTTCCGGGTGCAGGACCTGCAAGAGGCAGCGCAAGCCATGGGCCAACACTTCTTGTACGCCAACATTGCCAATGCCCAAAGCAAGCAAGATGTGCTCGACCTGATTGGTCAACAGTTCATGCTGACGGTGGCGGTGGGTAAAAACTTTGACTCGCTCTACGACAGCATGACCGACCCGGTGCACAAGTCCGGCCCGCAGCCTGGCTTTATTGTGGTGCTGGAGCACATTCCGGCGCATGCCAAGTTTGACAAGGAAGCGCGCGAACAGTTGCTCGATATTTTCCGTGACACCGCCGACTACTGGGGTGACCGCAAGATTCCCTTCCGTTGTTTCTATTCCTTTTCGGTGGCCCGTGCCGCGTTCACGGCCAAAGGCGATCACGCTCAGGCAGCCGGCAACCCGCCGACCTCGGGCATCGAATTGCTGACTGAAAACGGTGAAAGAATGCCAACTGACAAGCTGCTCGACATTTCGCCGCAAGCGCTGCGCATGAGCAGCCCGTTCAACGCCGGTTACTGGACTGCCGCCTGATTCAAGCCCTGCGCGCTGGCTACGGCCAGCGCCAGCCGCAGGTACTCTGCCACCGGCACCTCCTCGGCGCGCCGCTGCACATCAAATTCCCCGGCAAAATTTTTGGCCTGCAACCACGCACCCAGCGTGTGGCGCAGCAGTTTGCGTCGTTGGCTGAAGGCCACTTGCACCAGCTCGCTTAAAGCCTGCTCATTCAGTGCCACCGCGTCCAGGCGCGGCAGCATGCGCACCACGGCGCTGTCCACGCGCGGCGGTGGGTCAAAACTTTCGGGCGGCACAAACAACACGTTTTCCATGGCGTAACGCCATTGCAGCATCACGCTCAAGCGGCCATAGGCGGCCGTGGAAGGCTTGGCCACCATGCGGTCGATCACCTCTTTTTGCAGCATGAAGTGCTGGTCTTCGATGACGTCCACATACTGCAGCAAATGGAACAGGATCGGCGTGGAAATGTTGTAGGGCAGGTTACCCACCACCCGCAGTCTGGGCGCTGCCTGCGCCTGCGCCAATTCGGCAAAGTCGACCTTCAGCACATCCGATTCGATCACTCGCAATTGGTCATGGCTGCGTAGCCGTTGGGCCAGGTCGCGGTCGAGCTCGATCACCGTCAGGGCGCCCAATCGCTCGACCAGCGGCTGGGTCAAGGCCGCCAGCCCCGGGCCAATTTCAACCATGGCTTGACCCGGCTGCGGGTCGATGGCTTGCACAATGGCCTCGATGATGCTGCCGTCGGCCAGGAAATGCTGGCCGAAACGCTTGCGCGGGATGTGTTTGCCGTGTTTCAAATGGGTGTCTTCAGAGTGGCGCGTCACGCAGCTCAACGTAAGCCCGGCCGCGCAACTCCTGGGTCCAGGCTTGTGCGGCTTCATCGCGTTTTTTCTCGCGCAACAGGGCGCGCACCGACTCGCGTTGCTCGGCTTCGCTGAGTTTGGCCTGACGCCGCTCCAGCAACTGGATCAGGTGCAGGCCAAAGCGCGACAGCAGCGGCTCGCTGACCTCGCCCGGAGCCAACTGGTTCATCACGCCTTCAAACTCGGGCACAAACATGCCCGGGTTGGCCCAGCCCAGATCTCCCCCTTGCGCTGCGCTGCCGTCTTGCGAATGCTCACGCGCCAGCGCGGCAAAGTCCGCCTGTCCGGCCTGTACCCGCTTCTTGAAATCAAGCAGGCGCGCGCGCGCCTGAGCTTCATTGAGCTCTGCTGAAGGTCGCAACAAAATATGGCGGGCACGACTTTGCGTGACCGCCATGGCGGGCAAACCCATGTTGACCTTCTCGACCACCTTCAAGATATGAAAACCGGCCAGTGAGCGGACCATGTCTGCCACGTCGCCTGGCGCCAAGCGCTGCGTGGCTTCGACAAATGAGGCAGGGTAGCGGCCGGCGCTGCGCAAACCCAGCTGACCACCATTGGACTGCGCCGACGGGTCGGAGTAAGTGCGCACCAGCGTGGCGAAGTCCTCGCCCGCGCGCGCGCGCGCCAGCACCTTGACCGCCTGCGCCTGCAAGGCTTGCACCTGCTCGGCGCTGGCGCCCTCGGGGACCGCAATCAGGACTTGCGCGAGATTGATTTCCAACTGGCTTGGGTCCTGGGTGTTCTGCTGGGCCTGCAAGTAGGCAGTGATGTCGGCATCACTCACCCGCACCCGCGGCTCCAGATCGCGATCACGCAGGCGTTGCAGCAAAATTTGATCGCGCAGTTGGTCCCGGAACTGACGGACGCTCAAACCATCGGCTACTACCCGCTGGTGGAGTTCGGCTGTTGTCAACTGGTTTTGAACCGCGATGGATTGCTCGGCCTGGTCAATGGCTGCGTCTTCAACCCGGATGCCCGTCTCGCGCGCGAACTGAAGCAGCACTTTCTGGTCGATCAGGCGTTCCAGCAATTCAGCCTTCAGGCGCTGCGGGTCGGGTGGCGCACGCCGCTGGGCGGCAAACTGTTGCTGTACCCGAAGAACCTCACGCTGCACTTCGGTGTTGGTCAGCGGCTCGGAATTGACCACCGCCACAATGAAGTCAGAGGTCGCGGTACGGCTGGTCGTGCCTGACTCGCTGGCAACGGGCGCCAGGCGCAAGCCCTGGGCCTGCACCTGAGTACCCAGCAAGCTGGCGATCAGGGCAGCAGATAAAAGTTTATATCGGACAGTCATGATGGTTCAATCGTAATTACTGAAACGGCTGGGCGGTTCGCCGGGTTCACGCAGGATCTGGTAGCCAGGGATATTGTCCTTGAGCGACTTGAGCGGATTGACCCCGAGCCGGGTGAAGCCAACAAATTCCAATTGGAACATGATGCGCTGGGTAGCGGTGCTGGTACTGGTTTGCAGGCGCTCCAACACAATGCGGCCCAGCCAGCAACTGGCATCGTACTCAAACCCTATCAGCGCGTTGACCAACTTGCGCTCATTCAGGCTGTAGTTCAAGCGTCCCACGCTGTACCAGCGACCCTCACCCTGGCCCTGCCCGGCACGCAAGGTCTGGCCTTTGTCACCCCACAGGTCGTTGATGGGCCATTGCCAGCCAAAATCAACTTGCTCGCTCAAATCGCGCTGGTAGCGGTAGGCTGCCGAGACCGTGCGGTAGGGACCGGGCTGGTAGCTGGCGCTCAAGGTGGAGCGCACCGAGCGTTCGGCTTTTGGGTTGAACTGCACCGTGCCGTCAAAGCGCCAGCGCGGGTCCCAGTGCACCGAGCCCCCCAGCAGCAGGTCGCTGAGGCGGTCGTCTGCGGGCAACTCGCCGGGCAGCGTCACGTTTTGGTCGGAGAAGCGCAGGCGCTGGGCCACACCCAGGCGGGCCGTTTCGGCCCCGGTGGCCGGATCCAGCCAGCGTGTGGTGACACCGAGGGTCAGCAAATTGCTGTCCGAGATGCGGTCATTGCCGACATAGGCGTTTTCTGTGTAAATGGTGGCCAGGTTGAAGTCGTTGGCGCCCGAATCGTAATTGGGCAGATGGCTTTGGTCACGGTAGGGCGTGTTGACATAAAAGGCCCGTGGCTCCAGGGTCTGGCGCAAGTTGCGGCCAAACAGCTGGGTGTCGCGCTCGAACACCAGGCCGCTGTCCAGGCTGAAGGTGGGCAGCACGCGGCTGGCGGATGTGTCGCCATTGGTCAGCGGCGTTTCAAATTGGTACTGACTGGCGTGCAATTGCAGCTTGGGCGTTAAAAAACCGCCTGCAGCTGTCATTGGGTAACTCGCCTGAACCAAACCAAACATGCGCTGGCCGTTGGCTTGGTCGGTGCGCGTGATGTCGGATTGAAAGCGGGTGTAGTCGGCACTGAGACCATAGTTGAAGCCCGCCGGATGGGCACGCGCGTAGCTGGTGCGCAGCTGCGGCAGCAAGTCGTAGGGTGGCACGATCGGCGCCGTGACATCCTGCAGGGTTTGCCATTTGAGCGTGCGCAGACTGTTGGCCCAGGCACCTGTACTCCAGCTCAGGGTGGCATCGTTGGCCAGCAGGCGTTGCGTCAGCGAATTGCTGGCGGCATTGAAATCACGCCAGTAGTTGTCATCGCTGACGCGGTTCAGGCTCAGGTTCAGGGCGGCGCCGTTGTTGGTCCAGGCACTGTCAAAACGGGCCTGGTGCTTCAGGTTCAGGCCCCAGCGGTTGGCGTCACGCAATTTGTCGGCAGGCATCCAGTCAAGCTGAACTTCACCGCTGTACTTGGGCTCCAGATAACGGAACTCGGTGCCGATATTGACGCCGCGCTTGCTCATCAGAGTCGGGGTGATGGTGGCGTCGCGGTTGGGTGCAATGTTCCAGTAATAGGGCACTGACACCTCGGAGCCATTGACGTTGTCCAGACCGATGGTGGGTGGCAAGACGCCCGACTTGCGCTGGTCGCTGAGCGGAAAGCTGATGTAGGGCACCGGCAGCAGCGGCAGCCCCTTGAAGCTGAGCAAGGCCCCGGTGGCGGTGCCAACATCTTCCTCATTGTCCAGGGTGATGGTGCTGGCCTTCAAAATCCAGTCCGGCATCCAGCTCGGGCCCGGCAAGCGGCGGCAGGTGGTAAAGGTGGCGTTGTGGATGACCGCGCGTTGCTGGTCCACAAAGTCCACCCGGTCCGCCTGGCCATGGGCCTGGTTGCTTAGAAAATGGTAAGTGGGTTCGTTGAAAAAACCTTCAAAGGTCTCCAGCCGCAGCTCCAGCAAGGGGCCTTCATAAACGTTGCCGGCGCGGTTGATCAGCACATGGCCGCGGGCCTTGGCCAAATCGGTGGGCTGGTTGTATTCCAGCCGGTCGGCTTTGATCACCATGTCGCCACGCCGCAGCATGGCCTGGCCCTCGACCACCGTCTCAAGGTCCGGGCGGCCAGTGATGTATTTGCCCGAGACAAAGCTGGGCAAACTGCCGCGCACTTCGGGGGCTATTCTTTCCTGCAACAGCGGGCTGGTTTGCAGCAGCAAAGGCGCATCAGCGGCTGGCTGCGCACTCACCAGCGCCGCCTGCAGCAGCGTGGCCAGCACGCTGAGGCGCAACGGGCGAAGGCGATGCCGCAGCCCAAACACAGGCGTTGCTGGCATCAGGCAATGCATGGGGGACACGCGCAGGGGTCGGAAACGGGTACGGACATGAAGTAAGCGCGGTAGAGGGCTGGACAGATTTGTAGAATGGATTATCCATGAGCCAAGTACTTCCCCCCCAAGCCCCCACGCAGCCAGCCATTGTCTGGACCGACCCCGTCCGCGCCGAGCAGTTTGCCCGCTGGCTGAGCACCACCGCCGCCCAGCACGGTTTGCAGCCCGACAGCCTGCGCCTGGCCTCGGCCGATGCCAGTTTTCGGCGCTATTTCCGTATCGACGCCCAGGCTGGCAGCCGCATCATCATGGACGCGCCGCCCGACAAGGAAAACAGTGCGCCCTTTGTCAAGGTGGCCGCCCTGATGCAGGCCGCCGGGGTGCACGGGCCGCAGGTGCTGGCCTGGGACGAGCCGCTGGGCTTCATGCTGTTGACTGACCTGGGCGCGCAGACCATGATGCAGGTCATCAACCCCGATGACCCCCAAGCCAATCTGCCGCTGTATCTGCAGGCGGCGGACGCGCTCATTGCCTGGCAATTGAGCTCCCAACCCGGTGTGCTGCCGCCCTATGACGACGCCCTGCTGCGCCGCGAACTGGCGCTGTTCCCCGACTGGTACATCACCAAGCACAAGGGCGTGGTCATCGACGACGCCATGCGCCAGACGCTCGACAAGAGTTTTGAGGAGATCATTCGCCACAACCTGCGCTGGCCCAGCGTCTTTGTGCACCGCGACTTCATGCCTCGTAACCTGATGGCAGGGAACACGGCTACAGACCCTCTGGGTGTGCTCGACTTCCAGGATGCCGTCTATGGCCCCATCACCTACGACATTGCCAGCCTGATGCGCGACGCCTTCCTGAGCTGGGACGAAGACTTTTGCCTCGACGTGACCGTCCGTTACTGGGAAAAAGCGCGCAAGGCCGGCCTGCCGGTGGACGACGACTTTGGCGAGTTTTACCGCGGCGTGGAGTGGATGGGCCTGCAGCGCCATCTGAAAGTGGCCGGCATCTTTGCCCGCCTGACACTTCGTGACGGCAAACCCCAGTACCTGGCCGACACGCCGCGTTTCATTGCCTACATCCGCATTACCTGCGAGCGCTACCGCGAGCTCAAGCCGCTGCTGCGGCTGGTGGAGAAGATTGAAGGCATCGAGGTGCCCAATGTGTTTGGATTTGGGCGGCAATAGGCTTGTCCAAGCGCCAAACCTATATAAGCACGAAAACCACTCAATCCTGCCCATGCCCCGTTTTTACTGCCCCACTCCCCTGACCTCCGGCGAGCTGCTGGACTTGCCCGCCAGTGCCGCGCGCCACGTGCAGGTGCTGCGCCTGCAACCCGGTGACGTGATCACCTTGTTCAATGGCGGGCCGGACGTGCCAGCTAGCAGCGGCGGCGAATATGAAGCCAGCATCACCCAGATGGGACGCAGCCAGGTTCAGGTGCAGGTGGGGGCGCACATGGCGGTGGAGCGCGAAGCCACTCTTCAGGTGCACCTGGCGGTGGGTATGCCGGCCAACGAGCGCATGGACTGGCTGGTGGAAAAAGCGTCGGAGTTGGGCGTGGCCAGCATCCAGCCGCTGATGACCGAGCGCAGCGTGTTGCGCCTTGCGGCTGAGCGTGCCGACAAGAAACAGGCGCACTGGCAGAGCGTGGCGGTGGCGGCCTGCGAGCAGTGCGGCGGCAACCGGGTGCCCCGCGTGCATGCTGTGATGACGCTGGCGCAATGGCTCAAGGCGCAAGATCCGTTGGCGGCTGCGAAGTCACCGCGCCTGTTGCTTTCTTTGCGGCCCGCCTCGTTGGGGTTGCGCGCAGCGGCCCAACCCACGGCAGCTGCCATCACATTCCTGTCAGGACCCGAAGGTGGCTTGAGCATGGCGGAAGAGGATGCGGCGCTGGCCCAGGGCTTTGCCCCGGTGACGCTGGGGCCGCGCGTGCTGCGCTCGGAGACCGCGGCCATTGCGGCCGCGGTGGCGCTGCTGATCAGCGGCTAAATTTCAGATGACGCCAGCGGGAGTCGGCAGTGCGCTAGCGGGTCTACAGAATTTCAAATTGCTCGCCCGAGACCTGACATTGGCGCCGGTGGCCAACAGTCGGCTGCACGGACGCAATTTCAACCAAATGGGCACCCGGACCCGACCAACTGCCGACATTGGGCTATGGGCCTGATTCCGGTCATTAGATGAACCGAATTCTCAATACCGGTCGTTCAGCCTTGAAAAGTGGAATTTGGCCATGATCGGCTTCTGGGCAGCGGTGAGGAGTCAGCCACGAGCCGCAGGTTTGTGGAATATCAATTCCATACGCAATTAACGTACAATTCATCCATGAAAGCCACCTTTGTCGAGCTACCACCCTTCGAGCGCACTCGCAAAGACTACTTGGACGACGAAGGCTACAGGCTTTGCAGCTTGAGCTGATGGACAACCCAACTGCGGGAGATGTCATGGAAGGCACTGGCGGATTGCGCAAGCTGCGTCAAGCGAATCCGCGTCGTGGCAAGGGGAAGCGCGGTGGGCTGCGGGTGATTTATTACTGGTGGTCAGGCGGTGACCAGTTTTGGCTTTTCACGGTCTATGACAAAAATCAGGCTGATGATTTGACACCAGTGCAGCGTAAAGTCCTCAAACAGCTTTTGAAAAACGAGTTGGAAAGCCGACACCCAAAGGACGGAGAACATGATGACCAATAAACGCGATATTTTTGCTGAACTCACAGAAGGTTTTGAAGCGCTCAAATTTGAACGCGAGGGCAAGCTTACGCTTCGCACCTTCAAGGTTGAAAGCAAACCAGCGCCGGTGCTGCTACCGCAAGATGTGATCAAGGTGCGAGAACAATTGCGCTTGTCGCGCCCGGTGTTTGCGCACTACCTGCGCACCAACCCACGAACGCTTGAAAACTGGGAGCAAGGTCGGGCAAAACCCAATGCCCAGGCAGCATTGTTGATTCGAATGGTCGCGAAGTTCCCAGACATGGTGCAGCGGCTGGAGGTTATTTAAAAATCCAACACCATGATTCGCATTCAGCACAAAAAGAAAATGCTACATCGGCTGTGCTGCGTAAGCGGGTCTACAAAAGTTCAAATTGCTCGCCCGAGACTTGACATTGGAGCCGGTGGCCAACAGTCGGCTGTACGGACGCGATTTCAACCAAATGGACACCCGGACCCGACCAAAAGCGGGTGCCCACGGGTGGCAGCTTTCGGGCAACAGAAAGATTTTCACTGCCGAGGTTCCATAAAGCCGTCATTCAATTGGCGGCGTCCGATCCGCATTGCTGACATTGGCTGCGTGCAACTCTGAGACAGGACAGCAGCGTTAGCAGTCGGACATGAGTGCCCGGTTCCAAGTAAGCCAATTCCGTGATTTCGGACAGCCATTAGCCGCCAATCATCACTGTCGCTGCCCCTTTGTCTTTGTAATTGTCAATGACCGTTGCTTGAGGCAAAGCAGCCTCACTACAAAGTCTGATTGAAGTTGTCTCGGGGCACGAGGGATGAGGGTCCATGGGGCACAGTACACGTTGCTTGGTCATTTTCGCCAGGGTAGTACCAATAAACCTGGTCGATGGATATTGCGTCGTGTAGCAAAGTCCTCTAAGCGCTGTGCACCAGTTCTCCGCAGCTGAATTTTGATCAGCAATTGGCTAACGGCACTCGTCAAAAATCCAATCCCGAGTACTGCTGAGATTGCCATGAAATATGAGTTCAGCAACACAAAGTGCGTCATGGTTGCCACCACGACCGGTAGCGAAATCGACCAAGCTACCCGCTGGGTTTCCGAGCATATTGTCGATGTAAGGCGCTCCATGCTGGTAACAGCGCTACAGATGTACTCAGGAGATAGAGATTTCGCAAGCCGGTCGGAAAGCTCGATGTAGCCATCATGGTTATTGTCAAATGAAGGCGCGTACTCGATTGCTATCTGGTGGACTTCCGACTCCATGAACAGGCAGCCTATCTTCTGCGCATAAAATATGGCCGGAATATCAAACCAGCGAACCCGTGTAAGTGCGTTTTGCAGGTATGCCAAGTCTGGCTGCACAAGATTCTCAATGAGTAAGCCGGCATCAGACACCAAGCATTTTTTGCCGAACACAACCATTTTTCCTGAACTGCCATTTACAGAGACGTGGGCTCTGTAGAAGGGACAGGCAAATGAAACTTGCTCGAATACTTGCCGCAGTTCCTCCTTTGTTTCGATATTCCGACTGCTAATGCTTGCCAAACTCTCGCCTATAGTTGGCAGTTGCGCGCGCATGTTGAGCGCGTACTCAACATCTCGATCATCTGTACTTACCTCGTAGATCGAATATCTGGAGTTCACTATATAGACGGGGGTTGCTGTATCAGTCAGTTCCCCATGACCTTCGCATGTACTGCAAGTGACCTCGCCACTTCCACCACAGTTGGAGCATGTTGTGTGCCCACTTCCCATGCACCAGCTACAAGTTTCGCTGCGGGTTGTTGGTGTGGAGTTTCCGCGATGATCAGTTTCCCAATGTGTCTCTAGGGTGGTCCCCATGCCGCCACAAGGGCTGCATGAATGGTTGCCGCTTCCGTTGCAGGAGTCGCAGGTTACATTTCCGGTGCCCGAGCACGTCGGACAGGTGTAGGTGAAGAAGACGCTGCGCTGATACGAGCCGTAATTCGTATCGTCGACATATTGGCCATAACGCCCATCTGAAATCTTCTCGGCTAAGCTCCTTATGACATCGAGGCGTCCTGCTGCCTCGGTGCGCAGCGATTCGGACAGCATTTTGTAATCGTCGCTTGATGCTACGACCAGGTCATCCGAGGTGTGCTGTGTTCTGCCTGCTGCTGTATTTTCGGCCAAGCTGCATCTGATTTGGTGCAGGACTTCGATATAAAAACTGACGTCCAAGCACTGAACTTCGCGGAAGCGCAGGTCTTCAGGAACAAAGCGGGTAGACCGCTCTACGAAATCAGAGATTTCCTTTTTTGCCGCATCGACGTAAGTGATCGCCAACGCGGAAGTCATCGTCGCAACAAGGATTCATGTGCAACCTTCCCCGCAGCACTTCTGGAGTCAACTGGGCCACGGTACGAAGACCGGATTTTGTCCATAGAAAATTGTGCCAACTGAGAAGCAGAAATACGCCTGTCTTCTGAGTGGTAATTCATGGCCATTGGAATCAGGCCCAGCATTGAGTGAATTACCCCGGCCTCCGGGGAAAGTAGATAGCAAACATTGTGGTAGCGTAAAACGCATGCTGTGGACTTCTTGTAAGTCTGTGCCACTGCATACCCAGCAATCAGGCATTGCAGCATGTCCTTGAGTCGAATGCTTTGCAGCCACTCATTGCGACCATGCGCTTTACCGCCGACTGACTTGTATTCAACAGCTATCAGGCCATCCCCATGTTCAAAAACCACATCAGGTTGGGCCACGAGTTTGTCGCAATAGAAGTTCTGTCGATCACTTTCCGTGAACATGGTTTTCGGCCGCGCTACGGTGAAAAACGGCAGCACCCGCTTGGCCAGATCGGATTCGTCCTGAACGGCATCGCCATCAAAAAACGATGCCTTGACTTGAGTTCCATATAGCGTCGCCTGCTCATGCCAAGTGATGGACATCTTCCCTCCCAGCCTCAGAAAACACTTTTCTTCGAGGCAGCTTCTTTTTCTGCTGCCCGCTTATCGGCATCCTTTACAAGCCGACCGAGCCTTGCTTCCTCCTGCTTGTTCACGTAGCTCAGGTACTTGGGCACAGAGGGAAAGAAGTCCTTTGTGAATACCAATTCCATGTTGTTGTCAAAAGCCCAACGGTACTTGCCGTCGCCGACATACTCACTGTCGAAGTTTCCTCGACCTCCTGGTTGACCATATTTTGAAACCAGCATTTTCCGAACCCGTTCTTCTTGCTTCATGTCTACAGAAAGGCTGTATTGAGCCATGACCAATTTGTTCTCCAAATAGATCACTTCAAGCTCTGTTGCCCCAGGAAGTCCGATTGAGCGAGCGTCGTACACATCGATATCACGCGTAGAAGATTTCATATTCCCTCCGGCTTTGGTGATTGCACCCCGAATTTCCTCTCTGCTGGCTGTGCGTAGAGGAATATCGAACAAGGTCAATTCGGCAGCGAAGGTGATGGCGCCATTCAGTATTAAGGCGGCCAAGAGAAAATATTTACGCATCAGATTCGTCCTGCAAGGTTTCGATATTTTTTGAGATCAACCTCTGACTCCGCAGCAGGGGGCGATGTGTCGGTCACACGCTCACGGACTGGAGAAGCTGGCCTGTCGCTGCTTGCAGCTTGTTTTTGTTTCACCAGCTTTTTCTTCGGGGCAGGATCACCCTCCAATTGTTGATGTGCTGCTGAAGCTGCCAGATTTGGATGGGAGATTTTTTCGTCCACTGATGTTTTACCAATTGCCAGTTTGCTGATATTTACTGAGGAAGGCTGCGCCAGTGGGGTTGATGGCGTAGATAGAAATCTGTTTTTGATAAAATCGATCGTTGCCCTACCTGGTGACGTCAGTGCTCCTGCTGCGACTATCCCAGCGACAATGAGGAACGTTTTTGCGCGCCCGTTTTTGGGCGGGACTGGGTATCCGGAGGTGCTAGCATTGGCCGGTGATGGCGTGCTGGGTTGCGCATAGGGACTACCAATGACGCCGTGCTCAGTTAAATCTTCGGCGATACCGATCCAGCAGTGATTCATGTCTAACATCGATTCAAGATAAAAATCTCTTGCCCCAAGGGGTAAGAGATTAACCAATAGTTATTAATCTCGAAAACTTAGACATACTTTAATATGTTACGCTAATACGAGGATAAACCATATACGTTCAGCCTCGTATTGTAGCTTAGAACGTCTAAATAATACAGCAAAAGCCAACGTTATTTATAACCGCTTCGCAGTTGGCGGCATATGACAGATGAAGTTTGAAAAATTGGAGCAGACAAGAAGACGACCATGTGATTGACAGCAGCCTCACGCATGCCAGCTTTCAATTCTTGTCGAGCGACTCTTGGTGGTCAGATGGATGCGCCCGATTTGACAAAATTGTCGCCGAAAGCTGAACCAGAGACGCTGGTTTGAGTGGCCACTTTAAAGGTAGATCATACATTTCGGTTTCCACTTTGGGTCTTGACGTGTCAGCCGCCGCCGCTGGATACCGAGCGCCGAGGCGAAGGTCATGTCTGGAGAAATTTGCAAACCCAGAACGCAGCGGGAATGGGTTCTGGCGAGCGGCGATTTTGTGCCAATTCAGTTTTAGAGATTAGCGCACAGGTCAACTTAGTGAAACTGCAAAGACGCTGTGTGAACAGTTTGCCGCCTCCGTTGGTGTCGTGAAAACAGGCGATGGGTATACGTTCAAACTGACTGCCGATGGCACATGGTCCGACGGCGACATGACGTTCGACTCGGTGGAACAGATGATGGAAGAGAACGATGTCGTCATCGGGGATGACAGCGACGTCGAGCCGACCCAGGCCGCAGCGCGGCGCCCGCGGTCGTAGTGGTTCTTGGGGCACCGGTCAGGGAGTTGCCTGGTGCCGTTGTTCTGAAAGACTGCGAACTGCAGTCGCCTTCAACTGGTCGGGCACGAAAACTTGTTGCCGATCTCGTCGATCTTTCTCTGGGCTGCGGCGACATCGAAGTCTGCTACTTTTTTGTTATTGCATTTACGTTGCCATTTTTCATAAGCTGGAGTGCCAGGTATAGGTTTTTCATTCGGGACGGCTTCCATATATTGGCAATAATTTAAATTAGTGGCATCAACGGCTACGATAAAGATGGGGGCCACATTAGAAAAAACAGAAACTGTCTCAAAGGCGGCGCCGCGAGATGCTGCTAGCAACTCTGAAAAGTTGTTCCCACACTTTTCGCTAAAAGCCTTGGAAACCAATACTTCCAAGAGATATTCGAAAGCATTTTCTGCTACTTTTTTGATTGCCTCGTTTGATGTTTCGGAAATACTTGGGCTTCCAAGTAGCTGCTTGAGCTGTTGGTAAATCGAAGGGGGGGGGGTTGGTTTGATATTCGCCCAAACTTCCCCCACCTGTTTAGGTACATCTCGCCCGTAAATCATGAAAAGTCCATTGAACACGAAATGGATGTATTCCTGGCGCGTGTTGTCGTCCCATAGCGTCAACTGTTTACACACCCCGATCTTGGGGAGCATTGAAGGATCAAATTGCAAACCTTGAGTCGAAGGTCTGCAATCACGAATCAGTTCCAGCGCCATCGCACAATATTCTGGATATACATTCGCGTTAACCTCGCACCATGGTTTAAACAAGGCCCAGTTATCTTTTGGAATCGTTTTTAGTCGATCAAATACAGTTTCTTCTCTCTGGCCCATTGTCTGTTGTTGGGTCGGCTGTTGCTGGGGTGGTTGGTAACAATTGCCCGTATTCTTTCCGGCTAAAAATATTGGACGGCACTCATTGCTTCTATTAACTTGTGCGAGGGTAATGGATGGAAGGAACGCAAGTCCGACCAGAACCATCCACAAATAGTTGCGCAATCGGCTCATCGTGGAACGGTGCCGTATAGGCGTCTTTGAATGTCTTGTTGAATTCCCATGCCATCGAGTGCACCATCGACGCCGTCTTGAATCGCCTTCTCATAATTTGACTTCGTTGGCGCAAACACCAGACATCGTTGTCCAGACGGGTCAAGTTGAAGACAAATGGTATTTGGGGCATCCGCCAATACGGGCATAGAACCCTGCACCATGGGGAAACCTGTCTTTGGATACTGCGGATACCCAACCGCCTTCGGTGGGGAATTCTCACTTGCGCCAGCACCCAGGTTCAAGCCTGGCGCCTGCGTTTTAGCGCAAAAAGGATTGTTCGGATCGGACATTGGCCCGCATACGGGTTGGGCTGCGGCCTGAAAAGTCAACACAACCAGACTACAAGCTGCAATCGCTTTTTTGGTATTCATTGAGCTTTGGCTACCGGAGTGCCCTGTTCTGTGTTGCTGACCAGATCGGACCATCCAACAACAAGTCGCGTGGTGTCGGCCGTCACAAAAGCACCACCTGGCCAGATTGCCCGTAAAGACGCACCGGTGCTGGCATAGCGTCCCTTAATTCCGAGGAACACATCGAGCCCTTCAACCACCTTGGTGAAATCAGAAGGAGGAGCTGCGAGCACACGAAAGGCGGCCTTCATGCTGCCGGTGCTTTTGTCAAAATTGAACACTGCAGCCTTGACCACTGAGTCCGGGCTGACGGGTGCGTAGGCTTCAGCGCCCTGCTCCAAGGACCCGTCAATGCGTTTCCAACCAATAAACCCGTTTTCTCGGTAGAGATCCTTGCCCACCAACGAGTTGGGAGTTTTGCCAAAGAAGCTCAAGGGATCCGCAACTGCTGGAAATTTATAGGAAGGATCGCTGCCAGAGGTGCGAATAGCGGAAGTCACAGCTCCATTGACAGCACTACTCACGCCGCCAGCGACGGCCGATGTCATTGCCGCTCCAGCAACACCAGCAACGGATGTCACGCCACCATAACCCACCTGCATGCCGCGCGCGCGCATCGCGCCTGCTTTTGCTGGCTCATTGCCGGAAACACCAGAAATGATCCCGTCAAGCGTCGAACTACCCAAGACATCCATGACGCTCGCATTGCCGAATGCACCGGCCATACCAACTTGGGCGGAGAAACCACCCAAGGAGTCCTTTAGCACTTGTTGCATATCCACCAGCGGCGCATCCTTTTGGCGCTGCGCCTGCGCGTTGCGCATCAAAATTGCGCTCTCGGCAAAGCTCCATTGCTGGGCAAATGTCGCCATGAGCTGCGGCTTGGATGCAGGATCGACTCCGGCAAGTTGCTGCTCCATCGTGCTGAAATACTTGTCGCGCTCGACCTGAATATCCGTCGCCGACTCGCCGCCTGTGATTTTGTTGCCAATTTTCCCGGTGATCTGAGTGAAGATGCTCGTTGCGCCACCCAGTATGCCCAGAAACTGGGCATGACCGGGAATCGCTGTCATCATCGTGACCGTTGCAAAAATTCTTATGGCGCGTTGGACGCTCGTTGACTGCATTTGGACTCCCTGAACAATTTTAATATATTGACAGTGTACAAGGTATATTTTTGGAGACTGTACCGATTCAAAACTGACCCAGGTGTTTTGTTAACACTGCCTACTTTTTGGGCAGGAGCAAATATAGGTGATCACCATGGAAATGTTTGGAAAAGTCAGACGGATGTACAAGCGCGACAAGAAGTCGTTGCGCGAGATAGCTAAAGGCACGGGGCTATCGAGAAACACGATCCGCAAATGGGTGCGCGATGCAAAAGAGGGAGATGAACCCGAGTACCGGCGCAAGGCGGCACCAGGCAAGCTCGCAGCGTTTCACGCGGCGCTGGAGCTGGCCCTCAAGGCCGACGCATTGCGCACCAAACATCTAGAGTCGCGTGCGAAAAAGTGTGTGTCCGATCAATTTGAATTCGACAATCGATTGAAATGAGGGCGAATAGATCGCGGAAGCGTGTTTCAATGACATCAATCTGCACCGCGGTCTGCAGCGACGCCATGCGTTGGCCGAAGGAGTTGTGCTTCGTGAGCGTGAACGGACCGCCTTCAAGTTGCCCACTAGGCGCACCAGGTTCATCGATGGCCCGCCATCCACAAGTAAATGAACATGGTCATATTTATCACCAGATACGATGAGCTTGCAAGGTAGTGATCATCACTTAACAAGTTCAACGGCTGGTATTGGGCACGTATTTCGCAAAACTGAAGTTCGGCTTTGGGTCTTGAAGAGTCGGATGGTGAAAGCGCTTGTGGGGCAGCTTACCCTTTGTCCAAGGCGTTTTCACACCTTTGATTGACCACTCCAAAGCTGACGATCAGCGTCACACGCGATAGTCACAGCCAACCTATGTCACCAATTTGCGTAGGTTGGTCCACACCAAATGGACGGTTGGCTCAATGTGCGTGTCGGGAGGGTGATGATTTGACGGTCCTGCCTGGAGCAGTTTGGGTGGCCATCGGGACGGATTTGGCTGCCTGGCTGCTTACGAAGGCGCTGGCATAGAATCTGGGCCGCGAGGTCTGGAGAATTCATGAAGGCAAATCCGCAAGGATTCTGGAAGCCAAGCTACGATGGCGGCGGATTGCTCAATTTGATGGGAAGCCTGTCGCAAGCCTGCGGCATCGAGCAGCCGGCCTACCCGCCGCTGGCGATGCTCGATACCTCGACGTGGCGCGAGGCGCGCAACGTGGTGCTGATCCTGGCCGACGGCGTGGGTGGCGATTTCATTGAGCGCACGAGTCCGCAGGGTTTTCTGCGTCGCCACCAGCAAGCGACGATCACTTCGGTCTGTCCGACCACCACGGCCTGTGCCATCCCGACGTTGATGTCTGGCTTGCCGCCGTCAGGCCACGGGTTGACCGGCTGGCATGTCTACCTCGAGGAGATCGATGCCATTACCGCGGTGCTGCCAATGACTGCGCGAGGCCTTTACCTCCCCCTGGGTGTGCCTCCGATCGATCCGGACACTTTGTTCCCCTACCCCAAAATCTATCAACGTCTGCCTCGTGCATCGCATGTCCTGACGCCAGTGACATTGTTCGATTCGACGTTCTCCACCAGTCACGCCAACGGCGCTGCCCTGCATCCGTACTACCCGGAGGTCGATTCGTGGTTTCCGAAGTGGCTGGCTGGGAGCAAAAAGCCCGGCTTGTTTCCTGCACTGAGTGCGATTGTCCGGGCGCCCGCTCCTCCCCGTTTCATTTACGCCTATTGGCCGGATTTTGATCATACGGCGCATGGCTGCGGTGTGAACAGCCCGCAAGCGGTGGGCAAGTTCCTGGATTTCGAGGCGCGCCTTGAGGCCTTCATTGACGCCATGCGCGGTACCGACACCCTGGTCGTTGTCACCGCCGACCACGGTTTTATCGATTCGCCAAGCGATCGTCAGATCCACCTTGATGACCACGTGGCCCTGGCAAAGATGTTGGCAAGGCCGGTTTGCGGAGAACGGCGCTTCGCCTACTGCTACCTGAATCCCGGCACCGAAGCCGATTTCGAGGACTATGTCTCCACCGTCTTTTCAGGTCGGGCCGAGGCTTGGTCGCGAGAAAAACTACTCGATGAGCAGTGGCTGGGGCCGGGACCGGTCAGTGTTCAGTTGGCATCCAGGGTTGGCGACTACGTGCTGGCAATGAAGGAGGACTGGACCTTGGTCGACCATGAGCCTGACGCCAAGCCAATACCGATGATTGGCGTGCATGGCGGACTGTCGCGCCAGGAAATGCTGGTGCCGCTGTGTGTCATCAAGACAAACTGATTGACGCTGGCGAGTCCTCGTCGGCATCCCAGTACAGTCCAACATAACAACGCACCTGACCCAGGCGATCGCGGGCCGCCATGATGGTCACCCACTGGGCGGCAACGGTTCCATCTTTCGCCCGATTGCTGACCACACCAGTCCATTGCCCTGAGCTCTTCAGTTGCTCCCACATGGCCACGTAGAAAGCCGGATCATGGGCAGGCGAGCGCAGCAAGGCTGGCGTCTGGCCGATCAAGTCTTCCGGTTCGAAGCCGCTGAGGCGGGTGAAGGCCGGATTGATCGAGAGAATCCGGCCCCTGGCGTCGGTGATCAAAATGCCTTCTTTCATGTTGGCAAAAGATCGGGCGCTTTTTCGCAGCTTGTCGATCGACAGGGTCAGTTCATTGCGCGATCGGCGCAGGTCGTCGACCAGCCGTGCGAAGGAATTGGAAAGCTGGCCCAGTTCTCCCGGCTGGGCTGGCGGCACCTCAAGGACCTGGGTGGAATGCGAACGCAGGCTGTCGATCGTGCCTTGGAAGGCCCGCAGTGGCTGAACCACGGTGCGCAGGATGAACCACACCAGCGCGCCGAGTAGCAGAATCCACAGGCCGGCCTTGAGCAGGCGGAACTGCACGTCGTGCCAGTAGATGGCATCGAGATCGTCGATGTAAATGCCCGAGCCGACCACCCAGCCCCAGGCATCAAAACGCTTGACGTACGACAGTTTGGGGAAACGCTGTTCTGTTACACCACCGGTGGCCAGGGGCTTGGGCCAGTCATAGGTGACGAAACCGTCCCCAGTAGGTTCGATGGCCTGATTCATGGCAACAAACAGATTGGTGCCGGCAAGGGGTCGGTAGCTGCCCAGCCCGCTGCGCATCGAGGTGGCGCGCTCAAAATGGGCGTCGGCGAGGGCTTTGCCCTCCAGCGACGGTACGGTCGGGTGCATCACCATGTGCGGCACGGGCTGGCTCAGGTCGTGAATCCAGAAGTATTCGAGCTCGCCGTAGTGCAACAGGCGAATCGCCTCGGCCGCCTGCCGACGCGCCACTTCCTGACTCATCCGCCCCTCGCGGGCGCCACGCTCATACGACTGCAACACAGCGTGGGCAGTTTCAACAATGTGCTTGAGTTGCACCTCTTTTTCGGCATGCAGGCGCTGGCTGATCAGGGCCAACTCTGACAGGTTGTCGGCAACGCCGACCAAGGTGAAGATGGCGATCATCAACCACAGCTTGGTGGCGATGCGCATGCGCTGAAAAAAGGTCAACATGACTGGTCCGGTTTAGGTCCCGCGAGCGCCGCAAGAGCGCCGGCTTGGTAAGTCTATCCCATGAGCACAAGCTGATGCCGATGAATCGAGTCTTTGTTTTCTCCTGATGCGTTCATGGTGTAGCACTCACTTCCTGCAATCCGACAGCCGGGTGCAGGCAGCAGTTGGGGTGGGCGATTCGCAGAAACGGTGGGTTAACGGTGCAATACACCAAAGAGTCAACCACGCGGAAAGGGTTTGTGTGCGCTTGTCTTTTTTGATGACGACCTGAAATCTCAAACTAGCCGCTCCAAAGCTGACGATCAGTATGGCGACCCTAGTCAAAAAGCAGGAGAGTTGAATTCCCTTCAACTTTAAGGAGTTCATCATGGAAGATTCAAGCAACAAGTCCCACCACGAACCGTGGAACAAGGGCAAACTGGTGGGCCAGAAGTCACCATTCAAACTGAAGGAAATCTGGGCCATCCGCGTGCGATTGCAGGTTGAACACCGGGTCAGGGAACTGGCCATGTTCGACTTGGGCCTCGACAGCAAGTTACGGGCTTGCGATCTGGTGAAACTCAAGGTTCGGGACATCTGCCATGGTGATCGCGTGGCTGCACGGGCCATCATCATGCAGCAAAAGACCGCCAGGCCGGTGCAATTCGAGATCACCGGGTCCACCCAGGAGGCGGTGAGCGCCTGGATCAAAGAGGCAAAATTGCGTTCTGAAGACTTCTTATTCCCAAGCCGAATACATGACTCCCCGCACCTGGGAACCCGTCAGTACGCGCGAATCGTCGACAACTGGGTGCGCCAGATCGGCCTCGACCCCGCCGCCTACGGAACACATTCCATGAGGCGCACCAAGGCATCACTGATCTACCGACGGACCAAAAACCTGCGTGCTGTACAACTTTTACTTGGCCACGCAAAAATTGACTATCTCCCGCGCCGGACTATGTCCCTTTGCCGACCTAACCACCATTGGCAAGGCAAGCAATGTGCAGGACATAGTTTGCGGCATTACAGCCCTTTAAGGAACGCCAACAATCGGTCATCGGGTTGATACCGACCAGGCGTCCCCTCTGGTGGCGTTGTCTTGTCGAGGACAGCCTGTTTAATCGCCAGGTTGGCGTCCAAATAGATCTGCGTTGTTTCGACCGACTCGTGTCCCAGCCATAGCGCGATTGTCGATTGATCAACCCCCTCTTGAAGCAGGTCCATTGCAGTCGTGTGCCGAAGCACATGTGGGCTTACGCGTTTATTCTTCAGTGACGGGCACTTCGCAGTGGCCGTCGTGACGTGCTTGTTGAGCAGGTAGTGCACGCCGTGTGAACTCAGCCTGCCGCCGCGGGCATTGGGGAACAGCGACTGATTCTCGGCACGCTGCGGTTCTCGCGCCCAGGCGGCGAGTACAGCGTTTGTATTTTTGCTCAATGGCGTGCACCGCTCCTTGCGTCCCTTACCGATGACACGAACATGGGCGCCGACGCCAATGTGCAAATTGTCCAGGCTCAAGCTTGTCAGTTCCGACAACCTCAAGCCGGTCTGAACAGCCAGTAGCAGCAAGGCATGATCACGACGACCCGACCAGGTTTGCTGATCTGGCGCAGCCAGCAGCGCATCGACCTCCGCCCGACTGAGGAATGGCACCAAAGCGCGCATGAACCGTTTGGCAGGAATCGCCAGCACGCGCTGGATCTGCGCCGAGTGCATCGGCGCTTCGAATGCCACATAGCGGAAGAACGAGTGGACTGCTGTCAGGCGCAGGTTGCGTGAGCGCGCGGTGATGCCGCGTGTCCGCTCTGCGTCGTCGAGGAAGGCCATCACAAGCGGCGCGTCAATGTCTTCCAGTGCCAAAGCAGAAGGCGCTTTTCGCAGGCGCTTGTGCACGAATTGCAGCAGCATCTTGAAGGTGTCGCGGTATGAGGCGATCGTGTGTGCGCTTGCCTGGCGCTGCTGCATCAGGCGTTGCGTGAAGAATCGCTCCAGAAGAACACCAAAGTTGGGTTGACCGCTCATGATGACTCTCCCCAGCGCCGTTCCAGACGAGCCATCGCTTGGGCCATCAGTTCAGGGTTGGCACTTAGGTACCAATAGGTGCCTGCAATACAGACGTGCCCGAGATAGTTCGAGAGCAGGGGCATCTCGCGTCCAGGATCAATGCCCGATTGGTACCACCGTGTCAAGGTCTGAACCGCGAATCGATGCCGGAAGTCATGCAGTCGTGGTCCCTTGCTCGCTCCCACTTCACGCAGGCCTGTGCTGTGCGACAACGTGTAGAACGCTCGATGAACACGGCCTTCGTCTAGGCGAGTGCCGCGACGTGAGACGAACAGGTAGGTTGAGACCGGATGGCGAAAGAACTTTCCACGCCGCTTGATGTAGTCGGCCAGTACCGCAGTGGTGGATGAATGGATTGGTATCAACCGCCATTGGCCGAACTTGGCGCCGCGGATCGTCAAGACCGATTGCTCGAGATCCACATCGGCGAGTTTGAGATTCAGTGCCTCAGACAGGCGCATGCCGGTCACGCTGAGCAGGCCGATCAATCCATAAAACACCCATGGGCGCAGCGACGTAGACGGCCAGGCCACTGGAAGCTCCAAAGCCGCGTCCAACAGCCGTTTGATTTCATCTTCGGTGTACATGTGTGCTTTGGCACGCTTTGACCGGTACGGCAACAGGCCAGGCGGCGGTATTTCCGTGAGGTGGTCGGTGGCGCTGCGATGGCGTGCGAAGCCGCGCACGAAGCAAAGCCGACGAGCCCACTCAGCAGGCTGTACCGCTGCACGTTGAGCCCATTCAAGCGCCAACCGGGCACTGATGTGTTCGGCGTGGTGCTCTTCCATGAAGCTGACGAACCGTGGCAACATCAGTCCCTCATCGTGCATCTTGTAGCCCAGCCCCCGGCGTAAGTCGATGTATTCCTGCAGAGATTCACGTAAGCTATTCATCTTGCACTCCCCGGCCACGCCACGACCAAGGTTCGCAGGGCTTGCAGGTCTACCTTTGCGTAGATGCTGGTGGTCTGCGGACTGCGGTGGCGCAACACCTGGGCGATCTCGGGTAGCGAAGCGCCTTGGCGCAGCATATGAGCGGCCAAAGCATGTCGGAACTGATGAGAGCCACGATGCGGCGCATCGACATTGGCCCGCGCGAGCGCGTGGCGCACGATGGAGCCGACACCGTCCGATCCTTCCAACAGAGCGCGGATCGGTGCCATTGAGCGAAGGAAGATGTGTCGCTCCGAACATGCTGGTCGGCCATCCTGCAGATATGCAGCAATGGCAGCGCCCACGTCGGCTGGCAGCGGTAGTAGGCTCTGGCGTCCTCCCTTTCCGCGAATGCGCAGTTGCGACTGGTCCCAGTCGATGTCATCCAGAGTCAGTCTGATGATCTCGCAGGCGCGCAATCCCAGGCGTGCCAGAAGCAAAAGCACGGCACGATCACGTCGACCGATCGCAGTCAAGCGGTCACATCCATCAATGGCGCGCTGAGCGTGCTCGGCAGAGATCGCCTTGGGTATTGGCGGCGTGGTCGTCCAGGTTGCTACGGACGGCACACCAGCGGAAAGCCCTGCGGGGACCTCGCCACGAAACTCGCCAAATCGCAGAAAGGACCTCAAGGCGTTGGCTGCAACTTTAACGGCTGGGGGTGCCATGCGCTTGGACTCATGTCGAACGAACGCGATGGCGTCACTCGGGCGAAGATCACAGAGGCAGACCTCTGCCTGTCCGAAACGCCAGGCCAGGAATTGTCGGGCCACCCTGGTGTAGATGTCGACGGTGGCAGCCGCCAGAGCTTGGCTGCATTGCAGGTGTTGTGCGAAGTCGGCGCAGATGCGGTCAACAGTTGTCGCGCTTGGAACAACTGCTGCGCAGAGTCCTTGCTCGCGCAGGAAGAGCAGTAGCAGTTTCAGCGCTTGCCGTTCCTGGCGGCGAGTATCAGGGCGTCGTGAGCGGCGTCGGGCGAGACTGCGTTGGTATCGAGCGATTTCACCATCGGTCAAGGCCGCAACTTCGATGCCTCGCGCCTCGAACCAGCGGCCAAACGCCAGTGTGTGTCTGGCCACGATGCGGACGTAGCTCGCTGAGAATTGCTGGCTGCCCAGCCAAGTAATGAACGAGCTGAAGTGCTCGGCAGATGTGCCGCCGATCGTGCATACTCGCGCATCGGCTATCTCATAAGAAGATTCCAAGATATTCTCCTTGCGGGCGGAATTGCCCGATAAGGATCATGGCAATGTCCAGTAAACATGCTGCTTTCCCTCAGAAAATCAGAGCTTCAAGCAATTACGGGACATAGTCCGGCACGGGAGATAGTCAATTCTATGTACTGAAGTCCATAGAATTGAAAGCACCGTGCGCTATCTGGGAATCGAGGTTGATGACGCGCTGGAAATGGCGGAGGACACTGAGGCTTGACATTCAAAAACCTCATTACTGACGTGAAAATGAGGGGCTACGCTCGGCCGGCTTGATGACCGCAGGAGAGCGCCTGAGTCGATAAGAAATCAACTGACACCTGACGTTGGCTGCATGGAGCCATTCTTCATCTCAGGCGGAACACTTCGATTGGGTGCTCCAGTGTGCGGGTAACCGCTGATCGTCAGCTTTGGGGCAGCCAGTCCCAGGCGTGAAGACGCCGAGGAAAACGGGTAAGCTGCCCCTCAAGCTCACCCACCGTCCGACTCTTCAAGACCCGTTGCGGTCACCCACGCGGTACATTCGTGGGTCAAGTCCGCCGCGCTTGCGGTCGTTCACGCGCACGGTCCAGTGGACTATAGTTTCCGGGTCTACACACCCTTAAACGTTCCTTTTCTCGAACACAACCCATGCTCTTCAATGTTCGTTTTGAAACGACCCGCCTTGCGATTCGCCAGGTGACTCCGGCAGATCGCGACGATCTGGTGTCGTTAGAAGCGAGTCCAGAAGTAATGCTGTACCTCAACGGTGGGCGCCCGGTGCCTGAAGAGGGCCTGACGCACAGCGATTTTCTGACGCCCCGTGGAACCGAAGCAGAGGTTCTCGCCGCACATGAAAGTGCAACAGGGCGGTTTGTTGGCTGGTTTTGCATCTTTGACGAAGGTGTCCACAAAGGTCTGCATACCGCTGAGCTCGGTTATCGCCTGTCTCGTTGGGCTTGGGGCCAGGGCTTTGCAACTGAAGGAGCTAAGGCCCTGGTCGCCGCCGCCTTCGATCAATGGGGCTTCGATTGCGTTCGGGCTCAGACGATGACGGTCAATTTAGGGTCGCGCCGGGTCTTGGAGAAAGCAGGTTTTCACCTCGTGAATACGGTATTTCCCGACTTTCCAGACCGTGTACCAGGACAAGAGCAGGGCGAGGTGATCTATGAGATCCGGCGAGGAATAATGGTCACAACGGGTTTGTAACCCCTCGTTTTCAGTGACCGGTATAGAGCGCCGCATCTGACCGCCATCAGCCCCTAAGAGTCATCCATTGCCAGATAGTCAATGGCTCCTTGCGCTGCAGTCCTGTCTCAGACTTTGCCGCCGCTAATGTCGGCAATATGGATCTGTCATGGTCAACTGAAAGGCAGCTTTATGGAGCCTCGGCGTTGCAAATCTTTCTGTTGCCCGAAAGCTGCCACCCGTGGGCACCCGCTTCTGGTCGGGTCCGGGTGCCCCTTTGGTTGAAATTGCGTCCGTACAGCCGACTGTTGGCCACCGGCTCCAATGTCAAGTCTCGGGCGAGCAATTTGAACTTTTGTAGACCCGCTTACGCTGCACACCTGTCTCAGACTTCCCCGCCGCCAATGACAGCAATATGGATCTGTCGAGATCAATCGAAGGGCTCCTTTATGGAGCCCCGCCGTGAATCCGGTGACCATCACTTGGTGATTGCAACGGCTGGTATCGGGTAGGCATTTCGAGAAAATCATCGTCAGCAATGGGCACCGTGCGGGTCGCCATGAACTGCTTCTTTGCGGTGTTGAACTGGAGCGCAGGAAAGCTGACTGTGGTGAGCACCCGCTTTGGGTCTTTATGGCGCCGGTCACCTGGACAGCGTGTACACCGAGGTACCGGCCAGCAGGTTGGGCAGCAGGCGCACCACCTTGCCGTCCTGCAGGCCAAAGCTGTCCTGCACCAGCAGACCGTTGCGGCTGGCCAGCACCCCCAGGTCGGCGTGGGTGCCGACGCGGATATTGGGCGTGTCGAACCACTGGTAAGGCAGGCGCTTGGTCACCGGCATGCGCCCGCCGAGCACGCTCAGGCGATTCGGCCAATGGGCAAAATTGGGGAAGGCCACAATGCCCAGACGCCCCACGCGCACGGTTTCCAGCAGCATCACTTCGGCGTTGCGCAGGTGTTGCAGGGTGTCGATTTGCAACACCACGTCAAAGCTGGCGTCCTCGAAAGTGGACAGGCCCTCGTCGAGGTTGAGCTGGATCACGTTGACGCCGCGCTTGACGCAGGCCTGCACATTGGCATCGTCGATCTCAATGCCGTAACCGCTGCAGCCGCGCGCTGCCATCAGGTGCGCCAGCATGGCGCCGTTGCCGCAGCCCAGGTCGAGCACGCGCGAGCCCGCCGGCACCAGTTCGGCAATGGCCAGCTGGGTGGCGTTGACCCGGGCGTTGGCGCTCATGCGGCCTCCCCGGACGGATTGACAACACTGTTGAAATAGGAGCGTATGACGCCCGTGTAGCGGGCATCGTCGAGCAAAAAGGCGTCGTGCCCGTGTGGGGCATTGATCTCGGCGTAGCTGACGTCGCGCTTGTTGTCGAGCAGTGCCTTGACGATCTCGCGGCTGCGCTTGGGGGCAAAGCGCCAGTCGGTGGTAAAGCTCACCAGCAAAAATTTGGAGCTGGCGCGGGCCAGCGCCTGGCTCAGATTGCCGTCAAAGTTGCGCGCCGGGTCAAAGTAATCGAGCGCGCGGGTGATCAGCAGGTAGGTGTTGGCATCGAAGTACTCGGCAAACTTGTCGCCCTGGTAACGCAGGTAACTCTCGATCTGGAACTCGGCCTCCAAAGTACTGTAGAAAAAGTTGCGGTCCTGCTCGCTCTGGCTGCTGGCAATCAACTGGCGGCCAAACTTCTCGTTCATCACGTCGTCGCTGAGGTAGGTGATGTGGCCAATCATGCGGGCAATGCGCAGACCGCGCTTGGGCACGGTGTCATGGTCATAAAAATGACCACCATGAAAGTCGGGGTCGGTCTGGATGGCGCGCCGGGCCACCTCGTTGAAGGCGATGTTTTCTGCCGTCAGGTTGGGTGCGCTGGCAATCACCACCGCATGGCGCACGCGCTCCGGGTACTGCAGTGCCCAACTTAGCGCCTGCATGCCGCCCAGGCTGCCGCCCATCACGGCGGCCAGCGTCTGGATGCCCATCGCATCCAGCAGCCGGGCTTGCGCGTTGACCCAATCCTCGACCGTGACCACCGGAAAATCGGCGCCATACACGCGCCCGGTGTCAGGGTGGGCGTGCATCGGGCCGGTGGAGCCAAAACACGAGCCCAGGTTGTTGACACCAATGACAAAAAACCGCTCGGTATCGAGCGGCTTGCCGGGCCCGATCATGTTGTGCCACCAGCCTTCGGATTTGTCCTGACCGGCATAGGTGCCGGCCACATGGTGCGAGGCGTTCAGCGCGTGGCAAATGAGCACCGCGTTGGATTTGTCGGCGTTGAGCGTGCCGTAGGTCTCGAAGCTGAGGTCGTACTCCCGAATGGAGGCGCCGCTTTGCAAAGGCAAGGCGGCGGCAAAATGCATGGACTGGGGTGTGACGTTCATAGGATTGGGGAGGGCTCGCTTTGAGTATAAAGCGCCGTTTATCCTTCCTTTGCATGAACAGCCCCGTCATTGCGAACGAAGTGAAGCAATCCATGACCCCAAATTGCATGGACTGCCACGCTTCGCTCGCAGTGACGTTATGTCTTAAGGGAAATCTGTCAAAGCAGGTTCAGCCGGCGCGCGCCTTCGGTGAGTTCGGCGCGGAAATCCGGGTGCGCAATGGCGATCAGTTCCTGGGCGCGCTGCCTGGCTGACTTGCCGCGCAACTGGGCCACGCCGAATTCGGTGACCACGTAATTGACGTCATTTTTGCCAGTCGAGACATGGGTGCCCGGCGTCAGCATGGGCACGATGCGGGTCAGGCTGTCGTCCTTGGCGGTGGCGGGCAGCACAATGAAGGACTTGCCGCCCTGCGAGCGGTTGGCGGCGCGCACAAAGTCCACCTGGCCCCCCGTACCCGAGTAGGGCACGGGCCCCAGGCTTTCCGAGCCGCACTGGCCCAGCAAATCGATCTGCAAAGTGGCATTGATCGACACCAGATTGTCGTTTTGCGCCGCCAGGTAGGGGTCGTTGGTGAAGTCTGCCGGGTGCATTTCCAGCGATGTGTTGCGCTCCATGAACTGGTACAGTTTTTTGGAACCGAGCGCGAAGGTGGCCACCATCTTGCCGGGCATGTAGTTCTTTTTGCGGTTGGTAATGGTGCCACTTTCGATCAGGGTCAGAATGCCGTCGCCAATCATCTCGGTGTGAAGGCCCAGGTCGTGCTTGCCCGCCAGTTGCATCACCACCGCATCGGGAATGCCGCCATAACCAATCTGCAGGGTCGAGCCATCGTCGATCATGTCGGCCACATACTTGCCGATGGCTTGCTGCACCGGGCCAATTTTGGGCAAGCCGACCTCCTGAACCGGCGCATCACTTTCCACCAGCGCGCTGACCTGTGAAATGTGAACATGGCAATTGCCATAGGCAAACGGCACGTTCGGGTTGACTTCCAGCACAATGGCCCGCGCTTTTGCCACGGCGGCCATGGTGTAGTCCGGCCCCAGGCTGAGCGAGAAAAAGCCCTTCTCATCCATCGGCGAGGCCATGGAAAACACCACATCGGCCGGGATCTGGCCGCGCTGGATCATGACCGGGATGTCGGAAAAACTGCAGGGGATGAAATCGACCGACCCGTTTTGCCCACCTGCGCGTGAGGCGCCGCCAAAGAAGAAGGCCACGTGGCGCACATGGTCCACAGTCTCTGGGTCGAAATAGTCAAACTTGCGCACCGCCAGGATCTGCGCCACCTTGATGTCCTGGAAGCGGCGGCGCTGCGCGGAGAGTGCCGTCAGCAGCGTTGGCGGCTCACCGACCCCGGTGGGCACAACGATGAAGTCACCATTGCGCAGTTGATCCAGGGCATCGTCAGGGCTGACGCGTTTGCTTTGGTACAGGGTTTGGAATGACATGGGGCCTTGCCAGGTGAGTGTGGTGGGGAAAGCGTTTGTTGCAAATGCTGGTGGCTATGGTAAACCCGCAGATCGATCGTGCCCTGGCAGGCAACAAATAAGCCGAAATCTTGGTCCGGCCCACCGGGTTCCCAGCCTCAAGCCGTTACGCGGCTGTCTGCATGCGCAGCCTGCGCGCCGCGTCATCGGCCCGGGCATCGTCAATTTCACGCAGCACCGCCTGCATGTCGACACTGGCCTGCGCGCGCTCGAAGCGGCCGGTCAGCACCGACGCATTGCTCAGCAGGCCAGCCTGGTACAGGCTCCAGATCTCGGGGCCGTATTGGGTGGCCAGCAGCTCGGGTGCAAACTGGCCAAAGAAGTCGCGCAGGTTGGCCACGTCGCGCAGCAGCATGCGCTGCGCGTGGTTGTTACCGGCGGCGTCCACCGCCTGCGGCAGGTCGATGATGACGGGGCCGTCCACGCCATCGGCACCATCTACTCCCGGCGTGTGCGCCAGCAAAATGTTGAACTCTGACAAATCGCCGTGCACCACGCCCGCGCACAGCATGCGCACCACTTCGGCCATCAGGATGATGTGGTGGGCCCTGGCCTGCTCCGGGGTAAAGACCACATCGTTCAGGCGCGGGGCGGCGTCGCCATGGGCGTCGGTTACCAACTCCATCAGCAACACGCCGTCGCAGAAGTTGTAGGGCTGCGGCACCCGCACGCCGGCTGCGGCCAGGCGGTAGAGCGCGTCGACCTCGGCGCTTTGCCAAGCGGCTTCTTGCTCCTGGCGGCCAAACTTGCTGCCCTTGGCCATGGCACGCGCCGAGCGGGAGTTTTTGACCTTGCGGTTTTCGGTGTAGTCCACCGCCTGGCGAAAGCTGCGGTGGGTGGCTTCCTTGTAAATTTTGGCGCAGCGGGTGTCATCCCCACAGCGCACCACAAACACCATGGCCTCCTTGCCGCTCATGAGCTGGCGCACCACGCTGTCGATCAGGCCTTCTTCAATGAGCGGTAGCAGTCTTGTGGGTGGTTTCATGGCGGGTCTTTTGCTTTGGGTGTGTGACCGATTGTCGCGCCCAGGCCATTCCACGATGCGTGCCAAGGCCTTGCCTCAAGACTCTGCACCGTGCCGTACTTCGCGGTAGCCAACCCCTGAGCCTCTTACAACCATGAATTCTTGCGTGCTTACCGTGCCCAGGCGCTGGTGCTGGCGGCGACCTTTGGCGTCGATGGCTTGCTGCGCAAGCTGATGTGCTGCGAGACGGCTTGCGCGTCTGGCACTTATCTCACTTCACCAGACAGGCCTGCGGATTGGCATCCCACGGGTTATTCAAATCAAAGATCCCGTGAAATCCCAAGAATTCTGTGGTCAGCCCGGGCGACTCGTCGAGATCGATGGGCAAAGTGTTGATGTCCCGCACATAGCCATGGTTTCCGCTTGCATAGTCTTTGCTGCCGGCATTGTTGGTGGCGCTGATGACCCCCTCGAACACCGACAGGTACAAGCCCGGCGGCGACTGGCCGTCGGGAGTTTTCAAAGTTGCGGGCAGTTTCAGCTGCGTGCAGGCGCCGCCGCCTTCCGTACACATCAGCAGCGCATAGTCCGTTCCCCGGATGCCGACCGTGGCCACCAGCGTCTGGTTTTTGTAGCTGGCCGGGCTGCGTTTGCCCACCGCGCCCGTGACCGCGCGCATGCCGCCTTTCAGAAGTCGCATGGCGATGTTGTCGTCTTCAGGTTTGAGGAAACTGTAGTCATAGCGCTCAACCACCAGGCGGCTGTTGGCGCGCAAGGCCAGCTTGGCACCATCGGCAAACCGGAGGTTGGCAGCGCTGTTGGCTTCGGTCAAGATAATTTCACCAGGCCAGAATTTGGATCCCTGCGAAATGATGCGCAGCTTGCCGTCTGCCGTTTGCGCAGACACAGTGCCCAGCAGGCGCTCCACGGTGCCCGCCTCACCGGCGGCCCAAGCAAGATGAACAGATGCCCACAGAACGAGGGCCAAGGCCGCCTTAGCGGCAGATGAGGCGGCTGTCATGGGGGGTGTCCTTAAAACTGGCGTCACGAACAAGTTGGTCAAACAGCGGGAGCAGGCCGGCCACGGCGGAGCCGTTGGTTGCATCATCGCCACTGTCGCCACTGTCGCCACTGTCGCCACTGTCGCCGGCTGACGGCGCCTGCGGCATCAGATTCGGCAACACGATTTCGGCCGTTTGCGTCAGCGTGCCACTGCTCGAAGCTGTGGGGCTGCTTTGGCCGGCGAGGTACAGCAGTGGCGTCTCGAAACTCACGGCGCCCAGGTTCAACAAGTTGTCGAGCAGATTAACCGAGTTGCTCACGCCCGGTGGCAGTGCCGTGAGCGGGCCCAGCAGATCAAGCGCGGTGGCCAGGGTGCTCAAGCTCATGCCGGAAGGCAGCGATGTTGAACCGAAGCTCCCTGTGCTACTGGCAAAAGTCATAAAACGCAGGGTGTCACCGCCGCCCGGCACATAGCCGTTACCCGTGGTGGCGCTCAAGGCGCCGGCCAGGCTGGCGCTGCCCGAAACATTGATGACATCGAACAAACCCGCCGTGGTGCCCCACAGTTCGATGAGGGTCGTGCTGCTGGGTGACAGCGTCAGATTGCCCGTGATGTTGAGGGTACCCGGCGAGGCGCCCGGCGCCAGCGTGGCCGCATCCAGGCTGACATTGCCGGTCAGGGAGCCGGCACCCTTGAGGCTGCCGCCATTGAGCGTCAGGTTACCGGTGACGTTGCCACCGCCAAGCACCAGGTTGCCGGCAGTCTGCGTCAAACCATTGGAAAACGTGCTCATGCCGCTGTTGGCATTGAAGGTGCCCTGGTTGGTGAAAAGCTGGGTGAATGTCAGCCCACCACCCGAGTTGAGGGTGCCGCTGTTGGTGATGGCGTTGGTGATGGTCTGGTTGGCCAGGCTCATCGTGCCGGCGTTGTTCATGCTTCCACTGCCGCTGAGCGTTCCGCCGGCAAGATTAAAGATGCCGGTGCTGGTGACGTTGAGCGTGCCATTGTTCGCGTAGGTACCACCGGTAAGGTTCAGCGTGCCGCCGACCGAGGTGGTGCCGCCCACAGCCAGTGAGCCCCCAAGGATGTCGAGGGCGTTACCGGCACTGATCAGCAGGCCGGCGATGCTGTCGGTGCCTGTGCCGTGCGTCACGGGGGACAACGGGCTGGAGGTGATGATGGCGGTTTGGGTAACGTCCGGAATGTAGCCGGCCGACCAGTTGCCGGCAGTTTCCCAGGCGAGCCCGCCGACAAAATTGGTAAACGTGTTGTAGCCTGGACCGCTGAAAATTTGTCGGGCAGCTTCGCCAGGCGCCAGTCGGTAGCCGGTCACCAAGTTAGTTAAATCATCGATCACTTCGAATGTGCTGCTGGATACCCCGTTTGCCGTGATGAAGGGAATTTCATCACCCAGTACCGGGTTGTAGCCGCCCACCAGCGAGCGGTCCAGCATGCCATCCATCACGATATCGCCGGTCACGTAAATGTGGTCCGATTGGCCCGCACCGGTGCCGCCCAGGTCGATGTGCAGGGTGCCGTCGCTGGTCAGACTCAGGTCGCCGGTCACATTCATGGTGCCAATTTGGCCGTCGCCGCCGGGCGAAATCGAGCCGTAGTTGGTGAAGTCACCGGTCACATTCAACGTCCCACCGCCAGGGGAAATCGTGCCGTTATTGCTCACGCCACCTGGCGCAGTGAACGCCATGGTGTTGCCGCTACCCGCCATGGCAAGCGTCACGCCGTTACCGACAACGATCGTTCCGTCGGCATTGAGGCTCAGTGTGGCGGCTGATGCCCCGGTCTTGCTGACGTTACCGGTCAGGGTCAGGTTGCCGGCTTCCTCGCCCCCTGCCTGGGCATCGAGCGTGATGTTGCCGACCGCTGAAATGCCGCCGATGCTGAAGTCACCTTGTTTGGCCAAGGAGAGGTTCTGGAAGCTACTTCCGAGCGTGCCGCCGGTCCAGTTGAAGTTGTTGCTGACCGTCAGGTTGCCGGTGCCGGTGAGGCTGCCAGCACTGAGGTCGAGATTGGCGATGTTGATCGTGCCGGCGTTGCTGACGGCAGCGCCGGCAATGTTCAGTGTGCCCGTGCCGCCAAGGTTGGCAGTCAAGCTGCCGTTGTTGGTCAGCGTCAGGGTCTTGCCGCTGAGGATGTCCAGTGGACTCGCCAGCGTCAACGAGTAAAGACTCAGGCTGTTGATGTCGAACAGGATCGTGCCGTAACCGCTGCCGATGGTGACGGTGCTCGCCGCGGCCGGAAGCAAGTTGCCGGCCCAGTTGGTGGAAAGACTCCATAAATAGTTGTTGCCGCCACCTCCATCCCAGCTGCAGACGCTGCAGGACGAAGCGCCAGTGATCAAGCCAGGGTGGGGGATTTGCTCGGGGTTGCGCAAATAAGGATAGGAAATTGAGGCCCCGGCGTCGATATTCCAAATCTCGGCAAAATTCCAGTTGACAAAGTTCGATTGCAACCGCATTTCGGCTGTTGTCAGGCCAGAGTCGGTTAAGTCGGTGCCGCTGCCGACGGCGAGCGCTGTGCCTGCAGTGTCAAGGTTCCAGTAGGACGACGTGACGTTATTGGTGCCGGTTCTGATGCCAATCAAGCCGCCTATGCCCAGTGCAAGATGGGTCCCGCTGGCTGAGACCGCGCCAGCCGAATAACTGTTGTCGATGCGTGAAACGATGCTTGAAATATTGCTGCCCCCGTGCCAGCCGACCAGCCCACCCAGATAGGCGCCGCTTTCAGTTGGTTTCGAGCTGGCCTGCACTGTCACATTGCCCGTCGCGTAGCTGTTGCCGATGGCTGATCCATTGGTGTTGGAACCGGCCAGACCGCCGGCATAGATGTATTCATAAAGCGTGTTTGCGTCACTCGATGTAATGCTGACGTTGCCAGTGGCATAGCTTGTGCTGATGCCTGCGGTCATGCCCATGCTTGACCCTGTCAGACCGCCCGCATAAATCAGGGCGAAATCAGAAAAACTTGAGATGGTCACATTGCCCGTGGCATAGCTTTCATTCACTGTTGTCACCGACTGCCCGACCAGACCGCCCGCGTAAATGGTGCCGCTGCCCCCAGCTACAACCGAACCGCTAGCGTAGCTGTTCGCGATGCTGCCATTTGCGGATGCAACACCCACCAGGCCGCCGACGAGCAGGGGACTCACAGTGGCAGACACATTGACCGCCGCATAGCTGCTGCTGATGTCGGCATCACTCCAGCCCACCAGACCGCCGACATAGTTGGCACTGCCGCTGACGCTGCCTGTTGCGTAACTGTTGGTGATGCTGCTGTTTGCTCCCGTGCTGTTTCCGACCAGGCTGCCGACATAAGAGAGGCCGGCAACACTGACGGACGTCAAACCGATGTTCCTGATGAGCGCGTTATTTGTGTTGCCGAAGAGGCCGACATAGTTGCTGCCTGCGCGATTGATCGTGAGCCCGCTGATGGTGTGTCCCAAGCCATCCAGGGTGCCGGTGAAGGGGGTATTGGCATTGCCAATCGGATCGAATCCCAACCCGTTGTTCCAAAACAATGTCGATGTGCTAGACGCATCGATGTTGCTGCCCAGCGCATAACGGCCGGCTAGGTTGCCTTGCATACCCTGCAAGTTGTCGCCAAAAGTACTCGTTGGGCTGCCTAAATTGGTGATGACTTTGTAAACAAGCGCCGGTCCATCACTGCCAAGTTGGGTGACGAAATTGTCGCCGGCTTGAAGGTTGACCGGCGCATTGATGTTGTAGGTAGCCGAGTTGCCATTTGCAACTGCGCCTTGCCCGTACAACAAAGCCAGTTGACCGTTGGCTACGACGTTGCCAATCGTGTTGCTCGGTTCTACCGTGATGCTCTGATTGATAGTGATGTGACGGTAAGCCGAGAGCGTCAACATGGTTGCGCTGCTCCACGTCACCGTGTCATTGACAAAGATGTCACCGTTACCAGTTGCGCCGGTACCGCAAGTGGCCTGAGAGCACGAAGCAGTGCCGCTTGTGGTCTGAATGAAGACGCTGTTGCTTGCCAACGCGGCAGAAAGGGCACTGCCGGTGATGTCACCGCCGCTGGCGGCGATGGTGAAGTCATTTGGGTCAATCAACCATTTGCCGCCGTTGGTGTTGACTGTCAGGCCATTGAGGTCAAGCCTGGCCGCCGACGTTTCAATGAATCCACCGCTACCCATCGTGCCGTTACCCAGCGCACTGATCTCACCGCGTGCGACCAGTTCCCCCGCAATCTGCCCATCCTTCTGGGTTATTGCGGTAATTTCTCCGCCCGCCGTGCCGTCGGCGCTGAGCTTGGAGGTCTCGGCCAGCTCAATTTTTTCTGTTGCCCGCAAATAAATCTTGCCGCCTTCCGCCACAGCACTCGATGCACTCACCGTGCCCGAGTTGGCCACCATGCCGCCATGCAAGCCAATGCGCCCGGACTCCGCCAGCACCTGGCCGAGGTTGATGACGCTGCCTTGCGGTGCGGTCAGCACCACGCGCAGCGCCGGGTTCAGGCCGTCGGCAATTTCCACGCTGTGGCCAGCCGCCAGCAACACGTCGCCGTTGGGCGCGTTGATGATGCCGCTGTTTTCCACATTGGGCGCAATCAGGTAAACAAAGCCACCCTGGGCGGTGTTGATCGTGCCTTGGTTGTCCACCTTGGCTTCGCTGCCCGTGCCGCTGAACCTGAGTTTGCCGGCCAGAAAGTCGGCGTCGCTGAGGTTGAGCGTCGAGGCAATCAGCCCGGCGGTGTCGATGCGACTTCCCTGGCCGAAGACGATGCCGTTGGGGTTGATCAGGAAGACCCGGCCATTGGACTGCAGCTGGCCCAGGATCTGGCTCGGGCTTTGACCGGTGACGCGGTTCAATACGGCGCTGGCGCTGCTTTGCTGGACAAACTTGGTGAGCTCGTTCTGCCCGATCGAGAAACTGCCCCAGCTGATGATGGCGTTGGGCGTGTTGGTCACGGTGAGCGTGCTGCCGCTCTGGCTGAAGCTGGCGCTGCCATGGGCCACCGTGGGCGCAACTGGCAAGGCCAAGGCGGGCGCGGCACAAAGCAGGGTGAGGCTGCAGGCAAGGGCGTTGAGCGCCCGCCCTGCGGCTTTGTCCGAGGCAACTTTGCCTTGCGCGCTGTGCTGTTCAGCCACCGGCACGCGCATGCCCAGGCGCTTGCTGAAGATCAAACGGAAGGTGTTGGCGTTCATGCTGAACTCCTGCTTAAAAGACGTAGGCGACGCTGCCGTGCAGCCGGTCGGCGCCCTTGTTTTGGCCACCACCGCCGTTGATGACATGGCCGTAATCCAGGCGAATACTCAAAGACTTGGCAATGCCAAAGCGCATGCCGAAACCGACGCTGGTCACGCCCTCAAGACTGATTTCGCCGGGCAGGGCCTGCAGGCGCTGTACCTGGCCGCCCTCAACAAAGGCCGAGAATCGCAAGCGTGCCCCGTCGATTCCGGTTTTGCCGCCCAGTTCGGGGGTAAAGATTTCCAGGCCGCTGCGCCAGCCGCGGTCACCACTGATGGCGCGCTCGTCAAAGCCACGCACCGAGTCCTGTCCGCCCAGGCCAAACTGTTCGCCCGGCACGAGCGGCTCCTGGGTGTATTGCGCATCCAGCGCCAGTCGCCACTGCCAGTCGCCGGCAAACTGCCGGCTGGCGTTGCCACCCAGGCGCAGCAGCTGGTAGCTGGCATCGGCACCGGAGCGGGCCGCGGCGAAATCAGCGTCGCGCCCCTTGTTGCCGCCGGGCAGGTTATGCAGCCAGGCGGCGTAGCCGTTCAGCTGGGTGCTGTCGTTTTTCCAGAGGCTGCTCCAGGTCAGGCTGAAGGGGTGGACGGTGACGTCGCTGCCCAGTGCCGTGCCGCTGAGGTCGATGTTGTTCTCGTAGGCGCGGTAGTCCAGGCCTGCGGCCAGCTTGTGTTCGATGTCGCTGCTCCGGGTGAAGGTATGGGTGTAGCGGGCACCCACAATGGTGCCTTTGCCGCTCACGTTGAACAGGCCGGCCACCGTGCCCGAGTTGACGTCCGAGTAGCCCGCATAAATGTCGATGGCATCGGCAAGGCCATACAGCGGCCAGCGGTAGCCCAGGCCATAAATGCTCACGTTCTGCGGTTTTTCAACCGAGGTGATGTACTGCAGCGTGAGCACATGGTCGCGGTTGAACAGGTTGGCATGCTGGTAGCCCACGCTCAGGCGGGTTTGGCCGGTATCGCTGCTGCCGGTGTTGTCCAGGCTCATAAAGCCTTTCCAGGGCTTTTCATCTTCAAGCCTTAGCGTGGCGTCAACCCGGTTGTTGGCCGGGTCGGGCTTGAACAGCAACTGGGTCTGCTTGCTGGGGTTGTCGTTGGCCAGGCGCAGCGACTCGGCCACGGCAACCGTGTTGGGCACCAGGCCTTCCACCAGGCCGGGCAGGCTGGCCTTGACGTTGTCCAGGTCATGGTGATTGGCGGAGAGCAGCGTGATGCTGCCGAGCTTCATCTCGCGCACCACCAGGCGGATGATGCCCGAGCTGATCTCCTGCTCTGGCAATGTCACTTGCACGGTGCTGTAGCCGGCCTGCAGGTACATGGCTTCTAGGGCACGCCGTGCGGCCTCGATGTCGGCAAAGCGGCGCTTGTCGCCCACAAAGCCGGCCAGGCGCGCGTTGACCAGGGTCGGCGCGAGCAGGCTGTTGCCTGACACCTCAAAGCTGCTGATGGAAAACTGGGGTTCGGCGGGCGCGTCTTGCTGGGCCAGGGCGCCGTGCGTGAGTGACAGCGCCAAAACGATTGCCACCGGTAATTGGTGCAATCTGGCTGGAAAGTGCAGCCAATTCGCGCGTGTGAACCCCATGTTGGTCCCCTAAAGTGGCGTCAGTCGACACCTTGTTCTCTCAAGGCGACATGAAAACGGAAGGTCATTATGGAGGAATCATGGCCGCGCGTAAATGATTGATTTACGGCTGAGCAGGCCATCTCACCACGCCAACAGAAGATCGGCAGCCGTTGCCAGTTCTGTAAAGGGCACTTCGCGCAGGACGGGCTCCATGGCCTTGCCTCTAGACTCTGCACCGTGCCGTCTCCCGTGGCAACCAACCCATGAGCCTCTTACAACCATGAATTCCGGTGTGCTTTATGCCGCCCTGGCCTACAGCGCCTGGGGTTTGTTCCCGATCTTTTTCAAACAGCTCGGTAACGTCAATGCGTTCGAGGTGGTGATGCACCGAACCCTGTGGTCGCTGGTGTTTCTGCTGTGTGTGCTGGCCGTGCTGCGGCGTTGGGCCTGGTTGCGCGCTGTGGCCAGCCAGCCGCGGGTGATCGCGGCGTTTGCCGTGTCGGCCCTGTTGCTGTCTGTGAACTGGTCGGTGTATGTGTGGGCGATTCAGAACGCCCATGTGGTCGATGCCAGCCTGGGTTACTTTATTTTGCCGCTGGTTAACGTGGCGTTCGGGTTTGCCTTTTTGCACGAGCGTCCGCGTCCGGGGCAATGGCTGGCCGTGGCGGTGGCGGGTGCCGGGGTGCTGTGGCTCACAGTGCAGGCCGGGCGGCTGCCCTGGGTGGCGCTGGTGCTGGCGGCCACCTTTGGCATTTATGGCCTGCTGCGCAAGGTGGCAAGCTTGGGCGCGCTTGAAGGGCTGACGTTGGAGACCCTGCTGCTGGCGCCGTTTGCCCTGGGGCTGTTGTTGTGGTGGGCCTGGCACGGGCAAGGTGCATTGGTGCAGGGCGACGCACCCACCCTGGGCTGGCTGCTGCTGGCCGGGCCGCTAACTGCTGTGCCGCTGCTTTTGTTTGCCGCTGGTGCGCGCCGCATTCCGCTGGCCACGCTGGGTATCCTGCAGTACATCTCGCCCAGCCTGCAGATGTTGCTGGGGGTGTGGTTGTACGGCGAAGTCTTTGACCCCGCGCGTGCCATTGGTTTTTACCTGATCTGGCTGGCCCTGGTGGTCTACAGCCTGGACAGCTTGTGGAACAGCCGCAAGCAGCCTGCAAAACAAGCGGTTATCGTGGGCTGATGTGCTGAGTGACTGCTTGCGCGTCCGGAACTCACCCCACTTCAACAGGCAGGCCTGCGGATTGGCATCCGCACCGGGGCTATGTCCTCTTGTGGCGAGCTTCACACGTTTGTTGAGGTCAAATTTGAAAAAGCCAAAACTGGCGCTGGAAATCTTGGCTAAACTACAGCGCCCTCTTTGCCATCGTCTGGATATCCAATGAAACCAATTTCTGAATTATTGAAACAGCGCAACTCGGTGCTGTATCAAATTGCCCCAACGGTCAGCGTGTTTGACGCGTTGGTATTGTTGGCCAAGCTGGAGGTAGGCGCCTTGCTGGTGATGCACGACGGCAAACTGCAGGGTGTTGTGTCAGAACGCGACTACACCCGCAAGGTCGCCTTGCAGGGTCGCAACTCCAAGGAGACCACGGTGGCCGAGATCATGACCCGCGAAGTCATCACGGTCGGGCCACAGGTCGGCACGCATGCCTGCATGAGCCTGATGAGTCAGAAGAAAATTCGGCACTTGCCAGTAGTGGACGACGGAAAAGTGCTCGGACTGATCTCCATTCGTGACATCCTGGATGACATCATTGCCGACAACGAGCAAACCATTTCGCAACTGACCAACTACATCAACAGTTGAGTCTTGGTCCTAATACGCACCCATGTAGTCGCGCTTGCCGATGTCCAACCCGTTATGACGCAAGATGGCGTACGCGGTTGTCACGTGGAAGAAAAATTGAGGCAAGCCATAGTTTGACAAATAGACCTGTCCGCTCAGTTTCTTTTCTTTCGGCGTGCCCGGGCGCAGTACGATTTCCTTGTGTTCGCTGCCTTGAAATGCAGCGCTGTCCAGTGCATCGAGAAACGTCAATGTTCTGGTCAGCAGCGCGTCAAGATCGGAAAAGCTTTGCTCCTTGCCTTCGAATGCAGGAATTTCGACACCCGCCAGTCGTGCCGAGATGCCACGGGCGAAGTCCGAAGCGATCTGAACTTGCTTGAGCAGGGGAAACATGTCGGGATAAAGACGTGCCTGCAACAGCGCGCCAGGCTCGATTGATTTGGCGGCGCAATGCGCATCGGCCTTGGCAACAATGGTTTTCAGAGCCGTCAGCATTTGCTTGAAGACAGGGACGGAGTTGGTGTACATCGGGCTGGTCATGGGTGCTTCTTTCATGGTGCAAATGGGCGAGGATAGGCTGAAAGCCCTGACCCGGCGAATGCCATGGTTGATTTCGCCTCACACAACCACAGGCTCACGAGGTTTTGAAGCGATCGCCCCATTGCTGCGCCAGCCAGTCACCCCCGCTCACCAGCACGATGCCAATGAGCACCGGCACGGCGCCGATCAAAAAGCTCGGCTCGATCGGCTCCGATAGCAACCAGGCGCCAAACACAATGCCAAACAGCGGCGTCAGGAATGAGAACACGCCCAGGCGCGATGCCAGGTAATGGCGCAACAGCCAAAACCAGACCAGAAAGCTGGCAAACGACACCACCAGCGAGTGAAACGCCAGGCTGGCCCAGACCTGCGGCGTGGGGTTGAAGCGGGCCTGGCCAGTCATGAAGGCACCAACCAGCAACAGCACAAAGGCACCGATCAGCTGGTACTGCAGCGTTTGCGTCGCTGGTGCCCGGGACAAGGTCGAGCAGCGCACCACCACGGTGGTGGCACCCCAGGCCAGGCCACCCAACAGGCCCAAAAAGTCGCCCCACAGCACATTGCCGGGTATGGCACTGGCCGCTGGGCTGCGCCCCAGGAAGGCAAACGCGAGGCCGCCGAAAGCCAGCGTGATTCCCAGCCATTGCACGCGGCCCAGCCGCTCGGCGGGTAATTTCCAGTGCAGGCCCAGTGCGGCAAACATGGGCGCGGTGTACAAAAACACCACCATGTGTGAGGCGCTGGTATGGCGCAGGCCCTCGGCCACCAGCAAAAATTCCAGCCCGAAAAGCAGCGCCACCGCCACGCCGGGGCGCAGCGTGCCGTCGCGCAGGTTCATGGGCTCCTTGCGCCACCACATCACCAGCCCCACCAGCAGCGCAGCCACGCCCGAGCGCAGCGCAATTTGCATGATGGGTGCAATGTCGGCCGCCGTGGCTTTCAGCACCACTTGCTGCATGCCCCAGACGGCGCACAGCACCGCCATGAGGGTGATGGCTTTGGCGTCGAGGTCCAGCCGGGTGTTCACGCGGGCAAGCTCAGCTGGCGGGGTCGAGATGTCCCAGCAAGGACCAACCGGCGTGGGTATTGTTTTTGTCGTTCTCGTAGTCCCAGACCGCGGCGCAACGCTCACACACGTAGCGGGTGACGGTGACCGCCCCGTGGCGGCGCGGCTCCTTGCGGTTGACGCCTTGCATCAGCTCGGCGTGGCCGGGGGCGCGGCGCCAGTCGCGCTGGATACCGGCGCAGGCATCGCACAGTGCCGGTGTATTCGATTCGTTGGGGGGATTCTGGTTTTGGGTCATGGGGTTGATTGTCGCCCGCTGCTGCTGCGGCGCGGAAAAGTAAATGTATTGAAAAATTAACATTCAAAGTTAAAATTTCAATAATGATTAAGCGCCAAGCCGAAACAGTCGTCCGCCAAAAGCTGCAGCAAAACCCCGCGGTTGTGCTGCTGGGGCCCCGCCAGGTGGGCAAGACCACGCTTGCCAGGCAAATCGCCAGCGACTGGCCCGGTGGCGCCGTTTACCTGGACCTGGAACGTCCGGCGGACCGGCTCCGGCTGGATGATGCCGACAGTTACCTGCGTGCCCAGCAGGGCAAGCTGGTGATTTTGGATGAGATTCACCGCGCGCCGGGCGTGTTTGACGTCTTGCGCGGCATCATCGACGACAGCCGCCAGGCAGGCCTGCGCAGCGGGCAGTTTCTGCTGCTGGGGTCGGCCGCGCTGGATTTGATGCGTCAATCCAGCGAAACGCTGGCCGGGCGTGTGGCCTACCTCGATATGGCCCCGCTCAACACGGCTGAAGTCAGCCCCGCAGGTATTGTTGATGACACCCACTGGCTGCGCGGCGGCTTCCCCGACAGTCTGCTTGCCGCAGACGACCGCCAGAGCCTGGATTGGCGGCGTGATTTCATCCGCAGCTATCTGGAGCGCGACGTGCCCATGTTTGCCCCGCGCCTGCCTGTAGAGACCATCGGGCGCTTGTGGACCATGCTGGCGCATAACCAGGGCAGCGTGCTGAACCAGGCGCGCATTGCCAGCGCGCTGGGCGTGGCCAACCCCACGATCGACCGCTACATTGACCTGCTGGTCGACCTGCAACTGGTGCGCCGCCTGCGCCCCTGGGGCGGTAATCTGGGTAAGCGCCTGGTCAAGTCGGCCAAGGTGTATGTGCGTGACAGCGGTATCCTGCACGGCCTGCTGGAACTGGAAACCCTGAACGACCTGCTGGGCCACCCGGTGTGTGGTCTGAGCTTTGAGGGCCACTGCATCGACAACCTGATTCAGGCCGCCGGCAGCCGCCGTGTGCCGTATTTCTACCGCACCCAGGTTGGGGCAGAAATTGACCTTGTGCTGGAGCAAGGCGGCCAACCTGACATTGCCATCGAGATCAAGCGCTCGTCGGCCCCCAGCCCCGAGCGCGGCTTTGCGGTGGCTTGTGACGACCTGCAAATTGCGCAGCGCTACGTGGTGTACCCCGGCACCGAGCGTTTTCCTTTGCGCCACGGTGCGCAGGCGATTGGCCTACCCGAGTTGGTGCTGCTGCTGCAGGCTCAATAAATCCCGCAAACGCTGGTGCGGCGCACCTTCCCGGTTCAGCGGCTGCTGGTTTTTGGCCTGCAGGTAGTGGTGGGTGAACACATCGAGGTAAGCGTCCAGCACCGCCGCCGCATGGGGCTCGCCGGCCAAGGCCAGGCACAGGGCGCCCACCTCGGAAGTGCAAAAGTGGTCGGTGCGGCTGGAGCGGCGCAGGCGGTAGTTGGAGATCTGTTCCGGGTGCAAACTCAGCACCGGAAACTGGTTCAGGTAGGGGCTTTTGCGAAACATTTTGCCGGCCTCGCTCCAGGTGGCGTCCAGCAGCACAAACAACGGGCGCTTGGGCTGCTGCCCATCGCTGGCGGCGTCGGGCAGCAGCGCGGTGACCATTCGCTCAGGGCTTACAAACTCGCCGGGAAACACCACATACGGCTGCCATTGCGGGTCGGCCAGCAGCAGCAACAGGGCCGGGTCCACTTCGGTGCGGGCCCAGCCAAAGGCAAAGGTGTCCGCCACCACATCGGCAATCAGCCAGCCGGTGTTGCTGGGCTTGAGCGGCTCGATGTCGGCCATCAGCAGGCACATGCCGGCGCGTGTGGCTACAAAGGGGCGCAAAGCGCACAGGCAGTGGCTGTGCATCACCCGGCAGCCCGGGCAACGCTCGCTGGGGCCGCCACGGGCGCGAAACGGTTTGACGGCGCGCGCCAGGCGCGCGGTGCGCAAGCGGGAGACAGCGTGGGTCATGGCTGGGCTTCAGATGCGACCGGTTGAATCCAGCCTGGCACAGTGACAGCGTAACGTGTGGCCTTGCCCACGCCGTCCACGCGCAGCAGCCCTTTGGCCGCCAGATCGGTCAGATCCCGACTGGCCGTGGCCTTGGAGGCGCCGGTGATCCTGGCGTATTTGTCGGTGGTCATGCCACCCAAAAAGCCGCCCCCCAATTCGGTGTTGCCAGCCTCCAGCAAACGGCCCAAAACCTTGTGTTGCCGGGCATTCAGGTCACACGCCGCAGCCTTGATGCGGAAGGCGGACTTGTCCACCGCCTGGCGCACCACCGCTTGCGAGGCGACGCACCCTTGTGTGAGCGCCTGCACAAACCACCGCACCCATGATGTCACATCGATGGCGCTGCCGTCGGCCAGAAGCAAGGGCTTGCGCTGGGCCAGATTCAGCGCGTCGTAATAAGCAGCGCGGGTCTTGAGCATCTGGCGCGCCATGCCAAACACGCGCATCTGGGCCACAGTGGCACTCACATCTTGTGCCAACATGTCTTGCGCCAGGGCCATGTCCACCACCGCGCGGCCCAGCCGACCATTGCCATCTTCAAACGGGTGGATCGATTCAAACCACAGATGCGCCACGGCCGCGCGGGCGATGCCATGCAGGCTGGGCGCGGCACCCGCGCGCGGGTGGCTTGCCTCAAACCAGTCCAGGAACTTATCTATCTCGTCGGCCACCTGGCTGGAAGGCGGCGCGGTGTAGTGCACCAGCTCGCGCCCCATGGGGCCGCTGACGATCTGCATGGCATCCGCGTGGTCGCGCAAACGACCCACCACGATGCGGGTGATGCCCGATGTGCCGCCCGGAAATAGCGCAGATTGCCAGCGACACAAACGGTCCAGATCCAGCGAAGTTTGGCACTTGTCCACCGCATCCTGCATGACCAGCACCAAACCCTCCACATCGCGGTCATGGCCGGGCGCGTCTGCCAAGCCCAGTCGGTGCGCCACCGAAGACCGCACCGACGCCAGATTGAGCTGTTGTCCCTCAATCGCCGCCGTGGCCAAGGCCTCCTGCACCCACAACTCCTGCCTTAGCGCTTGCGCCTGGCCCAGACCGATGGCGTCCAGCAGCCCCAGCAACTTGCCTTGCGCCAAGCGCGCCAGGTCCAGGTCTGGCGCGAGGCTTGCCGCGTCAAATGCCAGCGTCGGCCAAGCGGCCTGCTGCCAGATGGCGCCGGGTTGGGTTGGAGAGGCTTGGGTGGGCATGAGGCGTATTTTATGCAATACGGCTCAAAAATTGAGGCGTATTTTGAAAAACACGCGTCATGCAACGACGGGCCTGCGCAAACAGCGGTCAGCGGCAGCGAGTTATTGCTTATTTGGCAGGCCGGTGCAAGGCGCAAAGCTTGTTGCCGTCGGGGTCACGCAAATACGCCAGGTAGAGCTTGACCGCCCCGCCTTCGCGAAAGCCCGGCGGGTCTTCACAAGTGGTGCCACCGTTGGCCACACCGGCGGCGTGGAAGGCATCCACCTGCTCTGCGGACGCCGCGTCAAACCCGATGGTGCTGCCATTGCCATGGGTCGCGGGCTCGCCATTGACCGGCGTGGTGATGGCAAACAGGCCGGTGGGGCTGCGGTAGAAATAACGGTTCTTGTTGGCCACCCCCGGGCCAATCCCCAGCGTGCCGAGCACCGCGTCGTAAAACTTCTTCGAGACCTCAAGGTCATTGGTACCAAGCATCACATGACTGAACATAAATTCTCCGTGGGGGCCCGGCAAAGGGCGAAATGGCAACCGGCGATGGTAATGGATCGCCTGGTTTGATGATTAATTTAAGATTAGACGAGTTTTCACTTTAAATTGGTCGGATTTTGAGTTGTAATTGGACGGGTAACTTTCACCCGCAAATCCCACGGTATGACCATCGTCCTAATGCCGCCAGACGGCAGCGCCATCCCGCGCCGCGTACAAGGCAAAATCGCCACCGCCTTGCAAGACACGCGCGTGGTGCTGCTCGTTGGGCCACGTCAAGCGGGCAAAACCACGCTGGCGCGGCTCTTCGCCAGCCCCGAGCGCCCCTACCTCACACTGGATGACTCCGCCACGCTGTCAGCTGCGCGCTCAGACCCCACCGGGTTCGTGCGCGGTTTGAAACAGGCCGTTATTGACGAAGTCCAGCGTGCGCCCGAGCTGCTTTTGGCCATCAAGGAAAGTGTGGACAAAGACCAAACGCCGGGTCGTTTCCTGTTGACAGGCTCCACCAACCTCATGGCCATGCCGCTGGTGGCCGACTCGTTGGCGGGCAGGCTGGAGGTCATCACCCTGCTGCCCTTTGCCCAAGCCGAAATGGCAGGCACACCGGGCGACCTGCTTGACCGGCTGTTTGACGGCGCGGGCTTGCCCGCCGTGGTCAACCCCGTGGTGGGCGATGCGCTGATGGCGCGTGTGCTCAATGGCGGCTACCCTGAGGCCTTGCGCCGCACCAGTCCCAGCCGACGCCAGGCCTGGTTGCAAGACTACGTGGCTCTTATTCTTGACCGCGATGTCCGTGACATTGCCAATATCGACCAGCTTGACCGTTTGCCGCGTTTGCTCGATGTGCTGGCGGCTCACGCCGGGCAACTGGTCAATCACAGCAGTTATGGCTCGGCGCTTGGCCTGACCGTGCCAACGGCGCAGAAATACGTCGGCATTTTGGAGCGCTTATTTTTGCTAAGACTGGTGCCACCCTGGTCCCACAACGCCGTGAGCCGCCTGACCAAAACCCCCAAGCTGCATTTTCTGGACAGCGGCCTGCTTGCCGCGCTGCGTGATGCCACGGCCAGCGAGCTTCAGAAAGACCGCACGCCCTACGGTCCGTTGTTGGAAGACTTTGTGGTGTCCGAAGTGCTCAAGCTCATCACCTGGTCGGACAAGCGCCTGCGCGTCTCGCACTTTCGCACCAAGGATCAGGACGAGGTGGACCTGGTGCTGGAAGATCGGCGCGGACGCGTTGTCGGTATTGAGGTCAAGGCCTCAGCCACCGTGCGCCCACAAGATCTGCGCGGCCTGCGCCAACTGCAAGCCGCTGTGGGGGACAAGTTTGTGCAAGGCCTGGTGCTGCACGACCATGACCAGATCACACCGTTTGACGAGAAACTGCACGCGGGGCCGGTGTCGCTGTTGTGGCAGGGGTAGCCACCTAAGCCGCCTGCTGAAAACCCAAATCAGGCAGGGCTGTTTTAGCGGTCAGGTGCGTCACCGTTGGCCCGAACCCCTTCTTGCGCGACAGCGGCAGCTCCCGCAAGTTCACCACGGTTTTCATCTGCGCGGTTTGCAGGCGGGTGATGAAGGCCTCAATGGCCAGGCCTTCGTAGCCGAGGGTGAAAAGGGTGGTGCAGCATGGTCGATCTATCCTATCATTAACCTATATAAATCAATAACTTAAACAGGATTAGCCGAGCCTAATAGGATAAAAAGGAAGTTAGCTAACGGCTAATCACACCGAGCTATCCTATTTTTGAGGCACCAGCCGCCAACGTGCACCAGGCCCCTTGCGCTCTGGCGCGATGAGGTTGCGGCGGCTCAGGTCAGCCAGCAGGTTTTTGACCCGGTTGCGCTTTTGTGCATCGCTCAATACATCGGGCAATTTGGTCCGCAACACCGCTTCCAGCTCCTCACGTTTGCACGCGGTGAAGTTGCGCAAGTGCTGCAACACCAGCTCCCGGTAATAGGCAGAATCCAGCCCCTTGTTCAAGGTGTGCTGGGCTTGCTCACCCATCACCTGCGCGACCTTGGCGGACACATGGATACTGGGCGTGCGGCCTTCAATCAACTTGCGCGCCCGCAGTGCCCGGGCATCCTCTGCACTGATACCCCACCATACCTTTCCTTCCAGGCAGCAAACACCAAAGGCCTGATACCAAACCGCACCGCATTGCCGGGATGCAAGGCAGCAAACTCTTGCAGCACCAGTTGGGTGAAGTGGGTCGCATCAGCAGCGGCAACCGTGGGCGGCAGCCTGGCATTCACGGTGGCTTCGGTCGCGGCCTCGTCGTTTTGAATGATGGCCGTCACCACGTCGCTCAAGGCCTGGCGATAACGCAGGCGAAAAATATCGGGCGGCACCAGGTTCTGTTTGACGGCCACGTAGTGCTGGCATGAGCGCTCGTAGGCCCAGACGAAAACGTCACGCAGAAGCTCGATGCGATTGAGTTCGTACACACCGATCATGGCGTCCACGTAGGCCTGTTGCGGAACGTCGATGAAGGACAGCGGGCACAGGTTGTGGCGAATGAACGGTATGTTGGCCGCCAGTCGCGACACGCGCTTGTTCACGTCCTCAAATGGCTGCAGATAGGGCAAATGCACCATCAGAAAAAAAGCCTGCTCGAAGGGGTCGTCAATTTCCGCCGCCATCTGGATGACGATGCCAAACAGTTCCTCCAGCCGCTGCGGCAAGGCCACCGGAAAATACACGCTGCCGCCGATCTCTACCGCCCGGCGACGAAGGCGGCCCACCGCTGTGGGGTCGGCCATCAAGCCATCCGACAAAAAGGCATGCAGCGCGACGATGCAATCGGGCGTGACTTGGGCGTGAGCGGGGTCGAGCACCAGGTATTCAATGGCCTGTTTGTGGTTCAGGATCATCTGGGTTTCCAGCGCGTCCTTGCCTTCGGCGGCTTGGCCGAACTCGATGAGCCGCTCGGTGTCGAGCCGGCTGTAGGTGTTGCCCTCCAACATAGAGGAGGCCCAAGACAGGTCAATCAGCAGGCGGTTGAGGATGTCACGCGCAAAGGTGCCAGCGGGTGTTTGTTCAGCGCGCGCCCTGCCCATGGCGTGCAATTGATCCCGCAAGCCTGGCGGCAGATAGGCCGTGTGATTGGGGTGGTACTGCTCCAGAAACGCCAGTTTGTAGCCCACTGGCGGGCGTATCGCACGGGGTTGGCGCACGTAGGCTTTGATCTCTTCACCTTGCGGTGAAACAGGCACGTAAACCTCGGCAGAAGCCTGCAACGTGGGCATCGGTGCATGGATGAATGCCGCCCCCGTGTTGGCCAGCTGAGTACACACGTAGCGCACCGCCCGCGCCTCGCCCAACATCTGAATCCGACCTTGTGCAACCAATAAGGCCAATCGGCGCTGCAAGGTGCGGCGCGTCAAGCTGTTGTTCTGCGACTGGATAGCCTCTATTCCGAAGCCATCGGCTTGTGCAGCAATCAGCGCAACCAGTTGGTCAAGCTCGGCTTGAGGGGCGATTCGCGGCATGTGCTCGAGTGTTTCGTGGAAAGCCGACAGTATCGCGCCACTTAAAGTGGCGCGCAAGGACTATTGCGACAAATATCACGACAAATAAAGGTCATGATCCAAGCCTGCGCCCAAACCCCCCCTCCCCCCCCCCCCCCCCACCCACCCACCCCAATTACCAACCTATGCGTCGCCCTGGTCGCCGCCACATAAAACACCCGCGCAGCGTCCCGCTCGTCTTCCACCTTAGCGGGCATGTGCCCCACGCCGGGCAGCGCCGCCACGGGGAACTTCAAGCCTTTGCTCACCTTCATGGCTATCGCCCTGATTAACCGTTTCAGGTTAATAGAAGTCATTGATTTATATGGGTATTTCTGTGTATCACCCCAACCGTATCGCCCAACTTGGTGCGATAGGGGCGTGTTTTGTCCGATAGACATCATCGCTGCACCATCCAGTAGCGGCGCCAGCGTTTGTCGCCTTCAAAACGCACGTCGCCTTTGGCAGTCAGTTCCTCCAGCGTGCGCTTGACTTGTTTGGGGTGAATTTCGCCACCAATGCGCTGATGGATGTCGCTGATGGCGGACTGGGGGTAACGCGTCAGGTCTTCCAGCACCAGGGCTACCAGGCGGTGGGGCTCTATGCGCTTGAGCGTGGTCTCACCCGCAAACTGCAGATTGCGTAACAAAGTGGGGTCCACAAAATAGCGTGTGGCCTGCGTGCGACCCGCGCTTTTAACCAAGCCCCATTCCAGCAAGCGTTTGAGCCACGCTTGCAGTGCTTCGGTGGTGGCCAACTCAAGGGCCGTGGCCAGTTCTCGGGCGGTGAGTGCGTCTTGCTGGGTGAGCAAGCCCAGGGCGATGCGTTCGCGTTGGGTGAGTTGGTAGGTTTGGTCTGCCTTGGCGATGAAGTCAATCACCTCGGGTTTGAGGATGCGCCTGCGTATGGTGACTTGCACGCGGTCGTGGGTTTCGATGATCTCGGGGGCGGGCCTGCCTTGGGACAGCAAGGTTTCATAGATCTTGTCAAAGCCGCTACCTTCGCGCTCCATCAGCTTCAGGTCATGAAACAGGCGGGCCAGATGCTCATTGCGGCGCACGGTCATGTGCAGCACGTTTTGTGGGGTGACACCCAGCGGCAGTGGACCGGGGTTAACGACTTCCAGCCGGTCGGGGTGCAAATTCAAGAAGATGTCGCCGCGCTGGGTGTAGGGTCGGTGCACCAGTGCGTTGACCAACAATTCCCGAATAACCACTTCATCAAACGCAGGAACATACTGGCGGTATAGCCCGTCGGGCAGCTCGTAGCGCTCCCGAAAATCAGGCACCTCACGCCACACTGCTTCAATCAGCTCCATGGGGTTGAGCGTGTGGTCGTCCCACACCAGCTTGTTGACCTTGTCGCCATGAGTGTCGTACTTGATGAACTGGATGACCGGCGCAGTCACGATGAGCGCGCGGTGGCGTTGTTGGCCCAGGCAAAGAATGCCCAGGTGGGTCAACAAACCGTCATTCGCCAGTTGGTAGTGGCTGAGCAATTCGCTGTCTGATTTTTCTTTGACAGAGGCTTTGACGCGGTCGGATGCCCGCAGCGCGTTGACCATTGCGCCCAGCTTCTGCAGGTCACTTTCGGACTCTTTGACGTTCAGCGTTGTCAGCGTTTCCCAAGGCAGCGCAGCGCGCTCAGAAGCCAGTCTGAGGACATCATCGCCGGTAACGGGCTTGCTCTGGTCGGCAACGCGAATGAAGTAGCGGCCATCGGTGCTGGAGGCAACCGACATGGCGCGTGGAATGTCCAATGCTACGAATTGACCACCATTGGCGGCGGTTCTGACGGCGGGAAGCACGGCAACGTTGACCGTGCATTCCGCCAGCTTGCGCCGAATGGTGTCGGCGAGGTGAGCCGGTACAGTTTGGTCGGCAGGTGGGTTGTCTTGCCCGTCTTCAATGCCAACCAGCAAGGTGCCGCCAAGGGCGTTGGCGAACGCGATGCAGTCCTTTGCCAGTTCGCTCCAATTGGCGGTTTTTCCCAACACGGCACGCAATGACTTTTTGTCGAGTAGCTGTCCTTCCTGGCTCAATGTGGGCTCCCCGAAAGCTCTTGCGTGTTGGTGAATGACTGTGGACTACTGGCAGTGTATCCAAGCCTGCGCCCAAACCCCCCATCTCCACCCACCCCAATCATCAACCGATGCGTCGCCCTGGTGGCCGCCACATAAAACACCCGCGCCGCTTCCATCTCGTCCTCACCCTGCGCAGGCATGTGCCCCACGCCGGGCAGCGCGACCACGGGGAACTCCAGGCCTTTGCTGACATGCATGGTCATGATCTGGATGCTGTCGCTGCCGGGTTTGAAATCACCCGCTCTTTTGCGCACATGGTGCGGTAGCTGGCGCTGGCGCAGGGCGGCTGCGCACAGGTCCATGGTGTTCCAGTCGCGGCACAGGATGGCCATGTCGCCCCAAGCGTGCCCCTCTTGGTGCGCAGCGCTCAGGTGGTCTGCAATCGCATAGGCTTCTTCGCGCAAGCTTGGCAGGCGGATAAAAAGCGGCGCCTCGCCGTCACGCCCGCAACTGATGGGGTGCAGCAGCGGGATGCCGTCGTCGTCCCTGTCATCGGCCGTCAACAGGTCGGCGGCGATCAGGCTGGCGGTCTGCAAAATCTGCTGGGTGTTGCGGTAGTTGATCTTCAGGATCGTGGTGCGGCCTTGTGCGGCAATGCCCACGCTTTTGAAGCTGAACTGCTTGCTGCGGCTGCGCTCGTACAGGCTCTGCGCATCGTCAAACAGCACCAGCAGGCTGTTGGTGGCGGGGTCCACCATTTGCGTCACCAGCTTGAGCCATTCGGGCGCAAAGTCGTGGCCTTCGTCGATCAGCACCGCCTGGTATTGGCCGCTGGGGATTTGCTGGCGCTCCACGCCGTGGATGACGCGCTGCACCATCTCCACCATCTTCTCGGTGACTGGCATGTTGAAAGGCGGCAGGGTCTGGCCAAACGCCACCAGTTGGTCACGGCACCATTTGTGAAAATGCCGCACATGCACGCTGCTGGTCAGGCATTTGGCTTCCATCACACTGGCCAGCTTGACGGCCAGGGGCTCGTTAAAACAAAGGATCAGCACGGGTTTGGTGCTGGCCGTGCTGGCCCGGGCCAGGTACTCGGCGCGGTAGCCCAGGATCATGGTTTTGCCCGAACCCGCCACGCCATGAATGACGCGGTGGCCGTTGCCCAGGGAGCGCGCCAGTTGTTCTTGCTGCAGGTCCATCACTCGCATGATGCTGGGCAGTTCGGCCTGGCTGTCGCTGTCGTCAAACAATGCGCCCTGCGTTTGCACGCGCACCTCGGGGAACATGATCCAGCGCACCCGGTCGAGCTGCGGCAGGCTCATGACCCTGCCAAAGGCGTGGGGAAACATGTTCCATAGCCGCTGCTGGAACGCCTCTGCCTCGACCGTTTCATACATTTCGTCCGAGCAGATCACATGGTGCGGCGCAATGGCTTCGGCCAGCCCGGCATCGTCAAACTGCTTGCGGGTGATGCGTGTGAACACCACGCCATGGCCCCACGGAAACAGCAACTTGCCCTGGTGTTCACCGTCCGGTTGCACCAGTTGCGGGTCGCGCTCCAAGGCGTTCACCACTTGCATGGCGCAGTGCCGCGCCTGCGCCAGCGGGTTGATGACCACCTTGGGCTGACCATTGGCCAGGATGTCCCAGGCCTGGCGGTTGGCGCGCAGGATGGTCTCCAGTTTCCAGTCTTTGGTTTCCAGAATCAGCAGGCCGCGCCGGGGATGCAGCAGCACAAAGTCAGGGTGCGTTTGTTTGGGGCCGATCGGCACGTCGTACCAGAGCAGGTAGTCGTCGTCGAGCTTTTGTTCCAGCCGCTCAGCGAGTCGGCGCTCCCCGCTGGTCATGCGTGAGGCGCATGCACCCAGCGCGGGTATGAGGGTTGCCATGATGTTCCCGTCCCTGAGAAGTTATGGACGGATGATAGGCCATTACCCCGGCGCTTTTAAGGGGCGGTGCTCAGTGCTGATGCCCGTGCGCGCCATGCACATGGCCGTGGGCCAATTCCTCGGGCACTGCCGCGCGCACGTCGGTCACTTTCAGGCTGAAGCGCAGCACCTTGCCGGCCCATGGGTGGTTGCCGTCGAGCAGCACCGTGTCGCCCTTGATCTTGACCACGTGGAACACCTGGTCGCGGCCGTCGGCGGTGCGGCCCTGCAATTGGCCGCCCACTTTGACGCCCGGCGGAAAGTCGCGGCGCGGCATGGTTTGCGCCAGGGTTTCGTCGCGCAGGCCGAAGGCGTCTTCGGGTTGCAGCAGCAGGCTGGTCTGGTAGCCCACCGTCTGGCCGTCCAGCGCGGCCTCGATTTTGGCCAGGGTGTTGCCGTAGCCGCCGTGCAGGTAGGCCATGGGCTCTTTGGCTTCTTCAATGAGCTTGCCCTGGGCGTCCGCCACTTTGTAGCGCAGGGTGACAACGGTGTCTTTTTCGATTTTCATGGGGGTTGGGTGATGTGAATGGTTCAGCGGTGCATTCTCGCGCAACCTGTACCCACATAACTTTGCCCCTTGATTCCATAATTCCCGGCCATTGAATCCATAATTTACGGACACAGATTCCGGATTTCACGGCTCATTCATTCACTATGGCCAACTCATTGGCATGACACGCACCACTTTCCCCCGTATCGTCCTGGTCACGCTCAACGCGCGCTACATCCACGCCTCGCTGGGCCTGCGTTACCTGCTGGCCAACCTTGACCGGCATGGCGGCGCGGGCCTGCGCGCGCTTGCCGTACTGCGCGAGTACACGATTTCCCGGCCGGCGCAGGAGGTGGTGACGGACCTGCTGGCCACGCTGGGGCCGGCGCCATCGGCCCAAACATCCGCCGGGGTGCAGATTGTGGGCTTCGGTGTGTACATCTGGAACGTGACGCAAACCACCGAGGTGCTGCGTCTGCTCAAGGCCGCGCGGCCCGACCTCAAAATTGTGCTGGGCGGGCCGGAGGTGAGCCACGAGACTGACCAGCAAGCCATCACGCATCTGGCCGACCATGTGATCACCGGCTGGGGCGATGTGAGTTTTGCCAAGCTGTGCCGCGCACTGCTGGACGGCCCGCAGCCGCTCATGAAAATCATCCCCGGCGAGCAGCCGCCACTGGCAGAAATTGATTTTCCTTACGCCGAATACAGCGCGGCCGACCTGGCAAACCGGCTGCTGTACGTGGAGGCCTCGCGCGGCTGCCCGTTCAAGTGCGAGTTTTGCCTGAGCGCGCTCGACAAGACGGCCTGGGGTTTTGAGTTGGACCGGGTGCTGGCGGCGCTCGATGCCCTGTACCAGCGCGGCGCGCGCACCTTCAAGTTTGTGGATCGGACCTTCAATCTGAAGATTGAGCATTCGGTGCGCATCTTGCGGTTTTTTCTGGAGCGGCTGCCGACACCGCACACAGACCTTGGACCGGATCCCGTCACTGCGAGCGCAGCGCGGCAGTCCATGCAGCCCGACAGTCATGGATTGCCACGCTGCGCTCGCAATGACAGCCAAAACCTCTTTCTTCACTTCGAAGTCATCCCCGACCACCTGCCCGATCGTCTGCGGGCCATGCTGGCGCAGTTCCCGCCGGGGGTGCTGCAACTTGAAGTGGGCGTGCAGACCTTCAACCTGGCAGTGCAGCAAACCATCTCACGGCGCCAGGACAACGACGCCACCGAGGCCAACCTGCGCTGGCTGCTGGCGCACACCCATGCGCACCTGCATGTCGACCTGATCTTTGGCCTGCCGGGTGAAACGCTGCAAAGTTTTGCCGACGGCTTCGACCGGCTGCTGGCGATTGGCCCGCACGAGATCCAGCTCGGCATCCTGAAGCGCCTGCGCGGTGCGCCGATTGCCCGCCACAGCGCGACGCACGGCATGGTTTACGCGCCAGAGCCGCCCTATACCGTGCAGCACACCGGTGTGGTCGACGCCGCCACGCTTCAGCGCTTTGGCCGACTGGCGCGTTACTGGGAGCTGCTGGCCAACTCGGGCCGTTTTGCGCAGACGCTGGCGCTGTTGCTGCACCCGCCCGCGGTCGATGGCAGCGCCACCGCCTCGCCGTTCTGGTGTTTCATGGCGTTTTCCGACTGGCTTTGGCAGCGCCAGGGCAGCACGCACCGCTTGACGCCCGAGGCGCTGGTCGATGCTTTGTTCGATTACCTCAGCGCCAACCAGTCGCCAGATACGGTGCGCCTGGCGTTGCTGGCGGACTACGTCGCCAGTGGCGCGCGCGCCAACCCCAAGGCGCTGCACGGCTTGTTGCCGCGGCGAACCGCATCACCGGCCAAGGCCAGCCGCACCCTGGCCACGCGCCAGGCGCACCACCGTGTGCACGCCCCGTTACCATTGCCGTCATGAAAAAGAACGCTCTGTCCTTTCACGCCGCCTGCCCTTGCGACAGTGGCCTGCCCTACGGCGATTGTTGCGGCCCCTGGCACGCGGGCCTTAAGCAAGGCGTGCACGCCCCCACGCCCGAGGCGCTGATGCGCTCGCGTTACAGCGCCTACGGGCTGGGCTTGATCGATTACCTGCTGGCCACCTGGCACCCGTCCACCTCGCCCGGCGAGCTGGAGCTGCCACCGCTCAAATGGCTCGGGCTGGAAGTGCGCCACGCGCAGGCCACGTTGGATGCGGGGGTGGTGGAGTTTGTCGCGCGCTACCGTGAAAACGGGCGCGGCGGCCGCATGCACGAGATCAGCCGCTTTGTGTTGGAGAACGGGCGCTGGCTCTACATTGACGGCGAGCAGCAGGCGCCGGACTGACACGCCCGTTGGGCCCTCAGGCCTCAGGCAGCCAGAGCGTCACGGTGGTGCCCTCGCCCAGCTTGCTTTCCACGTTCACTTCGCCGCCATGGATTTCAATGATCTCCCTGACGATGCTCATGCCCAGCCCGGTGCCGGGGATCTTGCCGGTGCTGTCGGCACGGTAAAAGCGCTCGAAGACGCGCGCCAATTCTTGCGGGCGCATGCCGATGCCGTGGTCACGCACCTCGATGCCGTAGCGGCCCACGCTGTGGTGCACTTCCTGCAGAAAGCTGAGGCTGATCGGACCACCGCGCGGCGAGTATTTGTAGGCATTGGAGAGCACGTTGGTGATCGCCTGCTGGATCTTTTTCCGGTCGGCCCTGACCAGCAGGGTGTCGTCTGAAAATAGCACCTGAGGTGCCTCGCGACCCTCGGGCAATTTGTAGCCAGCCACCGCCTCGCCCACGACCTCCTGCAGCGACAGGCGTTCCACAAAAAAGTCTTTGCCACGGCGCGCCTCGATGCGTGCCAGGTCGAGCAGTTCGTTGATGATGGAGGCCATCAGCTCGGACTGGCGGAAGATGGTGGACAACATCTCCTTGCGTTCGTCCGCGTCGAAATCGCGCATCAGCAGGAGTTCGCAATAACCGTAAATGCTCGCCATCGGGGTGCGCAGCTCGTGCGCCGCCGTGGACAAAAACTCGCTCTTCATGCGGTCCACTTCGGTCTCATGGGTGACATCGCGCAGGTACAGGATTTGCGACACGTTCTCAGCCTGTGACAGCCGGATGCCGACTTTCAGCACATGGTTTCCCGGGCCTGCCAGCTCGATCAGACAGTGCCGGATTCTGACCGGATGCGTCTGCGCTTCGCCGTCGCGCAGACCCTCACGTGTCGCACGCAGCGAGGCGACGCCCGGAAACGTCGCCTCGGGCAGGCATTTGCCGGCCAGCAGCCTGGAAAATTCGGCTTCTTCCAGCCCGATGACGTCACCAGCCTCGATGCCTGTCATGCGCAGAAAGGCCAGGTTGGCAAACGTTGCCCGCAGCCCGGCATCGAAAGAAACGAAGCCATCCGGGCTCAGGTCAAAAATGGCGTTCAATTGTTCGGTGCGGTCACGCGTTGCGGCCTGTGACTGCTCCAGCTGCGCCGTGCGCAGGGCGACTTTTTCTTCCAGTGACGATTCTGAAACCCGCACCGCGTTGACCATGACCTCAAAGGCCTTGGCCAGTTGTGCCACTTCGCCAGTGCTGGTTTGCGGCACCGCAATGCTCAGGTCGCCGGTCTCGGCCACCCGGTGGGCCGAGTCGGTCAAGTTGGTCAGGGGTGCAGTCAGAACGCGGGACACGCGCCGCGCCCAGTCAATGACCAGCGCCACCATCAGCAGGCCGGCCAGGCTATAACCCAGGCTGAGCGGGAGCAACTTGTTCCCGAAGGGTTGCGAGCGGTCCCAGGTGACCACTTCCAGCGGGAAGGGAACTGCCCCCGGCCTGCCCTTGAAAAGCGGCGTTCTGGCCTCCTGCAGGGCGCTTGATGCGATCTGCGCCACTTGCACACCGACCAGCGCCTCGGTCCCCCCGGTTTGCACTAACGCGACGCCAGCCAAATCCAGGTCCTTGGGTACCGACTGCAGCAGGTCATACAAATCAAGCTGTGTCACCACCACCCCTTCCACGGTGCCGGTGTAGCCGAAAACAACGCCGTGGTAAACCGTCCAGCCCAGATGGCCGCCAGGCAGCGGTACCAATTCACGCAGCGTCTTGCCATCCGTCATCACCTGTTTGAACAGGGCGGAATCCCGGCGGCAATTTGACAGCGGGGAACGCGTCCCCGCGAGCCGTTCTCCGTTGATGTCGCACAGCGCCAAGCCACTGGTGGCCGTGATCGGAAAATTGAAGTTTTCCAGAAAAGGCGTCACATAGGAATCACGACCTTTGGAGTCGAGCAGGGCGTTCATGAACATCGGATTTCTCGCCAAGGCAGTGACGGAACTCTCGACGACATTGATCGACGCTTCCAGGCGCTCGGCGACGCGGCCTGATTTCTCCTGGAGCCGCTCATGCTGGGTGCGGGCCTCGACCCAGTAAATGACGGCCAGCGACATCAGTGCGACCACCGCAATGCTGGCAATCGCAATGAAAGCCGCCTGCAGGGCAAAGGTGTTGGCCAGGCTGGAGGTGCGCCAGCGTCTGAGCGCGTCGAGCGGGTTTTGCACGTTCACCAAACCGGCCTCACGGTTTTGTTTTCAGGATCGGTTCGATGGCGCCATCGTCTGCAAAACGCGCCATGAAGACTTCATTGATGCTGAGCGCGTCATGGCGCGTGGCGGTGAAGGGCTTGTCGAGGTGGCGCACCAGGCCCTTGTACGGCCCCAGATTTTCAAGTGCCTGGCGCACCTTGGACCGGTCAGTGGAGTTGGCCTTTTTGATCGCCAGAGCGAGCAAATGCACCAGGTCATAGGCATGCGCCACGCCAACCGGCGAGACCACCTTGCGCGGATCATCGTTGCCGGTGACGGTCTTCAAGCCGGCCAGCACGCCTTGGGTTTTAGGATCGCTCTTGCCGATGAACGAGTAGGTCTGCACCACAGATAGCTCAACGGCTTTCAGGGCCGGCCCGGACTGTTCGAAAAAATTTCCGCCAGTGATGCCCCAATGCGCCACCAGCGGCAAGCGCTGTTCTGACGGTAGCCCGGCCATTTCCTTGACCAGAATGGCGGCTTCCCGGTCATTGGCGACCAGGATGATCACCTGCGCCCCTGCGTTGCGCAGCGCCCGGTAACGCTCGATCAGGCTGGTATCACCCCAGTTGTACCATTTGGACGCCACGATCTCCTGACGCGTGTCCTTGACGGCCGTTTCTTCGGCCGCCTTGAGGCTGCTGCGACCCCACTCGGTGTTGGGCAGCAAGATGCCCACTTTTCTGTGACCCTGTTTGAGCGCATGGCGCATCATGACCGGCAGGGCCCAGGAGTCGCGCAGCGACAGCCGAAACACATAGCTGGGTGAAAAATTATTGTCGGTGATGGCGTCTGCCGCAGCCCAGGGGTCGAGCATCACCATCTTGAGGCGGTGAATTTCGGGCAGCATCTCGACCACGACCGGGCTGTAGCGGGCGCACATGACCGCCACCACGTCGGGGTCGGCTGCCAATTCGCGCAGGTTGTTCAGGGAGCGCGCGGGCACCGCCCGGTTGTCGCGCTCGATGACTTCGAGCTTGCGCCCGAGCACGCCACCGGCGGCATTGATTTCATCGACGGCAACCTGGGCACCATGGCGCACGGCCTGCGCCGAGGTGGAGTTGGGAATGCCGAATTCGGCATCGATGGCGATCTTGATGTTGCCCGCGGCAGAGGCGGTGGCGGTGACGACCAGCAGGGCCAACGCGAGCACAAAAGAGAACAAGTTCTGGGGGCGGGTTTTCAAAGAGAGCTCCAGTTTTTGTTGGACAAGACGGGGCTGGATGGCCGGGACACGCGCGCGACTGCGCAGATCAATTGTGCCTTTAAAACCTGCGATATCGCCAAGTCGGCCAGTTGGCTTCAGGACAGCAGCCGCTGAATCAAAACAGGCGCGCCGACAGGTGCCTGCGGCGCGATTTGCAGCAGGGTCAGGAGCGTTCGGCGGGCTTGTTCCGCCGTGCCCTGGTCGGCCGCGTGCACTACGGCCAGCACCTCGCCCGCCTGCACCGCCTGGCCCAGCTGGGCAAACTGGCCAAAGCCCACCCGCGCATCAATGGTGTCGCCGGCCTGGCGCCTGCCACCACCGAGTTCCACCACGGCCAGGCCGATGTCGCGCGTGGCCATGCCAGCCACAAAACCAGCGCGTGACGCCAGCACCGGCAGTTGGATTGGCGCTTTGGGCAGGTAATGGCCGGGGCGCTCGCAGAAGTCTGCCGGGCCACCGAGTGCACTGACCATGCGTGCAAACTGTTCCAGCGCACGGCCACTGTGCAGGGCGTCATCGACCTGCTGCAGCGCCTGCGCGTCGTTGTCTGCCAGCCCGCCCATGACCAGCAGTTCGGCCGACAGGGTGCGCGTGACTTCCAGCAGCCGCGGCTCACGCCATTGGCCGGTCAAAAAGTCGACCGCCTCCATCACTTCGAGCGCATTGCCACAAGCGCTGCCCAGCACCTGGTTCATGTCGGTCAGCCAGGCACGCGTGGGCAGCCCGGCACCGTTGGCCACCTGCACCAGCGACTCGGCCAGGGTGGTGGCCATGGGTAGCGAGTCGGCAAAGGCGCCGTTGCCCACTTTCACATCCATCACCAGAGCCTGCAGGCCGGCGGCCAGCTTTTTCGACAGGATGCTGGCGGTGATCAAGGGCACGGATTCGACCGTGGCCGTGACATCGCGAATCGCGTACAGCCTGCGGTCGGCCGGTGCCAGTTCGGCCGTCTGGCCAATGATGGCGCAGCCCGCGCTGTGCAGCGCCCGGTGCAGCGTGGGCACATCGGGCGCGCACTGGTAGCCCGGGATGCTGGCCAGCTTGTCGAGCGTGCCACCGGTGTGGCCGAGGCCGCGGCCCGAGATCATCGGCACCACGCCGCCACAGGCCGCCACGATGGGGGCCAGCATCAGGCTCACCTTGTCGCCGACGCCGCCGGTGGAATGTTTGTCCAGCACCGGGCCGTTCAATTTGGCGGTCGACCAGTCCATCACCAGTCCGGAATGGGTCATGGCCAGCGTCAGGTCCACCGTTTCCGCGCGGCTCATGCCCTTGAGGAACATGGCCATGGCGAGCGCGGCGGCCTGGCCTTCGCTCCAGGAGCCATCCACCAGGCCACGCACAAAAGCGTCGATGTGGGCGCGCGCCAGGGTCTGACCGTCACGTTTGATGCGAATGATTTCCTGGGCCAGCATGGTGAGGTTTAAGGCGAAAAAGCAGCGTTATTGCGAACGCAGTGAAGCAATCCATGACCCCGGACTGCATGGATTGCCGCGGCGCTGCGCGCCTCGCAATGACGGTGTTCCTTCATAAATTTAGTAAGTTCCTGCCGTCGTTGCGGTGCCTGCTGACCTGCCAGACAGCACCGCCTCGATGTCGTTCAGCAGGCTGCTGGCGCCGATGCGAAAGCGCTGCGGCGCCATTGCTTGTGCGCCGAGCAGTTCCTGCGTCAGCGCCAGGTAGGCGGCCACGTCGGCCACGGTGCGAATGCCACCGGACGCCTTGAAGCCCACGCGGGTTCGCGCGGCGGGGCTGGCGGCAATGGCGCCGAGCAGGATGCGCGCGGCCTCCAGCGTGGCGCTGACCGGGGTTTTGCCGGTGCTGGTTTTCAGAAAATCAGCGCCAGCGTCCAGGCTCAACTGGCAAGCGCGCTCGATCAGCGCGGGGGTCTTGAGTTCGCCGGTTTCCAGGATCACCTTGAGCAGCAGGCCGGGGCAGGCATTGCGCACCGCAGTCAGCAGATCAGTCACGGCGCGGTCATCACCGGCCATCAGGCTGCGGTAGGGCAACACCACATCGACTTCCTGCGCGCCAGCCTGCACGATCTGCAGCGTGTCTCGCACGGCAGCGTCGATGTCGGCATCACCGTGCGGGAAATTGGCCACCGCCGCCACCGCGATGGACGCTGGCAAGTGCGCCCGGGCAAACGCCGCCAGGCGCGGCCAGACACACACCGCCGCCACCGGCCCGAACGGGCTTTGCGCGCGCTGGCACAGGCTTGCAATGTCTGCATCGGTATCTGCGTTGCCCAGACTCGTGAGGTCCAGGCAGGCCAGGGCGATGCGCGCGCTGGCCTGTGGGCTGTTCAGCCATTGGGTTGGCAAAGGGGGAGTCATGCGAGCGTTGTAGAAAAGGAAAAGGGCATTGTCATTGCGAGCGAAGCGTGGCAATCCATGAATTCTGACTGCATGGACTGCCGCGCTACGCTCGCAGTGACGAAACAATGTCGGCCAACAAGCGGCTGGCAGCAGCACTGCCCAGCTGCGCTTGTTGCAGCGTGTGGGCGTGGCTCAGGGGTTCGGCGGACATGCCGGCACCCAGGTTGGTAATAAGGGACAGCGCCAGCACGCGCAGCCCCAGGTGCCGCGCCAGAATGGTTTCGGGCACGGTGCTCATGCCCACGGCATCGGCACCCAGCAGGCGCAGCATGCGGATCTCGGCCGGGGTTTCAAACTGCGGGCCAAAAGCCCAGGCGTAAACACCTTCAAACAAGGTGGCGCCCTGCGCCTGCGCCACGCTTTGGGCATGGGCGCGCAGCGCCGGGTCATAGGCATCGACCATGTTGACAAAGCGCTCCGATCCGCTGCTGCCCACCAGCGGCGAGCGCTGCGGCAGGTTAAGGTGGTCGATCAGCAGCATCAGACTTTGTGGCGGCATGTCGGGGCGCAAACTGCCCGCTGCGTTGGTTTGCACCAGCGTGTGGCAACCCAGGCTTTTGAGCACGCGCAAGGGCTCGGCCATGCCGTCGACCGCACCGGTCTCGTAGCCATGCTGGCGCCCGCTCAGCATGGCCACGGGTTGCGCGCCGAGGTGCCCAAGCCACAGGCTGCCACCGTGACCGGCCACACCGGCTGGCGGAAAACCGGCCAGTTCGGCGTACGGAATCTGGGTGGCATCAACGAGGTGGTCGGTCAAGCCGCCCCAGCCCGAGCCGAGCACCACGGCAATGCGGGCTTGCAAATGGTGTGGGGCGCACTGGCGAATGGTGTCGATGGCGTTCATTGGGTG
>CAZIGL010000004.1:111694-158239 GCA_964538895.1 uncultured Rhodoferax sp.
CGTTGGCGCTCTGGATGATCAGATCGGGCGCGCCAAATTCACGCAACTTCTGGCGGCAGCCGCCGCACGGCGTGATCCAGCGGCCCTCGCCACCGCTGCCCAGCACCAGCACGGCGCGGGCTTGCCGGCCGCCCGCCAGCACCATCGCGCTCAGGGCTGCCGCTTCGGCGCACAGGCCCTCGGGGTAGGCGGCGTTTTCCACGTTGCAGCCGGCATGGATGCGGCCCTGCTCGTCGAGCACGGCGGCACCGACGGGGTAGTTGGAATAAGGCGCATAGGCCATGCGATGGGCCTGGCGTGCGGCGGCCAGCAGCGCCTGCTGCTGGCTGTCGGTGAGGGTGAAGGTGGGCATGACCGCACTTTACCGCGGGTCGCGCGCCTGGCTTTGCCAAAAAGGGAGCTGCGCTTGAGGGTTCGGGGCTAATTGCGGATCCGTCAAGGCGTGATCCACCTCGTCTTTCAAGCCAACCCCGGTGAGTTGTTTCAGGCGCGCCCGGCTCAGCAGCGCGTGCAGCGTGCTGGCAGCCGCATCAACGGACAGGCCTGCCGGGCGCACGTTCGAGATGCAATTGCGCGCCGCATCACAGGTGCCCACCTTGGGCGCCCAGGTGAGGTAGATGCCCATGCTGTCGGGCGAGCTCAGGCCCGGGCGCTCGCCGATCAGCACCACCACGGTGTTGGCCCGCAAGGCGGCACCCACTTCGTCGCCGATGGCGACACGGCCCTGCGCCACCACGCTCATGGGCGCCACCGTCCAGGGCGGGTTGGAGTCGGACTGCAGGCGCTGCAGCATCAGCGCCACCAGGGCCACGGCGTTCTGGTGAATCGCCAGTGACGACAGGCCGTCCACCAGCACAAAGGCGACATCGAAACCCGGCGCGCCGCTCTGCTGTGTTTGCCACTGCGCCAAGGTCTGCAGCGAGGCCGCATCGAGCTGTCGCCCGAGGTCCGGGCGTTGCAGGTAGGTGGCGCGGTTGGTGGCCTGGCTGTGCAGCCGCAGCGTCGGCAGGCCAAGTCCTTGCAAACTGGACTCCATGCCAAGCGCGTCAAACGGCAGGTGCACCGCGTCACGCGCCTGGGCGTGCGCCAGTTGAAACGCCAGGTGCGGGTTGGTCGGCAGACTGACCCCGGCGCGCCCCAGGGCGATGCGGGCGTCGGTGAAGTTTTTAAGCGCCTCCCAGGGCGTGGGGGTGACCAGCGCGGGGAGGGGTGGGGGTGGTTCGGTTTCCATGAGCGTTTCCCGTCATTGCGAGCGAAGCGTGGCAATCCATGACTTCCGAACGGCCTGGACTGCCGCGCTGCGCTCGCAGTGACGCAAATAAATCGTCATTGCGAGGAACGTAGTGACCTGGCAATCTGTGTGGGGCAGTTCGCCGAGTTGCTCTTTCACCTCAAGTGCCTCCGAGCTGATGCAACGCCGGCGCAAAGGCGGCCGGCAACTGCTCCGCCAATCGCGGCGCGTCGCCTGCGGTGGTGATGCCCATGGCGTATTGCCAGGCCTCGAACTCTGGGGCGGCACGCAAGCCCAGCAACTGGCGCAACACCAGCGCGTCATGGAACGAGGTGCTTTGGTAGTTGAGCATGATGTCGTCCGAGCCCGGCACCCCCATGATGAAGTTGCAGCCCGCCGCACCCAGCATCAGCATCAGGCTGTCCATGTCGTCCGAATCGGCCTCGGCGTGGTTGGTGTAACAGACGTCGCAGCCCATCGGCAGGCCCAGCAGCTTGCCGCAAAAGTGGTCTTCCAGGCCCGCACGGGTGATTTGTTTGCCGTTGAACAAGTACTCGGGGCCGATGAAGCCGACCACGGTGTTGACCAGCAGCGGCTTGAAATGGCGCGCCACCGCGTAGGCGCGCGCCTCCAGGGTTTGCTGGTCGCACCCAAAGTGCGCGTTTGCGCTCAAGGCGCTGCCCTGGCCGGTCTCGAAATACATCACATGCGCACCGCGCTGGCCGTCGCTAAACAAGGCGCCGCGCTGCAGCGACTGCGCCGCCTCACGCGCTTCCTGCAGCAGGGCCAGCGTGATGCCAAAGCTGCGGTTGGTGGCCTCGGTGCCGCCAATTGACTGGAACACCAAATCCACCGGCGCGCCGCGTTCGATTGCCTGCAGCGTGTTGGTCACATGCGTGAGCACACACGACTGGGTTGGAATGCCGTAGTGGCCAATCACGTCGCTGAGCAGGTGGTTCAGCCGCATCACCTGCGCCACGTTGTCGCTGGCCGGGTTGATGCCGATCACCGCGTCGCCAGCGCCCAGCAGCAAGCCGTCGAGCAGGCTGGCGGCAATGCCGGCCAGGTCGTCGGTTGGGTGATTGGGTTGCAGGCGCGTGGCCAGCCGCTCCTTAAAGCCCAGGGTATTGCGAAAGCGGGTGACGACCTCGCACTTGCGCGCGATCAAAGCCAGGTCTTGCAGGCGGCACAGCTTGCTCACGGCGGCCACCATTTCCGGCGTCAGGCCGGGCGCCAGGGTGGTCAGGCTGGCCGTGCTGGCATGGTCCGAGAGCAGCCAGTTGCGCAGCTCGCCCACGGTGAGGTGGCTCACCGGCGCGAAAGCGGCGGCGTCATGGCTGTCAAAAATCAGCCGCGTGACTTCGTCGCTTTCATACGGCACCACGGCTTCATGGAGGAAGGCGCGCAGCGGCACATCGGCCAGCGCCATTTGCGCCGCAATGCGCTCCCGGGCATCTTGCGCGGCCACGCCGGCCAACTGGTCGCCCGAGCGCAGCGGGCTGGCCCTGGCCAGCAAGGTGCGCAGGTCTGCAAACTGGTAACGCTGTTGGTCGATGGTGTGGCTGGTGAACATGGGTTTGCAGTGTACAGATTCAAGCGCAATCCATCGTGAGTAGCTTGCATGCCGTATCCATGACTGTGTTGGCCAGCGCACCATCAAACCAGGCGCCGTGGCCTAGACTGAATTCACGGGCCTGACCATTGGCCTTGAGCCGGTCGGCGTGATCGAAAAATTGGGCAGCGCCGTGCAGGGCGACAAGGAAGGCCAGCGAGTTCCAGTCCGAACGGCTCCGCGGCGAAAATGGGACGAGCCATGCCAATCACGTGTTGGGCTAAGTCCGCATAGATTTGCCACGGACGTGTGGCGGTCGCATTGGCCAGCGTGTTGCGCGAAATCGTCTGACAACGAAAGCCCATGTGGTACAGCCGCCGAGCCTGAGCGCGAAGGTTGACCTCGATGTCGCGCAGCGACTCACGCCAGGTCAACTGGGCGAAGGCCATGGCGAAGAGCTGGTCCAGGCACGAGAAGTCTTTGACCTTGTGTTCGCCGTTGTGCTCGGCCACACAGCGACGAAACGTGCTCTGTGGCAGGTGGCGCATGGGTTGCGCAAATACGGGCTTGCCTTGGTGCCTGGTGGTGTTGGGGGGGGAACCCGCAAAAAAACCACAAGTCTGCCTCTCGCCGACGTTCCAATCGAGACCAGACTGAAACACCAAATTTGACAAGTAATTCATTAACTTACCAGCTTCCGATGTGACGACGTTGGGACACTACTGAAGATTGATGAAAGATGGACTTGGCGCTACACTGCCTCGGCCCAATTCGAATGATGCACTGACTACAGTCAGGTTAAGCGTGTGCGGAACAACATGACTACTGCCAAGAAGAATCAAACTCGGCCGGAACTGCCACCTGATGCACCGCTGCATCGGGCGGGAAAACTGCGATCGGCAGACGGCAAGATGGCGACCATGATCGGCTACTGGGACCGCAACTTGCGCAATCGCTTTGGCAACCTGGCCTACGCCCGCTGGGTTGGTCTCGATCCGGTTGCAATGCCGGGCATGCACCTGCGTGATGTCATCGGCGAAGAACGCTACCGTGTCAATCTGCCTTATGTTGAAGCAGCACTCAGCGGCGAAGAACAACGTTTCGAGCGCCCTGTGCGGACAGCCGATGGCACGCTGTTATGGCATGGCCTGGTGCAATACATACCTGACTTCATCGACGGTCAGGTGCAGGGCGTTTACATCATCGTGTCGGACATCTCAGATGTGAAAGAGAGCGAGGCGGCGATGCGCAAGAGCGAAAATCTTCTGCGTGAATCGCAGACCGCCGCCAGGATCGGAAGCTACATCAATACCCTTGCCACAGGGGCCATTGAATGCACACCTGTCATGGATGAAATCTTTGGAATGGCGCCAGACTACCCACACACGAATCAGGGTTGGATGAAACTGATTCACCCGGATTACAGGCAAGCCATGCAGGACTCGTGTGCAGATTCGATCAATAACAAGAAACCTTTGGATCTGGAGTTCAAGATCGTCCGGCCCAGCGATGGCGCCGAGCGCTGGATGCATGGTCTGGCGAAAATTGCGGAGGATGAAAAAGGCAATACCACCAGCCTGATCGGTACAGTGCAGGACATCACCGAACGCAAGGTCGCCGAAGAAGCCCAGCGCATTGCCTCTACTGCTTTCGAGTCCCAGCAGGGCACGTTCATCACCGATGCGAACAAAGTGATTCTGCGGGTTAACAAAGCCTTCACCAACGTCACCGGCTACAGTTTGCAAGAAGCGGTTGGTCAAACGCCGGCCTTGCTCAAATCGGGGCGTCAGAACGCTGCCTTTTATGCTGCCATGTGGGACAGCATCAGCCGCACTGGCACCTGGCAGGGTGAAATATGGAACCGGCGCAAGAACGGCACCGTGTACCCTGAGCACCTAAGCGTCAGCAGCGTCAAGGATGATGCCGGCCTGCTAACCCATTACGTCGGCACCTTCAGCGATCTCACATCCTACAAGGCAGCCGAAGAACTGATCGACGATCTGGCCTACACCGACCTCTTGACTGGGCTGTCGAATCGCCGAAAGTTGATCATTCGACTGCAACAGGCAATCGTGGCGGCAGAAGATCATCAGCACCAGTGCGCATTGCTGATGCTCGATCTGGACAATTTTAAAAACATCAACGACGCCATCGGGCATGCCCAGGGCGACGAGGTGCTGCAATGCGTTGCCAAACGGCTTAGCGCCGTGACGCGAGACGGCGACTCCGTGGCGCGACTGGGCGGTGATGAATTTGTTGTGCTTCTGAATCATCTGAATCAGGATCTGCCGCTCGCGCTCAGGCAGGCCCAAACGGTGGCCAACAAAATGCTTGAGGAGATCAACAAGCCCTACCAGTTGGCCGGCTCCACGATTTCGTGCACTGCCAGCATCGGCATCACCTTCTTCGGCGAGCAGTACGAGGATACGCTTGAGCCTTTGAAGCGAACTGAACTGGCTCTGTACCAGGCCAAGTCTGGTGGGCGCAACACGCTTCGTTTCTTCGACCCGCAGATGCAGGCCGATGTCGATGCCCGGGTGAAGTTCAAGGCCGCTTTGCAAGAGGCAATCCAGAACCAGCAGTTCACGCTGTACTACCAGGCGCAAGTCTCAGACAGCGATGGCATCGTCGGCGTAGAAGCCTTGGTGCGCTGGTTTGACCCCAAGCGCGGCATGGTCTCGCCGGCAGAGTTCATCCCGTTGGCGGAAGAGACTGGCCTGATCCTGCCAATCGGTGCTTGGGTGCTGGAGACCGCCTGCCAGCAGTTGGCGACCTGGGCTGAGCAGCCTGCCATGGCGCACCTGAGCATTGCGGTCAACGTCAGTGCGCGGCAATTTCGTGAAAGCAACTTTGTCAGTCAGATCTTGGCAACGCTTGAGCGTACGCGGGCCAATCCGCAGCGGCTCAAACTGGAACTGACCGAGTCTGTGTTGATAGCCGATGCGGAGGATGTGATCGTCAAGATGAATGCGCTCAAGGCCATCGGCATTGGTTTTGCCATTGACGACTTTGGCACCGGTTATTCATCCTTGTCCTACCTTAAGCGCTTACCGCTGGAGCGGCTCAAGATTGACCAGGGCTTTGTGCGCAATATTCTGATGGACCCCGATGATGCGGCGATTTCCCGGGCGATCATTGCGATGGCCACCAGCATGGGGCTGGGCGTGATCGCCGAAGGGGTCGAGACCGAGGCGCAGCGCGACTTTTTGACATCTCTGGGCTGCCATGCTTTCCAGGGCTATCTGTTTAGCAAGCCGCTGCCGGTCGCGGAGTTTGAGGCGCTGGTGAACGGCTTGGTCGCGCTTGACGCTGAGCAATGACCCTGCAGAAGCTGCAATGAGCCATCTCAAGTCATCGACGCGCTTGTTCCTGCTGGTAGGGGTCTTGTCAACCCTGCTGTTGGCCATTGGCAGCCTGGGCCTGTATGGCATCAAGCAGTCGAATGCTGCCTTGAAGACCGTCTACCAGGACCGCACGGTCGCCATCGGATTGCTCAGCGAAATTCAGCATCAGTTATTTCTGGGCCGATTGTTGATCGATGCCAGCGTGCTGGATCCAAGGCCACAGGCAAGTGCAGGCAATCTCGCTGAACTGGGCAGTACCTCGGCCGTGATCCGCAGGGCGTGGGCTACCTACAAGGCCACCTACCTCACCAAAGAGGAAGAAAAAGTCGCAGCCAAATTTGAACAAGACCACATCAACTTCGAGCAGCAAGGTCTGGCGCCAGCCGTGGCGGCCCTGCGTGCCAATGACATTACCAGCGTTCAGGGTTTGATTCGCGACAAGATCCTCCCGCTGGACGCCAACTTGCAGTTGGGGCTTGCGAGCCTGATGCAGATTCAGCTCAGCGTAGCCAAGCAGGAATACCAGGTGGCAGTGGATCGCTATGACACAGTGCGGCTGGTATCCATGGCTGCCATCACCGGCGGCGTGCTGTTTGCGATTCTGACCGGTCTGGCCGTGCTGCGTGCACGCCGCCAGGAACTGAGCGTCGCTCTCGAGCGCCAGTCACACGCCGATTTGGAGCATCAACTGCAGGAGAAGAACAAGCTGGTGCAAGCGCTCGCAGAGAGCGAATTCCGATGGAAATTTGCCATCGAAGGCGCTGGCGACGGTGTCTGGGACCGAGACCTGCAAACTGGCCAGGAAAGCTATTCCCGGCGCTGCAAAGAGATGCTGGGCTATGCAGAGGATGACATCCTGCCTGATCACCGGGAATGGGAAAGCCGGATTCACCCCGATGACCGGCAAGCCGTGCTGACCAGCGATGCCGACTACATTGCCGGCAAGGAATTGCGCTACGAGCTTGAATACCGCCTGCGCTGCAAGGATGGGAGTTACAAATGGATTCTGAGCCGCGGCATGATCGTCAGCCGCGACCCAAACGGCAAGCCACTGCGTACCATCGGGACACACACAGACATCAGCGAGCGAAAGAAGGCAGAAGGCACCATCCGTTTGGCTGCCAAAGTCTTCAAGCATGCCCTTGAAGGCATCATGATCACGGCGCTGGACGGCACCATCATTGAGGTCAACGACGCCTTCACCGAAATTACCGGCTACAGCCGTGAAGAAGCAGTGGGCCAGAACCCGCGCTTGCTCAGTTCCGGGCGCCACAGCAAAGAGCATTACCAACAGATGTGGCGCGATCTGGCGCAGAAGGGCATCTGGGTCGGCGAGAACTGGAACCGGCGCAAGAACGGTGAAATCTATGCGCAGACGCAGAAAATCAGCACAGTGCGGAATACGCAAGGGATGCCCTTGCAGTATGTCTGTCTGTTCTCGGACATTACGGCGGAAAAGAATCACGAACAGGAACTCGAACGCATTGCCCGATATGACAGCCTGACCAAGCTGCCCAACCGCGCCCTGCTCGGCGAGCGCCTGGAGCAGGCACTGAGCCAGACACGGCGCCGGGGGCAGCACCTGGCTGCGGTGTTTATCGATCTCGATGGCTTCAAGGCGGTCAATGACACCCATGGCCACGAGGCCGGAGACCATCTGCTGATCACACTGGCCGAACGCATGAAGGGCGCGCTGCGCGATGGTGACATCCTGGCGCGCTTGGGGGGTGACGAGTTTGTCGCCGTGCTGCTCGATCTGGCCGATGTGGACGCCAGCGCACCCATGCTTAACCGCTTGCTGGACGCGGCAGCCAGACCGTTCCAGTATGGTCAGGCGCGGTTGCAGGTTTCAGCGAGCCTGGGCGTCACCTTCTACCCGCAGGCACAGGGTCAGGAACAAGAGTTAGCACCCGATCAACTTCTGCGCCAGGCCGATCAGGCCATGTACCAGGCCAAGCAGTCCGGCAAGAACCGCTTTCACGTCTTTGATGCCGAGCAGGACCGCAACGTGCGGGCGCGGCACGAAAGCATGCAAAGTATCGAACGCGCCCTGACTGAAGGGGCGTTCGTGCTGGAGTACCAGCCCAAGGTGAATCTGCGCACCGGAGACGTGATCGGCGTCGAAGGCCTGATCCGTTGGCGGCACCCGCACAAGGGGTTGGTGCCGCCAGCGGACTTTCTGCCGATGATCGAGGACCACCCACTGGCCGTCAGCTTGGGGCAATGGGTGATCCAAAGCGCCTTGGCGCAGATGAAAGGCTGGCAAGCAGTCGGACTGAACATGCCAGTCAGCGTCAATATCGGCCGGCGTCATTTGATGCAGGCCGACTTTGTGCAGCGTCTGCGCGAAGCACTTGCCGCTCACCCCGGGTTACCGGCGAACTGTCTCGAACTTGAATTACTGGAAGCCAGCGCCATAGACGACCCGGACCATGTGTCCCAAGTCATACGGGACTGTCGGAGCATCGGCGTCGAATGTGCGCTCGACGACTTTGGCAGCGGCTACTCGTCACTGACGGGCCTGAAGAAACTGCCGGTGAAGTATCTCAAGATCGAGCAGAACTTTATCCGTGACATGCTTGACAGCAGCGACAGCCTGTTGATTCTGATCGGTGTGCTCAAACTGGCCAGCGCCTTTGGCCTGAAGGTGATTGCCGAAGGGGTGGAGACTGCCGAACACGGCTCGATGTTGCTTGAACTCGGCTGCGAACTCGCGCAGGGCTACGGCATTGCACACCCGATGCCGGGAGCCGAATTGCCCGAATGGGTCAAGAACTGGAAACCTGATCCGACATGGAGCGATGTGGCCTTGCTGCCGAGTCAGGCACGGGTCGTTTACCAAAGATCCGTATGAGCACTGATGCAGCAAAAGAATCCACGATTCGACCGCCCCCTGATCGCCCGGTAGACGGGGAGCGCCGACTTGACTCGGAGGAAGAGAAGATACCAACGATGGTCGGCGGATTCAAGTCTGCAGAGTAAACAACTTTTGAACTGATCCGTGATCTGGATCAATGTTCCAAGTCAGAATTGACGTAAAAGCTTTTGGAAGTTAGGTCGTCACCACGATGTGGGTCGATGCGGTCAGCCACCAGACCAGGGAGACAATGCGTAAAAAGCTATTGTCAAGATAGCAAGACAGGAGTGCGCCATGAAGCCGAAAATCTTCCCTTGGCAGTCGCTGAAGGTTCGCGCCACGGCGTTTACGCTGTCCGTCTTGGTGCTGGGCATGTGGTCGCTCTCGTTCTACATCAGCCGCAACTTGCAAACCGATATGGAGCAAATGCTGGGCCAGCAGCAGTTGTCGGTCGTGACGGCGGTTGCCAACGAGGTCAATGACAACCTGACCGACCGCCTGAAGGCCCTGGAAACCGTTGCCCGGGAAATGGATGAGGACCTGATGAGCAGCCCGGCGGCCCTGCAGAACCGGCTGGAGCAGCGCCCGCTGCTGAAACTGCTGTTTAACGGCGGGGTTTTCGTCACTGGCTCCGATGGCGTGGCGATTGCCGACGTACCGCTGTCAACCGGTCGAATTGGCACCAACTACATGGACCGCGAGTCCGTCTCGGTTCCCCTCAAGGAGGGCAAATCGGTGATCGGCCGACCGGCCATGGGAAAGAAGCTGGGAGCGCCGATATTCAGCATGGTGGCACCGATTCGCGATGCACGTGGCAAAGTCATCGGCGCCTTGGTCGCGACAGTTAACCTGGGCCAGCCCAGTTTTCTGGACAAGATAGCTCAGAACTCCTATGGCAAGTCAGGGGGCTACATGCTGATTGCCCCGCAACACAACTTGTTTGTGACTGCCTCGGACAAGAGCCGCATCATGCAGCCACTGCCGGCACCCGGCATCAACACCATGCACGACCGCTACATGCAGGGCTATGAAGGCTACGGCATTGCCGTCAATTCCAGGGGCATCGAAGAGCTCAATGCAGCAAAAGGCATCCCCGTCGCGGGCTGGTTCCTGGGTGTGGTCATGCCGAGCACAGAAGCCTTTGCGCCGATTTACGCCATGCAGCAGCGTTTGCTTTGGGCCACGCTGTTGCTGACCCTGCTCACCGGCGTGCTGACCTGGTTGGTTATACGGCGCGAACTCGCACCCGTGGTGGAAACGGCGGCTGCCATGTCGAACCTGGCCGATTTGGCGCACATTCCGCAAGCCCTGGTGCTCACCCACCAAGGCGAGATCGGCCAATTGGTGACAGACTTCAACCGCATTCTGCAGACCTGGAAGCAACGGGAAGAGGCGCTACAAAAAAGCGAGCAACACCTCGCCATCACGCTGAATTCGATTGGCGATGCCGTCATTGCCACCAATGTTGCGGGTCAGATCACCCACATGAACCCGACCGCCGAGCGCCTCACCGGCTGGCCACTGGCCGATGCGCTGGGCCAGCCCCTGGCCGACGTGTTTCGCATCATCAGCGCCGAGACCCGCCTGCCTGCGCTCAACCCGGTGCATACAGTGATGGAGCGGGGCGAGGTGGTGGGCCTGGCCAACCACACGGCGCTGCTTGCGCGTGGTGGCCCCGAGTACCAGATTGCCGACAGTGCGGCGCCCATTCGCAACGCGGCGGACCAGATTGTCGGGGTCGTGCTGGTGTTCAGTGATGTCACCGAGAAGTACCGTGCTGAGCAAGCCGTGCACCAGCGCCAGGCCATGCTGGAGCGCACCGAAAGCATGGCGCGCCTGGCCAGTTTCGAATGGGACGTGGACACCAACGCCTTCACCTGGTCGCCCGAGATGTTTGGGCTGTTCGGACGCGACCCGGCCCTGGGCGCCCCGAACCTGCAGGGGCAGGCCGGGCTGTACACGCCAGAGTCCTCGCAAACCCTGTTTGATGCGGTGGGCAAGGCTGTGGCAGACGGCACGCCCTACACGCTTGATCTGATGACGGTGCAACCCGACGGCGAACTTCGCCCCTGCATCGCCAAGGGCTTTCCCGAGCGCAATGCCAGCGGGCGGGTGGTGCGCATCGCCGGGCTGGTGCAAGACGTCACCGAGCGCAAGCAAGCTGAGCAATACGAGCGTTTTCGAAGCCGCACGCTGGAGATGCTGGCCTCCAGCGAGCCCCTTGCCAAGGTGCTTGAAAGCATTGTGCGGGGCGTGGAACAACTCAATCCGGCCATGTTGTGCAGCATTTTGTTGCTCGACGTGGAAGGCCGCCATCTGTGCAAAGGGGTGGCGCCGAGCCTGCCTGATTTCTATAACGCGGCACTCGACGGCATTGAAATCGGGATTGGGGTGGGCTCCTGCGGCACAGCGGCCATGACCGGTGAGCGGGTGATCGTGGCCGATATTGCCACACACCTCTATTGGACCCCGTTCAAAGACCTGGCGGCCAGTGCCGGACTGGGCGCCTGCTGGTCGCAACCAATTTGGGGTGCCAGCGGCAAGGTGCTGGGTACTTTTGCCATTTACCACCGCGCGCCGCACGCGCCAGCGCTGGCCGACATCGCCCTGATTGAGCAAACCGCCAGTCTGACCAGCATCGCCATTGAGCGCAAAGCGGCGCAGGAAAAGCTCCAGCTTGCTGCGGGTGTTTTTACGCATGCGCTGGAGGGCATCATGATCACCACGCCCGGGGGCACCATTGTGGATGTCAACGAGTCCTTCACACGCATCACCGGCTTCACGCGCGAAGATGCCCTGGGCAAAAACCCGCGTTTTCTGGACTCCGGCCGGCACAGTGCGGACTATTTTGCTGCCATGTGGCGCAGCCTGATTGCCAACGGCTACTGGTATGGCGAGGTCTGGAACCGGCGCAAGAGCGGTGAAGTGTTTGCCGAAATGCAGGCCATCAGTGCGGTGCGTGACGCGCAGGGCAAGGTGAGCCAGTACATATCGCTGTTCTCCGACATCACCGAGCGCAAGGCGCACGAGAGCCAGCTCGAACATATTGCCCACTTTGATGCACTCACCAACCTGCCCAACCGCGTGCTGCTGGCTGACCGCCTGCAACAGGCCATGGCGCAGGCACAGCGCCGGCAGCAACAAGTGGCCGTGGCCTACCTGGACCTGGATGGTTTCAAGCGCATCAACGACCAGCACGGGCATGTCACCGGCGACCAGGTGCTGATCACTCTGGCCAAGCGCATGAAAGAGGCTTTGCGCGAGGGTGACACGCTGGCTCGTATTGGGGGCGACGAGTTTGTGGCGGTGCTGATTGATCTGGAAGACACCTCGGCCAGCGTGCCACTGCTCATCCGCTTGCTGGCTGCGGCCGCACTGCCGGTGCAGGTGGACGACCTGGCGTCGCAGGTTTCGGCCAGCGTGGGTGTCACCTTTTACCCGCAGGCGCAAGACATCGACGCCGATCAACTCATGCGCCAGGCTGACCAGGCCATGTACCAGGCCAAAATGGCGGGCAAAAACCGTTATTGCGTGTTTGATGCTGCGCAGGACAGCAGCATGCGTGACCACCACGAAAGTCTGGATCGCATCCGCCTGGCGCTGAAGAACCATGAGTTGGTGCTGCACTACCAGCCCAAGGTCAACATGCGCAGCGGCCAGGTGATGGGTGCCGAGGCCCTGATCCGCTGGCAGCATCCCGACAAAGGCCTGCTGGCCCCGGCTGCCTTCCTGCCGGTGATTGAAGACCACCCACTGGCCGTGGCCGTTGGCGAGTGGGCGCTGGACACCGCCCTGACCCAGATAGAGCGGTGGCACGCCGTCGGTTTGGATTTGCCCGTCAGCGTCAACATCGGTGCACGCCAGTTGCAACAAGGCAACTTTGTGCAGCAGCTGCAAGCCATCCTGGCCAGGCACCCGCAAGTCAACCCGGCCAGCCTGGAGCTTGAGGTGCTGGAGACCAGCGCGTTGGCAGACATGGCACAGGTGTCGCAGGCGATTGAGGACTGTACCCGCATTGGCGTGAAGTTTGCTTTGGACGACTTTGGCACCGGCTACTCGTCACTCACCTACCTCAAACGCCTGCATGTCACGCTGCTCAAGATTGACCAGAGCTTTGTGAGTGGCATGCTTGACGACCCCGATGATCTGGCCATTTTGCAAGGCATCATCAGCCTGGCCACCGCGTTCGGGCGCGACGTGATTGCCGAAGGTGTGGAGACGGTGGCGCACGGCACCGTGCTGCTGCAGCTGGGCTGCGAACTGGCACAAGGCTACGGCATTGCACGGCCCATGCCGCCAGAGCAGTTACCCGCCTGGGTGGCCAGCTGGCAGCCCGATGCGGCGTGGTGTGGCGTGTTGGATTCTGGTGAGGCAGCCGGGTCAACAGACAAGTAGGCTGCCGCAAAGCCAACCCAGGCCCAATGCCCGTCCGCGCTAAACGCTTCCGGCGGCTTCAATCACCAAAATGCGTGCGGCCCCCATGGGATGCGCCACATGCTCGGTGCCCACCGACGCATAAAAGATGTCACCGACCTCCAGCACCACGGTGCGTTCCTCACCCGCCTCGCGGTAGCGCATGTCCACCCGACCGTCCAGCACGGCAAAGACCTCCTGGCCGTCGTTGGTGTGCCATTGGTAGGCTTGGTCGGTCCAGTGCAGGCGCGTCGTGACGCCGTTCATGTTGGCAATGTCCAGGGCACCCCAGGCACGCGTGGCGGTGAATTCCTTGCTACGGATAATTTTCATTTTTCTGCCCGAAGTGATGGTTTGGTTCCCTTGTCAGCTTGCGTTGTCCGGCCTGTTGGCTTTCGCGCCCCGCATCAGCGTCAACGCCAGCACCGCCGAGGCCACCATCAGCAGCAGGCTCACCGCATTGAGCACCGGTGTCGCGCCTTCGCGCATGCGGCCGTACATCATCACCGTGAGCGGCGGGTCTGAGCCCACCAGCATCAGCGTGGTGTTGAAGTTCTCGAAACTCATCAAAAACGAGATCGCCGCCGAGCCGATCAGCGCGGGTTTCAGGTACGGCAGGGTGATGGTCCACAGCACGGCCGCGCGCGAGGCGCCGAGGTTGTAGGCGGCGTCTTCCAGCGTGACATCAAAACGCTTGAGGCGCGCGGTGATGGTGAGCGTGGCGATCGAGACGATGTAGGAAAACTGGCCCAGCACCACCAGCGGCAAACCGGGTCGCAGGAACTCCAGCTCCAGGCCCCACAGGTCGTCGGCCAAATTGGCGATGCGGCTGGCGAAGGCCAGGATCGAGATGCCCAGGATCACGCCGGGAATCACCAGCGGCGCCAGCATCAACATAGACAAGGCCTGCTTGCCGCGAAACTGCGTGCGCTCGATCAGGAACGCGTTGGCGGTGCCCACCAGCACCGACAGCCCCGTGACCCAGGCCGCCACCACCACGCTGGTCCACAGGCTGGCGAGCATGGCGCGGTCGGCAAACAGGCCGGTGCGCCCGGCGCCGTCATGGCCAAAAAACCAGTCCAGCGTGAAGCCGCGCCAGGGTGGCGCCGGGTAGGGCGCGTCGTTGAAGGCAAACACCGCCACCACCAGCAGCGGCAGAAACAAAAAGGCAAAAAACGCCACGCCGTAGAGCACGGTGCTGGCGCGCAACCACAGCGGACGGGGCAGGGACGCGATCATGGGCGCACCTTAAAAAACACCGTCATTGCGAGCGCAGCGTGGCAATCCATGCGGTCCGGGGTCATGGATTGCCGCGTCGCTACGCTCCTCGCAATGACGATGGTGAGCATTGACTTGCTCATGATCTCTGCATCACTTCGCCAAACTTTTGACCGCTCAATTTCAAGCCGGCCCAGACGATGGCGGTTGACAGGCCCAGCAGTAAAAAGCCGAACGCCGCACCCTGCTCCCAGTTGAAACGGGTAATGAACTGGGTGTAGATTTGCTCGGTGAACCACTGCGAGTTTTTGCCGCCCAGCAGCGTCGGCGTGAGGTAGTTGCCCAGGGTGAGCATGAACACCACGATGCAGCCCGCCACCATGCCGGGCGCGGCGTGCGGGATGATGATTTGGCGCAGGATCGACCAGCCATTGCCACCGAGGTCGTAGGCCGCTTCAATGAGTGAATCGTCCAGGCTCTCCAGCGCACTGATCAGCGGGATCACCATGAACAGCATCGAGGTGTAGACCAGCCCGACCAAAATGGTGGCGTCGTGGTAAAGCATCTCCACGGGTGCGGGGGTAAGCCCAACGCTGACCAACAACGCAGGCAGCACGCCGGACTCGCGCAGCAGGATCATCCAGCCCAGTGTGCGCACGGTTTCACTGACCCAGAACGGGATCAGGCACATGACAAACAGCAGGGACTTGTTGCGGCCACGGGCAATTTTGGCAATCGTCCAGGCCAGCGGGAAGGCCAGCAGCAGCGTGATGGCGGTGGCCACGATCGACATCAGCGCGGTGCGCATAAAGGTGTGCCAGTACAGCGGTTCTTCGACAAAGGTGGCGAACTGCGCCAGGCTGGGTTCGTACACGCGTGGCGCCACACGCTCGCGCAGCGACAAGACAGCCAGCTCCACATGCGGCAGCAGGATCAGGCTGACGAGCCACAGCAGCGCCGGGGCCAGCAGCAACAGCAGCGTCAGGCGGGCCTGGGTTTTCATGGCTGGCTGGGCATGTCAGGCCTTGGCGGCCATCGCGGCGAGGGCGCCGCTCCTACAGAACCCCCTGTGGGAGGCCCGCCCTCGGGCCGATGGCTGTCCGGGCTTAGCTTGCAAAACACACCGCCCGTTGCGCGTCAAAGCCAAAGGCCACGGTTTCACCCACGCTCAGATCGGCAAACTCGCCGGTTTGCGGCAAGGCGATGCGAAATTCGGTGTTCGATTGCGCCTCGCGCAGCAGCACGGCCGAATTGGCGCCGTCAAACAGCAGGCTGTCGACACGGGCGCTGAAAGTCGGCAAGCCAGCCTCACGCAACACGGCGGCATCGCGCGCCAGCCGCGCCACCTCGGGGCGCACAAAGGCCTCGACCGCGTCGCCCCGGGCCACCTGGCCGATGGCGCGCGCCGGGATCACCAGCCCTTCGGCACTGGTCACGGTCACCTCCAGGCCATCGATGTGCGTGGCAACACCTTTGACGCAGTTGTTGGCGCCGACAAAACCCGCCACAAACGGCGTTTGCGGCTCGTAATACAGCTGCTGCGGCGTGCCGACCTGCTCGAAGCGGCCATGGTTCATGACCGCCACATGGTCCGACAGCACCAGCGCCTCGGACTGGTCATGCGTGATGTAAACAAAGGTGGTGCCAAAGGCCGCCTGCAGCGCTTTGAGTTCGATCTTCATGTGCTCGCGCAGCTTCAAATCCAGCGCGCCCAACGGCTCATCGAGCAGCAGCAGCGTGGGCTCCAGCACCAGGCTGCGGGCAATCGCCACGCGCTGTTTCTGGCCCCCCGAGAGCTGGTCGACCCGCTTGGCTTGGGCACCGGCCAGGCTGACACGCTCCAGCATCTCGCCAACCCGGCGCCTGATCTCGTCCCGGGCAACACCGCGGCGTGCCAGACCGTAACCCACGTTCTCGCCCACGTTCATCATCGGGAACAGTGCCAGGTGCTGGAACACCATGTTCACCGGGCGCTTGTTGGGCGGCACGTTGTTCATGGCCTTGCCGCCGATCTGGATGTCACCGGTATCGGGCTCCAGAAAGCCCGCAATCATGCGCAGCAGCGTGGTCTTGCCGCAGCCCGAGGGGCCCAGAATGGAGAAAAAGCTGCCGCGCGCAACGCTGAACGTGAGTTCGTCCACCGCGCGGAAAGCACCGTAGTGCTTGGCCACGCGGGTGGCCTGCAGGTCAGGCTGCGCCGTCAAAATCAGTTGGCCGCTTTGATGCGGTCCAGCACGCGGCCTTCGATGTCTTCAAGGCCGGCGGGCACGGCGGGGTACCACTTGACGTTGGCCAGCGCGGCTTCAGGAAAACTGGCGGCAAACTGGGTCTTGAGCTTGGCGTCCATCAACTGGTCGGCGCCCTTGGAGGCGGTGAAGTTGCCGGCGGCCGTGGCCACTCGGGCGGCGATCTCGGGGCGCATGTTGAAGTTGATCCAGGCGTAGGCTGCGGCGTCATTCTTGCCCTTGGCCGGAATGGCAAAGGTGTCGATCCAGCCCAGAGCGCCAGACTTGGGCGCGATGAACTGCATTTCGGCCTTTTCACCGTTGAGCTTCCAGCCGCCGGTGTCCCACATCATGGCGCCGACGATCTCGCCGGTGCGCATGCCGTTGAGCAACTGGTCTTTGTTGTCCCAATAGAACTTGACATTGGACTTGCAGGCAATCAGGTTCTTGCCGACCTCGTCCATCAGGGCGGTGTAGGCCTTGGGGTTGTTGTAGAGTGCAAACGGGTCCTTGCCGGCGGCAAAGGCAAACGCCAGCAGGGTCGGGCGTTTCAGGCGGTAGGCCACCTTGCCCTTGAATTCTGCCTTGCACAGGTCGGTGTAATCGGTCATGGTGGCCAGTTTGGTGTTGACCACCAGCCCATCGGTGCCCCAGATGTGCGGCAGACCATACACCTTGCCCGCCAGCGTGGTGTTCTTTTTGGTGGCTGCGAGCATCGACGGGATGAACAGCTCACTTTTTAGCTTGCTCAGGTCCATCGGCTTGTAAATGCCAAACTCCTGCTGCGGGCCGGCAATGCGGTCTTGCGAGGGCTGGGCCAGATCAAAGCCGGCGCCACCGGTGGCACGCAGCTTGGAGATCATCTCTTCGTTGTTGGAGATGGTGACAGCCAGCTTGTAGCCGCTTTCCTTCTCGAACTGTGCCACCACGTCTGCGGGCACATAACCGTCCCAGGTCAGCAGGCGCAGGGTTTTTTCCTGGGCCAGAGCGGAGCCGGCGACACCGACGGCGACAACGCCAGCAGCGATCAATGAATAGCGCAATTTCATGGTGAATCCTTGAAGTGGGTCAATGGGGTCATTAAGACGAATCAGGCCCATCGGCCTGAGAGACGCATGGTATGTCAGGGAGGTGACATTTTGATGTCAGTGACGCCCATTGGACAATGGATTTTCCATTGTGTCGCGGTTGCCGCTAACATCAGCTGCTCACTTTGCAGGAGGTTTAAGTCATGCCAGTTGTCGTCGTCGCCAACCCCAAGGGAGGCGTGGGCAAGTCCACCCTGTCCACCCAAATTGCCGGCTACTTTGCCAGCCAGAACCACGCAGTGATGCTGGGCGATGCCGACCGTCAGCAGTCGGGCAAACTCTGGTTGTCTTTGCGCCCGGACACCGCACGGCCCATTCGCAGCTGGGAGCTGGGCAACGACGGCATTGCCAAGCCGCCCAAGGGCACGACCCATGTGGTGCTCGACACCCCCGCCGGGCTGCACGGCAAGCGGCTCAAGGAAATTCTCAAGCGCGCCCACAAGGTGGTCGTACCCTTGCAGCCCAGCGTGTTTGACATCTTTGCCACGCAGGATTTCTTGAATGAACTGGCGGACAGCGCCCAGGCCGCCAAGATCGACATCGGCATTGTCGGCATGCGGGTCGATGAGCGCACCCGCGCCGCCGAGCAATTGCACACTTTTGTGGAAGCCACCGGGCTGCCGGTGCTGGGCTATGTGCGCGACACGCAAAATTACGTCCAGCTGGCGGCGCGCGGCCTTACCGTGTTCGACCTGCCCCCTGCGCGCGTGGCGCGGGACCTGGCGCAGTGGCAAGGCATTTGCCAGTGGCTGGATCAGTAAATGGTTGTTGAAGAGTAAGCGCTGCTTAGTCTCTAACGCGTTAAATCTTTGCAAATCATGCGACGGAGTCAAACTCGCTGTAGGCCAGGTCGACACCAACAACAGCACCCGCTCCCAGGCTGAATGCCTCGTTGCGCAGTTCTGCCATAACCGTGCGCCGCGCGTCGCGCAACACGCCCTGCGTGGCCCCGCTGCGCCCGCCCACCACGTCTGTGATGTTTGAAAAGAGATCCTTGAGGATGTTCATGCCGTAAGCACACTCAGCCGAAACGATGTCGATCACGCCGGCAATCTCCCTGCCTGGCACCGACGGCGTTGTGGTCAGCAGCACCGCCGCCCGGGCCTGCGCCACGGCACGCGCCTCAAATTGCGCCTTGACCTGCGACGGGATCTGATCAGCCGGCACGCCAGTCCAGTTGCCCGTCTTCAAAGCCCTGTCGATGCGCATGGCGAAGTCGGCCTGCGCGTCATATTTTGCGTAAACGATGCCGCAACTGGGGCACGCGTAATCAGGCGTTGTGTCGGTTGGCTTGCGCGTGTAGCTGCATTTGGGGCATACAGTAAGTTGATTCATGGCTACTCCGGGGACTGCATGCTTGTCACCACGCCATTTTCAACATACACATACTGCGCCTTGCTGCGCCCCAGGTCATACACCCACTGCTCGTGCCGGCCATAGCTGCCAATAGACGTGTTGATCTTGTTGGGCGCCCCCCAAGACTGGCGGGCATCGGCAGCCGTCATGCCGACAAAAATCTTGCGCTCGGCAATCGCTGCCGCCACCCTTTCATGGTTAACTCCCTTTGGTTGTCATTTTTTATCTACTGCTGTGTTGGATCGAATCGCACGATTGGGATGGTTTGTCCAGCTAGAAATATCCCGTGAGCAAAATATAAAACGTACCGAGACTCTGCAACGTCAGCTGTTGGTGGAAGGCGGTAGACATATGCTTCTCTTTCAGGATTCCTCAGGAGGCAACACGAAGCCGATGGGCCGCTTGGGCGGATCTGGCGGTTGGGTCAGTGCGCGCAAGGCTTCGAAAATCTGGCGGAGTTGTGTGCGTGTGTTGTGGGCGAAGGCGTCGGTTTTGATCTCCATACCTTCGACCTTCATTTCCAGGTCAGTCAGGCGTTGGGCCAGATCGGTGTGGGTAATGGCGGCCTGGCGCAACTGCACAAAGGCGCGCACCACGTAAATACCCATCTCAATGGCTTGTGGGCTGGCCAGCACGTTGGCCAACGCAATTGACCCGAATTCAGTGAAAGCGTAAGGGAGTGATTTGGAGAATTTGAGCTTGGAGAGGTGGTCACAGTTTGTGACCACCTCAGCTTTTTCCGAAGCGTTGAGCCGGAACATGAAATCCGGTGGGAAGCGTGGCAAATTACGTTTAACGGCCTGATTCAAGGCTTTGGTCGGCACACCGTAGAGTTCGGCCAAATCTGAGTCAATCATCACGCGCACACCGCGCAGGGTCAGGATGCGACTTTCAATCCGGACAGGAAGCAGCAAGCTCATGAGATACCCCTATTAAAGGTCGCAAATTGCGACCACCTTCGATCTTGCTGTGTCATGAGCTCAAGCATCGCAATCACCCCAAATGCTTGCCCACAATGCCTGCCAGCTCAAACATGGTCACCTGCGGCTTGCCAAACACGGCCAGCAGCTTGGCATCGGCATTGATGGCGCGCTTGTTGGTGGCATCCTGCAAGTTGTTGGCCTTGATGTAGTCCCACAACTTCTTGATGACTTGAGCGCGCGCTACCGGTTCGGCACCAATCACCGCCGCCAGCGCGGCGCTGGGCGTGGAGCCCGTGCTGCCAACGGCGGGTGCTTTGCGCGGCGTTTTAACGGCGGCCGCCTTGGCCACTTTTTTGGCTGGCGCTTTCACAGCCTTTTTCGCGGCTGCGGCTTTGACGGTCGTGCCCGCTTTGGCCGCCACCGCTGCTTTGGTCAGCGGTGTGGCAGCGGTTTTGCGCGGCGGGAACTTGCTCGGCGCAAATTCAAAGTTCACTTTACCCGCGGCCGGGTCCCAGGCCAGCATGGCTTTGAAGGCGCGCCGGGTGCGCATGGAGACAAACTTGTCGAGCAGATCGGTCTTGCCGGTGGCCAGCAGCTTGACCATTTGCGCGCGCTCGATGGGCTGCTGCAAGATGATCTGGCCGGTCTTGAAGTCGCAGCTTGGGGTGGCCTGGGCGTCAGTAGGCACCGACTTTTCGCAGACGTAGTTTTTGCCGTGCTCGAACACCCGGGCGCCGCATTTGGGGCAAGCGCCCAACGCTTCCTGGGCCGAGAAGTCAATCAGCTCGCCAGATTCCTCGCCCTTCTTGTCGTCACCAAAGTCAAATTCGAGCTTGTAGTTTTTGGTTTCGTCGTCGAACTTGACGACCATCTCGGCAGTGAACGGCCAGCCGGCCTTGGAGCGGAAACCGCTCAAGGGGCCGATTCTGCGGTCGCGCAAAAACTGCTCGACCTCGGCCAGCTCGAAGGTCCGACCGGCCGGTGTCTTGCCAAACGAGAAGCCGCAGCCGTCGCTTTTGCCATCCAAGCCGGTGCAGGCGTAGCGGCGGTAATTTTCTTTGACAACACCACCGCAATTGGGGCAGGGCGTATGCAGCGTGGCGAAGTCGCCGGGAATGGTGTCGCGGTCGTATTCCTTGGCTTTTTTGACCATGCGCTCGGTCATGGCGGCAATCTCGGCCATGAAGGTCTCGCGCTTGAGCTTGCCGTGCTCCATTTGCGCCAGCTTGAATTCCCACTCGCCGGTGAGCTCGGCCTTGGTCAGTTCCTGCACATCCAGGCCGCGTAAGAGCGTCATCAGCTGGAAGGCCTTGGCGGTGGGGATCAGCTCGCGGCCCTCGCGCAGCATGTAGACCTCTGAAATCAAGCCCTCGATGATGCTGGAGCGGGTGGCGGGGGTGCCCAGGCCTTTTTCCTGCATGGCTTCGCGCAGTTCGTCGTCTTCCACGGTTTTGCCGGCGCCTTCCATGGCACCCAGCAAGGTGGCCTCGGTGTAGCGCGCGGGCGGCCGGGTTTTCAGGGCCTTGGGGTCGACCGCTTCGGCCTTGACCCGCTCGCCTGGCGCCACCGGCACCAGATTGCCAGCGCTTTTGTCGCCGTTTTCGGGCTGCTCGGCAGCGGCTTCCTTGCCGTAAATGGCCAGCCAGCCCGGCTTGACCAGCACCTTGCCTTCGGTTTTAAAACTGTGCGTCAGTGCTTTGGAGATACGGGTGGTGATTTGGTATTCGGCAGCCGGGAAAAACACCGCCATGAAGCGGCGTACCACCAGGTCGTAAATTTTTTGCTCGGTCTCACTCAAGCCGCTGGGGGCTTGCAGCGTCGGGATGATGGCAAAGTGGTCGCTCACCTTGGTGTTGTCAAAAATCCGTTTGCTCGGGCGGATGTAGTTGTTGTTGAGTGCTGTCAGGGCGTGCGGCGCCAGGTGCCGCATGCCGCTGTCGGCCAGCATCTCGAAGGTTTGCTTGACCACCGGCACATAGTCCTCGGGCAGCGCGCGTGAGTCGGTCCGAGGATACGTCAAGGCCTTGTGGCGCTCGTACAGGCTTTGCGCAATCGACAGCGTGGTCTTGGCAGAAAAGCCGAACTTGCCGTTGGCCTCGCGTTGCAGGCTGGTCAGGTCGAACAGCAGCGGCGACACCTGCGTGGTGGGTTTGCTTTCTTCCGTCACCGTGGCCTGTTGCCCGCGCACCGCGTCAGCAATGGCCTGCGCTTCGCGCTGGCTCCAGACCCGGTCGGCCTTGAGTTCGGCGTCCACCTCGTCGTTGCCCGCAAGCGCGTTGGCTGCCGCGCGTTTCCAGGTGGGGTCAAACCATTTGGCCGGGTAGTCACCGGCCTGCGCGGAAAAGGTGGCGTGGATTTCCCAGTAGTCGCGGCTGACGAATTTGCGGATTTTTTCCTCGCGTTCCACCACCACGCTCAACGTGGGCGTTTGCACCCGGCCCACGGTGGTCAAAAAGAAACCGCCGTCACGCGAGTTGAAGGCCGTTAGTGCCCGCGTGCCGTTGATGCCCACCAGCCAGTCGGCCTCAGAGCGGCAACGCGCGGCGTCGGCCAGTGGCTGCATCTGGGCGTTGCTGCGCAGGTGTTGAAAACCGTCGCGAATGGCCTGCGGCGTCATGCTTTGCAGCCACAGGCGGTCCACCGGTTTGCCCAGCGGCTTGGCACCGCCCGCATACTGCTCGATCAGGCGGAAGATCAACTCGCCCTCGCGCCCGGCGTCGCAGGCGTTGATGAGCTGGCCCACGTCCTTGCGTTTGGCCAGCCTGACCACGGCGTTGAGCCGGGTCTTGGTTTTGTCGACGGGTTTCAGGTCGAAGTGCGGCGGAATCACCGGCAGGTGGGCAAAGCTCCACTTGCCGCGCTTCACGTCATAGGCTTCGGGCGCCTGGATTTCCACCAGGTGGCCGACTGCGCTGGTCACCACATGGGTGTCGTTTTCGAAATGCTCGTCATGCTTTTCGAACTTGCCCGACACCGGGGTCAGGGCGCGCACGATGTCTTGGGCGACCGAAGGTTTTTCAGCAATGATCAATGTTTTCATCTGACTACAATCCGTTTTCTCGCGCTCGCTCGGGCGGGCGCACACAGGCAGGTGCGCACACGCGCACCCATACGAGTCCACGATACCAAATTTTCAAGCGAGCCAAAAAAGTGCCCACCAATCCCCGTCGCATTCAGGTTCGTCGCTCCGGCATTCATGGCAAGGGGGTTTATGCGGTGCAGGACATTGCCGCTGGCGATGCGCTGATCGAATACCTGGGCGAAATCATCAACTGGGAAGAAGCCCAGGCACGGCATCCGCACGACCCTGCCAACCCCAACCACACGTTTTACTTTCACATTGACGAAAGCCGCGTCATTGATGCACTGCATGGCGGCAATTCGTCGCGCTGGATCAACCATGCCTGTGACCCCAATTGCGAAGCCCATGAGCGGGACGGCCGCGTTTTCATCCGGGCGCTGCGCGACATTGTTTGCGGCGAAGAGCTCAATTACGACTACGGCCTGATCATCGAGGAGCGCTACACCAAAAAGCTCAAGGCCGAGTACCCCTGCTGGTGTGGCTCGGCAAGGTGCCGGGGCACTCTGCTGGCTCCCAAGCGACGCTAGGCCATGCTCGCCCCACCCGCCCCGTCCGTTCGCTGGCCTGCCGAGGCCATCTGGGAGGCCATAGCCCCTGCGCTGCCGGGTTTTACTGTGCAGGTGCTGCCTGAAGTTGACTCGACCAATTCAGAGCTGATGCGCCGCGCCCGCGCGGGTCGCCCCGATCCCGTGCTGTTGGTGGCCGAGCAACAAAGCGCCGGCCGTGGCCGCATGGGGCGGCCCTGGCACAGCGGCTCACAGGCGACGGGGCAGCGGGGCCAGGCGCTGACGTTTTCACTGGGTCTGAATCTGGCCCCCGCCGACTGGTCGGGCCTGTCGCTGGCGGTGGGTTTGAGCGTGGCGCAGAGCCTGCACCCTGAGATTCGCCTCAAGTGGCCCAACGACCTGTGGTGGCACGACCGCAAGCTGGCCGGCATCCTGATCGAAACCGCCAACTGGGGCGAGTCCAGCGCCAGTCGGTATGTGGTGATTGGCGTCGGGCTTAACCTGCAGACCCCGGACCCAACCGGCCTGTCCACCGCGCCGGTCGGCTTGCGTGAGTTGCTGCCCGAGGTGGACGCAGCGCAAGCGTTGTTACGCATTGCTGCGCCGCTGGTTCACGCGGTGCAGCGCTTTGAGGCCCATGGCTTTGCGCCGTTTCAAATGGCTTTTAATGCGCGTGATGCGCTGGCGCAGCTGCCCGTCACGCTCAGTGATGGCGTGCAAGGTGTGGCACAGGGCGTGGACGCCAGCGGCGCCCTGCTGGTGGCTGGCGCCCAGGGCGTGCAGCGGGTCACCAGCGCCGAGGTCAGCGTGCGTCCTCAAGCTGGCCCGGGCTATGCGCAGCTTTGAACGGTAGGCCTGATGCTGCGCGCCTGCGTCTGGTTCTTGTTGCTGCTCAATGTGCTGTATGGGTCATGGGCGCAGGGCTGGTTGCTGCCTTACGGTTTTGGGCCGATACCGCAGCGTGAGCCGCAACGGCTGGCGCAGCAAATCCACCCGGAGCTGATCACGCTGTCGAGCCCCGCCGAGCTGACTTTGAAGTCCCAGCCCAGGCCGCCAGAGCCCACCTTGTGCTTGGAAACCGAGCCCATGTCGGAGGCCCAGGTTGCGCTCTTGCGCACCTACCTTGAAGCCTCCTGGCCAGCAGAAAGTTGGGTCTTCGAGGTTGTGCCTGGCCAACGCCAGCGCTTGCGTTTGCCGGCAGTGAATGAGGCGCTGGAAGTCCTGTTGCCAGAACTCAGAGCAGTGTTGCCACCTGGTGGGCTTGAATCCTGTCCCGAGTTTGAGGCAGAGCCTTAGGCCGGGTCTGCGCTCAGGGCGTTGAAGCGCACCATAAATCGGGCGCCAGCAGGTGTCTGCCCCGGGTGCGTAGGCTCCAGGCTGACACTGGCATGGTGTTGTTGGGCAATCTCGAGAACGATCGGCAGGCCCAGTCCCGAGCCATCAGCCTCGGTTCCGAGTGCACGGTAAAAGGGCTGAAAAATCAACTCGCGCTCGGCTTCGGGCACGCCGGGGCCGGAGTCCTCAACCTGCAACACCAGGGTGTGGCCAAAGGGATCGGTGAGCACACGCACCGTGATCACCCCCGGCTTGCGCTGGCTCGACGGGGTGTAGTTGATGGCGTTGTCAACCAGATTGCGCACCATCTCCTTGAGCAGGGTCGGGTTGCCCAGCACCGTGCAACTGGGCGTGCCCGGCTGGGTGCCTTCGTAGCCCAGATCAATGTGTTTTTCCAGCGCGCGGGGCACGGAGTCGCGCACCACCGACATGGTCAGTTCGGCCAGATCACAGACCACACGGGGCATGGCAGAGCCACTGCTTTCGGCGCGCGCCAGTGACAGCAACTGGTTGACGCTGTGGGTGGCGCGAATGCTGGCCCGGCTGATCTGGCGCAAATAATGTTTCAGGTCCTCGGCGCTGGCGCCTTCACGCTGCGCGATCTCGGCCTGCATGCGCAGTCCGGCCAGCGGCGTTTTGAGCTGGTGCGCGGCATCGGTCAGAAAGCGCTTCTGGGTGGCGATGGAGTCGGTCAGGCGCAGCAACAGGTCGTTCACCGACTCCACCAGTGGCGCCACTTCCATGGGCACGATTTGCGCGTCGATCGGACTCAGGTCGTCGGGTTTGCGGGCACGGATGCGCTCTTCGAGCTGGTGCAGGGGTTTGATGGCTTGCACCAGCGCCAGCCACACCAGCAGCACGGCCAGCGGCAGAATGAAAAACTGCGGCAGCATCACGCCCTTGACGATTTCGGTGGCCAGCACCGAGCGCTTTTCCAGGGTTTCAGCCACCTGCACCAGGGCCGGCCGGGTGCCTGACATGGGTAAATCAACCCACATGTACGCAATCTTGACATCAAAACCCTTGACCACTTCATCGCGTATGCGCACCTTGTCCGGCACGATATGCTCGATCTGTGGCGGGAGCGGCAAGTCGCGTTCGCCGCTGAGGAATTCGCCGCGGGGGCCCAGCACCTGGTAATAAACCGTGTCGGAGTCATCGGCGCGCAACAACTCACGCGCCGGGCGTGGCAGGGCAAATTGGGCGCGGTTGTGCTGGATGGTGATGAGTTGCGCCATGGCGCGGACGTTGTATTCGAGGGCGCGGTCAAAAGGCTTGCCGGCAATGTTCTGGGCCACCAGCCAGGTCACGACCAGGCTCAGCGGCCACAGCAACAGCAGTGGCGTGAGCATCCAGTCCAGGATTTCACCAAACAGCGAGCGTTGCTCGCGCGGATTGACCATCACTGCAAACGGGCTAGCCGGGGATTTTTTCGAGGCAATAGCCCAGCCCGCGGACCGTGGCAATGCGGATCGGACCCTTTTCGATTTTCTTGCGCAAACGGTGGATGTAGACCTCGATGGCGTTGTTGCTCACTTCCTCGCCCCATTCACACAAGCGCTCCACCAGTTGGTCTTTGCTGACCAGTCGGCCGGCGCGCTGCAACAACACTTCCAAAAGTCCGAGTTCTCGCGCTGACAGCTCCACCATCACGCCGTCAATGCTGGCCACGCGCCCGCCCTGGTCATAAATCAGCGGCCCATGCTTGATGGTGCTGCAGGCTGCGCCCATGCCACGTCGGCTCAGGGCGCGCACCCTTGCCTCCAGTTCTTGCAGGCTGAAGGGCTTGGCCATGTAATCGTCAGCGCCGTAGTCCAGCCCCTTGACGCGCTCCTCGACACTGTCGGCGGCGGTCAGGATCATCACCGGCAGCGACGAACCACGGGCACGCAGGCGTTTGAGCACCTCCAGGCCGTGCATTCTGGGCAGCCCCAAATCCAGGATCAGCAGGTCAAATTCGGTATTGGTCATCAGGGCCGCATCGGCCTCACTGCCGCTGGCCACATGATCGACCGCAGCGCCTGAACTGCGCAAGGTGCGCAACAGGCCATCAGCCAGAACCTGGTCGTCTTCGGCAATCAAAATGCGCATCAAGGTCTCCTCGTTGGGGGTCAGTCGGTTGAAAGTTTCGCGCTGAATCGTTACTTTTTCATGCATTCTAGGCGGCATAAGCCTCCAGCCCGAGCGCCATCACGGTGGCCACCTCCGGGCCCACTGACTCTTGCAGTTCGGCGTGGGCTTGCGTCACCGCATCTTTGAACGCCTGCAGCCAGCTCAGGCCTGCCGGACTGAACACCACCAGGCAAGCGCGGGCGTCACGCAGGTCGGGCTGGCGCTGCACCAGCCCCCAGGCTTCGCACTGGTCCACCAGCTTGCCCATGGCCTGTTTGCTGACCCCCGCGCTGTTCGCCAGGTCGCTCAGACGCGAGCCCGCCAAAGCCAGGTGCCGTGTGATGTGCGCGTGCGATGCGGTCAGGTGGCCGCGGGCAGCCAGGTTGGCCAGGGCCAGCGGCACGCTGTCGTTGGCTGCCATCAGTGCCAGTACGCGCGCATCAAAACGCGCAGACGCCTGAGCCAGCCAATACCCCACATGGGTTTGGCGCCAGGGTGTATCGAGCGGGATGACGGCCATGCCAATATAGTAAACCAAATTGACTAAAAAATAGGTTTACGGAGTTCAATAATCCTCCTAAACTACTGTTCAGACATCCAGCCTGTCGTTAAAGACAGAGGATGAAAATCTGGTTCAGTAAGCACCGATCAATTTCAACCCCAGGAGAGAAACCATGGACGCACCCGTCAGAGCCGCCACCCCCATCAACCCCGAAAAAGCCAAAGCCCTGCAAGTGGCGCTGGCCCAGATCGAGAAGCAATTTGGCAAGGGCACCATCATGCGCCTGGGCGAGGGCGAAGTCATTGAAGACATCCAGGTGGTGTCCACCGGCTCGCTGGGGTTGGACATTGCCTTGGGTGTGGGTGGCTTGCCGCGTGGTCGTGTGGTGGAAATTTATGGCCCCGAATCCAGCGGCAAAACCACCTTGACGCTGCAAGTGATTGCCGAGATGCAAAAAATCGGTGGCCAGTGTGCTTTTGTCGATGCCGAACACGCGCTCGACATCCAGTACGCGCAAAACCTGGGTGTCAACCTGCAAGACCTCTTGATCAGCCAGCCCGACACCGGCGAGCAGGCGCTTGAAATTGTCGACAGCCTGGTGCGCTCGGGCGCGGTCGATCTGATCGTGGTCGACTCGGTGGCAGCGCTCACGCCAAAAGCCGAACTGGAAGGCGAAATGGGCGACAGCTTGCCCGGCCTGCAGGCCAGGTTGATGAGCCAGGCGCTGCGCAAGCTCACCGCCCACATCAAGAAAACCAACTGCATGGTGATCTTCATCAACCAGATCCGCATGAAGATTGGCGTGATGTTTGGCTCGCCTGAGACCACCACCGGCGGCAATGCGCTCAAGTTTTATGCGTCGGTGCGGCTCGACATCCGGCGCACCGGCACCATCAAAAAGGGCGACGAGGCCATTGGCAACGAAACCAAAGTCAAGGTGGTCAAGAACAAGGTGGCACCGCCATTCAAAACGGCCGAGTTCGACATCCTGTTTGGCCACGGCATCAGCCGCGAGGGCGAAATCATCGACATGGGTGTCACGGCCAACATTCTCGACAAGTCCGGTGCCTGGTACGCCTACAACGGCGAAAAAGTGGGCCAAGGCCGTGACAACGCCCGGGAGTTTTTGAAAGAAAACCCGAGCCTGTCGCACGAGATCGAAAACAAGGTGCGCGCCTCCCTGGGCATCCCGCTGCTGGCTGGCACCGAAGCAGCTGTGGCAGAGGTGAAAACAGCTGGCAAAAAAGCGGTCTAACGGTCATGGCATCCAAGTCACCTCAAAGCATGAAGAAAGACCGTCATTGCGAGGAGCGCAGCGACGTGGCAATCCATGCAGTTTGGAGTCATGGATGGCTTCACTTTGTTCGCAATGACGATGCTATTTGATATTAAACGTCATGGCTTTTGACCAGCCCTCGCTCAAGGGCCGTGCCCTGCGCCTGCTCAGCGGCCGCGAATATTCGCGTGCCGAGCTGGAGCGCAAGTTGCAGCGTTTTGAGGAGGAGCCTGGCACGTTGGCGCTGGCGCTCGACGCGCTGCAGGCCAAGGGCTTCATCAGCGAGCAGCGGGTGGTCGAGTCGGTGCTCAACCGGCGCGCCGCCAAACTCGGCGCCTCTCGCATCAAGCAGGAACTGCAAGCCAAGGGTCTGGACCCGCAGGCCATCTCGGACGCCGTGGCCGAGCTGCGCGGCACCGAGCTGGCCCGGGCCCGCGCGGTGTGGCAGAAAAAGTTTGATCAAGCACCCCAGGATGCGGCCGAGCGCGCCAGGCAAATGCGCTTTCTGGCCAGTCGTGGTTTTGGCGGCGACACCATCCACCGGGTGGTTGTCGGCGGCGACGATTGAGCGCAGGCAAAAGCGCAACTGCAAGCTGAGTGGGCCTGGGGGTGGTCGCCGATTTCTGGGCGTTTGACAGTATGAGGCGGCCGCCCCCAGGCCCACTCAGCGGGTTACAGCCCCAGCATCAACTGCAGGTTCTGCACCGCCGCGCCACTCGCGCCTTTGCCCAGGTTGTCCAATCGCGCCACCAGCACCGCGTGCTGAAAACCATCACCGGCGTCACGGTTGGCAAATACACGCAGTTCCATCTGGTTGGTGTCGGCCAGCGCCACCGCGTCGAGCTTGTTGTCTGGCGTTGCCGGCAACACCTTGACCCATTCGCTACCCACGTAATGTTGCGCCAGCGCCTGTTGCAAGTCATTCGCGCTGGGCTGGCCCGGCAACAGGTCCAGGTGCAGCGGAATTTGCACCAGCATGCCTTGCCTGAAGTTGCCGACCGAGGGCACAAACAAGGGGCGGCGTGTCAGGCCGGTCAAGGCCATGATTTCCGGAATGTGCTTGTGTTTCAAACCCAGGCCATACAACTCGAAGGCCGGTGCCGTGCCCTGCTCATAGGCCTCGATCATGGGGCGGCCGCCGCCAGAATAACCGCTGACCGAAGGCAGGCACAGCGGGAAATCGACCGGAATCAAGCCGGCATCCACCAGTGGCCGCAGCAGCGCAATGGCGCCGGTGGCATAACAGCCCGGATTCGCCACCCGGCGCGCGGCCTGAATCGCCTCGCGCTGCCCGGCTACCAGCTCGGGAAAACCATAAACCCAGCCCGGCGCGATGCGGTGCGCGGTGGAGGCGTCAATGATTTTGGGGCCGACCTGCCCCGTGCTTTGTTCCAGCGCATCGACCATGGCCACCGACTCCAAGGCGGCCTCGTCGTGCAGGCACAGCACCACCAGATCAGCTTGCGCCATCAGGTCACGCTTGGCGTTGGCGTCTTTGCGCAACTCGGGGGCAATGCTGATGAGTTCGATGCCGGGCAGGGTTTGCAGGCGCTCGCGAATTTGCAAACCGGTGGTGCCGGCTTCGCCGTCGATGAAGATTTTTTGCATGGTGGAGGTCAAATCCTAGAAAGTGGGTTGCTTGTAAGGCTGGCAACAGCTTGCCGCAGTGCAGCATGATACAGTTAGCAGTTGCTTCGCACGGTGTCCCTGATGCTGCCTTGTTGGACGTATCAGACGGCTATCCTTCATCCATTCCTGAGAGAAACAGCTCATGAAAATTCACGAGTATCAAGGCAAGGAAATCTTGCGTCAATTTGGTGTGCCAGTGCCTCGCGGCATTGCAGCTTTCACCGTTCAAGAGGCGGTGGAAGCCGCTCAAAAGCTGGGCGGCCCGGTCTGGGTTGTCAAGGCGCAGATTCACGCCGGGGGCCGTGGCAAGGGTGGCGGCGTCAAGGTTGCCAAGACCATTGAAGATGTCAAGCGCATTGCTGGCGAAATCCTGGGTATGCAGCTCAAGACCCACCAGACCGGCCCTGAAGGCCAAAAAGTGCGTCGCCTCTACATCGAAGACGGAGCCGACATCCAGAAGGAATACTACGTTTCCATCGTGACTGACCGCGCTACGCAAAAGCTGGCCTTCATTGCCTCCAGCGAAGGCGGCATGGACATCGAGGAAGTGGCGCATTCCACCCCCGAAAAAATCATCACCGAGTTCATCGATCCGTTGACCGGTCTGGGTGCCGAACAAGCCAAGAATATTGCCGACGCCATCGGCATGCCGGCTGGCTCCACCGCACAAGCCGTCGATATCTTCCAGAAGCTCTACAAGTGCTACATGGACACCGACGCGTCGCTGGTCGAAATCAACCCGCTGAACCGCGACGGCAAAGGCAATGTGGTTGCACTGGACGCCAAGTTCAACTTTGACGCCAACGCCCTCTACCGCCACCCCGAGATCGTGGCCTACCGCGACCTCGACGAAGAAGATCCGGCCGAAGTCGAAGCCAGCAAGTTTGACCTGGCCTACATCAGCCTGGACGGCAACATTGGCTGCCTGGTGAATGGCGCCGGCCTGGCCATGGCGACCATGGACACCATCAAGTTGTTTGGCGCGGAACCCGCCAACTTCCTGGATGTGGGCGGCGGTGCCACCCCCGAGAAGGTCACGGAAGCCTTCAAGATCATGTTGAAGAACCCCAAGGTCGAGGCCATTCTGGTCAACATTTTTGGCGGCATCATGAAGTGCGACACCATTGCCACCGGCGTGATCACCGCTTGCAAGGCCACCAACCTGAATGTGCCGCTGGTCGTGCGCATGAAGGGCACCAACGAAGAGCTGGGCAAGAAGATGTTGAAAGACAGCGGCCTGCCGATCATTTCCGTGGACACCATGGCAGAAGCTGCACAAGCCGCTGTCAAGGCAGTAGCCAAGTAATTTGCCGGGCAGGACAGCGCTGCGCGACGTTCTGCCCCCTACTGATTAGGAAAAAACATGTCGATCTACATCAATAAAGACACCCGGGTCATCACCCAAGGTATTACCGGCAAAACTGGCCAGTTCCACACTGAAAAATGCCAGGAATACGCCAACGGCAAGGCATGCTTTGCTGCCGGCGTGAATCCCAAGAAGGCTGGCGAATCCATTTTCGGCATTCCAATTTTTGCCTCGGTCAAGGAAGCAGCCAAGGAAACCGGCTCCACCGTGTCGGTCATTTACGTGCCACCGGCAGGCGCTGCGGCGGCCATCTGGGAAGCCGTTGAGGCCGACCTCGACCTGGCCATTTGCATCACCGAAGGCATCCCGGTGCGTGACATGCTGGAACTGCGCAACCGCATGAAAGCCAAGGAAGCGGCCGGCGGCAAGAGAACCCTGTTGCTCGGCCCCAACTGCCCTGGCCTGATCACGCCTGACGAGATCAAGATCGGCATCATGCCCGGTCACATCCACCGCAAGGGCCGCATTGGTGTGGTCAGCCGCTCCGGCACGCTGACCTACGAAGCGGTCGCGCAATTGACCGAAATCGGCCTGGGTCAGTCCAGCGCGGTCGGTATCGGTGGCGACCCGATCAATGGCCTGAAGCACATCGACGTGATGCAGGCCTTCAATGACGACCCGGACACCGACGCCGTCATCATGATCGGCGAAATCGGTGGCCCCGACGAAGCCGAAGCCGCACGCTGGTGCAAGCTCAACATGAAGAAACCCATTGTGGGCTTCATCGCCGGTGTGACTGCTCCTGCGGGCAAGCGCATGGGCCATGCCGGTGCCTTGATTTCTGGTGGTGCCGACACCGCTGAAGCCAAACTCGCCGTGATGGAAGAGTGTGGCTTCAAGGTCACACGCAATCCGTCCGAGATGGCCAAGCTCCTGAAGGCCATGCTGTAAGCTTTTACAAGCTATGACACAAGGCTTTTGACCGGGGTCAAAGCCCCAAGCCGGATGTTCTCAGGGACAATCCGGCTTTCCTGTTTCTGGGTCTGACCAGAGCAATAATGCACCATGAAATTCGCCTGCTACGCCCAAACTGACCAAGGCTTGATTCGCCGCAACAACGAAGACAGCTTTATTTTTAACGACAGTTTTGGTGTGGCTGTGCTGGCAGACGGCATGGGAGGACACAACGCCGGTGAAGTTGCCAGCGGGCTGGCCACCACGTCTATTGCTGCAGAGTTGACCCACTGGCTGTCCAGTATCGGTCCGCCGCCCAGCCCGGATGTGCTTTGTCGCTTGATGGTCGTCAGTGTTGACAAAGCCAACCAGGCCATCCTGAAAGCGGCCGCCAACAACCCAAACTGCAAAGGCATGGGTACCACGGTGGTGGTGGGTGTTTTTCAGGACGACCGGCTGTTTTTGACCCATGTGGGGGATTCACGCTGCTACCGGCTGCGCGGCGGTGAATTGTTGCAAATTACCAAAGACCACTCCATATTGCAAGAGCAGGTGGACGCCGGCGTGATGACCCGCACCCATGCAGTCCATTCTCCGGGCCGACACCTGCTGACCCGGGCCCTTGGCGTTGAATCCAGGTTGCCACTCGAAGTCAAAGTTCATCATGTCCTTGCTGGAGATCTTTATCTGCTGTGCTCGGATGGCTTGACCGATATGGTCGATGATGTCAGTATTGCCAGCCTGATGACCCAGGCCACGGATATCGCCACCCGCACGTCAGCATTGGTTCATCTGGCCAATGCCAAAGGCGGCCGGGATAATGTGACCGTGATGTTGATCCATGCCGAGGCCGCGCCCGACAGCCGGGCTTCGGTGTAGCATGGATTTTGCAGATAATCAGATATCTTCATAGGAGGTTTTCGTGCCAAAAATCACCATCAGGCTTGACGGTGAACTCATCAGTGAAGTCAGTCTGAGCAAAAAGCGGACCACCATGGGCAGGCGACCTTCCAACGATGTCGTTCTCGGCGCACTGGCGGTCAGTGGTCGGCACGCCTGCCTGATTCAACAGGATCAGCAGGTGACGATTGAAGACCTTGACAGTACCAATGGCACCTACGTGAATGGTCGTGCGGTAAAAAAGCAACTGCTGCAGGACAACGACACCCTTGAAATCGGACCATTCAAGATTATTTTTTCATCTGCTTCGGGCGTACTCTACCAGTCACTGGACAGCCCGCAGCCCCCTCCGTATGATGCCAACTGGTCACAGGCTTTTCGTGACGTGGCAGAGCCGCCAGCCATTCCCCAGGGCCGCATCAAGGTGGTCTCCGGTTCGGCTGCAGGGCGCGAGCTGCCACTCACCAAAACAGTGACCACCTTTGGAAAACCTGGTGTCAATGTTGCTGCCATCACACGCCGCGATGCTGATTACTATGTGCACCATGTTGAGGGTGCGCAAGCCCCCTTGCTGAATGGCGTGGTGGTGGCACAAGAACCTGTTTTGCTGCACCAGGGTGACGAAATCACCTTGAGCGGTACTGTGTTGCAATTTTTGTCATCCTGATCCGTCCGATGTTCAGGTGGCTCAAGGAACTACTTATAAAGATAAAGTCTGCAAAATCAGCGACGTCCGCAGGGTCTGAAAAGTCAGACAAAGCAGCCGGGTCTGTCAAGCCAGCAAAGTCTTTGAGTCAAAAAAACATGAACACATTCACGCAAATGTCCAGTCCGGATCATGCCAACATGACGCTGGACGCGCTTTTCTACAAGCAACTGCAACAAGTCACCGCCCGTATCCATGAGACCGAAAACATTGAGCAAATCATGTTGGAGTCGAGCCAGGATATTTGCAAGTTGTTCAATGCCGATCGGCTGACGCTTTATGTGGTCAACGAGGAGCGCAATGCCATCATTTCCAAGGTCAAAACAGGGCTTGCCAGCAACCAGGAGCTGAAGCTCCCGATCAGCCCGCAAAGCGTGGCGGGTTATGTCGCCTTCAGTCAAAAGCTGGTCAATCTGGCCGATGTTTATGACGACGACGCCCTGAAACAGGTGCACCCGGACCTGACCTTTCTGAAAGCAGTTGACCGGCGCACGGGTTACCGCACGCAGCAAATGCTGGTGGCCCCGATCCTGGAGGGCAAGACACTGCACGGTGTGCTGCAGATCATCAACAACAAAAATGACCAGTTATTCAGCGAACTGGATGTTGAAGGCGCTACCCAGCTTTGCAAAACCTTGGCCACCGCCATCCGGCAGCGCATCCGCAAGCAAGAAGAAAGCGTGCGTCGCATGGTCACCAAGTACGACGACCTGGTATCCAGTGGCGTCATGACCGCCGAAGAACTGCAGCAATGCCTGAAGGACGCGCGTGAGCAGGGCCGCACCGTGGAGCAGCTTTTGCTCAACGACTACCAGGTGCGCCCGGTCCAGATCGGCCCTTCGCTGGCCAAATTTTTTGGCGTTCCCTATGAGCCTTTTAGCGAGGGCCGCATTCGTTCGGAAGGCCTGCACGGCAAGCTCAAGCGTGATTTCATCTCGGAGCAGGGCTGGATCCCGCTCGAAGAGTCGCCCGACGGGCTGGTCATCATGTGCCTGGACCCCGAAACAGTGCGCAGCTCGCGCATCGTGGCGCAGGTTTACCCGCGTCTGAGCAAATTTTCCTACCGGGTCACGACAAACCATGAGTTTTTGCTGACTTTGGGTCAGATCTTTGGTGTCGAAGCCGAGAGCGGCAGCATCAGCGACATGCTTGCCGACATGGACAGCGCCCCCATGGATGACGGCAGCAACGAAGACGCGCTGGAGTCTGCGGCGGCTGACAACGAGCTGGTCAAATTTGTCAACAAGGTCATCCTGGATGCCTACCACCAGGGGGTGTCCGACATCCACATCGAACCCATGCCCGGCAAGCTCAAAACCGGTATCCGCTTTCGGGTTGACGGCTCCCTGCAGCCCTACATCGAAGTACCGGCCCACTTTCGCCAGGCCATGGTGACGCGCCTGAAAATCATGTGCGACCTCGATATTTCAGAGCGCCGCAAGCCGCAAGACGGCAAGATCAAATTCAAGAAATACGGCCCCATCGACATCGAGCTGCGCGTCGCCACCATTCCCTCGGCCGGCGGCGTCGAAGACGTGGTGATGCGGATTCTGGCAGCCGGTGAACCGATCCCGCTGGACAAGCTCGGCCTGACGCCGCACAACAAGGAGCGGGTGATCCGAACCGTTGAGAAACCCTATGGTTTGTTCTATGTGTGCGGGCCCACCGGTTCGGGTAAAACCACCACCCTGCACTCGATCCTGAAGCACCTCAACAAGCCGGACACCAAAATATGGACCGCCGAGGACCCGGTCGAAATCACCCAGAAGGGCCTGCGCCAGGTCCAGATCAACAAGAAAGCCGGGATTGACTTTGCCCTGGTGATGCGCGCCTTTTTGCGGGCCGACCCCGACATCATCATGGTGGGTGAGTCGCGCGACCACGAAACCGTGGCCATGGGCGTGGAGGCCTCGCTCACCGGCCATCTGGTGTTCTCCACGCTGCACACCAACTCGGCGCCTGAGTCCATTACCCGGCTGCTCGACATGGGCATGGACCCGTTCAATTTTGCCGACGCCCTGCTGGGTATTCTGGCGCAACGTCTGGCCAAGAAATTGTGTGCCTGCAAGGAAGCCTATGTGCCCGACGCCGAAGAGCTGCACCTGTTTGCAGTCGAATACGCGGACGAGCTGAGGCATTCGGTGGTGTGGAAAGACGATTTCGATGGGCAGCTGGCGCAGCTCATCGCGCGCTGGAAAACCGAATTCTCCACCGGGGGCGACCTCAAGTTTTACCGCCATGTGGGCTGTGACAAGTGCAATCAGACCGGCTACAAGGGCCGGGTCGGCCTGCATGAACTGCTGATCGCCGACGATGGCATCAAGAAGCTGATTCAGGAGCGCGCCCGGGTTGCTGAAATCTTCGCTGCCGCGGTCGAGGGTGGTATGCGCACCCTGAAGATGGACGGCATGGAAAAAGTCATGATGGGGCTGACCGACCTGAAAATGGTGCGTTCAGTCTGCATCAAGTAACAGCTTGAACGTCATGACGAGCCACCACGCCTGTCCGTGCTGCCAACGCCGAACGCTGTTGCAGGGCGCAACTGTGCTGCTGCTGTCGCCGGGCCTGGTGCTGGCACAGGAGGGGGGCCGCGAGGGCGTGGACGTGGGCGCCAACTCGCTGTTCAGCAGGCTGGTGCCGGCTGAAACCGTCGAGCAGTCGGCATCACAACAGTATGCCGAGATGCTGCAACAGGCCGCCGCCCAAAATGCGCTGGGAGGCAAGAACCATCCCCAGGTCAGGCGCCTGCGTGCCATTGCGCAACGCATCATTCCCCATGCACTCGGCTGGAACCCGCGCGCCAAAGATTGGCGCTGGGAGGTCAACCTGATCGGCAGCCGCCAGGTCAACGCGTTTTGCATGCCAGGCGGCAAGATCGCGTTTTACAGCGGCATTCTGGACCAGCTCAAACTGACCGACGATGAGGTCGCCACCGTCATGGGCCACGAGGTCGCCCACGCACTGCGTGAACACGCCCGCGCCCGCATGGCCAAAAATGCCGCCACCGGCATCGGTGCCAACTTGCTCAGCAATGTGCTCGGCCTGGGTCAACTGGGCCAGACCGTGACCAGCTACGGTGCGCAGTTGCTCACGCTGCAATTCAGCCGCAGCGACGAATCCGATGCCGACCTGGTCGGCATGGAACTCGCCGCGCGTGCCGGCTTTGATCCGCGCGCCGGTGTCACGCTGTGGCAAAAAATGGCGGCCGCCAGCAAAGGCGCACCGCCACAATGGTTGTCCACCCACCCGTCCGGCAACAGCCGCATTGCCGACATCCAGGCCAACCTGCCCAAGGTGCTGCCGCTCTACGCGCGCAGCCAGAACAAATAGCCGCGCCGGTTATCGGCAAGGCGATGAAAATCCCCGCAATCTGACTGATCGGCAGCTCAGGCAGTTTTGCCCTTCAAGCCCAAGGCCAGCTCATACAGCGCATTGCGCGGCTCACCAGTGATCTCGGCGGCCAGTTTGACAGCGGTTTTCAGCGGCAGCTCGGCCAGCAGCAATTGCAGCACGCGGCTGTCGGGGCCACTGGTAGCGCTTGCCGGCGCCGGGTGCAGCACCAGTGCAAATTCACCGCGCAGGCGGTTGCTGTCCTGCGCCAGCCAGACCGGAAAATCCTGCGCGGCCAGTGTGGCAATTTCTTCGAACTGCTTGGTCAGTTCGCGCCCCACCGTGACCGCCCGCGCGCCCAACACGGCCAGTGCCGCAGCCAGAGCCTCGATGCGGTGCGGTGCCTCCAGCAACACCACAGCCCGGGCCTCAGCCGCCAGTGCCTGCACGGCGGTGGCGCGCTCGCCGCTCTTGCTGGGCAAAAAACCGGCAAAAACAAACCCATCGGGGTGTTGGGCATCCAGCGTCAGGCCGGCCACACTCAGCACGGTGGTGATGCTGCTGGCGCCGGGCAGCGGCAGCACCGGCAGGCCGGCCTGGCGCGCCTCACTCACCAGCCGGGCGCCGGGGTCGCTGATGGCCGGGGTGCCGGCATCACTCACATAGGCCACGCGCAGGCCCTGGCGCAGCCGCTCCAGCACCGCCTGAGCCGCCTGCGCCTCGTTGTGCTGGTGCAGCGCCAGCATGTGCGCCGGCGGCTTGTCGATGCCATAGGCGCGCAACAGCGCCTGGGTGTGGCGCGTGTCCTCGCAGGCAATCACATCGGCCAATTGCAGCACATGCAAGGCGCGCAGGCTAATATCTGCCAGGTTGCCAATGGGTGTGGCCACCACATACAAGGCGCCGCGCGGGTAGTTTTGCTGGCCGCAGGCCTGTTGCGCGGCCAGCAGGGCCGGGCCATAACTGGCGCTCACAGGCGTCAAGGAGCTTGAAGTCAATGGGTATTCCTCTTGTCAAAACGGGCAAGGCAGCCACGCCGCCGCCCAGTACCAAACAGCTCGGCGACCAGGCCGAAGACCTGGCGCTGGCGCATTTGCAGCGCGCCGGTTTGCGCCTGCTGGTGCGCAATTATCGAACCCCCGGGCGCGGCGGTGGCGAGATTGACCTGATCATGCGTGCGCCCGATGGCACCTGTGTGTTTGTGGAAGTGCGCCGGCGCGCGTCAGGCAGCCACGGCGGGGCGGCCGCCAGCGTCAGCTGGACCAAGCAAAAGCGCATTGTGTTTGCGGCACGCCATTACCTGATGCGCCTGGGCGCGCTGCCGCCCTGCCGCTTTGACGTGGTGGCGGTGCAGGCCGGCAGCATCGAGTGGTTAAGCGGTGCCTTCGATGCGGGCGCAATGTAATACTTTGCAAAGTGCGCTGGGTCCGGGCCACGAGAAGCCGGGCGCGCGCCCGGCGCGGGTATCATTGCGCGCATGCTGCAACAACGTATCCAACAACATTTCATTGACAGTGCCGACCTGAAATACCAGGCCGCGCCGCTGCTCAGCCAGGTTATTGCCGACGCCGTGCAGGCCCTCATGGCCTGTGTCACCAGCGGTGGCAAGGTGTTGAGCTGTGGCAACGGTGGCTCGGCCGCCGACGCCCAGCATTTTTCGGCTGAATTTGTCGGCCGCTTCGAGCGTGAACGCCCTGAGTTGGCGGCCATCGCCCTGACCACCGACAGCTCGATCCTGACGGCCATTGCCAACGACTACGATTTCAGCCACATTTTTTCGCGCCAGGTGCGTGCTTTGGGTCAACCAGGCGACGTGCTGCTGGCCATCACCACCAGCGGCAATTCGGCCAATGTGCTGGCGGCCATCGAGGCGGCGCATGAGCGCGACATGGTGGTCATTGGCCTGAGCGGGCGTGGTGGTGGCAAGATGGTGCAGGCGCTGCGCGATACCGATGTGCACATTTGCGTGCCCCACGATCGCACCGCGCGCATCCAGGAAGTTCACCTGCTCACCCTGCATTGCCTGTGCGACGCGGTTGACACCTTGTTACTCGGCGATTAGGAAACCATCCCATGAAATTTATCAGTCAAAAACTCCTCTCTGTAATTCTGGTGGGTGCCGCCCTGGGTGGCACGCTGAGCGCCTGCGCTCCCCTTGTGGTGGGCGGCGCGGTCGTGGGCGCACTGGTGGCCACCGACCGGCGCACCTCGGGGGCCCAACTTGAAGACGAAGGCATTGAGCTGCGCGCTGCCAGTCGCATCCGTGACAACCTGGGCGAGCGCGGGCACATCAATGTCAACAGCTACAACCGCCGTGTCCTGCTGACCGGCGAAGTCCCGAATGCGCAAGACAAGCAATTGGTGGAGCAAATCGTGACACGCGTGGACAACGTGCAGATGGTGGTCAATGAACTGGCGGTGCTGGGCAACGCCAGCCTGACACAGCGCTCCTCCGACACGCTGATCACCGGGCGCATCAGGGCGGCCATGGTTGATACCAGAGACCTTTTTGCCAATGCCTTCAAGGTGGTGACCGAGCGCGGCACTACTTACCTGATGGGCCGCGTCACCCAGCGCGAGGCGGATCGCGCCACTGACATTGCCCGCAGCACGCCCGGTGTGCAAAAGGTGGTGCGGATTTTCGAGATCATCAGCGAAGACGAGCTGCGCGACCTGCTGCCCAAGCCGGCAGCCAACGAGACCAAGGCAACCCCTGCCAAATAAGTTCGTCTGCCAGGGGATTAACTCAGAACACCGTGGAACCGGCTTTGCCGGGCCGCTGGTGTTGTCCCCTTGAGGGGAAGACGCGCCAATCAGGCGCGGCTCAGGGGGGCCTACTTCAGGCGCTTGATCAGGCTGGAGGTGTCCCAGCGCTGGCCACCCAACTGCTGCACATCGGCGTAAAACTGGTCCACCAGGGCGGTCACGGGCAAGCGGGCCCCGTTGCGCCGGGCTTCGTCCAGCACCAGCCCGAGGTCTTTGCGCATCCAGTCCACGGCAAAACCAAAGTCGAACTTGTCGGCCACCATGGTCTTGCCACGGTTGTCCATTTGCCAGCTTTGGGCTGCGCCCTTGCCGATCACGTCGAGCACCTGGTTCATGTCGAGCCCGGCTTGTTCGCCAAAGGCAATGGCCTCGGCCAGGCCTTGCACCATGCCGGCAATGCAGATTTGGTTGACCATTTTGGCCAGTTGTCCGGCGCCGCTGGCACCCAGGTAAGTCACGGCTTTTGAAAATGCCATGGCCACGGGTTGGGCCGCCTCAAAGGCAGCCAGGTCGCCACCGCACATGACCGTGAGGGCACCGTTGACGGCGCCCGCCTGGCCACCCGAGACCGGGGCATCGACAAAATGCAGCCCCCGGGTATTGGCAATGGCATAAAGTTCGCGCGCCACATTGGCCGAGGCGGTGGTGTGGTCCACCAGCACCGCGCCCGCCTTCATGCCGGCAAAGGCGCCATCAGCACCCAGCACCACGCTGCGCAAATCGTCGTCGTTGCCAACACAGCAAAACACCAGGTCCGCATCCTGCACTGCCTGGCGCGGGGTTGGCGCGTGGCTCAGCCGGCTGGTGCTGGCAGCCGCGTACTCGGCACACCAGGCGCCAGCCTTGGCCTCTGTGCGGTTGTACACGGTGACCAGGTGGCCGGCGCGCGCCAGATGGCCGGCCATGGGGTAGCCCATCACGCCCAGGCCCAAAAAGGCAACGCGTTTGGCGGGAATGGGTTCGTAGCTTCTGATGTTCATGCTGAAGTGGTCAGTGGGGTGGTTAAACAATGCTGAAATTTTCGGTGCCCGCGCTCAGGTCCGTGGCTTTGCCGCGCTGGCTGTTGAGTTTGATTTGCAGGCGCAAATCATTCACCGAGTCGGCGTTGCGCAGCGCGTCTTCGTAGCTGACCTGGTTGGCCTCAAAGGCATCAAACAGCGCCTGGTCGAAGGTTTGCATGCCGATGTTGCGGCTCTTCTTCATGATTTCCTTGATCTCGGCCACTTCACCCTTGAAGATCAGGTCGGAAATCAGCGGCGAATTGAGCAGGATCTCGACCACGGCCAGGCGGCCTTTGCTGTCCTGCTTGGGAATGAGGCGCTGCGACACCAGCGCCTTGAGGTTGAGCGACAGGTCCATCAACAGTTGGGCGCGGCGCTCTTCGGGGAAAAAGTTGATGATCCGGTCCAGCGCCTGGTTGGCGTTGTTGGCATGCAGCGTGGCCAGGCACAGGTGGCCGGTTTCGGCAAAGGCCACGGCGTGTTCCATGGTCTCGCGGTCGCGGATCTCGCCCATCAAAATCACGTCGGGGGCCTGGCGCAAGGTGTTCTTCAGCGCCGCCTCCCAGCTGTCGGTGTCAATGCCGACCTCGCGCTGCGTGACCACGCAGTTTTTGTGCGGATGGACAAATTCAATCGGGTCCTCGATGGTGATGATGTGGCCAAAGGTGGATTGGTTGCGCCAGTCCACCATCGCCGCCAGCGTGGTCGACTTGCCGCAGCCGGTGGCGCCAACCAGAATGCACAGCCCGCGCTTGGTGTTGACCACGTCCTTGAGGATGGGCGGCAGGCCGAGGCTGTCGATGCTGGGCAGGGTCATGGGGATGGTTCGCAGCACCATGCCCACCCGGCTTTGCTGCATGAAGGCGTTGACCCGAAAACGGCCCAGACCCGGCGGCGCGATGGCAAAGTTGCACTCTTTGGTGCGCTCGAACTCGGCCACCTGTTTGTCGCTCATGATGGACCGCGCCAGCGCCAGCGTGTGGCCCTCGTTGAGGGGTTGCGGCGACACCTTGGTGACCTTGCCGTCGACCTTGATGGCGGGGGGAAATTCGGCGGTGATGAACAGGTCGGAGCCGCCGCGACTGGTCATCAGCTTGAGCAGGTCGGTAATGAATGAAGTGGCTTGATCGCGTTCCATATGCTCACCCTGGGAAGTTTTCTGGGATTTTGGCCTTGCTGCGGGCTTCGGCCGGGCTGATGATGTTGCGCCGCACCAGGTCGGTCAGGTTCTGGTCGAGGGTCTGCATCCCCACGTTGTTGCCGGTCTGGATGCTCGAGTACATCTGCGCCACCTTGGCCTCGCGGATCAGGTTGCGGATGGCGCTGGTGCCCAGCATGATCTCATGCGCGGCGACCCGGCCCTGGCCGTCCTTGGTCTTGCACAGGGTCTGCGAGATCACCGCCTGCAGGGATTCGCTGAGCATGGCGCGGATCATTTCTTTTTCGGCCGCCGGGAACACGTCAATGATCCGGTCAATGGTCTTGGCCGCGCTCGAGGTGTGCAGCGTGCCAAACACCAGGTGCCCGGTTTCGGCTGCAGTCATGGCCAGGCGGATGGTCTCGAGGTCGCGCATTTCGCCCACCAGAATCGCGTCCGGATCCTCGCGCAGCGCCGACCTGAGTGCGGCGGCAAAGCTTTGCGTGTGTGGGCCGACCTCACGCTGGTTGATCAGGCATTTTTTGGAGTCATGGACAAATTCAATCGGGTCTTCCACTGTCAGGATGTGACCGAACTCGTTTTCATTGAGGTAGTTCACCATGGCCGCCAGGGTGGTGGACTTGCCCGAGCCGGTGGGGCCGGTCACCAGCACCATGCCACGTGGTTTGAGTGCCAGCTCGGCAAAAATTTTGGGACAGTTGAGCTGCTCAAGCGTCAGGATCTTGCTGGGAATGGTCCGGAACACCGCACCTGCGCCCCGGTTCTGGTTGAAGGCGTTGACCCGAAAACGCGCCAGGCCTTCAATTTCAAATGAAAAGTCGATTTCCAGAAACTCTTCATAGCGCTTGCGCTGCGCGTCGTTCATGATGTCGTACACCATGGCGTGCACCTGTTTGTGGTCCAGCGGCTCCACATTGATGCGCCGCACGTCGCCATGGACCCGGATCATGGGCGGCAGCCCCGCCGACAAATGCAAATCGGACGCCTTGTTCTTGACGGTGAAGGCCAGCAATTGGGTGATGTCCACAGGGTTCCCTTTTGTTTGTTACGCTTGGTAATTATGACGAATATTTCAAAACAATTGGCTGGCGTGCGCGAGCGCATGCACGCGGCCTGCCGGGCGGCCGGGCGGCCACCCGAAGCGGTGGCGCTGCTGGCCGTGTCCAAAACCTTTGGCGCAGACGCGGTGCAGGCAGCTTTCGAGGCCGGGCAGACCGATTTTGGTGAAAACTATATCCAGGAAGCCGTGGAGAAAATCACCGCCTTGCGCCATCTGCCGCTGGTGTGGCATTGCATTGGTCCGATCCAGAGCAACAAGACCCGGCTCGTGGCCGAGCACTTTGACTGGGTCCACACGGTGGACCGCCTCAAAATTGCCCAACGCCTGAGCGAGCAGCGCCCCGCAGCATTGCCGCCACTGCAGGTGTGCCTTCAGGTCAATGTCGATGGCGGCACCACCAAGTCGGGCGTGTCGCCTAGCGACGCACTGGCGCTGGCGCAGGCCGTGGCAGTTTTGCCGCGTTTGCGTTTGCGCGGCATCATGTGCATTCCGGAGCCTGCGCCCGACTTTGCTGCGGCGTGTCAGGTGTTCCGTCGCGCCAGTGACGTGCTGGCGGCGCTGAACGCCAGCGGGCTTGCGCTTGACACCTTGTCGATGGGCATGAGCGCCGACCTGGAGGCGGCGGTGGCCTCTGGCAGCACCCTGGTGCGGGTCGGTTCGGCTATTTTCGGGGAGCGGCCAAGGAAGGCCTGATGGGGCGCTGGCCACGCTTCAGGCGGGCTGCGGCAGAGCTGCCGGTCGACCAAAGAAATAACCCTGGAAATTGCGGCAGCCCAATGCCAGCAAGGCATCACGCTGCACCGCGCTTTCAACGCCTTCGGCAATCACTTCCAGCGCCACGATCAGGCCGCTGGCATGGGGTGGTGCAGGCAGCGCTAGCGGTAGCTGGCCAGGTGGATGTTGGTTTCGGTGCTGCGGATGCCCTTGATCAGGCGAATGCGCTCCAGAATCTGCGACAGCTCGGTCATGGAGCCGGCCTCTATTTCGGCCAACAGGTCCCAGCGGCCATTGGTGTCGTGCAGCGCTGCCACGCCGGGCTCACCCAGCAAACTGGCAATCACCAGCCGGGTCTGGTTGCCTTCCACCAGCACCTCCATCCAGGCCCGGATGCTGCGTTGGCCCGCCTCGGCATCGGGCCGCAATTTGGCGGTGTAGCCCAAAATCACCTGGCTGTCTTCGAGCTTGCGGATGCGGTTGGTCACGGTGCCGCGCGACACCTTGAGCTTGTAGGCCAGGTCGGCCACGTTCATGCGTGCGTTCTGGCGCAGCAGGCCGATCAGTTGTTGGTCAAGTTCATCCATGATTAGCAAAAAGTTATTGGGGGCTGTCAAAACGGCAATTTTGCAACAAAACAGTACAAAGTTGGCGATATGAATTAACACTTGCCTGCAGCACACTGGATGCATCTGACAAAACCAACTTTTGAGACATCCACCATGACCACCACTGCCACCCTGATCGCCAAGCCCCGCGCGGCCAAGCCCTGCGTGACCACCCTGTACCTGAGCGCCCCCGAGATGGTCCGGCTGATCCGCGCCAAGGGCGTGCGCGCCTGTCTTGGCGGCATTGCCGACAACATCCACGCCGACTTTTTACGCTGGCCAGACTTTGACAAGTCAGCCCGTGTGGCCAACCATTCCGCAGACGGCGTGATCGAGCTCATGCCGATTGCCGACGACACGCTGTACAGTTTCAAGTATGTCAACGGCCACCCCAAAAACACCCGAGTCGGCCTGTCGACCGTGATGGCCTTTGGCGTGCTGGCCGACGTGGCCACGGGCATTCCGCTGCTGCTCAGCGAGCTGACCCTGACCACGGCGCTGCGCACCGCCGCCACCTCGGCGCTGGCCGCCAAAGTGCTGGCACGCCCCAATAGCCGGGTGCTGGCGCTGATTGGCAACGGCGCCCAAAGCGAGTTTCAGGCGCTGGCCTTTCAGCACCTGCTGGGCATTGACGAGCTGCGCTTGTTTGACACGGACCCGGCGGCCACGGCCAAACTCGTGGCCAACCTGAAAGACTCGGGCCTCAAACTGGTGGTCTGCGCCAGCACGGCCGAGGCGGTTTGGGGCGCAGACATCGTCACCACCATCACTGCCGACAAAACCAACGCGACCATCCTGACGCCTGACATGGTGCGCCCGGGCATGCACATCAACGGGGTCGGCGGCGACTGCCCGGGCAAGACCGAGCTGCACGCCGACATCTTGCACCAGGGCCGTGTGTTTGTTGAATACACGCCGCAAACCCGTGCCGAGGGTGACATCCAGCAGATGCCAGCCGACTTTGCCGTGACCGAGCTGTGGCAGGTGCTGGCCGGTCAGCAACCGGGGCGCCAGCATGCGGATGAAGTCACGGTGTTTGATTCGGTCGGTTTTGCGCTCGAAGACTACTCGGCGCTGCGCTTCATGCACGCTGCGGCCAACGAGCTGGGGCTGGGTGAGCACATCGCCCTGATCCCGGAAATGCATGATCCCAAGAATTTGTTCGGTGCCTTAAGGGAGCTGAAAACTGCTGACGCCCCCCTGCCATGCCCAGCTTGAGCCACCTGCCCCGGCCCGTGCTGCGGGCGCAGTCATGCCCTCTGGTTGTCATGCCGGGCTTGGTCCGGCATCCAGGATGTTCGGGGTTCATGGATTGCGGACAAGCATTAAACCGGCTTTGAGGCTTGTCTTTTGACGATGTCGTGCGTCAAGCGGATGTGCGCTTCAAGCGCC
>CAZIGL010000004.1:158339-178103 GCA_964538895.1 uncultured Rhodoferax sp.
CTAAGGAGCTCGTAGCTGTGCTGCAGCGCGGTTTCCCACCGCGCATCGCCATGCCGGATGGATTGGCGCAAGGCCTCGGTCTCCAGCATGACGCGGGTGTTGGTCACGTCCTCCAGGTCCGCTAGCGAGATCGGCGCCACCCTGAAGCCGCGCTGGCCCTCCGAGGTCACCAGCGCATCAGACACCAGCAAGGACAAAGCCTCGCGCAGGGTGCCTGCACCCACCTCATACTGGTCTTTCAGGTGCTCCACCCGCAGACGCTCGCCCGGAGCCAGCTTGCCGCAGATCACGTCGCGGCGCAGGGCCAGCAGGCGCGCCAGTTGGCCATGTGCGTCGACACTGGTTTGGACTGCCTCGGGCTGGTTGGGAAACAGGTGGGCGACTTCGATCATGCCGCCCTGAGATGCAAGAATCACGCCGCGTTCGACCAGATTCTCGAGTTCGCGCACGTTACCCGGCCAGTCGTGTCGCTGCAGTGCCTGCAGCGCGCGCTCTTCGAAACCCGCAATGCGCTTGCCGTGTAGCGCGCCAAAACGCAGCAACATACGGTGGAACGGCGGTTGTGGTGTCTGCAAGGTGCATATCGTCGAGGGCCAGGTCAAATCGCTTGGCCCCGTCAGTCGCGCCCACGTCAGCGCCGCGGAAGAAGCCGCCGGCTTCACCCTGGCCTGCCGTGCGGCCCCGGTCACCGCCGTTCGGCTGGAGGTGACAGGCAAGTTCGAAAAGCCGTTCCGCAAGGCGTTTGCCAACGCGGCAAACGCCTGATTTTTTAGTCAACTTTTAACCACAAGGAGATAGCAATGGGCATTGTGCGAATTGGTCACGTCAGCATCAAGGTGATGGACATGGCGACGGCTCTGAAGCACTATGAAAACGTGCTGGGCATGAAAAAGACGATGGAGGACAAACACGGCAACGTGTACCTCAAGTGCTGGGACGAGTGGGACAAGTACTCGCTGATCCTCACGCCCTCCGACCAGGCCGGTCTGACCCAAGTGGCCTACAAGGTCGAAAAAGACAGCGATCTCGACGAGCTGCAAAAAGAAAGTCGAAGCCTCTGGCGTTGCCACAACCCTCCTGGAAGAAGGCACGCTGCCGTCCACCGGGCGCCTGCTGCAGTTCAACCTGCCCAGCGGCCATGAAATGCGCCTGTATGCCATGAAGGAATATGTCGGCACCGAGGTGGGTTCGCTCAACCCCGAGGCGGGTATCAACAAGGTGGCCGAAAACACCAAATTCATGATCGCCGTGGCACCGACCCGCCACGGCATCACCCGCCGTGCTCCCGATGTGGGCGCGGCGTGACTTTTTCTTCAGCGAAGGCGGCCCGATATCCCAGGAAAAGGCTCGACCTTGCGTTTCACCTTTGTCAGGGCATTTTGAGCGATTCTGCCAAGGTGAATTGGGCATGGTGCGGAACGTGAACCATTGCCCAGTCAATACTAAAAAGGTATGGATTGGTTAACAAAATGGTATTTGACGGTATCAAAAATAATTTTTACGATACCGTCAATGCTTGATTTTTCGAGCTTGCGTCTGAGCCGCGTTTTTTACCCACCACCGGAGTCGCCATGGGCCTGCGTCGCCTGAAAAGCATTGTGGTTTTGGCTGAAGCGCTGAACTTCAACCGGGCGGCGGCGCGTCTGCATATTTCCCAACCGCCCCTGGCCCGGCAAATTCAGTTGTTGGAGGGCGAACTCGGTGCCCCGCTGTTCGAGCGCCAGCCCAAAGGCTTGGTGCTCACGGCCGCCGGTTGCACCCTGCTGGACGACGCCCGACGCATTCTGGGCATGGTCGCCGCCGCCAGAGACCGCGCCGCCCAGGCCGGCCGGGGTGAAATTGGCCGTCTCGATGTGGGTATTTTTGGCTCGGCCATTCTTCGCCACATCCCGCGCCTGCTGCTGCAGTTTCGCAGCCTCTACCCCAATGTGCAGCAAGCCGCCATCAGCATCCGCGATCTCAGCGGGCAGCCGCTCATTTTGTACCCCAACAACACGCGCGAAGGTTTTGCCGACCACGTTGTCGGGTGCGCTGGCGGCCATGGCGCCGGCCAAAGCGGGTGCCAACTTCCGCGTCTCGATTGGCGGCATGGGCAGTTGCTCGGTGCGCTTTCACTGAGCCCGCAGCGCTTCATCGAGCCCGCTGAAGTAGCCGCCATGGTGCGCTCTCTTATCTAATTTCAACTGACGGAGTTTTCATGAAAAAAATCAAATGCGCCCTGATCGGCCCCGGCAACATTGGCACCGACCTGCTGGCCAAGCTGCAACGCAGCGCGGTGTTGGAACCGGTCTGGATGGTCGGCATCGAACCCGAATCCGACGGCTTGAAGCGTGCCCGCGAGATGGGCATCAAAACCACCTCGGACGGCGTCGACGGTCTGGTGCCCCACATGCTCGCTGACGGTGTGCAAATTGTGTTTGACGCCACCAGCGCCTACGTGCACGCCGAGAACAGCCGCAAGGTCAACGCCCTGGGCGCCCTGATGATCGACCTGACACCTGCGGCCATCGGCCCTTTTTGCGTGCCGCCAGTCAACCTGATCGAACACGTCGGCAAGGGCGAGATGAACGTCAACATGGTCACCTGCGGTGGCCAGGCCACCATCCCCATGGTGGCAGCGGTGAGTCGCGTGCAACCGGTGGCCTACGGCGAAATCGTCGCCACGGTGTCGAGCAAATCCGCCGGCCCCGGCACCCGCAAGAATATCGACGAATTCACTCGCACCACCGCCAGCGCAGTGGAACAAGTCGGTGGCGCCAAAAAGGGCAAGGCCATCATCATCCTGAACCCGGCCGAGCCGCCGCTCATCATGCGCGACACCGTGCATTGCCTCACGGAAACCGAGCCTGATCAGGCCAAAATCACCGAATCGATCCACGCCATGATCAAGGAAGTGCAAAAGTACGTGCCCGGCTACAGATTGGTCAACGGCCCGGTGTTTGACGGCAAGCGTGTCTCGGTCTTCCTCGAAGTCGAAGGCCTGGGCGACTACCTGCCCAAATACGCCGGCAACCTCGACATCATGACCGCCGCTGCGGCCCGCACCGCCGAGATGTTTGCCGAAGAAATCATTGCCGGCCGACTCACGCTCAAAGCCACCGCCGCTTGAACCCCCAGGAGAACACCATGACCACACAAGCCAAAAAAATCACCCTGCACGACATGACCTTGCGCGATGGCATGCACCCCAAGCGCCACCTGATGACGCTCGACCAAATGCGCAGCATTGCCTGCGGACTCGATGACGCCGGTATCCCGCTGATTGAAGTGACCCACGGTGACGGCCTGGGAGGTTCCTCGGTCAACTACGGCTTTCCGGCCCATACCGACGAAGAGTACCTGTCTACCGTCATCCCGCTGATGAAACAAGCCAAGGTCTCGGCCCTGTTGCTGCCCGGCATCGGTACCGTCGACCATTTGCTGATGGCCAAAGACCTGGGCGTGGCCACCATCCGTGTCGCCACGCACTGCACCGAAGCCGATGTGAGCGAGCAGCACATCACCAAGGCCCGTGCTTTGGGCATGGACACCGTGGGCTTTTTGATGATGGCGCACATGGCCAGCCCGGAAAAACTGGTGAGCCAGGCCAAACTGATGGAAGGCTATGGCGCCAACTGCATTTACGTCACGGATTCGGCCGGCCACTTGCTGCCTGATGGCGTGAAAGCGCGCCTGAGCGCGGTGCGCGCGGCCCTCAAGCCCGAGACCGAACTGGGTTTCCACGGCCACCACAACCTGGCCATGGGTGTGGCCAACTCGATTGCTGCGATTGAAGTGGGTGCCACCCGCATTGACGCCGCTGCGGCCGGCCTGGGTGCTGGTGCCGGCAACACGCCCATGGAAGTGCTGGTGTCGGTGCTCGACCTGATGGGTATCCACACGGGCGTAGATGTCTACAAGATCCAGGACGTGGCCGAAGACCTGGTGGTGCCGATCATGGACTTCCCGATCCGCATCGACCGTGATGCCCTGACGCTGGGGTATGCCGGGGTCTATGGCAGTTTCTTGCTGTTTGCCAAACGCGCCGAGAAGAAGTACGGCGTGAGCGCCCGCGACATTCTGGTCGAAATGGGCCGCCGCGGCATGGTGGGCGGGCAGGAAGACATGATTGAAGACACCGCCATGACGCTGGCACGCCAGCGCAATCTGGCTTAATAAAAGGAACCCCATGAAACTCGACACATTAACCATCAACGCCCTGGCCAACCACCTGGGCGAACGCGGCGAATGCATTCCGGCCGGCACCTTGATTTTGTCTGGCGGCATCACCGAAGCGGTGTCGGTGCAGGCGGGTGACAACGTGACCCTGCGCGTGCAGGGCATGGGCAGCACCAGCATTCGTTTCGTTTGATTTTGAAGCAACAAGGAGTAACACCATGCCATTCGCACAAATTTACCTCATGGAAGGCCGAACCGAAGCGCAAAAACGTGCCTTAATCGAAAAGGTGAGCGCCGCGCTGGCAGAGGCGGTGGACGCCCCCATTGCCAATGTGCGCGTCTGGATTACGGAGGTGCCCAAGGAAAATTGGGGCATCGCAGTGGTCCGTGCTGAGGCACCCGCTGCGCTGACACTACAGGTCATCGTGGGACGCAGGTGCTTTGGCGCTTGCGTCCCGTTGTGCGTTCAACATGCCGTTTTTTCTTTCATCCCACAAATTTTTCGAATCTGCCATGAAAAAAATCAAAAGCCTGCTGGTTGCCAATCGCAGCGAAATCGCCATCCGCGTGCTGCGCGCCGCCTCCGAGATGGGCATCCGCACCGTGGCCATCTTCTCCAATGAAGACCGCTTTGCGCTGCACCGCTTCAAGTCCGACGAGTCCTACCTGGTCGGTGCCGGCAAGAAGCCGATCCAGGCCTACCTGGACATTGACGACATCATCCGTGTTGCCAAGGCGGCGCAGGTGGATGCGATACACCCGGGCTATGGTTTTCTCTCGGAAAATCCGGACTTTGCCGACGCCTGCGCGGCCGCCGGTATTGCCTTTATTGGCCCCAAGGGCGACGTCATGCGCACGCTGGGCAACAAGGTGTCGGCCCGCGCCGTGGCCGTGGCGGCTGGCGTGCCGGTGGTGCCGGCCACCGGTGCCCTGCCGGACGACATCGAGGGCGCCAAGGCCATGGCGCTCACCGTGGGCTACCCGCTGATGCTCAAGGCCAGCTGGGGCGGCGGTGGCCGCGGCATGCGTGTGATTGAGACCGAGGCCGACCTGGCCCCGATGATGGACCTGGCCAAGCGCGAGGCCCTGGCGGCTTTTGGCAACGACGAGGTCTATCTGGAAAAGCTGGTGCGCCGCGCGCGCCACGTCGAGGTGCAGGTGATGGGCGACCAACACGGCAACCTGGTGCATTTGTTCGAGCGTGACTGTTCGGTGCAGCGGCGCAACCAGAAAGTGGTGGAGCGCGCCCCGGCGCCCTACATGGATGAAGCCACGCGCCAGGAACTGTGCGAATCGGCCTTGCGCCTGGCGCGCGCGGCAAACTACAGCCATGCCGGCACGGTCGAGTACCTGTATGACGTGGACAGCGGCAAGTACTACTTCATCGAGGTCAACCCGCGCATTCAGGTCGAGCACACCGTGACCGAAGTGGTGACCGGGGTGGACATCGTCAAGGCGCAGATTCGCGTGACCGAGGGTGCCACCGTGGGCGACGAAGACTCGTTCATACCCCTGCAAAAAGACATCAGCCTGCGCGGCCACGCGCTGCAATGTCGCGTCACCACCGAAGACCCGGAAAACAACTTCACCCCTGACTACGGCCGCATTGCCGTGTACCGCAGCGCGGCCGGTTTTGGTATCCGGTTGGACGCCGGCACGGCCTACGCCGGCGCGGTGATCACGCCTTATTACGACTCGCTCCTGGTCAAGGTCACGGCCTGGGGCCACACCCCGGACGAGGCGGCGCAGCGCATGGACCGCGCTTTGCGCGAATTCCGCGTGCGCGGCCTGGCCACCAACCTGCAGTTTCTGGAAAACGTGATCGCCCACCCGCTGTTTCGCTCGGGCGAGTGCACCACGCGTTTCATCGACACCACGCCGGAGCTGTTCAACTTTCAAAAACGGCGTGACCGTGCCACGCGCCTGCTCAAGTTTTTGGGCGAAGTCGCCATCAACGGCAACCCCGAAATGAAAGGCCGCACGCTGCCCAAGCTGCCGCTGGCGCAGCCGGTCAAGCCGCACTGCGACCTCACCAGCCCCATCCCCAAAGGCACGCGTGATTTGCTCAAGGAGCTTGGCGCGCGCGGTTTTGCCGACTGGATGAAGGCCCAGCCGCAGGTGCTGCTGACCGACACCACCATGCGCGATGCGCACCAGTCGCTGTTTGCCACCCGTATGCGCACCGACGACATGACGGCGGTGGCGCCGCATTACGCGCGCATGTTGCCGCAACTGTTTTCGATGGAATGCTGGGGCGGCGCCACCTTTGATGTGGCATTGCGCTTTTTAAAGGAAGACCCGTGGGAGCGCCTGGCGCGGCTGCGCGAGGCCACGCCCAACATCCTGTTCCAGATGCTGCTGCGCGCCAGCAACGCCGTGGGTTACACCAATTACGCCGACAACGTGGTGCGCTACTTTGTCCAGCAGGCGGCCAAAAATGGGGTTGACGTGTTTCGCGTGTTCGATTCGCTCAACTGGGTTGACAACATGCGCGTGGCGATGGACGCGGTCATAGAGACCGGCGCGCTGTGCGAAGGCACGCTGTGCTACACCGGCGACCTGTTCGATGCCAAGCGCAGCAAGTACGACCTGAAATACTACGTGGGCCTGGCCAAACAGCTGGAGAAAGCCGGCGCCCACATTCTGGGCATCAAGGACATGGCCGGCGTGTGCAAACCGCGCGCCGCGCATGAACTGGTGCGGGTGCTCAAGCAAGAGGTGGGTTTGCCGATCCACTTCCACACCCACGACACCAGCGGCATCTCGGCGGCCTCGGTGCTGGCGGCGATTGACGCCGGCTGTGACGCGGTCGACGGCGCGCTGGACGCCATGAGCGGTTTGACGTCACAGCCCAACCTGGGCTCGATTGCCGCCGCACTCAGCGGCTCAGCCCGTGACCCCGGGCTGGACCTGGCCGCCATGCAGGCGCTGTCGCACTACTGGGAAGGCGTGCGCCGCGCCTACGTGCCGTTCGAGGCCGAGATGCGTTGCGGCACCTCCGACGTTTACAACCACGCCATGCCTGGCGGCCAATACACCAACCTGCGCGAACAGGCCCGCGCCATGGGTCTGGAGCACCGCTGGCCCGAAGTTTCCAAGGCCTATGCCGACGTCAACATTTTGTTTGGTGACATCGTCAAGGTCACGCCCACGTCCAAGGTGGTGGGCGACATGGCGCTGTTCATGGTCGCCAACGACCTGAAACCCCAGGACGTCAGCAACCCGGCGCGCGAGGTGGCCTTCCCTGAGTCGGTGATTTCGTTGTTCAAGGGCGAGCTGGGCTTTCCGCCCGAAGGCTTTCCGAAAGAACTGGAAAAGAAGGTGTTGCGCGGTGAGGCACCCATGCAAGGCCGCGCCGGCGACCATTTGCCGCCGGTCGACCTGGAGGCCAAACGCCAGGAGGGCGAACACACCGTGGGCCGCAAGCTCAGCGACACCGACCTGGCGTCCTACCTGATGTACCCCAAGGTGTTCAAGGACTACGCCGAGCACCGCCGCCAGTTCAGCGACGTGTCGCTGTTGCCGACCTCGACGTTTTTTTACGGCCTGCTGGACCGCGAAGAAATCGCCATCGACATCGACAAGGGCAAGACCCTGGTGGTGCGCCAGACTGGCAGATCCGACACGGTCGACGAAGAAGGCAAGATCAAGGTCTTCTTTGAGCTCAATGGCCAGCCGCGCGCGGTGCGGGTACACAAGGCGGGCCTGGGCGCGGTCAAAACCAAGCCCAAAGCCGAAGAAGGCAACCCCAAACATGTGGGCGCCCCCATGCCCGGCATGGTGGTGACGGTGGCGGTGAAGGTGGGGCAAAAGGTGACCAAGGGCGACCCGCTGCTGTCGCTGGAAGCCATGAAGATGGAGACCATGCTGAGCGCCGAACGCGACGCCACGGTGCACGCCATCCATGTGCGCACCGGCGAAACCGTCAACGCCAAGGATCTGCTGCTGGAGCTCAACCCCAGCGGGGTCTAACCCGACTTGCGCATCAGCGTGCTCTTGCCGAACAGCGACTCGATCAGGTCCACCGCCACTTCGGCGGTGCGGTTGCGCACGTCAAAGGCCGGGTTGAGTTCCATCACGTCGAGCGAGGCCAGGTGGCCGGTGTCGGCAATCATTTCCATGCACAGTTGCGCCTCGCGGTAAGTGGGGCCGCCGCGCACCGTGGTGCCGACGCCGGGCGCAATGTCGGGGTCTAAAAAATCGACGTCAAAGCTCACGTGCAGGTGCGTGTTGGCATCCACCAGCGCCAGCGCCAGCTCCATGGCGGCGCGCATGCCCATCTCGTCAATGAAACGCATGTCAAACACCTCCAGCCCGGCCTGGTGCACGAGTCGCTTTTCACCCGCATCGACACTGCGAATACCGATCTGGCGCACCCATTTGGGGTTGATGGCCGGCACCTGGCCGCCAATACCGGTCAGCTCTGACGGCCCGTAGCCGCACAAACACGCCACCGGCATGCCGTGGATGTTGCCGCTGGGCGTGAGCGCGCTGGTGTTGAAGTCGGCATGGGCATCGAGCCACAACACGCGCAGTTTCTTGCCGACATCGCGGCAATGGCGCGCCACGGCGCTGATCGACCCCAGGCCCAGGCAGTGGTCGCCACCCAGCAAAATTGGCAGGCGGTTTTGTTGCAGTTCGGCATACACCGCATCATGCACCGCTTGGTTCCAGGCCACCACCTCAGCCAGGTGGCGGTAGCCGTCCACCGGCGCCAGCCAGGGGTTGCGCGGCCCGCTCAGGTTGCCGCGGTCTTGCACCTGCAGGCCATGGCTTTCCAGCACCTGGACGATGTTGGCCACACGCAAGGCCTCGGGCCCCATGCTGGCGCCGCGGCTGCCCGCGCCAATGTCGGTGGGCGCGCCGATCAGGGAGATGTTGGGTTTCATGGTGACGTGAGTTCCTGGAAATAAAGCGGGCTTGCGTGAGTTGGGGCCAAGGCTGTGCGCAGTTTAGTCAGGTTCCGCGGTCCAGCGCAATTCGGGATTGCCAGTCAGCCCCTACGGCCTTGAACTGCGGCCCCGTCACTGCGAACCTGGCGCGGCAAGCCAGGCCCAGGGCTGAATGATTTTGAGGTTTAATCAACGACTCAATTTGCACAAATGTACTGGCAGAAAAAAATGACCGACGACACGTTTTTTTGGTTGGGGCATCCGGTGGTTTTTCGGCCCGGCGAAAGCTATGCTGCTGCCTTGCGCCGTGCCGGGCTGGATGACCTGGGCCCCGCCATGGGGCAATTGCGCGGACGTTATTTTTGCGGCATCGGGGCTTGCCAGGCCTGTCTGCTGTCGGTGAATGGCGCTGCGCCGGTAGAGGCCTGCCTGACACCGGCGTGCGCTGGCGTGCAGGTGACGCTGGCGGCGCCACCGGCTTGTGAGGTGCACCGTGTTGCAGCCTGATGTCTTGGTGGTGGGGGGCGGCCCGGCGGGTGTGGCCGCTGCAGTCGAACTGGCCGGCATGGGTTTGCATGTGCTGCTGACGGAGCAGCGTGACCGGCTGGGTGGCGCCATTCACCGCGCTTACGCTGGCGTGGGCGCCAGCCCGGTCAAGCGCAATGTGCACCATGCGCGCGCCTGGCAGGCTTTGCTGGACCAGGTGCAGCAGGTGCAGCAGCAGGGGAATCGGCTCAGCTTGCAATTTCAATCTGTCTTTTTGGGCGTTGAGGGTGATGGCCACTATTTGCTGGACGACCGGGTTGCCGGGCGGGTGCGCCCGGTGCGCCCCCGCGCCGTGGTGCTGGCAGTGGGTGGTGTGGAGCGGGTGCTGCCGGTGCCCGGCTGGGAACTGCCGGGCGTGAGCACGGTGGGCGGCATGCAGGTGCAACTGAAAGAAACCGGTGAAGCACCGCCGGGCCCGATTTTGGTGGCGGGCAGCGGGCCGCTGCCGCTGGCATTCGCTGCGCAATTAGCCGCCATCGGTCGACCCCCGCTGGCGCTGCTGGAGCGGGGCACGCCTTTTGGCACCGCGCTGACGCACCCTGGTGCGGCTTTCAATGGCTTGCGAAGTTGGCAGCCGGTGGCCGAGGCGCTGGGCTATGTTCGCCAGCTGCGGCGTGCCCGCGTGCCGTACCGCACCGGTTGCCGGGTCACGGCCATTGAGGCCATGGCGCAGGGCCTGCGCGTAACAACGCAGAACGGGCGGGGTCAGACCCAGATTTATGAGGTGGCACAGCTGGCTTTGCACGATGGTCTGGAGGCGAATCAGACCGGTTTGCCACGCCAGACTGCAGCGGGTTTGCCCATCGTCTGGGCCGGGGATTGCCGCGAGGTGCTGGGTGCGGCGGCCGCGGTTCAAGACGGCCGTCAGGCTGCGCAACAGGTCGCGAAAGCCCTGGGCCAGCCATGCCCGGAGGCCAGTTTTGATGCGCCCTTGCAGGCGGCCCGTCGCTTGCAGGCGGCGCTTCGTACGCTTTACCAGGCACCAACGTCTGCCGTCACGCCCGAGACCGTGGTCTGCCGTTGCGAGGCTTTGCGCGCCGCTGGCTTTGCCGCACTTGAGGGCGCTGGCTCAGCGCACGAGATTCGGGTGGTGGGCCGCTTCGCCATGGGCGCCTGCCAGGGCCGCTTTTGCGCGCGCAACGCCCAGGTGCTGGCCGCCCAGGCTGGAGTGGCGTTTGAGCCGCAGGACCTGCACGGCAGCGTGCCGCGCTGGCCGCTGCGGCCGGTGTCGGTGGCGGCGCTGGCGGCTTATACCGAGGCTTGAGCCGGCTCGGCAGGAACGCGCGGAATCTGTGACATGGCACCAGGCGAGCTCGTCAAAAAACGCGCCGGCGTCAAGGCCGACAAATCCTGGGCACTGTCCTGCCCCAGCGCCCAGCGCGCCACGGCGGCGCCCACCAGCGGCCCCAGGCAAATGCCGTCGCCCTGCATGGCGGTGGCCACAATCAGGCCGTCCAGTTCGGGGTGCCGGCCGACAATGGGCAGGCCGTCTTCGGTGGTGGCGCGAATGCCGGCAAAGGTGCGAATGACACGCTGGCGCACCAGCGGCGGGTAGACATCGATGGCCTCACGCAAAATCGTCGCCACCGTGCGGATGTCGGTCTGGCGGTCCAGCACACCGGTCTCGCGGCTGCTGCCAATTAAAAACTGACCGGTGCGCAGCGGGTCGATCACCAGGCTCACCGAGCTTGGCTGGGCCGTGGGGGTGTGTTTGGACGCCAGGTAACTCGCTGACATCAGCGGCCCGGGCAGCACCGCGTGACCAAAGGTGGCGCGGTCGGTCACGATCAATTGCCCCTTGCGCGCAATCATGACCTTGTCCAGGCCCAAAAAATGCATCGAGTCAATGCCGGCGGCCAGCACCACCACGTCAGCCAGGATGCGCCCGGCGCGGGTCTCCACGCCGATCACGCGCTGGCCCGACACCGCAAGCCCCTGCACCGGGGTGTGCCGCAGCGGCACCACATTGGCACAGGACAGCAGCCGGTGCGTTACCTGGTAGCCAATGGCATGGCCGTCTCGGGGCACCTTGAGCCCGGCCAGCACGCTGGCGCCCAGGCCCGGCACCCGGCGCATCAGCATGGCGCGGTCGAGCCACAGCGTGGCTTCGCCCTGGTGGTCGAGGTCGCGCTGCTGCGCGGCAATCACCGCCACTTCAAGCTCGGTGCGGGCAAACAAATAGGTGGGGCGGGTGTGGAACAGGTCGGTCAGAACTTCTTCGTGCACCAGTTGGGCGTACAGGTCACGCGCCTGGCGCGCCAGCTGCATCATCACGCCGGGGCGCTTGCTGGCCACCGATACCGCGCCGTCCGAGGCACCGGTGGCGCCCGCTGACGGCGTATGGGCATCGAGCACGGTGACTTTGGCACCGGCGCGGCTGAGATAAAAGGCGGTCGCCGCGCCCACAATGCCGGCGCCGATCACAAGAACATGGGGAAAAGGTCGACTGTCAGGCATGTTGGGGGTGAGAGAACTTGTCTCATTATGGCGGCTGGTTTTGTGCACAGGCGCCGCCGCGGCGAACCCACTCATAAAATCAAGGCTACTCCTGCTCTATCCAAAACCCCCATGACTTTTCCCACCGCCCTTGAAAACCTGAACGTGCTGGCACAGCAAACCCTGCTGCCGCCCAGCGCCCTGCACGATGCCGTGCCCGCCAGCGACCACGCCACCCAAACGGTTGCTTCTGCCCGCATCGCGGTCGCCAACATTTTGCAGGGGCGTGACCCGCGCTTGCTGGTGGTGGTGGGGCCGTGCTCGATTCACGACCTGGTGGCAGCGCGGGACTTCGCCCAACGCCTGAAGGCGCTGGCCGATGAATTGCAAGACCAGTTGTTCATTGTGATGCGGGTTTATTTTGAAAAGCCGCGCACCACCGTGGGCTGGAAGGGCCTGATCAATGACCCGCGCATGGACGACTCGTTCCACATCGAAGAGGGGTTGCACCTGGCGCGCCAGTTGCTGGTGGACTTGAACGACATGGGCTTGCCCTGCGGCACCGAGGCGCTGGACCCGATCACGCCGCAGTACCTGGGCGACCTGATTGCCTGGAGCGCGATTGGCGCGCGCACCACCGAGAGCCAGACCCACCGCGAAATGGCCAGCGGCCTGTCGAGCCCGGTGGGTTTCAAGAACGGCACCGACGGCAATCTGGATGTGGCGCTCAACGCCATGCTGTCCGCCGCCCAGCCGCACACTTTTTTAGGGATCAATGGCGAAGGCCAGGTGGCCCTGACGCAGACCCGCGGCAATGCCCACGGCCATTTGATTTTGCGTGGCGGTAGCCAGCCCAACTACGACTCGGTGGCGATTGCGCAAGCCGAGGCCGAACTGGCCAAGGCCAAGTTGCCCGTGAACATCGTGGTTGACTGCAGCCACGGCAACTCGCGCAAGAACCATGCGCTGCAAAGCCTGGTGCTGAAAGACGTGGTGGGCCAGATCGCCGATGGCAACACATCCATCAAGGGCGTGATGTTGGAGTCGAACCTGTTCGAGGGCAACCAGAAGCTGGTCGACCCCAAGGACCTGCGCTACGGCGTGTCGATCACCGACGCCTGCCTGGGCTGGGACGCCACCGCCAGTGGCTTGCGCGACGCGGCGCAGCGGCTGCGCGCTGTGAGTCGCGAGCAGAAGTGATGAGCGTCTGACGGCTTTTGACGAGCTCGCGCATGAACCATCCGGAAACACCAAACGACGCCGCGCACCTGCTCGAGATCGTCCGCACGCTTGCCCAGGAAATGCGCTCCGGGCCGCGACAGCTGGCAGACCTGGGGCTGGACCATGCGCTGGAGCGTGATTTTGGCCTGGACAGCCTCGCGCGCGTCGAACTGCTGGCCCGCATCGAGCGCGATCTGGGGGTGAAACTGACCGAGGCGGCTTTTGCCGAGGCTGAAACACCGCGTGACCTGTTGCAACAGATGGGCCACGCCGCGCCTGGCGAAACAGCTGGCGAAATAGCTGGCGTTTCAGGCGCCGTCTTGCCAGCGTCGGCGTTGGCCCCGGTGGCGCGTCCGCCGCACACCATCGCCACGCTGACCGAGTTGATCGACTGGCATGTCGAGCGGCATGGCGAGCGCGTGCACATCACGCTGTATGGCGAGGATGAGCACAGCAGCGACATCAGCTACCGCGCGCTGCAGGCGCAGGCGCACGCGCTGGCGGCCGGCCTGCTTGAGGAGGGCGTGCAAGCGGGCGACCGTATCGCCATCATGCTGCCCACCGGGCGCGAGTTTTTCGCCGCCTTCTACGGCGCGCTGTATGCTGGCTGCGTGCCGGTTCCGCTGTATCCGCCGGCCCGCCCCTCGCAGCTTGAGGACCACATGCGCCGTATTGCCGGCATCGTCGCCAATGCCGAAGCCGCCGTGCTCGTCACCGACCCGCGCGCCAAACTGCTCGGCCATCTGCTGCGTGCGCAATGCGCCTCGCTGCGTTTGGTGGCCACACCCGCGGATGTGTCCCGCCCCGGCATGGCACGCGCATGGCCGCAGGTAAAGGCCGGGGACATCGCCTTCCTGCAATACACCTCCGGCAGCACTGGCAGCCCGAAGGGCGTGGTGTTGACCCATGCCAACCTGCTGGCCAACCTGCGCGCCATGGCGCAGGCGTCCGGGGTCACGGCGGACGACATCTTCGTCTCCTGGCTGCCGCTTTACCATGACATGGGGCTGATCGGCGCCTGCCTGGGCAGCCTCAACATCGGCTTTCGGCTGGTGCTGATGTCGCCGCTGGCTTTTCTGGTCCGGCCGCAGCGCTGGCTGGCCACCATTCACCGCCATCGCGCCACCGTGTCGGCCGCGCCCAATTTCGCCTACGAGCTGTGCGCCAACAAACTTGATGACCGCGACCTCGCCGGACTCGACCTCTCCTGCTGGCGGCTGGCCTTCAACGGCGCCGAGCCGGTCAGCCCGCAAACCATCGCGCGTTTCGCGGCACGCTGCGCCCCGTATGGCTTCAGCCCGACCGCGATGACGCCGGTTTACGGTCTGGCGGAATCCTCGGTCGGTCTGGTTTTTCCGCCGCTTGGGCGTGGCCCGCTGATCGACTGCGTGGATCGGCGCACGCTGGCTGCAGTCGGCGTGGCCCGGCCGGTGCCTGGCGACACCGCACATGCCCAGCAAGTGGTCACCTGCGGGCGGGTGCTGCCCGACCATGCGCTGCGCATTGTCGACAGCAGCGGGGGTGAAGTGCCCGAACGCACGCAGGGCCGCGTCCAGTTTCGTGGCCCATCGTCCACCAGCGGTTATTACCGCAACCCGCAGGCCACGGCAAAACTGTTCGACGGCGACTGGCTCAACACCGGGGACCTCGGCTACCTCGCCGCCGGCGAGCTGTACCTGACCGGGCGCGAGAAGGACATCATCATCCGTGGCGGGCACAACATCTACCCGCAGGAACTCGAAGAAGCCGCCTCCCATGTCGACGGCGTGCGGCGCGGCGGCGTCGCGGTGTTTCCTGCCACAGACCCGCGCACCGGCAGCGAGCGGTTGGTGGTACTGGCCGAGACACTCGAACGTGATGCCGAGGCGCGCAACCGCATCCTCGCCGAGATCAACCGCCTCGCGCTCGACCTGATCGGCCTGCCGGCCGACGATATCGTGCTGGCGCCACCGCGCAGCGTGCTGAAAACCTCCAGCGGCAAGATCCGCCGCGCCGCCTGCCGCGAGCTCTACGAACGTGGCGCACTGATCACCACGCAACGCGCACCCTGGCAGCAAATGTTGCGGCTGTTCTGGGTCGGCTTGGCTGCGCGGGCCGAGCAAAGCATCCACCGCGTCACCAGTCTGGGCTGGCGCATCTGGGCCTGGGGGGTATTTGCCACCCTTGTGCCGCTGGCCTGGGTCTTGATCGCCCTCGCGCCAGGGCTGCTATTGCGGCGCCAGGCAGCCAGGGCCTGCGCCCGACTGGCCTTGATGCTGACCCGACTCAGCCCCCAAGTGGAAGGACTGACAACCCTCGCGGCGACGGCCGGGCACCCGCTGCTCATTGTGGCCAACCACGCCAGTTACCTCGACGGCCTGATCCTGACCGCGGTCCTGCCGCCCCGCTTCGCCTTTGTCGGCAAACAGGAACTGCTGGGCAACCCCTTCGCTGCCATCCCGCTGCGCCGGTTGGGCGCGGCCTTCGTCGAACGCTTTGACGGTGCACGCGGTGTCGAGGACACGCGCACCCTGGAGGCGCGTGTGCGCCAAGGCGAGTCGCTGGTGTTTTTCCCCGAAGGCACCTTTCGTGGCGAGCCGGGCTTGTTGCCGTTTCGCATGGGCGCGTTCCTGATCGCCGCGACCACCGGCGCAACCGTGCTGCCCGTGACGCTTACCGGGACCCGCGCCCTGCTGCCCGACGGCTCTTTGCGGCCGCACCACAGCAGCCTGAACGTGCGGGTGGGCGAACCACTGAAGGCGCAGAACCCCCAGGACAGCTGGCAGGCCGCGCTGCAGTTGCGCAATGCAGCGCGCAAGCAGATCTTGGTGCAACTGGGCGAACCCGATGCAGCCGGCATTGAGTTTGCTGACGTCAATCCCAAGCCCGGCAGCTGAACCGATTCAGTCAGGCAGCCAGCCCGATTTGCTGCCCAGTAGGCCGGGCGCCCGCGCCGTTGACCGCGATCTTGGCCACCATCGGGAAAGTGCCGCCATAGTTGAGTTGGCAAAAACCGGCGATTTCACACATTTGCCAACGCTTTGAAAAAGATGGACTTCATTTTTTAAATTCAGCACACCTGCGTTGTTCCGCAATTGATAAATGAACGTCCAAGCCCAAAGAACACTGACAAGCATGGAAACATTTTGGGAATGCATAGTTTGTTCGGGGTGAGTTTTTCATAATCTGATCAAGTCCGTTAATTCGGACCAGATAGAGATTCGGATTGCGCTGACCTAATCCAGGTTACCGGGGTGCACTTCAAGGGTTGTTGAAGTGATGGAATCCGCACCTAACACTACTAATATGCAATGATTGAACTCCCCATCGATTTCACGGAGATGTTGGGTCGCCAACACGGGACTCGCAGCCCACTGCAACATGCTCGTGGCTTCACTCTCATCGAGCTGATGGTGACAATTTCCATTGCGGCGATTTTGCTTGCCGTTGCAGCCCCATCATTCCGATCTTTTGTCCGCAACGCGGAGCTGCGCACTGCAAGCAACGACTTTATGGTGGCGCTCACCAGGGCCCGTAGTGAGGCTGTCAAGCGCGGCTGGCCCGTCACGGTGTGCAAGTCAACCAATGCCACTGCCGATAACCCTAGCTGCAGCTCTTTGGCAACGTGGGAGGGTGGCTGGGTGATGTTTGTCAACTTCAACGGCGACAACGATGGCGCAACGGCATCTGTTGACGCCGCCAGCGCCTCAGGCGGCCCCTCCGCCGACATCGTTTTGCGCGCCAGCTCTGCAACCAACACGAACGTCCCAATCAGCGGCGGCGCCAGTTTCAGCGCCTACATTACATATCTTCCAACGGGCACCGTAAGGGGTAGCGGCAGTTCCGGTGCGGCCCGTAGCGGCGACTTTTCTGCCTGTCTGCCGCCGAAGAGCAAAGTTATCTCCATCAGCAAGACGGGCCGCAACCAAATGACCGATGGGACATGCACATGAAAATCAGGCCACCTCGCGCCTCGCGCGGCTTTTCCCTGATTGAAGTTCTGGTCACGATACTCATCACGTCGATTGGCTTGCTCGGCTTTGCGGGCTTGTTGGGCAAGTGAGCACGATCAGCTATCGTGATGGTATTCATGACTAATTTGGTCAGGAAGCGTGAGGGAAGGAGGTTCGGTTCTATCAAATAACTTGACCCAATCAACAGCAAAGTGGGCATTACCTGGTCGACACTGTGTGGCAACCAGTTCACCAGGATCAACCCATGACCACTCATGCTTTGCAAAATACCAGTTTCTTTAGGTATCTATCGTAAGCGCTCCACGAACCCCAGACTTGAAAACATGATTTGAAAACGGCATGCTTGAGCCATCTAACAACAGATGGAAAAAAACGAGCGTGACGATGACAGCAACCGAGCAATACTGGGGCCGCCATGTCGCGGCAGTCAAAGCCCAGGCGATGACAGCAAAAGCCTACGCAACGCACCATGGCCTGGTCTTATCTACCCTGTACTACTGGCAGCGCAGGCTCAAACCGACTGCTGCGACCCAAGTTACCAGCGTGCCAACGGCAGCCCCCACGCAGCCCGGCAAATTTGTTAGCCTGCATGTCACAGCCGCAACACCCCGGCACACCGCGCATCCAGTGGCGACAAACTGCACACTGGTGATTGGCGTTGGTGTGCGCCTTGAAATGACGGCACTACCGGAACCCCAGTGGCTGGTGGCCTTGGCGCGCTGCGCCCATGGAATTCACTGATGCATCCGGGCTACCCCATCGAGCAGGTGTATCTGTACAGCAAGCCCATCGACTTCAGAAAAGCCATCGATGGCCTGAGCGTGCTCGTTGAGCAGGAACTGGGGTTAAGCCCCTTTGCCAGCGCCCTGTACGTTTTTACCAATCGACACCGCAACAAGATCAAGGCGTTGTACTGGCACCGCAACGGATTTTGCTTGTGGCAAAAGCGCCTGGAGCGCGACAAATTTGTCTGGCCAGGTGAAGGAAATGCGCTCACCAAAACCTGCACATTGCAGGAGTTTGGTTGGTTGCTCGAAGGCTTTGATTTGTCGAAAAACATGCCTCATAAAACACTGATTTTTGAGGCTGTTTCATAGGGAAAACTGTTAAAATTCAGCATGTCTTTTGCAGCCCTTCAAACCCCGTTTTCTCCTCTGGGAAAAACGTTTGAAACACCCGCCGAGACGTTCACGTTGCCAAGTGTTTTGCCGCACGACATTGAGGCGCTCAAGACACTCCTGGTGGCCCAGCAAAATGCACACGCTGCCTTCGTGCAGGCCATCCAAAGCCAGGCCCGTGCCATCCGCCAGGAAGCCCACGACTACGTCATTCGCATGCTCGAACAAGCCATTCTGGCGCGTCAGCGCATGTTCGGGGCCAGCTCCGAGCAACTCTCAGCGCAGAGCCGCTTGTTTGACGAAGCCGAAAGCTTGGCGCAAACCAGCACCGCGGCACAAGACACCGCCCCGATAGCGCCACAGGAACCAGTCGCAGAGGCCCCATCTGATGCACCCGGTGTCAAGGCGGGGCGTGGCAAGCGCGCTGCCTTGGCTACTGGTTTGCTCCGGGTGGATGTGGTGCATGACGTCCCCGAGGCCCAGCGCACCTGTGCCTGCGGCACACCGATGGTGGAAATCGGCCAAGACATCAGCGAGCAACTCGACATCGTACCGATGCAAGTGCGCGTGCTGCGCCACATCCGCAAGCGTTATGGCTGCCCGACCAGCCAGCACGCCCCCGTGACGGCGGCTTTACCCCCGCAGCCCCTGCCCAAGAGCAATGCCAGCGTCAACTTCCTGGCGATGCTGCTGGCGGTTAAGTTTGTTGATGGACTGCCCTTGGCTCGGTTTGAGAGCGTGCTGGCTCGCCATCATGCAGTGGTGCCGCGTCAGACGCTGGCACGCTGGGTAATTGGCAGTGCGGGCGTGTTGCAGCCACTGCACAACCTGATGCGTGATGTGTTGCTTGATGGCGCCCTGATCCATATGGATGAGACGGTGGTGCAGGTGCTCAAGGAAAAAGACAAGGCGGCGACTTCAAACAGTTATATGTGGGTGCAAACCGGTGGCCCGCCTGACAAGCCTGTGGTTTTGTATGACTACGACCGCAGTCGCAGTGCCAGTGTGCCCACAGCTTTGCTGGAGGGTTTCAAGGGCTATTTGATGACCGATGGCTATGACGGCTATAACGAGATTGCACGAACACAAGGTGTTGAGCGTTTGGCGTGCTGGGCGCATGTGCGGCGCCGCTTTGTCGAGGCGACTCGGGTGCAGCCCAAGGGCAAGCGCGGACGTGCCGATGAGGCCGTCAATTTGATTGGCAAGTTGTACCGTGTCGAGCGTGAGCACAAGGGTGCCACACCAGAGGTGCGTCACCTGGCGCGCCAAAGTACCAGTGTGGCGGTGTTGGCCGAGTTGCACGCCTGGATGCTGAAGACTACGCCGCTGGTGACGCCCAAGAGTGCGCTGGGCACAGCCCTGGCTTACATGGGCAACTTGTGGCCGCAACTCACCCGCTATACCGAGCGGGGCGACTTGCCCATTGACAACAACCGCTGT
>CAZIGL010000005.1:0-35988 GCA_964538895.1 uncultured Rhodoferax sp.
GCACGCACGGTTCGGAGGGAGGGGAGGCTTCGGCCTTCTCTACCCCTATCAAGGTTCACGATGCCTTTGTGGGAGGCCCGCCTCGGGCCGATGGCTGTCCTGGGGCCATCGCGGCGAGGGCGCCGCTCCCACAAGGTTCACGATGCCTTTGTGGGAGGCCCGCCTCGGGCCGATGGTTGTCCTGGGGCCATCGCGGCGAGGGCGCCGCTCCCACAAGGTTCACGATGCCTTTGTGGGAGGCCCGCCTCGGGCCGATGGCTGTATGGGCCTGTTTTCTAGGCCTCCAGCACCTCGAAGCTAGTCGTGATGTCGGCGGTTTTACCCAACATGACGCTGGCTGAGCAGTATTTCTCGTGGCTCATGGCAATGGCGCGCTCGACTGCGGTTGCAGGCACGCCCTTGCCGGTCACGGTGAAGTGCATGTTGATTTTGGTGAACACCTTGGGGTCGACGTCGGCGCGCTCGGCGTCAAGCTTGACGCTGCAGCCGCGCACGTCGTGGCGGCCGCGTTTCAGGATCAGCACCACGTCATAGGCCGTGCAGCCACCGGCACCGGCCAGCAGCGTTTCCATCGGGCGCGGTGCCAGGTTCTGGCCGCCGTTTTCGGGCTTAACGGCATCGGGCGCACCGTCCATCACCAGTGTGTGACCACTGCCGGTTTCGGCCACAAAACCCATACCCGAGCGTGTTCCCAGCGCGCCGGTCCAATTGACTGTGCATTCCATGTGGATGTTTCCTTCAAGATTCAAGAGCCGCGATTGTCGCTTTTTGTCTCATTGCGCGGGGCGCTTATCATCAGGGCCCTATGAAAACACCCGCTTTGACCCCTGCCGACTACCTCAAAAAGATCCTGACTGCCCGCGTCTACGACGTGGCGGTGGAAACCAGTCTGGAAATTGCGCAGAACCTCAGTGCGCGCCTCAACAACACCGTGCTGCTCAAGCGTGAAGACCAGCAACCGGTGCACAGCTTCAAGCTGCGCGGCGCCTACAACAAGATGGCGCACCTGAGCCCGACCCAGCTGAAAAAGGGCGTGATTTGCGCCTCGGCCGGCAACCACGCCCAGGGCGTTGCCTTGAGCGCCCAGCGGCTTGGCTGCCGCGCGGTCATTGTCATGCCGACCACCACACCGCAGGTGAAGGTGGACGCGGTGCGCGGCTTTGGCGGCGAGGTGGTGCTGTTTGGCGACAGCTATTCAGACGCCCATGGTCATGCGGTGGCGCTGGAAAAAAAGGAGGGCCTGACCTTTGTGCACCCCTTTGACGACCCCGATGTGATCGCCGGCCAGGGCACCATCGCCATGGAACTGCTGCGCCAGCACCAGGGCCGGTTGGACGCCGTGTTTGTGGCGATCGGCGGCGGCGGCCTCATCAGTGGCGTGGCCAATTACATCAAGGCGCTGCGTCCCGAGATCAAGGTGATCGGCGTGCAGATGAACGACTCCGATGCCATGACGCAGTCGGTGGCCGCCAAACATCGCGTCACGCTGACCGATGTGGGCCTGTTCTCGGACGGCACGGCGGTGAAGCTGGTGGGTGAAGAGACCTTCCGTGTCGCCAGTGAACTGGTCGACGACTACATGTTGGTCGACACCGACGCGGTGTGCGCGGCCATCAAGGACGTGTTTGTCGACACCCGCAGCATTGTGGAGCCCGCGGGCGCCCTGGCGGTGGCGGCCATCAAGCAGTATGTGACCACCCACAAAAAGAAGGGCGAAACTTACGCCGCCATTTTGTGTGGTGCCAACATGAACTTTGACCGCCTGCGCTTTGTCGCCGAGCGCGCCGAGGTGGGCGAGGAGCGCGAGGCGCTCTTTGCCGTGACCATTCCCGAAGAGCGCGGCAGCTTCCGGCGTTTTTGCGAACTGATTGGTGACCTGCCCAGTTTTGGCGGGCCCAAGACCCTGCGCAATGTGACCGAATTCAACTACCGCATCAGCGACTCCAAAAAAGCCCATGTCTTTGTCGGCCTGACCACCGCCGTCAGGGGCGAGTCCGGCAAGATTGCCGCGCACCTGAGCCGGCACCGTTTCGAGGCGCTGGATTTGACCCACGACGAACTGGCCAAGGAGCATATCCGCCACATGGTGGGGGGGCACTCGGCGCTGGCTGATGACGAGCGCTTGCTGCGCTTTGTCTTTCCCGAGCGCCCGGGTGCGTTGCTCAAGTTTTTGAACCTGTTGCGTCCCAACTGGAACATCAGCCTGTTCCACTACCGCAACCAGGGCGCTGACTATGGCCGCATTCTGGTCGGCATCCAGGTGCCAACGGGCGATTCGCAGGCCTTTGACGAGTTCCTGGCCAGGCTGGGTTATCCGTATGTGGAAGAAACGGCCAATCCGGTGTTCCGGATGTTCCTGCAGCAATGATCCGCTGCCCGATGTCGTCATGGCGAACGAAGTGAAGCAATCCATGAATTCCGAAGGCCTGGATCGCCACGTCGCTGCGCTCCTCGCGATGACGGTCTGGAGTGCCCCATGACCATGACACTTGACGGCAAGCTGGTGGTGGCGATTTCCAGCCGTGCCCTGTTTGATTTCGAGGAGGAAAACGAGGTGTTTGAGCAGGGCGACGACCGCGCCTACATGGCGTTGCAGTCGCAGCGCCTGGACATTCCCGCCAAGCCCGGCGTGGCGTTTTCGCTGGTGCAGAAACTGCTGGCGTTCAATCAGGCTGGGTCGGCCCCGCAAAATACCAAGCCGGTTGAGGTCGTGGTGTTGTCACGCAATGACCCGGTCTCGGGTATGCGGGTGTTTCGCTCGGCGCAGCATTACGGTCTGGCCATTGAGCGCGGCAGCTTCACAAGGGGGCAGCCGCCCTGGCGCTACCTCAAACCCCTGCACGCCAACCTGTTTTTGAGCACGCATCTGAGCGATGTGCGCGCTGCGCTCGGCGCGGGTGTGCCAGCAGCTCAGGTGTACCCGCGCTCGGTTCATGCCAGCGACGCGCACCCGGCTGAAGTGCGCATTGCCTTTGACGGCGACGCGGTGCTGTTCAGCGACGAGGCCGAACAGGTCTACCAAACCCAGGGCTTGCACGCCTTTCACCAGCATGAAATCGAGAAAGCCGCGCTGCCCCTGCCCGACGGTCCGTTCAAGCCGCTGCTGTTTGCCCTGCAGCGGCTGCAGCAGGCCGGTACGCCCGCCATGCGCATCCGCACCGCGCTGGTCACCGCGCGCAGCGCACCCGCGCATGAACGCGCCATTCGCACCCTGATGAACTGGAACATCGAGGTCGACGAGGCCATGTTTCTGGGTGGCTTGGACAAGGGCGAGTTCCTGCGCGAATTCGAGCCCGATTTTTTCTTTGACGACCAGACCGGCCACATCGAGTCTGCCGCCCGGCACGTGCCCTCGGGTCATGTGGCCAGCGGCGTGCGCAACAACCTCGTCTGACCCCAATGTTCAAGTGTTGCTGACGGTCTGCTGGTCGCGGCTGGCGGCGCCACTGCGCACCAGTTCTTCCAGCAAACCAAGCACCCAATCCTGAAATGTCTGTTCAGCGGGGCCGCTGGACTGGTAAATCCGATGCAGCAGCGGCGTCGTCTGCGACCATTGCAGCAAGTGTTCAAGCGGCAGGCTTCGGGCATCGAGCAATTTGAACTTCAACAGCACCTTGGCCGCATAACGGATGTGCTTTTGCGGCGCCTGCGCAAAGCCGTCAAGACGCCTGCGCGCCCGTGCCAGCGCCTCGGCCACGCCGGAAAAAGGTGCGCCATGGCCGGGAATGACGATGGCCGGGGCCAGCGCCTCGATCACATCCAGGGTTTGCGCCACCTCGTTGAAGGCATCCGCGCCGTCCAGTTCCGGGAACACCACGCCAAAACCGTTTTCCCAAAGGGCATCGGCTGAGATCAGCAGCCGGTGTTCGGGCTGAAACAGGATCACCGAGTGGGGGTCGTGCCCGGGTGCGGCGTGAATTTGCCAGTGCCGGTCTCCCAGCACCAGCTCGGTGTCGGGTTGCAGCGTGGCACTAAAACCAAATGGCGGGCAAACCTGACCGGTGGGTTGGTAGGACAGCGCCACAGGATCCCAGGGCGCCACAAAGCGGGCGTGGCCGGGCGGGATCAGCGTTTGCAGCTGCGGGTAATGGGCTTGGAGCACGGCGTTGCCACCGCAGTGATCGCTGTGCAAGTGGGTGTTGACCAGCAGGTCCAGCGGCTGGCCTTGCAGGGCAGACGTCACCAGCGCCAGGGTCTGGGCGGCGTGGCTGGCATAGCCGCTGTCAACCAGCGCGCCGTGGCCTTGGCCACGGATCAGGATGTTGTTGGAGGACAGCCAGCCGCGCTCGAACAGGGTGATGCCTTGGGGGAGTTGCACAAAGAACCTTTGACAAAAAGAGGGCGAAAGGGCGGGTAAGGTGCGCTGCCAGGCTCGGCTTCAGGTGCTGTCAGCCTGGGCCAGGGTTTGGCTGAGTTCGGTCACGCACGCGGGCGCGGAGGCATTAAACAGGCAGGCAATCCAGGTCGACTCCCGTGCCTTGACCTTGTCAAGAAAACTGCTTACCGTGCCTTGCTTGCGCGCCAGGCCGGCAAAGTGGTTAAAACCGGATTCGAGAAAACTTTGCAATGAACCAAGTCCGGCGAGCTGTGCAGGTTTTCGCATCATTTTCAGCATGAGATGCAGGCCGGGCTTGCGCGTGAGTTGGCCGAGGTCCTCGCCAATGCGCAGTACCGTGTTGAGTTGCCAAAGGCGGTCGTCACGGCGGCCCACATGGCGCCAGGCCAACACATAGGCTTGCGCCGCCGGGGCGCCCGGTTGCGGCTGCCAGTGCATGGCCATGGCCAGGTCAAGTTCTTCGGTCAGCTGATGCAATTCGGCCAATGCTGTGGCGGTGGCGACCACTTGCGCTGGAAAGGTGCGTTGCAGCGCACCTGCTATGCGGGCAAATTGCGCATCGCGCTCGGCAAAGTTCTTGGCGCCGTAGAGTTCTTCCAGGAAAAAATTGGCACAGCCAGCGTAACTGGCAGAGTGCAGCAAGTCGGGGTAGGTGCCGGCAAAGCGCTGCGCCTGCAGGTGCTTGACGGTGTGCAGCGCCAGCGCCAGGTCAGGTTGGTCGGCAACCCTTTGGCGCAGTGCGACCACTCGGGCAATGGATTCCCGTATCTGGTTTGAAGCTTGCATGGTGCACCAAGTTTAGCCAGACAACTTGGTGAAAAACCAACTGCTTCCAAAGGAGTTATGCGCTCTAGGGATAAATGACTAGGGAATACCCTTACATTTAAGGCCTATGACTGAATCTCTGCTCGATCCTCTGGTTTTTGCCGATTCTGCTGCGCTGGCGCCTGCCGCCACGCCGCAGACGCCGGCTCACGCCAGCTTATCCGGAAAACCGGATGTGATGGTGCCGATTCGCTCGCTGGGAGAAAACCACCGTGCGCGCATTGCAAAGCATCTGAAGGCGCTCGATGCCCATGACCGCTACTACCGGTTTGGTTTTACTGCCCACGATGAACAGATCGACCGTTATGTCAATGGCCTGGACTTTGAGCGCGATGAGATTTTTGGCATTTACAACCGCAATCTGGTACTGATTGCGGTGGCGCACCTGGCTTATGCGCCAGATACCGGCGCCAATCCGAGCGCAGAGTTTGGCGTGTCTGTGCTGCCGCAGGCGCGGGGTCGACATTTTGGCTCGCGGTTGTTTGAGCGTGCCGTGATGCACGCCCGCAATGTGGGTGTGAGCAAGCTGTATGTTCACGTGTTGAGCGAGAACATCGCCATGCTCAAGATTGCCCACCATGGCGGCGCCACGTTTGTGCGTGACGGTGCAGAGACCGAGGGTTACCTCACCCTGCCACCTGCCACTTTCAACAGCCATTTGACCGAACTGGTCAAAGAGCACTTGGCGCGGGCCGATTACCGGTTCAAGGTGCAAGCCAAGCAAATTCGCAACACCTGGTCCAGTCTGCAAAGCGCCTGGCTTGGCGGCAATCAGACCGAAAAAAGCCGGTGATGTCGGATTTGCGCTGAATTTCAGCATGGCAAATCCGTTATCCGCTATCCTTATGGCCTGTTTAACAAACGCATGTTCTGCTTGACTGGCCGTGTCCGACCCCTACCCTAAGCGTCCCGACCGGGAAGACAAACGCCCCTTTTTACAAAAAATCGCCGAGTTCATTCACCCCGGCCCTGACTCGACCGACGAGCTGATAGAGACTCTGGCCGAAGCCGAGCACAACCAGCTCATTGGCGCCGAATCACGCAAGATGCTCGAGGGCGTGATCCGCATGGCCGACATGAGCGCGGGTGACGTCATGGTGCCCACCACCCGCATGGAACTGGTCAACATTGATGACGACTATGACACCATGATGCACGGCGTGATCGACACGGCGCACTCGCGCTTTCCGGTGTTCGAGGGCGAACGAGAAAACATCATCGGCATCCTGATGGCCAAGGATCTGCTCAAGTTGCAGCGCGCACCCGAGCTCAACATTCGCGCCTTGCTGCGCCCGGCGGTGTTTGTGCCCGAAAGCAAGGGGTTGAACGATTTGCTGCGTGACTTTCAAAGCAACCACAACCACCTGGCCGTTGTCATCGACGAGTTTGGCCGGGTTGCCGGGCTGGTCACCATCGAGGATGTGCTGGAAGAAATTGTGGGCGAGATCGAGGACGAATTTGACATTGCCGACGACGATGGCGACATCTTTGGCCTGGCCGACCGCAGTTACAGGGTCAGTGGCGACACCACCATCGAGCGGGTCGAGGCGGCCTTTGGTGTCCAGATTGGCAGCACCGACCCCCTTGAGAACTTTGACACCATCGGCGGCCTGATTGCCCACGAGATGGGCCATGTGCCCCGGCGCGGCGAGCACCATGTGCGTGCGGGCCTGGACTTTGCGGTGATGCACACCAAAGGGGGCGCGGTGAAGTGGTTCAAGGTGTCGCCGGTGCAGGATGAATCTGCCTGACAAGCCGGGCTTTGGCCTGTTTGTGCGTCAATCCCGAAAAACTGCCTTGATGCCCTGGCTGATGCTGCTGCTTGCCGGTGGCTTGCAGGCGGCCAGCCTGGCCTGGCCCGTGGCGATGCCGCCGAGTCTGGCCTGGCTGGGCCTGGTACAAGGGCAGCCGCTGTGGTGGGGGCAAGTACTGGCGCTGTCTGCACTGGTTTTTTTTCTGCCCACCGGTGCCAGCTGGCGGCGGGTGGCGCTTCGCGGCTGGGTGTTTGTCACGGCCTGGCTGGCCTGCACCTTTGGCTGGCTTTTCACGTCCATGCACACCTTTGGCGGGCTGGCAGCCCCTTTGGCTGTGTTGGCGGTGCTCGCGCTGGCCGGTTTGCTGGCGCTGTATTACGCGGCGGCGGCGGGTCTGTTCAAGTATTTGGCGCGCACGCCCCCCCTTTTGGCCGCACTGGCGTTTGCTGCCTTGTGGCTGCTGGCCGAGCTGGCCCGGGGCGTGCTGTGGACCGGCTTTGGCTGGGGCGCCATTGGCTACGCACACTTGACAAGCCCGCTGGGTGGTTTGCTGCCCTGGGTGGGGCTGTACGGCGTCAGCTTTGGTGCTGCCTTGCTGTCGGGTTGGCTGGCGCTGGGCTGGCGCGCTGCGTTGCTGGGTCGCTGGCGCGATGCCCTGATGTGTGGCGTGGCTGTGCTGCTTGGTTTGCTGTTGCCTTCGTTGCTGCCCTCGCCCCAAGGGGGCTCGGCCGGCACGCTGGACGTGACCCTGCTGCAGGGCAATATTGCCCAGAACGAAAAATTTGATTCCCAAACCGGCGTGCTCAAGGCCCTGACCTGGTACGGCGAGCAGCTCCAACAGAACAAAAGCCCGCTCATCATCACGCCCGAGACCGCGCTGCCGCTGCTGCCCGAGCAACTGCCCGACGGCTACTGGCAGGCTTTGCAGCAGCGTTTTGCCGTGGGTGAGCAAGCGGCGCTGGTGGGTGTTCCGCTGGGTAGTTTCAGCGCGGGCTACACCAATTCGGTGGTCGGGTTCAAGCCGGGGCAGGCTGAGCCGTGGCGTTATGACAAGCACCATCTGGTGCCCTTTGGCGAGTTCATTCCGCCGTTTTTCCGCTGGTTCACCAACCTCATGGCCATCCCGCTGGGTGACTTCAACCGGGGTGCGCTGCCGCAGCCCACGTTTGACTGGCAGGGGCAGCGCCTGGCTGCCACCATTTGTTACGAAAACCTGTTCAGCGAGGAGCTGGCCAGGCAGTTTCTTGACGACGCCACGGCCCCCACGATTTTGGTCAATGTCAGCAACCTGGGTTGGTTTGGCGAAAGCCTGGCGATGAACCAGCATCTGCAAATTGCCCGCTTGCGCGCGCTGGAGTTTGACCGGCCATTTTTGCTGGCGACCAACACCGGGCAGACGGCCATCGTCGACCACCGCGCCCGGGTGACCCATGCGGCCACGTCGCACACCGCCATGGCGCTGCACGGCAAGGTGGAAGGGCGCACCGGCATCACACCCTATGCCGGGTGGCTGGCGCGCTGGGGCTTGTGGCCTTTGTTGTTCATGGCCCTGGGCCTGCTGCTACTGGCCTGGTGGAAGCGCCCGAATGAATCGAAGCGCAATCCGGCTGCCTTTTGACGGGCCCACAAGCCCGTAAAATCGTTGCTTCAGACGCAGGTGCCTGCGCCAAACTCATTTACTCCTGGGCCGCGTTATGCGCTGCCCTTACCGCTTATGTTGACCTTCCAGCAAATCATTTTGAAACTGCAGTCGTATTGGGACGCCCAAGGCTGCGCTTTGTTGCAGCCCTATGACATGGAGGTGGGTGCCGGCACCTCGCACACCGCCACTTTTTTGCGCGCACTCGGGCCGGAACCCTGGAAAGCCGCCTATGTGCAGCCGAGCCGCCGGCCCAAGGATGGCCGCTATGGCGAAAACCCGAACCGTTTGCAGCATTACTACCAGTACCAGGTGGTGCTCAAGCCCGCGCCCAGCAACATTCTGGAGCTTTACCTGGGCAGCCTGGAAGCGCTGGGCTTCGATCTGAAAAAGAACGACATCCGTTTTGTTGAGGACGATTGGGAAAATCCCACGCTGGGCGCCTGGGGGCTGGGCTGGGAAGTCTGGCTCAACGGCATGGAAGTGACGCAGTTCACCTACTTCCAGCAGGTCGGGGGCATTGACTGCCGCCCGATCACCGGCGAGATCACTTACGGCCTGGAGCGCCTGGCCATGTACCTGCAAGGGGTGGACAACGTCTACAACCTGATCTGGACCACCGCGGCCGACGGCACCCAGCTGAGCTACGGCGACGTCTACAAGCAAAACGAGGTCGAGCAGTCGACCTACAACTTCGAGCACAGCGATGCCGACTTTCTGTTCACCGCCTTCACCGCGCACGAGCGTCAGGCCAAGCACCTGATGGAAGCGCAACTGGCGCTGCCCGCCTACGAGCAGGTGCTCAAGTGCGCGCACAGCTTCAACCTGCTGGATGCCCGTGGCGCCATTTCCGTGACCGAGCGCGCCGCCTACATTGGCCGCATCCGCACGCTGGCGCGCGGCGTGGCGCAAAGCTACTTTGACAGCCGTGAGCGCCTGGGTTTCCCGATGGCACCGCGTGCCTGGGTTGAACAGATGGCCAAGAAAGCAGCTTAATCATGACCCACCAAAATCTTCTCGTTGAACTCTTTGTTGAAGAACTGCCACCCAAGGCGCTGAAAAAACTCGGTGAGGTGTTTGCGGCCCAGTTGTGCGCGCAATTGCGCCAGTTGGGCCTGGCCTCCAGCGACTCGGTGGCCAAGCCGTTTGCGTCACCGCGCCGGCTGGCCGCGCACATCACGCATGTGGCGGCCAAGGCGGCCGATACTGCGGTGCAGCAAAAGCTGATGCCGGTGAGCGTCGGCCTTGATGGCAACGGCCTGGCGACCCCGGCCTTGCTGAAAAAACTGCAGGCGCTGGGTGCCGATGTGTCCGACCCGGTGTTTGCCGTGGCGGCGCTGCGCAAGGCGCCGGACGGCAAGGCCGAAGCGCTGTTTTACGACAGCCAGGTCACCGGTGCCACCTTGGATGTGGGCCTGCAGCAAGCCTTGCTGGCGGCGCTGGCGCAACTGCCCATTCCCAAAATGATGAGCTACCAGCTGGAGACCGATTGCGAATTGCCGGGCTGGACCAGCGTGAATTTTGTGCGGCCAGCGCATGGCCTGCTCGCCTTGCATGGCAGCACCGTGGTGCCGGTGAAGGTGCTGGGCTTGAGCTCGGGCAAGCTCACACAGGGCCACCGCTTTGAGGCGCACAAGTCGCCGGTGCAGGTGGACCATGCCGACGATTACGCGGCCACGCTGCTGCGCGACGGTGCCGTGATTGCAAGCTTTGGTGATCGGCGTTTTGCCATCGTGCAGCAACTCGCCCAAGCCGCCGAGCGCCTGGGTCCGGGCTTTGAGGTGCTGATGGACGACGCCCTGCTGGATGAAGTCACCGCGCTGGTGGAGCGCCCCAATGTGCTGACCTGCCAGTTCGAGGAGCAGTTTCTGGCGGTGCCGCAGGAGTGCCTGATCCTCACCATGAAGGCCAACCAGAAGTATTTTCCGCTGGTCGACACCCAGGGCAAGCTGACCAACCAATTCCTGGTGGTCAGCAACATCAGCCCGGCTGACGCCAGTGCCGTGATTGGCGGCAACGAGCGCGTGGTGCGCCCGCGCCTGAGTGATGCCAAGTTCTTTTTTGACCAGGACCGCAAGAAAACGCTGGAAGCCCGCGTGGCCGGTCTCGACAAGGTGGTCTACCACAACAAACTGGGCACGCAGGGCGAGCGCATGGCGCGCGTGTGCGCCATTGCCCGGGCACTTGCACTGCCACTGGGTGGCGAGGCACTGGCCGCCCAAGCCGCCCAGGCCGCGCGCCTGGCCAAGACCGACCTGCTGACCGACATGGTGGGCGAGTTCCCGGAACTGCAAGGCATCATGGGGGGCTACTATGCGCGCCACGATGGTCTGACTGCTGACGTGGCCGAGGCCATCGAAGACCATTACAAACCCCGTTTCGCCGGCGATGCCCTGCCGCGTAACCCGGTGGGTGTGGTGGTGGCGCTGGCCGACAAGCTGGAAACCCTGGTGGGCATGTTTGGCATTGGCAACCTGCCCACAGGTGACAAAGACCCGTTTGCGCTGCGCCGCCATGCGCTGGGTGTGATCCGCATGCTGGTTGAAAAAGACCTGGCGCTGGATTTGAGCGCGCTGGTCAGTGCCGCTGTGCCGGCGTTTGGCAGCAAGATCGCGGATGCCCGTTTGGCGCTGATGGACTTCATTTATGACCGCCTGGCGGGTTCCCTGCGCGAGCAGGGCTACAGCGCGCTTGAAATTGACGCCGTGCTGGCGCTGCGTCCCCAGCGCTTGGGTGACGTGCCGCGTCGCTTGGCGGCGGTGCGCGCCTTTACCGCGCTGGCCGAGGCGCCGGCGCTGGCTGCGGCCAACAAGCGCATCAGCAACATCCTGAAAAAAGCTGACGCGGCGGGCGCAGTCGACGCCCATGTGAGCGAACTGCTGCTGCAAGAACCTGCAGAAATGGCCTTGTATGCCGCCATGCAGGACACCACGCCGCGCGCCCGGGCGTTGTTTGCAGCCGGTGATTACACCGCTGCGCTGCAAACCCTGGCAGCCCTGCGCGCGCCGGTAGACGCCTTCTTTGACGGCGTGATGGTCAATGCCGAGGCGCTTGATTTGCGACTGAACCGATTGGGCCTGCTCAAAACCCTGCACCAGGCGATGAACCAGGTGGCCGACTTGTCGCGCCTGGCCGCGTGACCGCTTGTAACGCTGACGAAGGCAGAAAATGACCCCGATCAAACTGGTGATCCTGGACCGCGACGGCACCATCAACCAAGACAGCGACGACTTCATCAAGTCGGCCGACGAATGGAACCCCCTGCCCGGCGCGCTGGAGGCCATTGCCCGGCTCAACCATGCCGGCTGGCACACGGTGGTGGTGAGCAACCAGTCGGGGCTGGGGCGTGGACTGTTTGAGGTGTCTGATCTCAATGCCATTCACGCCAAGATGCATCAGATGCTGGCGGCCGTGGGTGGGCGCATGGATGCCGTGTTTTACTGCCCCCACGCGCCAGATGATGCGTGCAAGTGTCGCAAACCCGCCACCGGTCTGTTTGAGCAAATTGCAGACCGTTACGGACTCGATCTCAAGCATGTGCCCGCTGTCGGCGATTCGGCCCGCGACGTGATCGCCGCTGTCGCGCTGGGCTGTGAGCCGCATCTGGTGTTGACGGGCAAGGGCGCGGTTTACAAGGCCAGGGCCTTGCCCGAGTCATTTCCGCCGCACACCCTGGTGCACGAAAACCTGTCTGCCTTCGTCGATTTTTTGCTTGACCGCGAAGAAGCGCAGGCCTGAGACCATGCTGGCACTGATTCGCTCTGTCCTGCACATGGCCTGGATGGTGATCACGGTGATTCCGTGGACTTCTGCCGTGCTGCTGGTGTCGCTGGTCTCGCGCCGCGCGGCCTGGTGGACCGCGGTGAACTGGTTCAGTGTGGTGATGTGGGGCACGCGGGTGATTTTGGGGGTGCGGTTCAAGGTACTGGGGTATGAGCATTTGCCACTTGGAACAAACAGTGCGGCGGTGCTGCTGTGCAAGCACCAGTCCGCGCTGGAAACCCTGCTGCTGCCCACGCTGATGCCGCATCCGCTGGCTTTTGTGTTCAAGCGCGAGCTGCTTAAAGTGCCATTTTTTGGCTGGTCGATGGCGCGCCTGGACATGATCCACATCGACCGCGAGTCGCGCAGCGAGGCCATGAAACACGTGATCGAGCAAGGCTGCCGCCTGCTCGCGCAGGGCACCTGGGTCATCATGTTCCCTGAAGGCACGCGCATGCCGCGCGGCCAAAAAGGCACCTACCAGACTGCCGGCACCCGGCTCGCCGTGCAGGCCGGTGCGCCGGTGATCCCGATTGCGGTGGCCACGGCGCGTTGCTGGCCGCGCAAAGGCTTCATCAAGCACCCGGGGGTGGTCACGGTGTCGATTGGCCCGGGCTTGCCCAGCGCAGGGCGTGACCCCAAGGGGCTGATGCGCGAGGCAGAGGCCTGGATCGAGGCCGAGATGCGTCGCATCGACCCCGAGGCCTATTCCTCGGTCTAGGCGCTTCGTTGTCCACGCACCCGTTGCTGCGCTTTACGCTGGATTTGTTTGAGCCCGAGCCCGAGCCTGCGCCTGCAGCGCAAGCGCCCAACGTCCGGCGCCGAGCCCAACCCACCCCCTTGGCCGTTCCGCCCGCCGTTTCGGTGGTGCAGGCGGTGCATTTCCGTCACCCCCACGCCAGCCGGGAGGTGCGCCTGGGCCATGCCTTGGTGGCTTATGAATTCAAGCGCGGCCAGCGGCGCAGCATTGGCTTCAGCGTCGGGCCGCACGGGCTGGCGGTGCGCGCGCCCAAATGGGTGCCACTGCACCAGGTGGACACCGCTTTGCAAGAAAAATCGGCCTGGATCTTGCGCAAATTGCACGAGAGCCGTGAGCGCCATGGACGGCTGGCCGCGCACACGATTGAATGGCGCGATGGCGCCAGTTTGCCTTTTTTAGGGCAAACCCTGGTGCTCAAGCTGGACCCAGCCCATGGTTTTGCTGCTGCTGGCGCCGAATTGACCGGGGGCGATTCAAGCCTTTCTGGCGCTGCCAACGGCGCTTTACCCGAGCAGCAAACGCCCATGGTCCTGTGCCTGAGTCTGCCGCAACACGCCAGCCCGGATCAAATTCGCGATGGGGTGCAAGCCTGGCTGATGCGCCAGGCCCGGCAGTTGTTTCAGCAGCGGCTGGACCACTTTGCCCCGCTGCTGGGGGTGCAGTGGAAAAAGCTGGCACTCAGCAATGCCGGCACCCGCTGGGGCAGTGCCAAGTCGGACGGCTCGATTCGATTGAACTGGCGGCTGGTTCACTTCAGCATGTCGGTGGTCGACTACGTGGTGGCGCACGAGCTCAGCCACCTGCGCGAAATGAACCACAGCCCGCGCTTCTGGGACACGGTGCAGTCGGTGCTGCCCGACTATGCTGCGCTGCGCCAGCAGCTCAAAAATGAGGCTGCGCCGCGCTGGTCCTGACGCGGGTCTGATGGGCGCGCGGGCAAGCTGCCAAAACGCCCTGGTTTTGCTTCATAATTGACGTTTACGTTAACGTCAAACATCCACGCACCACAGCGGTCATTCATGGCACACACCTACAGCATCAGCGACCTGGCCAAAGAATTTGACCTGACCACCCGCGCCATGCGTTTTTACGAAGACATGGGTTTGCTGCTCCCCGAACGCGCCGGGCCGGCCGGGCGCAACCGGGTGTACAGCAGCCGGGACCGCACGCGGCTCAAACTCACGCTGCGTGCCAAGCGCCTGGGTTTCAGTCTGGTGGAGGCGAAAGAAATCATCGACATGTATGACAGCCCGCGCGATACCGCAGCGCAGCTGGAAAAATTTTTGCTGGTGCTGGCCCAGCATCAGCAGCAGCTGGAAGCGCAAATGACCGACCTGCAAGCCAACCTTGATGAACTCAAGGTGCACCAGCGCGAGGCCCGGGCCTTGCTGGCCAAAACCCAATCCAGGAAGGTCAAGGCATGAGCCACCACGAAACGCCCCTGCAGCGCGTGCAGCTCAGTTTTGAGCGCCAGGGCCTGATGCGCCATTGGGGCGCGCAAATTGAGCGTGTTGAGCCCGGGCTGTGTGTGCTGAGCCTGCCCTATTCGGACAAGGTCACGCAGCAGCAGGCGGGTTTTCATGGTGGCGCCATGGGCGCGTTGGCGGACATCGCGGCCGGTTATGCCGGCCTGACCCAGGCCCCGGCGGGCATGGAAGTGGTCACGGTGGAGTACAAGATCAACTTCCTGGCAGCCTGCCTGGGCGGACAGTTGCTGGCTACCGGACGCGTCATCAAGGCCGGCAAACGCGTGATCGTGACCAGCGCCGAGGTGCTGCATGTGGCCGATGATGGCTGCGAGACCGCCTGCGCGGTGTTGCAGCAAACCCTCATGGCCGTGCCCAAAACGTATTGAATCGCCCACAGAATTTTCAATTTCAGCCAACAGAACCAACACTCAGGAGACAAACCCATGAACAACTTGCCCGGACTCAACTTCCAACTCGGTGAAGACATTGATGCGCTGCGCGACGCCGTGCGCGACTTCGCCCAAGCCGAGATCGCCCCGCGTGCCTTTGAAATCGACCGCAGCGACCAGTTCCCCATGGACCTGTGGGAAAAGATGGGGAGCCTGGGCGTGCTCGGCATCACCGTGGGCGAAGAGTACGGCGGCGCCAACATGGGCTATCTGGCGCACATGATCGCGATGGAGGAAATCAGCCGCGCCAGTGCCAGCGTGGGCCTGAGTTATGGCGCGCACAGCAACCTGTGCGTGAACCAGATCAAGCGCAACGGCACGCCCGAGCAGCGCCAAAAATACCTGCCCAAATTGATCAGCGGCGAGCATGTGGGTGCACTCGCCATGAGCGAGCCGGGCGCCGGCAGTGACGTGCTGTCGATGAAGCTGAAAGCTGAAGACAAAGGCGGCTATTTCCTGCTCAACGGCAGCAAGATGTGGATCACCAACGGGCCGGATGCCGACACCCTGGTGGTGTATGCCAAGAGCGAACCCGAACTCGGCGCGCGCGGTGTCACCGCCTTTTTGATCGAAAAGGGCATGCCGGGTTTCAGCATTGCACAAAAGCTGGACAAACTGGGCATGCGCGGCAGCCATACCGGCGAGCTGGTGTTCAACAACGTGGAAGTGCCCGAGGCCAACATCCTGGGCGGCCTCAACATGGGTGCCAAGGTTTTAATGAGCGGGCTCGACTACGAGCGCGCCGTGCTCAGCGGTGGGCCGCTGGGCATCATGCAAAGTGTCATGGACAACGTCATCCCCTACATCCACGACCGCAAGCAGTTTGGCCAGAGCATCGGCGAGTTTCAGCTGATTCAGGGCAAGGTGGCCGACATGTACACCGTGCTGCAGGCGGCGCGCTCTTTTGCCTACACGGTGGCCAAAAACCTGGATCTGCTGGGCACCGACCATGTGCGTCAGGTGCGCAAGGACTGCGCCTCGGTGATTTTGTGGACGGCCGAAAAGGCGACCTGGATGGCCGGCGAGGGCGTGCAGATTTTTGGCGGCAACGGCTACATCAACGAGTACCCGCTGGGCCGCCTGTGGCGCGATGCCAAGTTGTACGAGATTGGCGCTGGCACCTCGGAGATTCGGCGCATGCTGATTGGCCGCGAACTGTTTTCTGAAACCTGCTGAAGCGCCATTGCACGTCATTGCGAGTCGCGCCGCGACGTGGCAATCCATGCAGTCTGGGGTCATGGATTGCTTCACTGCGTTCGCAATGACGCGGTTTTTTAGCATTAACATTGGCGCATGCCAACCCTACAACCCCTGCTTGACAACAACCGCCTCTGGGCCGCCCGCATGGAAGCGCAGCGCCCCGGTTTCTTCAACCAATTGGCGCGTCAACAAACGCCCAAATACCTCTGGATCGGCTGTGCCGACAGCCGTGTGCCAGCCAATGAGATCACCGGGCTCGACCCCGGCGAGGTGTTCGTGCATCGCAACATTGCCAATGTGGTGGTGCATTCGGACCTGAATGCGCTCTCCGTCATTCAGTTTGCCGTGGACCACCTCAAGGTCGAGCACATCATGGTGGTCGGGCATTACGGCTGCGGCGGTGTGCTGGCTGCCCTGCGCGGCACCCGCGTCGGGCTGGCTGACAACTGGTTGCGCCACGTGCACGATGTCAAGCTGCGCCACCGCAGGCGCCTGGACCACCTGAGCGTGGCTGACCAGGAAGACACCTTGTGCGAGATGAATGTGATCGAGCAGGTGGGTAACGTGGCCTTGAGCAACGTGCTGCAGGACGCCTGGGCAAGAGGCCAAAAGGTGGCGGTGCACGGCTGGTGTTACGGCCTGAAGGACGGCTTGGTGAATGACCTGGGTGTCAGCATGACGGGCGCGCACGAAGTGGTGAATGTGTTTCGCAATGCGTTCAAACGCTATCCACGGCCAAGTCAGCTCTGACCTGGCTGGTCACAAGAGACAGGCCTTGAAGGCAGTGGCCGCCGCCGACAGTTTTTTGCCCTTGGGGCAAACCACGTACCAATGCCGAATCAGGGGGAAGCCCTGAACATCGAGTTGCACCAGTTCTCCAAGCGCCAACTCTGACACCACCGTGGTGCTTGAGACCACCGCCAGGCCCAGCCCGCCCGCCACAGCTTGCTTGATGGCCTCGGTGCTGCTGAGTTCCAGCCGGTTTTTTAGTGTGATGCCCAGGGTCTCAAAAAACCGTTCGGTGGTCAGGCGCGTGCCAGAGCCGGGCTCGCGCAAGATGAAAGGCTCATTCGCCAGACGCTTCGCCGCCAGGTTGCGCTTGCCCGCCAGCGGGTGCGCAGGCGGTGCCACCAGCACCAAACGGTTCTCGGAAAAATGCTCGCTCAACACCTCCAGATTTTTGGGCGCTTGCCCCATGATGTAGAGGTCGTCCTGATTGGTTGCCAGCCGCTGCAACAGGGTTTCGCGATTGCCAACAAAGAGCGACACCTCAATGCCGGGGTGGGCTTTGCAAAACCCGGCCAGCAGCTTGGGTACCGTGTATTTCAGTGTGGTCAGGATGGCAATGCTCAAGCTCCCCCTTTCAACGCCATGCAGAGCGGCCAGGTCTTGTGTCAGGCGCTCCATGCGCTGCTCAATGTCATGGCAAGTGTCAGCCAGGACGCGTCCGGCCGGTGTCAGAAAAATTTTCTTGCCGAGTTGTTCAAACAAAGGCACCCCTACGGTTTCAGACAGTTGCTTGACCTGCAACGACAACGTGGGCGGCGAAAGGTGCAAGGCTTCGGCAGCACGCGCAAAACTGCTCAGGCGGGCAACGGTCGAAAAAATGCGCAATTGGTGCAGGGTGGCGTGGCGCAGAGTCATGGGGTCTTAATAATTTATAAAAGTAAACCATTACGGTTAAAACATTTTACTTTTATTTATTGTTGTGCTGGGCAAAAATTCACCCAAGTTCAAAGCAAAGCTGATCCGCAACACCCAACTTTGAACCCCCATACGACGATTTTCACCACCTTAAAAAGGAGACAGCATGGCAAAAGCCTACAACGCCGGCGTGAAGGAATACCGGCAGACCTATTGGACCCCTGAGTACACGCCATTGGATACCGACATTCTGGCGTGTTTCAAAATTACCCCGCAACCCGGTGTGTCGCGTGAGGAGTGTGCTGCTGCGGTGGCCGCCGAATCCTCCACTGGGACATGGACGACGGTGTGGACCGATTTGCTGACCGATCTGGATTACTACAAGGGCCGTGCCTACAGGATCGAGGACGTGCCTGGTGACGACACCTGCTATTACGCGTTCGTGGCCTACCCGATTGACCTGTTCGAGGAAGGCTCCATCGTCAACGTGCTGACCTCGCTGGTGGGCAACGTGTTTGGCTTCAAGGCATTGCGCGCCCTGCGCCTGGAAGACATCCGCTTCCCGATTGCCTACGTCAAGACCTGTGGCGGCCCGCCGCATGGCATTCAGGTCGAGCGTGACATGATGAACAAGTACGGTCGCCCGCTGCTGGGTTGCACCATCAAACCAAAACTGGGGCTATCGGCCAAGAACTACGGTCGCGCCTGCTACGAAGGTCTGCGTGGTGGTCTGGACTTCACCAAGGATGATGAGAACGTCAACAGCCAGCCCTTCATGCGCTGGAAGCAGCGTTTTGACTTTGTGCAGGAGGCCATCGAAAAGGCCGAGCGCGAAACCGGCGAGCGCAAGGGTCACTACCTGAACGTCACCGCGCCAACGCCCGAGGAGATGTACAAGCGCGCCGAATACGCCAAGGAAATCGGCTCGCCCATCATCATGCACGACTACCTGACCGGTGGTTTCACGGCCAACACGGGGCTGGCCAACTGGTGTCGCAACAACGGCATGCTGCTGCACATTCACCGAGCCATGCACGCCGTGCTGGATCGCAACCCGCACCACGGCATTCACTTCCGGGTGTTGACCAAGTGCCTGCGTTTGTCGGGTGGCGACCACCTGCACTCCGGCACGGTGGTCGGCAAGCTTGAGGGCGACCGCGAAGCCACGCTGGGCTGGATTGACATCATGCGTGACAAGTTCATCAAGGAAGACCGTTCGCGCGGCATCTTCTTTGACCAGGACTTTGGTTCCATGCCTGGCGTCATGCCGGTGGCCTCGGGCGGGATTCACGTGTGGCACATGCCGGCCCTGGTCAATATCTTTGGTGACGACTCGGTGCTGCAGTTTGGTGGCGGCACACTGGGCCACCCGTGGGGCAACGCGGCCGGCGCTGCAGCCAACCGCGTGGCGGTTGAGGCTTGCGTCAAGGCGCGCAACGAAGGTGTGGCGGTCGAGAAGGAAGGCAAAACCGTCTTGATGGACGCGGCCAAGCACTCGCCCGAACTCAAGATCGCCATGGAAACCTGGAAAGAGATCAAGTTCGAATTCGACACCGTCGACAAGCTCGATGTGGCGCACAAGTAAACCGCCCCGGTTTTTAACCTTTGAAAGGAAATGACATGTCTGAAGTAATGGATTACAAAAGCCGCGTGAGCGACCCGACCAGCCGCAAGTTCGAGACCTTCTCTTACCTGCCTGCCATGACCACCGATGAAATTCGCAAGCAGGTGGAATACCTGGTGAAAAAGGGACTCAACCCGGCCATTGAGCACACCGAGCCGCAGTACCTGATGGACTCTTATTGGTACATGTGGAAGCTGCCCATGTTTGGCGAAACCGACGTGGACAAAATTCTGGCTGAATGCGAAGCCTGTCGCAAATCCAACCCTGACAACCATGTGCGCTTGATTGGCTACGACAACTTCAAGCAGTCGCAGGGCGCCTCCATGGTGATCTTCCGCGGCAAGACGGTCTGACCGGGTTTTCTCGGACCGGGCCCCGGCGTGTTGTCCATGCCGGGGCCATGCCTCAAAGCCTCAGCTTGCCTGCGGCAGGCGCTTTGAGGGATGGTGCGTTTCGTTGACATTTTTTGCCCGGCGCCCGTCAAGTCCTGGCGTTATTTTCGATTGGAGACTTAAATGAACGACATTCTGGAACCCTACCGCGTCACGAAACAGCCTTACTACCGCCCGGTGGCGGACGAGGTGGAGTTGTTCGATGCGGCTTACTCGGTGCGCATGCCGATGATGCTCAAAGGCCCCACCGGCTGCGGCAAGACACGCTTCGTGGAGTACATGGCCTGGAAGCTGCAAAAGCCGCTGATCACTGTGGCTTGCAATGAAGACATGACCGCCTCTGACCTCGTTGGGCGCTTTTTGCTCGACGCCAACGGCACGCGCTGGCAAGACGGCCCGCTGGCCACGGCCGCCCGCCACGGTGCCATCTGTTATCTGGACGAAGTGGTCGAGGCGCGTCAGGACACCACCGTGGTGATTCACCCGCTGACCGACAACCGGCGCATCCTGCCGCTGGAAAAAAAGGGCGAGCTGGTGCAGGCGCACCCTGATTTTCAGGTGGTGATTTCCTACAACCCAGGCTACCAGAGCCTGATGAAAGACCTGAAGCAGTCCACCAAGCAGCGTTTTGGTGCGCTCGATTTCAGCTACCCGGCGCGCGACATCGAGACCGAAATCGTGGCCCATGAAACCGGTGTCTCCCTGGAAGTGGCGGGCAAACTGGTGTCCATTGCCGAGCGCGCCCGCAACCTCAAGGGCCATGGGCTGGATGAGGGCCTCTCGACCCGCATGCTGATTTACGCGGGCAGCCTGATCAAAAAGGGCGTGGCGACGCAGGCGGCCTGCCGCGTGGCGCTGGTGCGCCCCATCACCGACGACCCCGACATGCGCGATGCGCTGGACGCGGCAGTTGCCACCTTTTTCTGACCACGCGGCTTGCCACACAGAACCCGGAGCGTGCCATGTCCGTTCATCTTGACGATTATCAGGAGTGGCTCGACGAGCTCGAACCCGAGTCGCGCGAGCTGCTGGTGCATGCCTGGGCCGATGCCACCCGCGTGTTCTCGGCCCGGGGGCTGGACAACTATGTCAAGGGCGCTGCCGCGCTGCGCGGGCTGGGCAAGGGCGCGAGCCTGGTCAACGCCTGGATTGATTCAGCGCCGCAAGTTGCCAGGGAGGTCGGCGAGGACGTGGTGGCCGACCTGGTCACCGAGGCGCTGATGTTGGCCTCCAAAACCTCGGGCTCGGTGATTGAGCTGGTGTTGGCCACCGCGCCCACAGCCGCCAAGCGGCTGGCGGACGGCGGCCTGTTTTTGCAATACCTGCAAGTGATCAGCACGCTGGTCAACCAGGCACCGCGCGGCCTGCGCCCCATGCTGGACAAAATTGACGTGCTGCTGGGCCAGCTCACGCTGGGCGGCTTGCGGCGCTGGGCCAATTGGGGTGCGCACGCGCACCGGACCCACTACGAAGAGCAGGTCAAGTACTTTGGCCTCAACTCCAAAGAGTCGCTGGCCATGCTGCAAAAGGAGCGCAAGGGCACTTTGCTGGTGGATGTGCAGCGACGCATCAACATGTACCTGCGCGCGTTGTGGGGACGTGACTTTTTCATGCGTCCGACCTCGGGCGACTTTGAGTCGCGCGAAGGCTACACCCCCTACATCGAGGACTACCTGATCCATCTGCCCGATGCCTTTGACGCGGTGGAGGGCCAGCAGGGCCAAGTCAGCGCCACCGAGTTGTACCGGGCGACGGCTGCCCACGCCGCTGCCCACCTGGTCTACACCCGCCAGCGCATTTCGGCGCAGGCGCTCAGCCCCTGGCAGATGGCGCTGATGGGGGTCATAGAAGATGCCCGGGTTGAAGCGCTGGCCTGCGCCAAATTTCCGGGCTTGCGCCAGCTCTGGTGCAGCCTGCACACGGTGACACCGGGGCAAGCGGCCTCGGCGGGGGATTACCTCAACCGGCTGGCTCGTGCCTTGCTGGACCCCGGCTACCAGGACCCCCACCCGTGGATCGCCCAGGGGCGGGCCCTGTTTGCGCAGGCTTTGCCCGGCGTGTTGGCGCAGCCCCATGAGAACACCGCATCCATGGACGTCGGCATGGCACTGGCCCACAGCTTCAAGGACGTGGGGCTGGCCTACCACCCGCGCACCGACGTGCAGCGCGCGCCCTACCGCGACGACAACCGCTACTTCTGGGCCTTTGAGACATTCGACTTTGACCAGTCCATCGCCGCCGGCTACCACGAGCCACAGCAGGTGCGCAAATACGTCAACCTGATGGAGATGGCCAACGAAACCGAGGTGGAAACCGCTGGTGACGACGCACAGGAAATCTGGGTGCTGGCCACCGAGCTCTTTCCCTACGAGGACATGGGTGTGTCCTACAACGAATCCGAAGGCAAGGAGCCCCTGGTGCCGCCCAGCCACTATGCCGAGTGGGACTATTTGATCCAGCTGGAGCGTCCGGCCTGGGCCACGGTGCAGGAGCGGCGCGCCAAGCTGGGTGATCTGGCGCTGATTGATGCCATTGCCGCTGAGCACAAGCGTGTCGTTTCGCGCATGAAATTTTTGCTCGATGCCATGCAGCCGCAAGGCGTGCAGCGCATCCGCAAACTTGAGGACGGTGACGACATTGACATCAACGCCGCGCTGGCCTCGCTGATCGAGATGCGCATGGGCCAGCAACCCGATCCGCGCATCATGATGCGCAGCGTGCGCAAGACCCGCGACATTTCGGTCATGGTGCTGCTGGATCTGTCGCACTCCACCAACGACCGTGTGGCCGGGCAGGATCACACCGTGCTGGAGCTCACCCGCCAAGCCTGTGTGCTGCTGGCCGATGCCGTTGGCAAGGTGGGCGACCCGTTTGCCATTCATGGCTTTTGCTCGGATGGCCGGCACGATGTGAACTACTGGCGCTTCAAGGACTTCAACCAGCCTTATGACGATGTGGTGAAGGCCCGCCTGGCGGGCATGACCGGGCAGCTCTCCACGCGCATGGGTGCCGCCATTCGCCATGCGGCAGCGGCCTTGAAGGCGCAACGCTCAGCCAAGAAGCTGTTGCTGGTGATTACCGACGGCGAACCGGCCGACGTGGATGTGCGCGACCCGCAGTACCTGCGCCACGACACCAAAAAAGCGGTGGAAGAGGCCGGGCGCAGTGGCATCAGCACCTATTGCATGAGCCTGGACCCGCGCGCCGATCAGTATGTGTCGCGTATTTTTGGTGCGCAAAACTACATGGTGGTCGACAAGGTGGAGCGCCTGCCGGAAAAACTGCCACTGCTGTATGCCGGCTTGACGCGCTAGTCGCGAAAACCTGCGATCATCACCCATCAACTTATATACAGAGCTTACGCATGCAAACCTATATCGGTCTGGACAATGAAGAAAATGGCGGCATGACCATGATCGGCCGCACCATCCGGGATGCCTGGCTGTTTGACATTCTGCCGGAAAACGACACCTTCATTGGGCGCAGTGCCGCTGATTTCCAGCTCTTGCTCGATGCTGTTTCCAAAGCCTGGGAACCGTATGGGAATTTGCCCAGCCGACTTCCGGCTGAACTGGCTGAGCGGCATCACCGAATTTACGATGCCGCCATCAAAAAAGCCCGCTCGCTAGGCTGGGATCCTGAACTCGGCGACGACGACTGAACCCTGATGGCCTGCCAAGGGCGCCTGGCGGGCGTTGCATGATTCGCCAGTCGCATCGTCCTTAATGGATCGCGCCAACTGGCGTTTGCATCTTCGGTTTTTTCCTTGCGCAGGCTCGGGTCTGTGGGGGTGTCGGCGCGGCGAGTCATCCTGGTGTTAGGGCATTTATTGATAATGATGCCAACAAAAGGAATCGCCGGTAATGATCGACATCGTTGTACTTTTCTTTATTTTTGGCTTGACGGCCGGGATACTCCGTTCAGAGCTCAAGTTACCCTCTGCCCTCTACGATTCGCTGTCGCTGGTGCTGCTTTTGACCATTGGCCTCAAGGGCGGCGAAGGTCTGGCCCAGCAGGAGCTTGGCGCGCTGTTGCCGCAGCTGGGCATGGTGACCCTGCTGGGCATTGTGCAAACACTGATTGCGTTTGCAGTCTTGCGTTATTTGGGCCGCCTTGGGCGCTCTGACGCAGCTGCCACTGCAGCACACTATGGGTCCGTGAGCGTGGCAACCTTTGCGGTGGGGGTCAACTGGTTGATGACCCGCAACATTGCGTTCGAGCCGCAACTGGCCATCTTCCTGACGGTCATGGAGGTGCCCGCCATCATGGTCGGCATCGTTCTTGCCCGCGGTATCGGGCGGGAAACTGACTGGCGCTTGCTGGCGCATGAAACATTTTTGGGCAAGGGTGTGACCCTTTTGGTGGGTGGCATGCTCATTGGCTGGGCGGCTGGCCCGCTTGGGCTGGAGCCGGTCAAAGCCTTGTTCTATGACTTGTTCAAGGGGGCGCTGGCCCTGTTTCTGCTGGAGATGGGCCTGATCGTGGCGCGCCAGGCTGGTGAGCTGCGCCAGCGCGGCATTTTTATTCTTGGTTTTGGCCTGCTCATGCCGCTCTTTTCAGCCCTGCTTGGTTTGGCCTGCGCGTCGGCCATGGGGCTATCGGTGGGTGGCAGCACCCTGCTTGCCGCACTGGCTGCGAGTGCGTCTTACATCGCCGTGCCGGCCACCATGCGCCTGGCTGTGCCTGAGGCCAACCCCGCGCTGTCGCTGGCCGCGGTTCTTGGTGTCACTTTCCCCTTCAATATTTTGGTGGGTATTCCGCTATACCATTGGTTGGCTGTGTATATTTCAGGAGGCAATGTATGACACTCACAACCGAAACGCGCACGCTGTTGACCGTGATCACCGAGGCCGCCGTCGAGGACTCGCTGGTGCGCGAGCTGGATAAACTGGGTGTTCATGCCTACACGGTCTCCGATGCCCGCGGTCGAGGCAGCCGCGGCATCCGTGATGCCACCTGGAAAGAGGTCGGAAACATTCGGATCGAAATTATTTGTTCCCGCTCTTTGGCCGAGTCTGCGCTGCGGCATATCCAGGACCGCTACTTCGCCAACTACGCCATGGTGGCTTACCTTCATGACGTCGAGATTCTGCGCCCTGAAAAATTCTGATGTCAACAAGTGTCAGCAGCTATTCAATAAAGAGTAAAAATGTTTCCTGCCCGTCTCGACTCCACGGTCGCTTACGACATTGCCAAAGCCATGATGGACGGATTTAACCGCCATTACCGGCTGTTCAGAACCGAGTCGGCGCGCGCCAAACACCGCTTTGAAACCGCAGACTGGGCAGGCCAGCAGCGGGCCCAGCGCGATCGCATCGAGTTTTACGACCTGCGGGTGCGCGAATGTTCCATGCGGCTGGAGCGGGAGTTCAAGGCCGGGGATCAGCCCATGGACATCTGGCAGCAGGTCAAGCTGCACTACATCGGTTTGCTGGTAGACCACCACCAGCCCGAGCTGGCCGAGACTTTTTTCAATTCGGTCACCACCAAAATACTGCACCGCAGCTACTTTCAAAACGATTTCATTTTTGTGCGGCCGGCGGTCAGCACCGAGTACATCGAAAACGGCGAGTCCGAGACCCGCCCCACCTACCGCGCCTATTACCCAGCGCCTGCCGACATGTCCGCCGTGCTGGTGCAGTTGGTCAAGGACTTTGGTCTGCACCGCGACTTTGAAGATTTGCCGCGTGATGCGGCCTTGGTCACTGGCGTCATCAGCCCTTTGCTGGGCGCGAGCAAGCTGCACGCCAACTTCCAGTTGCAGGTGCTGACCAGCTTGTTTTACCGCAACAAGGGTGCCTACGTGGTGGGCAAGATGATCAACGGTTTTCATGAGGTGCCCTTTGCGTTGCCGATCCTGTACACCGAGGGCGAGCAGCATCTGGCCATCGACGCGGTGTTGCACGGCGAAGACGACATGCACATGCTGTTCAGTTTTGCCCGGGCTTATTTCATGGTGGACATGGAAATACCCAGTGCCTATGTGCAGTTTTTGCGCAGCATGATGCCGCGCAAGCCACGCAACGAGTTGTACAACGCGTTAGGCCTGGCCAAACAGGGCAAGACGCTGTTTTACCGCGACTTCCTGTTTCACCTGCGCCACTCCACTGATCAGTTCCGCATCGCGCCGGGCATCAAGGGCATGGTCATGCTGGTGTTTGATTTGCCCAGCTTTCCCTATGTGTTCAAGGTCATCAAGGACTTTTACCCCCCGCCCAAGGAAACCAGCCGCGAGCAGATCAAGGGCAAGTACCTGCTGGTCAAGCAGCATGACCGCGTGGGGCGCATGGCCGACACGCTGGAGTACAGCGAGGTGGCGTTTCCGCGCAAGCGTTTCACTGACGAGCTGATTGCCGAAATCGAAAAATTCGCCCCCAGCCAGCTCGAAATCAGCGACCGTGATGGCGACGGCCAGATCGAGGTGATCCTGAAGCACGTCTACATCGAGCGGCGCATGATCCCGCTCAATATTTTCCTGCAGGACGCCTTCGATGCGGGTGGCGCCGACCCCGCCAACACCAGCCCGCAGGCACAGCATGCCCATGCGTTACTGGCGCGCGGCGTGGTCGAGTATGGCAATGCCATCAAGGACCTGGTGGCTGCCAACATCTTTCCCGGCGACATGCTGTGGAAAAACTTTGGCATCACGCGCCACGGCAAGGTGGTGTTCTACGATTACGACGAGATCGAATACATCACCGACTGCGTCTTTCGCCGGGTACCCCAGGCGCGCAACGAAGAAGATGAAATGTCGGGTGAGGTCTGGTACACGGTGGGGCCGAAAGACGTGTTTCCCGAGACCTTTGGCCCGTTCCTGCTGGGCAACCCGGCGGTGAAGGCGGTGTTCATGAAGCACCATGCCGACCTGCTTGACGTGGTGTTCTGGCAAAGCCACAAGGAACGGATTCAGGCGGGTTACGTCTACGACGTGTTCCCGTATGACCAGGACAAGAGGTTTCACCTGGAGCGTGCCGATGCGCAGGCTCGGGAATCAATTTGATTTTTTATCCAAGGAGTTTGACATGACAGAGCAAATAGTGATCGTGGGCGCAGCCCGCACCCCGATGGGTTCTTTTCAGGGCGACTTTGCTTCGCTGGCGGCACACGACCTGGGTGGCGTGGCCATCCGGGCTGCTGTTGCGCGTGCCGGCGTCAACCCGGAACTGGTCAACGAGGTGTTGTTTGGCAACTGCCTGATGGCGGGCCAGGGCCAGGCGCCAGCGCGGCAGGCGGCATTGAAAGGCGGCTTGCCCTTGAGTGCGGGCGCGGTGACGCTGTCCAAAATGTGCGGCTCGGCCATGCGCGCCGCCATGTTGGCCCACGACATGCTGGCCGCGGGCAGTGCCGACGTGCTGGTGGCCGGTGGCATGGAAAGCATGACCAACGCGCCCTACCTGCTGCCCAAGGCGCGCGGCGGCTACCGCATCGGCCACGACCGCATTTTTGACCACATGATGCTCGACGGTTTGGAGGACGCTTACGAGCCCGGCCGCTCGATGGGCACCTTTGGTGAAGACTGCGCTGCCAAATACGGCTTTACCCGGGAGCAGCAAGACGCCTTTGCCACCACCAGCGTGCAGCGCGCGCAGGCGGCGACAAAAAACGGTGCTTTTGCCGCCGAGATTGCGCCGGTCGCCGTCAAGACCCGCGCCGGCGAGAGCCTGATTGCCATTGACGAAGGCCCCGGCAAAGTCAAGCTCGACAAGATCAGCTCGCTCAAACCCGCGTTCAAAAAAGACGGCACCATCACGGCGGCCAGCAGTTCCAGCATCAACGACGGCGCCGCCGCGCTGGTCATGATGCGCGCCTCCACGGCTGCTGCGCTCGGTCTGAAACCGCTGGCGCGCCTGGTGGCCCATGCGGTGCACGCGCAGGAGCCCAACTGGTTTGCCACCGCGCCCATCGGCTCGGTCAACAAGGCGCTGGCCAAGGCGGGTTGGGGCGTGAAAGACGTCGACCTGTGGGAGGTCAACGAGGCCTTTGCCGTGGTGCCGATGGCGCTGATGCACGAGCTGAACCTGAGCCATGACATCGTGAATGTCAACGGCGGCGCCTGCGCGCTGGGGCATCCGATTGGCTGCAGCGGCGCCCGCATCATGGTCACCCTGCTGTACGCGCTGCAGGCGCGTGGCCTGAAAAAAGGCGTGGCCAGCCTGTGTATTGGCGGCGGCGAGGCCACCGCCGTGGCGCTGGAAATGCTTTGAACTGAGGGCTCAGCCTTCCAGCATGGCCCGCAGCATCCAGGCAGCTTGTTCGTGCACGCCAATGCGCTGCGTCAGCAGGTCAGCCGTGGGTTCGTCGTGCGCTTGCTCCACCGCGGAGTACAGGCTGCGTGCGGTGCGGGCCACGGCTTCATGGCCTTGCGCCAAAATGGCGATCATCTCGGCGGCTTTGGGCGGTGTGGCGGGTGCGTCGGGCAGCGAGGTCAGTTTGCCAAACTGGGCGTAAGAGCCCGGTGCAGCGTGACCCAGGGAGCGGATGCGCTCGGCCACGGGGTCTACCGCGTTCCAGAGTTCGGTGTACTGCAGCATGAACATGTTGTGCAGACTGTTGAACATGGGGCCGGTCACGTTCCAGTGAAAGTTGTGCGTGGTCAAGTACAGCGTGTAGGTGTCCGCCAGCAGGTGGCTCAGGCCCTGGGCAATGGCAGCGCGGTCTTGTTCGGAAATGCCGATATCGATTTTCATGGTGATGCCTTTAAAAAGTGAATGATGAATTCAACCCAGGCTGGTATCGAGCACCATCATGAGTGCAAAGCCAGCCATCAGGCCGAGTGTGGCAGCGGTCTGGTGGCCGTTGCGGTGCGTTTCGGGAATAACCTCATGCGACACCACAAACAGCATGGCGCCAGCCGCCAGACCCAGGCCAACCGGATACGCCAGCGCCGAGCCGCCCACCAGGCTCACGCCAATCCAGGCTCCCAGGGGCTCCAGCAGCCCGCCCAGGGCTGCCACGCCCACTGCTTTCCAGGCGGGGGTGCCAATGGCGCGCAGGCTCATGGCCACGGCCAATCCTTCCGGAATATCTTGCAGCGCAATGGCCATCGCCAGCGGCACGCCCACACTCAAGTCGCCCTGGGCAAAGCCCACGCCAACCGCCATGCCCTCGGGCAGGTTGTGAATGGCCACGGCCATGACAAACAGCCAGACCCGGTTGCAGCGGTCATGGCCCGGACCGCAGGGGCCGGTTTTGTCGTGCTCGTGCGGGGTGAAGGCGTCCAGGCCCAACATCAACATCACCCCCAAGGCCATGCCCGCCACCACCAGCGCGGCGCCCCAGCCGGCGTGGCCGGTCATCTGGGCGCCGGCATCCAGGCCGGGCAGCAAGAGCGAGAATGCAGCGGCGGCGAGCATCATGCCCGCCGCAGTGCCCAGCAGCACGTCTTCGGTTTTTTGCCGCAGGGTACCGAGAAACAGCGCGGGCATGGCGCCCAGTGTGGTGCCTGCAAAGCCGGCGGCGCCACCCCACAAGGCCCAGCGCGTGAATTCATCGGTGGCCGTGAATGGCTGCAGTCGCGCCTGCAACCACAGCCCGAACAAGGCCAGCACGCCCAATCCCAGACTGGCGGCCAAGGCCGGGTGGGCCCGGGCGTGCGCTGCCATCATCTGGGGCCAGGGCGTGGTGCTTTCAGTGCGAGTTGTCATGCCGACCTTTCAGGAAATTAGCTTCAGAAATCATGCGTGAATTTTAACTTTTGGCTATTGAGTTTGTATTCAGATAAATCTAAACTATTCATTGCCTTGCGCTATCGCGCGGGGTTTGGCCCGGCTGGCGGTTTCGCCGTTCCAGGCGGTCCACGCTACAGTTGCGTGGCTACATCCCTTCCTCATTGACTCAACCGAGACCTGCCATGCTGTTAACCCAAGACCAGGAAATGATCCGCGACGCGGTGCGCGACTTTGCTCAAGCCGAGCTCTGGCCGAACGCGGCCAAGTGGGACAAGGAACACCTCTTTCCCAAGGCGGCGCACCAGGGCCTGGCGGCATTGGGCGCCTACGGTATTTGCGTGCCTGAAGAACTGGGCGGCGCGGGCCTGGATTACCTGACCCTGGCACTGGTGCTCGAAGAAATCGCGGCCGGTGACGGCGGCACCAGCACCGTGATCAGTGTGACCAACTGTCCGGTCAATGCCATCCTGATGCGCTATGGCAATCCGGCGCAACAAAAGCAGTGGCTGACGCCCCTGGCGCAGGGACAGATGCTGGGCGCCTTTTGCCTGACCGAGCCGCATGTGGGCTCGGACGCTTCCAGCCTGCGCACCACGGCGGTCCGGGACGGCGATGGGTACGTCATCAACGGCGTCAAGCAATTCATCACCAGCGGCAAGAACGGCGACGTGGCCATTGTGATTGCCGTCACCGACAAGGGCGCGGGAAAAAAGGGCATGAGCGCCTTTTTGGTGCCGACCCATGCACCGGGTTACCACGTGGCGCGGCTTGAAGACAAGCTGGGCCAGCATTCCAGTGACACCGCCCAGATCAACTTTGACGACTGCCGCGTTCCCGCGGAGAACCTGATCGGCACCGAGGGCCAGGGTTACGGCATTGCCTTGGGCGGGCTGGAGGGCGGGCGCATCGGCATTGCCGCCCAAAGCGTGGGCATGGCGCGCAGCGCGTTTGAATTTGCCTTGCAATATGCCAAGGAGCGCCAGAGTTTTGGCACCGCCATCTTCAACCACCAGGCGGTGGGTTTCAGATTGGCCGAGTGCGCCACGCAGTTAGAGGCGGCACGGCAACTCATCTGGCACGCGGCCTCGTTACGGGACGCCGGCAAGCCCTGCCTGAAAGAAGCCGCCATGGCCAAGCTGTTTGCCAGCGAAATGGCGGAGCACGTGTGCAGTGTGGCCATCCAGACCCTGGGCGGCTACGGCGTGGTCAGCGACTTCCCCGTGGAGCGCATTTACCGCGACGTGCGTGTCTGCCAGATCTATGAAGGCACCTCGGACGTGCAGAAGATCATCATCCAGAGGAATCTCTAGACCTTGTGGGACAGACCGCAGCACGCGAAGCGAGCCAGCTCTGTCCCCAACTGATTGTCGGATGTCGGTTTCCTGGCTTGTGGGGCTCGTTGCTTCGCGAGTGGTCTGACCCGCAAGGTATCTGGAACAATTATTGCGTCAGTGTGTTGCCGAACAGTCTCCAAGTTGGATCGCAGCCTATGCTCGCCCGAGTTGGGTTGCTGCCCGGCAGCATGTACCCCTCATCTGGAGCACCTATTGACTAATTTAAATTTCATTGCCGGTGAACCCAAGCACCAACTTCCGGCTACGGCCCTGCGCATGCGCGTCGGCTTCGAGATGGAATACGAATGCCCCGGTCCGACACCGATGCTCTTGTCGCTCAATATCCACCATTCGCGCGCACCCGATCTGGTGCGTCCCGACCTGTTGATGACCAGCCCGCCAGTGCCGATCAGCGCTTACCGCGACCTGTTTGGCAACTGGTGCAGCCGCATCGTCGCCCCCGCCGGACGCCTGGTGTTGCGCACCGAGGCGCTGGTCAATGACAGCGGCCTGCCCGATCCGGTGGCACCCTGGGTTGAACAGACGCCGGTCGAGCTTCTGCCCGAATCGGTGCTGGTGTATTTGCTGGGCAGCCGCTACTGCGAGACCGACCTGCTTTCCAACATCGCCTGGCAGCAGTTTGGCGCCGGCCCCACCGGCTGGGCGCGGGTGCAGGCCATTTGCGATTTTGTGCACCAGCGCATTGAATTTGGCTACCACCACGCCCGGCGCACGCGCACGGCCTGGGAGGCCTTCAACGAAGGGCAGGGCGTGTGTCGCGATTACGCCCACCTGGCCATTGCCCTGTGCCGTTGCATGAATATTCCGGCGCGCTACTGCACCGGTTACCTGGGTGACATCCGTATTTCACCCATTCCTGGTCCGATGGACTTTGCTGGCTGGTTCGAGGCTTTCCTGGGCGACCGCTGGTACACCTTCGATGCGCGCAACAACACGCCGCGCATTGGCCGCGTGTTGATGGCCCGCGGCCGCGACGCCTGCGACGTGGCGTTGACCAGCACATTTGGGCCCAATACGCTGCAGCGCTTCACGGTCTGGGCAGACGAAGTTGCCATGGATTGACAGGTTGGTGATTGACTTTCAACCATGGAAACGTGCCGTAAAGCTGTGAAGTAGCGCCCCGAGCTCCGTTATGATGCCTCCAAAACAAGGCAACCTTTATGCGCATCATCATTCTGGGAGCCGGGCGAGTTGGCGAAAGTGTGGCCGAAAGCCTGGTTTCCGAGCAAAACGACATCACCCTGATTGACCCGGACCCCGAGTTGCTGCGCGACCTGGAGGACCGGCTCGACCTGCGCGGCGTGCCGGGCAACGGTATTCAGCCGTCGGTACTGCGCCGCGCGGGCGCCGAAGACGCTGATTTGTTTGTGGCCTGTGCTGCACTTGATGAGACCAATTTGACCGCCTGCAAGGTGGCGCACGATGTGTTTGGCATTCCCATCACCGTGGCGCGTCTGCGCTCGCCCGAGTTCATTGAGGGCGATGACCTGTTGGGCAAGACCGGCTTTGGTGTGACCCATGTGATCTGCCCCGAAGAGTCGGTGATGCATTACATCCACAAGCTCATCGACTACCCTGAGGCGCTGCAGGTGCTGGAGTTTTCGCGCCAGCGCGCGCACCTGGTCGCCATGCGCGCGTCGCAGGGCAGTGCCCTGGTGAACCACACCATTGGCGAATTTCGTGATTTGTTTCCCTGGGCCGAGATGCGCGTGGTGGCGGTCTATCGGCAGGACGCCGAAATAGCGGTGGCCCCCGATACCCGCGTGCTGGCCGGCGATGAGGTGTTTGTGCTGGCCGACAAGCACAAAATACGGGAGGTGCTGCGCGCCATCCACAAAAACGACCAACCGGTGCGGCGTGTGATGATTGCTGGCGGCGGCAAGGTGGGGCTGCGGCTGGCACGTAGCCTGGTGGGGCAATGTCAAGTCAAGATCATCGAGCGCGACCACAAGCGCTGCAAATATCTGGCGGGCGAGCTGCCGTCCGACATGCTGGTGCTCGAGGGCGATTCGGCTGACGAAACCTTGCTGCTTGAAGAGGGCGTGGGGCAGATGGATTTGTTTATCTCGCTGACCAACGACGATGAAGACAACATTCTGTCGGCCATGCTGGCCAAGCGGCTCGGAGCCAGGCGGGTGATTGCCCTGATCAACCGGCGCATTTATGCCGAGATGATGCAGGGCAGCACCATTGACATCGCCATCTCGCCGGCTCAAACGGTGATTGGCGAACTGCTGGTGCATGTGCGCCGCGGTGCGCTGGCGGCGGTGCACAGCCTGCGCCGCGGTGAGGCCGAGGCGCTCGAAGGTGTGGCGCGCGGCGACATCAAGTCGTCCCAGTTGGTGGGGCGGCGCATTGACCAGATCAAGCTGCCGGAGGGTGCCCGCTTTGGCGTGATTGTGCGCGGCGAAGGGCGTCATTGTGAGGTGTTGATGCCGCACCACGACCTGGTGATCCAGGAGGCGGACCACATCATCATTTTCATTCCCAACAAGCGTTTGCTCAGGCCGGTGGAAAAGTTGTTCCAGGTTAGCGCCAACTTTTTCTAGACCATGACCAGTCTGGCCCCGGCGCTCAATATCCTGGCCCGCATCATGGTGGGGTTTTCCTTTATGTTTTTGGTGCCCATGGCCTGGGCCTGGCAACTGGATGCCCCTGCCATGCTGGAGATTTGGCTGCAAAGCATGGCGATGACGCTGTTTTTGGGCCTGACACTTTGGCTGCTCACCAATCGTTTTCAACGCGAGCTCATGCCGCGCGACGGCTTTCTGTTGGTCAATCTGGTGTGGACCGTGTTGCCGGCCTGCTCGGCCATGCCGCTGGTGCTGGCGATTGACGGCCTGAGCTGGACCGATGCCTATTTTGAGGCCATGAGCGGCCTCACCGCCACCGGTGCCACGGCCTTGTCCGGACTGGATGACCTGCCGGTCTCAGTCAATGTGTGGCGCTGTTTTTTGCAGTTGATTGGTGGCCTGGGGGTGATGCTGCTGGTGGTGGCGGTGCTGCCCCTGCTGGGTCTGGGCGGCGTGCAGCTCTACAAGGCCGAAACGCCCGGCCCCATGAAGGATGCCCGCCTGACACCGCGCATTGCCGAGACCGCGCGCGGTTTGTGGGGCGTTTATTTTGTGTTCTCCACGGCCTGCATGCTGGCTTATCACCAGGCGGGCATGAGCTGGGCCGATGCCTTCATGCACATGTGCAGCACCATGGGCCTGGGTGGATTTTCGTCGCATGACGCGAGTTTTGGTTTCTGGAATTCACCTGACATCGAACTGGTGGCCATCGTTTTCATGGCGCTCTCAGGCATCAGCTTTGCGCGTTATTTCATTGTCTGGCGGGCGCGCTCCCTGCGCTCGTTGTGGCTTGACACCGAGGTGCGGGCCTATGTGCTGGTACTGCTGGGATCCGCTTTGGGGCTTGCCGCCTTGCTGCTGCTGCATGGCAGCTTTGATCAGCCCAAGGATGCCCTGCGCGCCGCTGCTTTTCACGTGGTCTCGGTGGCTACCACCACCGGTTACGCATCGGCTGACTACGCCTTGTGGCCGGTTTTTGCGCCCATCTGGTTGATGTTTCTGGGTACTTTTGTGTCCTGCGCGGGCTCTACGGGCGGCGGCATCAAGATGGTGCGCATGGTGCTGCTCATCAAGCAGTCGCGCCGGGAACTGGTGCGCGCCATCCACCCGCGCGTGGTGAACCCGGTGACGCTGGGGCGCGCCACCATTCCAGCCACCGTGATCGCGGCGGTGATGGCCTATATGCTGATCTACGGTGCCAGCACCATTGGCCTGACCATGCTGCTGCTGCTGTCGGGTCTGGACATCGTCACCGCGTTTTCTGCGGTGGTGGCTACCCTGAACAACATTGGTCCAGGTTTGGGACTGGTCGGTCCGGCCTCCAATTTTGGCGTGCTCACCGATTTTCAGACCTGGGTTTGCACTGCGGCCATGCTGCTTGGGCGGCTTGAGCTGCTGGCCGTGATGGTGCTGTTTGTGCCGCAATTCTGGCGCAAGTAATTTGCCGCTTATTTTTCAACAGGAGCCCCCTCATGCCGATCACCAAAGGCTACCAACAACTCGTGGCCGAGGCCATGGCCCAGGTCAAGACCTACTCGGTTGCAGACGTCAAGGCACGGCTGGACGATCCGCGTTTGCAAGTGGTTGACATTCGCGACGTGCGCGAGCTTGAGCGCGAAGGCACGCTGCCGGGCTGCATCAATGCGCCGCGCGGCATGCTGGAGTTTTGGGTGGACCCGGCCTCGCCCTATTACAAGCCGGTGTTTGGTGACGAGTCCAAAGAGTACGTGTTGTTTTGCGGCGCCGGCTGGCGCAGCGCACTGGCCACCCTGGCCCTGCAAAACATGGGCATGACCAACGTGGCGCACATTGACGGTGGTTTCACCGACTGGGTCAAACAGGGCGCACCAGTGGAAACCATGGAACAGCACAAGGCGCGCCGCCACGCCAAGGCGTAGGAGTCTGGGACAACACGAAAGACAACAAGCATGAAATTTGAGGCGGTTTTGTTCGACTGCGACGGCGTGCTGGTCGACAGCGAGCCCCTGACCAACCAGGTGTTGCGCGAGATGCTGGCTGAAGCCGGCTGGTCCATGACGCTGGCCGAATGCATGGCTTACTTTGTCGGCAAGACCGTGCGCGAAGAGCGGGCCGAGATCGAGGCGCGCACCGGTCAGCCCTTGACGCAGGATTGGCTCAACAGTTTTTACCAGCGGCGCAACCAGGCGCTTGTTGCCGGGCTGGAAGTTATTCCGGGGGCCCGCTCCGCCGTGCAGGCGGCGCATGATGCCACCCAGGGCCGCATTGCCTGCGCCTCTGGCGCGGACCGTTTCAAGGTGGAAATGCAATTGGGCAAGGTGGACCTGCTGGGCTTTTTCGAGGGGCGAGTTTTCAGCGGCCATGAAATGCCGCGCTCCAAACCCGCCCCCGATGTTTATCTGGCTGCAGCCGGGCATCTGGCGGTGCCAGGCCATCAGTGCCTGGTGATCGAAGACACCCGTGTCGGTGTCACGGCCGGTGTGGCGGCAGGCGCCACCGTGTGGGCTTTCAGCCCGCAAGCGGCTGGGGACGCCGCCCTGCTGCTGGCGGGTGCGCGCC
>CAZIGL010000005.1:36088-50829 GCA_964538895.1 uncultured Rhodoferax sp.
TTAGCCGCCGGGTGAGCCAGGCGTGGTGCCGGCTGCCTGCCTGAATTCTGCCGGGGACTGTCCGGTCCAGCCTTTGAACGCCCGCATGAAGCTTTTCTCGTTTTGAAAGCCGCTGGCCTGTGCCACCTGTTTGATGGGCCGGTTGGTGCGCAGCAGCAGGTCTTGCGCGCGCTGCCTGCGTACCTCGTCTTTCAACTGCTGCAATGACGCGCCTTCGTCCTTGAGCTGTCGGTGCAGGGTGCGCGGCGAGAGGTAGAGCCGGGCGGCCAGATCATGGGCGCTGCGGGTCTGTTCGGGGTGCGTGGCCAGCGCTTGCCGCACCCGCTGCACCAGCAGGCGGTCACGCCGGTACTGCAGCACGGTCAGCGGCAGGGCGTGTTGCAGCATCTGTTGCAGCGCGGCCTCATTGCGGCGCAAAGGCAAGTCGAGGTAGCGGGCATCCAGCTGGATCTGTGCTTGCGCCTGCTCAAACGTGGTGGCACCCGAAAACAGCACCGCATAGACCTTGTGGTGTGCGGGCGCCGCAAAGGGAAACCGGGCACCCTGCAGCGGAATGCGTGAGTCAATCAGCCAGCAGGCTACCCCATGGAGGTTGCGCAACACCGAAACCAGGCAAAACTCGCGCATCGCGCCCAAATCACGGTGCTCGGTGAGGCTGATGGTGGTGATGTCCTTTGTGGTTTGCACCTGAAGGGTGATGTCATCGGTCAGCAAGCCATGGTGGCGGCACCAGCGTTTTAACGCCACGCCGAGGTTCGGGGCGCTGATGGACGCGCGCGCCAGCATGCCGTAACTGCCCCAGGGCAGGCGCCGGCTGAACCAGCCAAGCGCCTCGTCGTCCAGCTCTTGCATCGCTGCGTCTGAAATGCGCTCCATCTGCGCGGCGCTGATGCGCGCGGTGGGATCTTCTAGGAGTTCTGGCGCAATTTGTGCTGATTCAAGTGCCTCGGCAGGACTCTTGCCATACTTTTCATAGGCTCCCACGATGGCTTTAACAAAAGCAATCGGGGTTGCTGCGGTATTGCTGGACAAGTTTTGCATGGTCCGAAGTATCTTTTCAATTGGCACAATATGCAACCTGCATGACAGCCGCTGGCGTGCATTTGGTTTTATGCTCGGGTCATCACCCTGGCGCTTGTCTGAACGCCAACCCTGACCCACAGAAAGAATGCCATGCCCGTTCTGGAGACAAAACTCAACGCCCGCTCTGCGGATTTCCTGGCCAATGCCGCCGCCATGCGCACCCTGGTGGAGGACCTCAATGCCAAGGTCACCCAGGTTGAAATGGGCGGTGGCGATGCGGCCCGTGCCAAACACACGGCGCGCGGCAAGCTGCTGCCGCGGGACAGGGTGCAGATGCTGCTCGACCCCGGCACGCCGTTTCTGGAGCTTTCGCCGCTGGCCGCTTTGGGCATGTACCCGGACCGCGACGGCAGCGACAGCGCGCCTTGCGCCGGCCTGATTGCCGGCATCGGCCGCATTGAGGGTGTGGATTGCATGATTGTCTGCAACGATGCCACCGTCAAAGGCGGCACCTATTACCCCATGACGGTCAAAAAGCACCTGCGGGCGCAGGAGGTGGCGCAGCAAAACCGCCTGCCCTGCATTTACCTGGTGGACTCGGGCGGCGCCAACCTGCCGAACCAGGACGAGGTGTTTCCGGACCGCGACCACTTTGGCCGTATCTTTTTCAACCAGGCCAGCATGAGCGCGCTGGGCCTGGCGCAAATTGCCGTGGTCATGGGCAGCTGCACGGCGGGTGGCGCCTATGTGCCGGCCATGAGCGATGAGGCCATCATCGTCAAAAATCAGGGCACCATTTTTCTGGGTGGCCCGCCGCTGGTGAAAGCCGCCACCGGCGAGGTGGTGACCGCCGAAGATCTGGGTGGCGGCGACGTGCACACGCGTCTGTCGGGCGTGGCCGACCATCTGGCGCAAAACGACATGCATGCGCTGGCGCTGGCCAGGGTCGCGGTCAAAAACCTGAACAAGGGCAAGCCCAGCGCTGCCACCGACCACGCGCCAACTGCGCCCAAATATCCGGCACAAGAGCTGTATGGCGTGATCCCGGTGGACACCCGCAAGCCCTTCGATGTGCGCGAGATCATTGCCCGCATCGTCGATGACTCCGACTTCGACGAATTCAAGTCGCGCTTTGGCACCACGCTGATCTGCGGCTTTGCCCGTATCGAGGGCATGCCGGTCGGCATCATTGCCAACAACGGCATTCTGTTCAGCGAATCCGCCCTGAAAGGCACGCACTTCATCGAGCTCTGCTGCCAGCGGAAGATCCCGCTGGTGTTCCTGCAGAACATTACCGGTTTCATGGTCGGTCGCAAATACGAAAACGAGGGCATAGCCCGCAACGGCGCCAAGATGGTGACGGCGGTGGCGACGGCGGCGGTGCCCAAATTCACCATCATCATCGGTGGCAGCTTTGGCGCCGGCAACTACGGCATGTGCGGCCGCGCGTTCAGCCCGCGCTTTTTGTGGATGTGGCCCAACGCGCGCATCTCGGTGATGGGTGGCGAGCAGGCGGCCAGCGTGCTGGCCACGGTGCGCCGTGACGGCATCGAACTCAAGGGCGGGCAGTGGAGTGCCGCCGAGGAAGAGGCCTTCAAAGCGCCGATCCGCAGCCAGTACGAAACCCAGGGCCACCCCTATTTCGCCACCGCGCGCCTGTGGGACGACGGCATCATCGATCCGGCCGACACCCGCCGCGTGCTGGCGCTGGGCCTGAGCGCCACGCGCAATGCACCGATTGAAGACACCAAATTTGGACTTTTTCGCATGTGATGTGTATCATATTAACTTTTAATACACACAAAAAGGGTAAAAGATGCGAACCAACATTGTGATTGACGACGGTTTGATGGCTGCTGCCATGGCGGCCGGTGGTTTTAAAACCAAGCGTGATGCCGTGGAAGAGGGTTTGCGGTTGATCGCCCGGCGCGCGGCTTATCAGGAAATTCGTCAGTGGCGCGGAAAGTTGCACTGGAGTGGTGATGACACGGCGGACTGGGGTGCGGACGTGCCCGGCTCAAACGTTCAATCAACAGTTCAGGAAGCTGCTGCAGGCTACTCAGGTCTGACCAAATGATCACGGTGGATGCCAGTGTCTGGATAGATTATTTCAACGGACAGACCACACCGCAAACCGATTTGCTTGATGACTTGCTGGACAAAGGCAGTGACGAACTGGTGCTGCTTGACTTGGTGTTGATGGAGGTCACGCGCGGTTTTCGGTGTGACCGTGAACTTGCCACAGCGCAGCGCATTTTGTCGTGCATGCCTGTCATGGATGCCGGTGGGCGTGCGCTGGCACTTGAAGCCGCAGCACACTTCAGGGCGTTGCGTCGGGTCGGTATCACCGTTCGCGGTGCCGTTGATTTGATGGTGGGAGCCTGGTGCATCGCCAATGAAGTGGCGCTGCTGCACAGCGACCGGGATTTTGTCGGCATGGCGGAGCATCGGGGTTTAAGAGTTTGGACCGGGTTTGAGGCTTGAGATTTTTATGACCAAATCAATATTACGCATCGTGGATCAGGCCAGCGTGGCTACCGTCACCCTGAACCGCCCCGAGGTGCGCAACGCCTTCAACGACGAGGTGATTGCTGAACTGACCCAGGCCTTTACCGAACTGGGCCAGGACCCGCAAGTGCGCGCCATTGTGCTGGCGGCTGTTGGGCCGGCCTTCTGCGCGGGCGCTGACCTCAACTGGATGCGGCGCATGGCCGACTACAGCCAGGCCGAAAACCTGTTTGATGCCGCGCAACTGGCCGAGATGCTGCGCGTGATTTTCACCTGCCCCAAGCCCACGGTGGCACGCATCCAGGGCGATGTGGTTGCCGGTGGCATGGGCCTGGTGGCGGTGTGCGACATGGCGGTGAGTGCGGACAGCGCCAACTATTCCTTAAGCGAAGTCAAGCTGGGCCTGGTCCCGGCCACCATCAGCCCCTACGTGATCCGCGCCATGGGCGCCCGTGCCGCGCACCGTTACTTTTTGACTGCCGAGCGTTTTGACGCGGCCGAGGCGCTGCGCATCGGTTTTGTCCATGCCGTGGTGTCCGCTGAGCAACTTGACGCGCAGGTGGCGCACATCACCAAGGCGCTGGTCAATGCCAGCCCTAACGCTGTTAGGGAATGCAAAACCCTGTTGCATGACGTGGCGGGCAAGGACATCGACGTCGCCCTGATTGCCCACACGGTGCAAGGCATCGCCGGCATCCGCGCCAGTGCCGAGGGACGGGAAGGCGTGCAGTCCTTCCTGCAAAAACGCAAACCCAACTGGCTGGCTTAGAAGTATGTGCACGAACTCAAAGCCATCGCGGCGAGGGCGCCGCTCCCACAGGGCGTCATGTTTTTTGTGGGAGGCCCGCCCTCGGGCCGATGGATGCCCGTGGCAATCCATGAAGGCTGAAACCATCAATTTCTGGAGACAACATGTTTAAAAAAATCCTGATCGCCAACCGCGGCGAGATAGCTTGCCGGGTGGCCGCAACCGCGCGCCGCTTGGGGCTAAAAACGGTGGCGGTGTATTCCGATGCCGACGCCCATGCCAAACACGTCGCTGCCTGCGATGAATCGGTGCACCTTGGCGGCAGCGCGCCCAAAGACAGCTACCTGCGCTGGGAAAAGATCATTGAAGCGGCCCAGGCCACCGGCGCCCAGGCGGTGCATCCCGGCTACGGATTCTTAAGTGAAAACGAAGAATTTGCCAGGGCCTGTGCCACTGCCGGTCTGGTGTTCATCGGCCCGCCCGCCTCCGCCATTCAGGCCATGGGCCTCAAGGCCGAATCCAAGCGGTTAATGGAACTTGCCGGTGTGCCACTGGTGCCCGGTTACCACGGCTCGGACCAGGACCCGGCGCTGCTGCAACTCAAGGCCGATGAAATCGGTTACCCCGTGCTGATCAAGGCCAGCGCCGGCGGCGGCGGCAAGGGCATGCGCGCGGTGGAGCGTTCACAAGACTTTGCCGATGCCCTGACCAGTTGCAAGCGCGAAGCCATCAACAGCTTTGGCAGTGACGCGGTTTTGGTCGAGAAATATGTACAGCGCCCGCGCCACATCGAGATCCAGGTCTTTGGCGACAGCTTTGGCAACTACGTTTACCTGTTTGAGCGCGACTGCTCGGTGCAGCGCCGCCACCAGAAAGTGCTTGAGGAAGCGCCCGCGCCGGGCATGACGCCTGAGTTGCGTGCGCGCATGGGTGAAGCTGCCGTGGCCGCCGCCCGGGCTGTGAATTACGTCGGTGCCGGCACCGTGGAATTCATCGTCGAGCAGCGCGAGGACGGGTCGATGGATTTCTTCTTCATGGAGATGAACACCCGCCTGCAGGTCGAGCACCCGGTCACTGAAGCCATCTCCGGGCAGGACCTGGTGGAGTGGCAATTGCGCGTGGCCCATGGTGAGGCGCTGCCGCTGGCACAGGCGCAGCTCAAGATCACCGGCCATGCCATCGAGGCGCGCATCTGCGCCGAGAACCCCGACAACAACTTCCTGCCCGCCACCGGCAGGCTCGACGTCTATCACAAGCCGGACTGCAGCAGTTTTGCCATCAGCCCGGTGCGTTTTGACGATGGTGTGCGCCAGGGAGACAGCATCAGCCCGTTTTACGATTCCATGGTGGCCAAGCTCATCGTGCATGGCGACACGCGCGAGCAAGCGCTGGCGCTCCTCGACGATGCGCTGGCGCAGACCCACATCGTCGGCCTGACCACCAATGTGCAGTTCTTGCGCTATGTGCTGCAGTCGCCCTCGTTTGCGCAGGCCAATCTCGACACCGGTTTGATCCCGCGTGAGGCAGGCGTGCTGTTCAACCAGGAGCGCGTGGGCCTGGCGTTGGCGGCGGCGGCCGATGTGGCGCAAACCCTGCTGGATGAGCGCGCCGCCGAGGGCACCGACCCCTTCAGTAAAACGGATGGCTGGCGCAGTCATGGCGTCTTCACGCGGCGCTTTGCCTTTGAATTTGCCGGTGAACAGGTGCAGGCCGGGTTGACTTATGGGCACGATGGCGCACTGTCATTCACCGTGGGTGAAGTGGCCGGCATGCTCGAATTCACCGCCACGCCAGCGGGCATTGACGTTTGTTTTGCCGGCCAACGCGCGCGGGTGACGGTCTATCGCCAGGGCGAGGTGGCGCACATTCACACGGCACAAGGCGCAACAAAAATCACTGCCATTGACCTGCTGCTGCACGCCGGTGAAGCGCCCGCCGAGGTCGGTCGCCTGACGGCGCCCATGCCGGGCAAGGTGGTGTCGTTTGCCGTCAAGGCCGGTGACATCGTCAAACGTGGCCAGGCGCTGGCGGTGATGGATGCCATGAAAATGGAGCACACCATAGCCGCGCCCATCGACGGCGTCGTCGAAGAGCTGCTTTACGCCGCCGGCGACCAGGTGGTGGAGGGTGCTGAACTGCTTAAATTGGTTGTGCAGGAATGAATGGCCGTCATTGCGAGCGAAGCGCGGCAATCCATGCCGTTTGAATTCATGGATTGCCGCGTCGCTGCGCTCCTCGCAATGACGGCATGTTCGCTTGCAGAAATGTCAAAGTATTGATGCCCATGAAAATCACTTTTTGCTGCACCGGCACCGAGCCGGAGCCCTGGCTGGCCGGCTTGCGTGCCGCCTTGCCGCAGGCCCAGGTTGAGCTCTGGCAAGCTGGCGCAAGCCCGGCAGACTACGCCGTGGTGTGGGCGCCACCACAACAGTTTTTTGACGAGCAACCGCAGCTGAAAGCCGTGTTTGCCATCGGCGCTGGTGTCGATGCCTTGTTGAAACTGCGCCTGCCCGCCAGCGCCAGCTTCGTGCGCCTGGACGATGCCGGCATGGCGGTGCAAATGGCCGAGTATGTGTGCCATGCGGTGATTGGCCACTTTCGGGAGCTTGATCGCTACGCCGCCGACATCAGCCAGGGCCGCTGGACCGTGCATCCGTCGCGCCACCGGGCTGACTTCCCCATCGGCATCATGGGCCTGGGCGTGCTGGGGCAACGCGTGGCACAAGCCCTGGTGCAATTTGAATTCCCGGTGAGTGGCTGGAGCCAAACGGCCAAAAACATGGACGGTGTCCGTGGCTTTACGGGTGGGCAGCAGTTGGATGCGTTTCTGGCGGCCAGCCGCATCCTGGTCAACCTGCTGCCGCTCACCGTGGCGACCCAGGGCATCCTGAACCGTGACACCTTGAGCCGCTTGCAGCCGGGCGGCTACGTCATCAACGTGGCGCGCGGTGCGCATTTGGTGGACGACGATTTGCTGGCGCTGCTCGACAGCGGCCACCTGGCCGGTGCCACGCTGGACGTGTTTCGCACCGAACCTTTGCCGCCAGCGCACCCGTTTTGGCGGCACCCCAAAATCACAATCACGCCGCACACCTCGGCGCGCACCTTGCGTGAGACCAGCATTGCGCAGATCGCCGGAAAACTCATGGCTTTGCAGCGGGGTGAATGGGTGGCTGGGCTGGTTGATGTGGGGCGTGGGTATTGAGTTGAGTTTGAGGCCCGGATCGCGATTCCGGTCATGCAGAAGTTCAAATGGTCCACCCGGAACCGGCCATTCGTGCATGTAGCTCGCCGGCTGTCGTATTGCGGCACATCCAACTGAAGCGGCGCCCGGACTCGACCACAATGGCCTACGCTGCCCGGCTTCCGTCCAGGTTGAGTAGTTGGAATTCAACTGGCGATTCTTCCAGAGCGTTTGTCTTGCGCACCTCGTCAATTAACAGGTCGAGGCCCTCGTAGTTGAACTGGCTCGACCAGCGCGCCATTTTTGCGAGGGCTTGTACGAAGCCCTGCGGCTCATTTTTTCGAGTCAGTGCCCGGGCGCAGTCGACGTACTGCAAGTGATACAGCGTGGGGATGATGATTCGAGAAGCCCCCGCGCGCGTGAGCTCAGCGTTCATGACAAGCCGAGACAGTCTGCCATTGCCATCATCGAACGGATGTACCTCCGAAACCAAGAAGGCGTAGTACGCACCGCGTGCCAGGCCCTCCGGCACGGAACGCGCGAGCGCTGAGCCTTCGGCGAAAGTCCCTCGAACCAAGGCTGGGTCAACGAACTGCGTCGTCCCGGCGTAATTGACTTCGAGCTTGAGCTTGCCTGGATGCGCTTCGGGTCTCATCTTCAGCATCTGCGCGTGCCAGCTTTCCAGCCCAGCCAGGAATTCGTCTCCTGCCAACGGTGGGCTATCGCGGTACGGCGACGTGATGGCAAGCCGAAACACGCCGAGGATGTCGTGGGAGTCTTTCGGGCGGCTCGGCATGACCTTGTTGTTCATGACGATGTCGCGGGCCTGCTGAATATCGAACTTGGTGCCCTCCACGTAGTTCGAAAAATAGGACTCAAGGAAGGCGGCGTTTTGCCTCGCAACACCCTGCAAGCTGCGTTCGATATGCGGCAGCGCAACCGTGCGCAAGTGCGCGGCCAGCACCTCGAAGCGCTCAAGACGCTCCCGGTCAACTGGCGTACCTCGGGCAACTGCCCTCCCAGCCTTGGTTGTGAGCTCGCCTTTTGAGTACGTCCCCAGCAGCATGCCGATGATGGTTCTCAGGCGCCCATGGGATTTTTCAGCCCCAAGCGGCGCGGCCAAGGCGGCAGCTTGGTCCCGGACTTCGTTCAGCGCTTTTTCCCCCGACGCGTTCAGAATAGCAACAAGCATCTCCTCCACATCCGCCTCGGATGCCCGGAGGTCTCCCTTTCGGCCAATGTTCTCCAGGAGCATGCGTGCTCGGCTGGCAAATTGAAGTCCTGTTGTTCCGACACTCAAGTCTCCCGGAAGTGGGCCTGGGCCCCTGACAACCCTGACAGTCACCCCTGGTAGAAGAATCTTTCGATTAAACGAGGTCGGGTGTGAGAGGATGACCTCACCTGAGGCAGATAAGCCTCCTCGCATTGCGCTGAGGTGCGACACGACGCCACCTGGAACAACCACCCCCACGATGCGCTGCCAGTTTCTTCGGACAAGTGTTTTGAGCTCGTCCTCAGATTGTTTTGCCGCGTAAACCCCGCTGTAGACACGCGAGAGCTGCTCGTTCGCCGCTTGCCGCTGGAGCTTTCGAGCCTCTGCATCCGAGAGAGACGCGCTGAAGATGAGTTCCTCTGTGGGAGGGAATAGCTTGGATAGGGGCATTTTGTCGGTGGACTATTAAAAAGTTGGACCGAAGTGTCGTTTTTTAACTAGGAAACAGTCTTTTTTGTCGTTTATCGACCAAGTTCAAAATCTGAGCGCGCTCGCCTGTCGCCAAGCAGTTTGGCTGAAAAGCACTTGAAAATCAAACGCCGACTCTTGAAAATGTCGTTTAATCACTTAAACAATAGTGATTATGTCGTTTTTTAACTAACTTCATTGCAATTCACAGGCGATAGAACCGGACGATACCCGCGCCTGCCAGGGGAGAGCATCAAGGGGCGGGAAATGAAGCCGCCCAGACAGAACTGGACCACAAGAAAGCTGACTATCGTGTGCGCCCGTTTCAAGCCTTTTGCTGCCTGAATCCCCTAAACGTCAGTTGACACAAGCAGTTACCGCGCGAGTACACCGCAAGATGCCATTACGCAACATCCACCTTGGGAATGTTAGCATCGCCAACCAACCAGACGACAGGATGAAATGGCCAAGATCGAAGACACATTTGCCATGCTTGCAACCGACAACGCACCGGGGCAAGAGGGGCGTCAAAAGGCGGCAGATCTCGGGTCTATGCTGCGCGGTGACCCGATTGAAGGCAGGCCCGTTGATTTTTCGCACGGCGATGTCAATGCGTTCGAACCCACCCCTGGCGCCTTTGAGGCCTTTGTTGCGGGGGTCGAATCCGGTGCCGACCAGGCCTATACCGAATACCGCGGCAAGAAAAGCATTCGCGACCATCTTGCCGCCAAACTCGCCGATTTCACCGGCGCACCGGTCTCGGCTGACGATGGGCTGATCATCACCCCGGGCACCCAGGGCGCGCTTTTCCTGGCCATCGCCTCCACGGTGTCAGCAGGCGACAAGGTCGCGATTGTGCAACCCGACTATTTCGCCAACCGCAAGCTGGTGCAATTTTTCGGCGCCGAGATCGCGCCCGTCAAGCTGGACTACCTTGCCGCAACCGACCATGCGGGCCTCGATTTGGGCCAACTCGAAGAGGCTTTCAAAGCCGGGGCCAGGGTGTTTGTTTTTTCGAACCCGAACAACCCGGCCGGCGTGATTTACTCTGGCAGTGAAATCAACGCGATTGCGTGTCTGGCACAGGCTTACGGCGCCACCGTGATCGTTGATCAGCTCTATTCCCGGCTGCTGTATCCGGGCAGCCATTACACGCATTTGCGGGCCAACCCGCACGCCCCCGACAACGTGATCACCATCATCGGCCCCTCCAAGACGGAGTCTCTCAGCGGTTACCGCGTGGGTGTGGCCTTTGGCTCGGCGGTGCTGATTGACCGGATGGAAAAGCTGCAGGCCATCGTCTCCTTGCGGGCCGGGGGCTACAGCCAATCGGTGCTGCGGACATGGTTTGCCGAGCCCGCCGGCTGGATGCAGGAACGGATTGCCCTGCATCAGGTGATCCGCGACGCATTGTTGGTCAGGCTGCGCGCTGTGGATGGGCTGGCCGCCCGCACCCCGCAAGCGGGCAGTTATCTGTTCCCGCGCCTGCCTGAACTCGCCGTGCCGACCCAGACCTTTGTCACGATGCTTCGCCACCAGGCCGGCGTGACGGTCACACCCGGGGCAGAGTTTGGCCCCCATTCAATGAGCAGCATCCGCTTTAACTTTTCGCAAGACCGTGAGGCGGCGATTCAGGCGGTCGAGCGCACCTGTGCCTTGGTCGAACGGTATCGGAGATGACGCGCCCGCCGGTTCCGCAAGGCAACTATGTCGCGGCCAAGCGGCATGGCGACCTGGTTTACACGTCGGGCATGACACCCCGGGACAACGGGGTATTGATGTTCACGGGCGTTGTCAGCTCGGGCGCCCCACTGGAAAGCTATCAGGCGGCGGTCGAACTCGCGACGAAAAATGCCCTGACCGCCGCACGCCTGCTGCTGGCGCCGCACGAAAGGGTCGCGGGGGTGCTCAGCCTGACGGTCTATATCGCCGCTGAGCCGGAATTCACCGCACACGCGCGCTTGGCTGATTTTGCTTCGGCCTACCTGCAACGCGAAATCGGTGACGACGGGATCGGATGCCGGGCCGCTGTCGGAGTGGCCAGCCTTCCGGGCAATGCGCCCGTCGAGGTCCAGCTTGTCGCCATCATTGCCAAGCATGGTTAATGTAAATACAATAACTTGATGCGAATCACCTTTGACCGTGTCAAGCGGGACAAAACCTGGGAAGATCGCGGCTTGGCATTTGAAGATGCTGCCGTGGTTTTTGCCGGGGTGACGCTGGAAGTCGAAGACACGCGCGAAAACTATGGTGAAACGCGTGTCATCTGCTACGGCTGGCTGCAAGGCCGAATGGTCGTGGTTGGTTACACACCGCGTGGCGCGGATCGCCACGTCTTCAGCATGAGGAAAGCCAATGAACGCGAACAAAAGCGTATCGCACCCTACCTTGAAGTCTGATTTTGCGCGCGTGGATGCGCACGTTTTGAACGACGATGACTATGACGTGCTTCCAGAACTCACCGACGCAATGCTTGCGCGTGCCAAAGTCAACAAGGGAGGCCGCCCAATGTCGAGTAACCCGCGCAAGCTGATCTCATTGCGGCTTCCGTCTGATGTGATTGAGCGATGGAAAGCCACCGGGGCGGGTTGGCAAACCCGCATGGCCGAGCGTTTGAGTCAGGTTTTATGAAGCATTTGTCAATGTCCCTTCCTTCCAAAGTCAAACTGGTCGAAGTCGGCCCCCGTGACGGCCTGCAAAACGAGAAGAGCCTGGTGCCGGCCGCGGTCAAGATCGAGCTGGTGCACCGGCTGCAAGCCGCTGGCCTGACAGAGATCGAAGTCACCAGCTTTGTGTCACCCAAATGGGTGCCACAGATGGCCGACAACACCGAAGTCATGGCGGGTATTGCGCGAAAAGAAGGCGTGCGCTATTCGGTGCTGACGCCCAATCTCAAGGGTTTTGAGGCCGCCTTGGCATCAAAGCCCGACGAGATCGTGGTGTTCGGCGCCGCCAGCGAGGCCTTCAGCCGGAAGAACATCAACTGCAGCATCGCCGAGAGCATTGAGCGCTTTGCACCGGTGGTGGCGGCTGCGCGTGACGCGGGCATTTATGTGCGCGGCGCCATGAGCTGCACCGTGGGTTGCCCTTACGAGGGCGACATTGCGCCCGAGCGGGTGGACTACCTGGCCGGACTCATGAAAGGCATCGGTGTGCAGCATGTGGGTGTGGCCGACACCATTGGCGTGGGCACGCCGCTCAAGGTGCAGCGCGCGGTGGAAGCCACGCTCAAGCACTATGACATCAACGATATTTCCGGCCACTTTCACGACACCTATGGCCAGGCGCTCGCCAACACGCTGATCTGCCTGCAAATGGGCGTCTGGCAGTTCGACACCTCGGTGGCCGGGCTGGGCGGTTGCCCCTATGCCAAGGGCGCCACCGGCAACGTGGCGACCGAGGACGTGGTCTACCTGCTGCACGGCATGGGCATCGAGACCGGCATCGACCTCGACTTGTTGATCGATGCCGGCCAGTTCATCAGCGCCTTCTTGGGGCGGGCGACCAACGCGCGCGCGGGCAAGGCGCTGTTCACCAAGCGGCAAGCCTGATGTGCGGTGCTGAATTGAAGCCCTTGCCCGAAGGCATGCAGCGGGTGGCGCGCGCCCTGCAGGACAAGGGCCACCCGCACTCGCCCGTGCTGCTCAGTGACGCCGCGCGCACCGCGCAGCAGGCCGCCGATGCGCTGGGTGTGGCGCTGGGGCAGATTGCCAAAAGCATCATCTTCAAGCGCAAGCCCGATGCCGCCGCCGTGCTGGTGATCACCTCGGGTGACCGCCGCGTCGACGAAGCCAAGGTGCAGGCGCTGGTCTGTGGGGATGGCCAAAAGCTCGGGCGAGCCGATGCCGAGTTTGTCAAGACCAGCACGGGTTTTACCATTGGCGGTGTGTCGCCGGTGGGGCATGCGGTGGCACCCGTCACCCTGATCGACCGGGACCTGCTGCGCTTTGACGAAATCTGGGCAGCCGCCGGGCATCCGCATGGTGTCTTCAAGTTGCAACCGGCAGACCTGGTGCATCTGACCGGCGCGCCGGTGGTGGATGTGACGGCAGGAGAAGTTGCTTGATTGCCGACCCAAAAGCCATGAAATCCCTGGCGGCCAGTGCCAGGCACCTCCGCGTTAGCGCGCAAAGCTTTGCTCAGACCGTGCCATCGCCCTGCGTGTCGGTGTGCCAGATGGACCCGGCAACGGGCTGGTGCCAGGGCTGCCTTCGAACCCTGGAGGAAATTGGCCAGTGGGGCAATGCCGATGACGCGTTCAAGCGCGTCGTCTGGACCAATATCGAGGCGCGCCTGACGGAGGTTGAGTTGTGAAACACATCACTTTTTACCTGGACTTCATCTCGCCCTACGCTTATCTGGCGTTTGAGCAACTGCCCGAGGCGCTGATGGGCCACAGCACCAGCGTGACTTACAAGCCGGTGCTGTTTGGCGCCCTGCTGAAACACCACGGGCAACTGGGCCCGGCCGAGATCGCGGGCAAGCGCGAGTGGACCTACCGCCAGGTGTTGTGGCTGGCGCATCAGCATGGGCTTGCGCTGCAATTGCCCGCCACCCACCCGTTCAATCCACTGGCTTTGTTGCGGCTGGCGCTGGCCTGCGGTGCGCCAGAGCAGCCTAACCGTTATGTCTGTGAGGCCCTGTTTCGCCATGTCTGGCAGGGCGGGCTGGAGGCGGATGACCCGGTTCGTTTGCAGGAACTCACCCAGCACTTGAAGCCGGCACAGCTGCCGGACAGCGATGAGGTCAAGGCCCGGCTCAAGGCCAACACGGCTGAGGCGATGGCGCAGGGGGTGTTTGGTGTGCCCACCTTCGAGGTGGATGGCAAATTGTTCTGGGGGCTTGATGCTTTGCCCATGTTGCGGGCTTACCTGGCGGGCGATGCGTGGTTTGAGGGCGCGTGGGACGCGGCGGCCGCCATGGCGCCGGGGGTGCAGCGACTGACGTGACGGCGGGCCGGGTGCTTAAGCCCCTTTGAGTGGGCTTGTCGGGCGGACATCCCTAGAATGTTTGCCTCACAAACCGGAAAGCCTTCATGTCTCAGGGAACCATCCGCATTCGCGGTGCGCGCCAGCACAACCTCAAAAATCTCGATCTGGACATCCGCACCGGTGAGCTGACCGTGGTCACCGGCCCAAGCGGATCGGGCAAGTCCAGCCTGGTGTTCGACACCCTGTTTGCCGAAGGCCAGCGCCGCTACGTGGAGACCTTCAGTGCCTATGCGCGCCAGTTTCTGGACCGCATGGATAAGCCGGCTGTCGACAAGGTCGAGGGTGTGCCGCCCGCGATTGCCATCGACCAGACCAACCCGGTGCGCTCCAGCCGCTCCACCGTGGGCACCATGACCGAGCTCAACGACCATTTGAAGCTGCTGTTTGCTCGCGCCGGTTCCTTGTTCGACCGGGCTACGGCCCAGCCGGTGCGCCACGACACCCCCGAGACCATTTATGCCGAACTGCTTGAGCGCGTGGGCAGCAGCGACGCGCGCTTGGCCATCACCTTCCCGGTGGAGTTGCCCGCCAGTGCCACACCGGCTGAAATCGAACAATGGCTGTCGGTGAGTGGCTTCACCAAGGTGCAGGCCGAGCGTGAGGTGG
>CAZIGL010000005.1:50929-155121 GCA_964538895.1 uncultured Rhodoferax sp.
CACGGCAGCGGTCGCATGACGGTGTACCTGCTGGATGCACCGGCGGCGGCAGAAGCAGGAGCACAAGCGTCGGAGCCCCTCATCTGGAAGTTTTCGACCGGCCTGCATTGCCCGGAAAGCAACTTGCGCTACACCGATCCGATCGCGTCGATGTTTTCCTTCAACTCGGCCGTGGGCGCCTGCGACACCTGCCGCGGCTTTGGCCGGGTCATCGGGGTGGATTACGGCTTGGTGATTCCCAACGACAAGCTCACCTTGCGCGCCGGTGCCATCAAGCCGATACAAACGCCGGCCTGGAAGGAAGCGCAGGACGATCTGATGCGCCATGCCGAATCAGAGGGCATTCCTCGCGACACACCCTGGAACAAGCTGTCACCGGAGCAGCAGCACTGGGTGATTCACGGCTCGCCACACTGGAATGGCAAGTGGAACCAGCACTGGTTTGGCGTCAAGCGCTTTTTTGAATACCTGGAAACCAAGTCCTACAAGATGCACATCCGGGTGCTGCTGTCCAAGTACCGCAGCTACACGCCGTGCCCGGATTGTGGTGGCGCCAGGCTGAAAACCGAGAGCCTGCTGTGGCGCATCGGGTCCAAAGCCGATGCTGATGCGGTGCTGGCGCCATCGCTGCGCTTCATGCCGCAGGGCGTGCGCTGGACCCGTGATCAGCTGGAAGCCTTGCCGGGCTTGTGCCTGCATGATTTGATGCAGTTGCCGATGGACCGCTTGCGCCTGTTTTTCGAGACCATGCAGCTGGCTCAGCTTGTTCCGGGGGTGTCCGAGGCCGATCAGAAAACCCTCAAGCTGCTGTTCGAGGAAATCAGCACCCGCCTCAAATACCTGTGCGAAGTCGGTATTGGCTACCTCACGCTGGACCGGCAAAGCCGCACCCTCAGTGGCGGCGAGGTGCAGCGCATCAACCTCACCACCGCTTTAGGCACGTCGCTGGTCAACACCCTGTTTGTGCTCGACGAGCCCAGCATCGGCCTGCACCCGCGCGACATGCACCGCATCATCAAAGCCATGCAACGCCTGGTTGATGCCGGCAACACCTTGGTGGTGGTGGAGCATGACCCGGCCGTGATGCTGGCCGCCGACCGCATGATCGACATGGGCCCTGGCCCCGGCGAACGTGGTGGTCAGATTGTGTTTGATGGCTCTACCGCCGATTTGCGCAACGCCGACACCCTGACCGGGGCCTATCTGGGCGGGCGCAAAACCGTGGGCATGGGCTTCAAGCGCCTGGTGGCCGCCAGCACGCCGCGGCTGGTGCTGGAGGGCGCCAGTGACCACAACCTGAAAAACGTCACGGTCGAGATTCCGCTGCAGCGCCTGGTCTGTGTCACTGGTGTCAGTGGTTCCGGCAAGTCGACGCTGATCCAGGACACACTGGCCCCGGCGCTATTGCGCCACTTTGGCAAGGCCACCGAGACGCCGGGGGCTTTCGCGCGCCTGCTGGGGGCCGAGCAGATCAGCGACGTGGTGTTTGTGGACCAGTCGCCCATCGGCAAGACCGCGCGCTCGAACCCGGTGAGTTATGTTGGCGCCTGGGATGCCCTTCGCGAAATTTTTGCCAACGCGCCGCTGTCAAGGCAGCGGGGCTACACCGCCACCAAGTTCAGTTTCAACAACGGCGACGGCCGCTGCCCGACCTGTGGCGGCTCGGGCTTTGAGCACGTGGAGATGCAGTTTTTGAGCGATGTCTACCTGCGCTGCCCGGATTGCGACGGCAAACGCTACCGGCCCGAAATTCTGGAGATCACGATTGAGCGCGAGGCGCAGCATCTCAACGTCGCCGATGTGTTGAACCTGACCGTCAGCGAAGCCGCCGCGCTGTTCAAGGGCGACCGTGACGTGTTGCGGGCGCTGCAACCCATCATGGACGTGGGCCTGGACTACGTCAAACTGGGCCAGCCGGTGCCCACGCTCAGCGGTGGCGAGGCGCAGCGCCTCAAGCTCGCCGGGTTTCTGGCCGAAGCCGCCAAGAGTGCCAGTGCCAGTCGCCAGCCCACGGCCAAGCGCGGCGTCTTGTTCATGTTCGACGAGCCCACCACCGGGCTGCACTTTGACGACATTGCCAAACTCATGCGCGCGCTGCGCAAGCTGCAGGACGCGGGCCATTCCCTGCTGGTGATCGAGCACAACCTGGACGTGATTCGCGCCTCGGATTGGCTGATTGACTTGGGTCCCGAGGGCGGCGACGCCGGTGGCGAGGTGGTGGCTTACGGCACGCCCGAAGAGGTGATGCTGCACGCCAGCTCCCACACCGCGCTGGCGCTGCGCGACTACGCCGCGCAAATGGGCGTGGTGCATGAGGTGCGGGATTTTGAAAACCAGTGGCATCAATTTTCTCCTGACTCCATTTCGTCATTGCGAGGAGCACAAGCGACGCGGCAATCCATGCGCCCAGGAAGTCATGGATTGCCGCGCTTCGCTCGCAATGACGGAACCACTGTTGGCCATGGGAGCGACAACAGCATCCAGATCATCAATGCGCGCGAGCACAACCTCAAGTCCTTGAGCGTCAACATCCCGCGCGGCAAGTTCACCGTGGTCACCGGCGTCTCAGGTTCGGGCAAGTCGACGCTGGCGTTCGACATTTTGTTCAACGAAGGCCAGCGCCGTTACCTGGAGTCGCTCAACGCCTACGCGCGTTCCATCGTGCAGCCGGCCGGTCGGCCCGAGGTCGATGCCGTGTACGGCATCCCGCCCACGGTGGCGATCGAGCAGCGCCTGAGTCGCGGCGGGCGCAAATCAACGGTGGGCACCACCACCGAGGTCTGGCACTTTTTGCGGCTGCTGTTCGTCAAGCTCGGCACCCAGCATTGCATCCATGACGGAACAAAGGTGGCGCCGCAAACGCCCGAGAAGATTGCGGCCCAGTTGATGAAGAATTTCCGCGGCCAGCACATCGGCCTGCTGGCGCCGCTGGTGATGAACCGCAAGGGTGTTTATACCGAGCTGGCCGACTGGGCTCGCCCGCGTGGCTTCACCCATTTGCGCGTGGATGGCAACTTTTTGCCCACCACCAGCTTCCCCCGACTGGACCGATTCAAGGAGCACACCATCGAACTGCCGGTGTTCAGCCTTGATGTGTTGCCGGAACAGGAAGCACAGTTGCGTGAGGCGCTGGCCCGGGCCTTGCAGCATGGCAAGGGCGTGGTGCATGTGCTGAGCGACCTGGCGGGCTTGAGTGAAGCCATACAGGCGGGCACGCCGACGGCGGGCATCGGCAAGCTGAGTGCGTTTTCCACCTTGCGCGCCTGCCCGGTGTGCAGCACCAGTTACGCCGAACTCGACCCGAGGTTGTTCAGTTACAACAGCAAACACGGCTGGTGTCCGGACTGCGTCGGCACCGGCGTCAAGCTCACGCGTGAGCAGCGCAAGGTGTTTGACGACTCGGTGCGCGATGACGACAACAAGGGCCGCGAGCAGACCTTTGCCGAACCCGAGGTGGAAGACCTGGTCGATACCGTGTGCCCGACCTGCCAGGGGACCCGGCTCAACGCGACGGCGCGGGCGGTGCGTTTTGGCGCTGTTGATGGCGTGGCCATCACCGAACTGGCGCGCCTGAGCGTGACCGACCTGCGCGGCTGGATCGAAACCATGCAGGTCCTGGGTCGCATGAGCGGGCGCGAGAGTGACATCGCCCGCGACCTGATTCCCGAAATCAAGGGGCGTCTGGAATTTTTGGAGCAAGTCGGGCTGGGTTACCTGACGCTGGACCGTGGCGCGCCCACCTTGAGCGGCGGCGAGGCGCAGCGCATCCGCCTCGCGGCGCAACTGGGCAGCAATTTGCAGGGCGTGTGTTACGTGCTCGACGAGCCCACCATCGGCCTGCATGCGCGTGACAACCAGATTTTGCTGGGCGCTTTGCAGACCCTGAGCGACCAGGGCAACACGCTGGTGGTGGTGGAGCACGACGTCGACACCATCCGGCACGCCGACCACATCATCGACATCGGCCCCAGCGCCGGCAAACGCGGCGGGCGCCTGGTGGCTGAAGGCGCGGTGGCGGACATTCAGGACGCGGCGGATTCACAGACCGGCCGCTATTTGCTGCACGCGATGAAACACCCGCTGAAACCGCGCCGGGCAGTGACGGACCTTGAAGAGCAACACTGGATCACCGTGACGGGTGCACGTATGCACAACTTGCAAAACGTCACGGCCGCCATTCCCTTGAGCCGCCTGGTCGCCGTCACCGGCGTCAGCGGCTCGGGCAAATCCACCCTGGCGCGCGACGTGCTGCTGGCCAACGTGCATGCCGCCGTGCAAAAGCGCAGCACCAGGGCCGGCCGCGATGCGATGGCCGCCGGTGAAACCATTGCCTGGGTTGGCTGCAATGAGGTGACCGGCTTCGAGACGGTGGACCGCGTGCTGGAAGTGGATCAAACCCCCATCGGCAAGACGCCTCGCAGTTGCCCCGCCACTTACATCGGTTTCTGGGACACCATCCGCAAGCTCTTTGCCGACACGCTGGAAGCCAAGGCGCGGGGTTATGCCGCCAACCGCTTCAGCTTCAACACCGGCGACGGTCGTTGCCCGGGCTGCGAAGGGCAGGGCATTCGCACCATCGCCATGAGTTTTCTGCCCGATGTGAAGGTGCTGTGCGAAACCTGCAAGGGGGCGCGTTTCAACCCCGAGACCCAGGCGGTGACCTGGCGCGGCAAGAACATCGGTGATGTGCTGCAGATGGAGGTGGACGAAGCGGTGGACTTTTTTGCCGCCATGCCGGTCATTTCCCATCCGCTGCAATTGCTGAAAGATGTGGGCCTGGGTTACCTGACGCTGGGCCAGCCGTCACCGACCTTGAGCGGCGGCGAGGCGCAGCGCATCAAGCTGGTGACCGAGCTCAGTAAGGTGCGCGACGACATCACCCGGCGCGGCCAGAAGGCACCGCACACGCTCTACGTGCTCGACGAGCCCACCGTGGGGCTGCACATGGCGGATGTGGAAAAGCTCATCAAGGTGCTGCACCGCCTGGTCGACGGGGGCCATAGCGTGGTGGTGATCGAGCACGATCTGGACGTGATTGCCGAGGCGGACTGGGTGCTGGATCTGGGGCCGGATGGCGGCAACGCTGGTGGCCGCGTGGTGGCGGCTGGTGCGCCCGAAGCGGTGGTGGCGTTGGGAACACATACCGGGCTGGCATTGCAGCGCGTGCTGGATCGACAGGCCGCGGTATGACCCAATTGAAAACCTTTTCTGTCCCTTGTCTGTCACGGCGAGATGTGCTTGCCGTGTTGGCGTCCAGTGCCTTGCCGCTGGGGGCGAGCGCCTCAGACGATCCCGCCGCGCTGTTGCGTCGGGGTGGCTGTGTGTTGATGCTGCGTCATGCCCAGACCGAGCCGGGCATTGGCGACCCACCGGAATTCAAGCTGGGGGCGTGCAGTACCCAGCGCAACCTGAGCGCGGCCGGAAAACAAAGCGCGGTGCGCATGGGGCAATGGTTCAAGGCGCGGGGTTTGCAGCCCCAGGTGGTCTTGACCAGCGCCTGGTGCCGCTGTGTGGACACGGCCAATCTGGCTTTTGGCAAGAGTCAACTGTGGGCGCCCCTGAACTCGGTATTTGGCGACCGCTTGCCCTTGCCGGATCAAACCGAGGCCTTGCGCCAGGCGTTGAAGCAATTGGCTGCGGGTCAGTTTCAGGTATGGGTGTCGCACCAGGTGAACGTTTCGGCGCTGGTGGGCCAGTTCATGGCCATGGGGGAGGGTGTGATTCTTGACCGTGACGCCAAAGTGCTGGCGCGCATTGGCTTTGACTAAGCCAAGGGTGGGTGGCGATCAGCTGCCTGATTCCACCTCAAACGCATTGTTCTGGTCTTGCGCCAGCAGCTGCGCCACCTGTTTCAAGCTGTCCTTCAAGGCAATTTTCAGGGTGTGCGGCGGGTTGACGACAAACATGCCGCTGGCGGGCAGGCCCGGGCGGATGACGTCGCCCGCGTCATTGGTGAGCAGCTTGCTGGATTTGACCGTGAGCGTGGCGTTGAGCCAAGGCTTGCCGGCTTTTGTGGCCAGGGTCCTGAGCTTGCGTGGCAGTTGGTGCGCTTCGGGGCGCGGGATAAGGGGGTACCAGATGGCATAGGTGCCGGTTGGGAACCGAACCAGCGCATCGGCCAACATGTCGACCACGCGGTTGTAGTCGCTCTTGATTTCATAACTCGGGTCACACAGCACCAAGGCGCGCCGCGAAGGCGGCGGCAGGAACTTCTTGATGCCTTCAAAGCCGTCCTCACGCAACACGGCCACTTGTCGGCCCACATCGAGCTGGTCGATGTTGGAGGACAGGGTTTTGGTGTCGGTGGGGTGGATTTCAAACAGCTTGAGCTTGTCGCGCTCACGCAGCAGGCGCTGGATGATGAAGGGCGAACCGGGGTAGACCTTGTGGCTGCCCGGCGTGTTGAAACTGGCCACCGTGTCGAGGTAGTCCTGCAGTGCCGGTGTCGGCGTGATGCTGGCGAGCTTCTCGATCAGGCGCAAATAGCCCTCGCCGGCTTCGCCGCTGGTGCTGGCGTAGTCGCCATCGAGACGGTACAAGCCCGCCCCAGCATGGGTGTCGAAGACGGTAAAAGCGGTTTCCTTGAGCGCCATGTGGCGCAGGATGGCCAGCAGCGTGGTGTGCTTGAGAACGTCGGCATGGTTGCCGGCATGAAAGGCGTGGCGATAACTGAACATGCAGGGATGTTAACCGCAGTGCCCGGTAACTTTGTATAATGCCGGGCTTCGCAGCGCTTTTGTGGCTCCGCGGCGAAGCGACTCAGTATCGTCCCAACGGGCGTGTGCCGAGTGAATCCTACCTAAGAGATTCCCATCAGAGGAACGCCGACCGTAGAAAAGAGCCCGCCAAACCCTCACTAAAAGAGAAATCTCATGTCAACTTTCAGCGCAAAACCCGCTGAGGTCGTGCACGAGTGGTTTGTGATTGACGCGACCGACAAGGTCCTCGGACGAGTAGCCAGCGAAGTTGCTCTCCGTTTACGCGGCAAACACAAGGCCATTTACACGCCTCACGTCGATACCGGTGACTTCATCATCGTCACCAACGCAGCCCAGCTGCGCGTGACCGGTGCCAAGTCCCTGGACAAAATTTACTACAGCCACTCCGGTTACCCGGGCGGCATCAGTTCCACCAACTTCCGTGACATGCAAGCCAAATTCCCTGGCCGCGCTTTGGAAAAAGCCGTCAAGGGCATGCTGCCTAAAGGCCCTCTGGGCTACGCCATGATCAAGAAGCTCAAGGTGTACGGTGGTGCTGAGCACCCGCACACTGCCCAGCAACCCAAAGTGTTGGTACTTTAAGGAGCTTTCAATGATTGGTGAATGGAACAATGGTACCGGCCGTCGCAAATCAAGCGTCGCCCGTGTTTTCCTGAAAAAAGGCTCTGGCCAAATCGTCGTCAACGGCAAAGACATTCAAAACTTCTTTGGCCGTGAAACCTCGATCATGATCTGCAAGCAGCCCCTGATGCTGACCAACCACGCTGAAACCTTTGACATCATGGTCAATGTGGCAGGCGGCGGCGAGTCCGGCCAAGCCGGTGCAGTGCGCCACGGTATCACCCGTGCCCTGATCGACTATGACGCCACCCTCAAGCCCGAGTTGAGCAAAGCTGGTTTTGTGACCCGCGATGCCCGCGAAGTGGAGCGTAAGAAGGTCGGTTTGCACGGTGCCCGCCGTCGCAAGCAGTTCTCCAAGCGTTAATTCTCGCTACGCATCAAAAAGCCGCCGAATGCAAGTTCTGGCGGTTTTTTGCATTTTGATCCCGAGGGCATTGCCATGCGACTGCGTTTACTGCTGCGCCGACTGACGGTCAGCGCCCCGCGCATGGCGGTGCGCAGCGCCCTGCCGTGGCCCTTGCGCTGGGTGCTGATTGCGTTGGTTTTTGGGTTTTGTGCTGCGATTGCGCTGTGGGCGTTTGAGTTTGGCAAGGACATTGCCGGACTGGAGCGTGGTGTGCATGAGCAATTGCAGCAGTCAAAAGATGAAATTTTGACCTTGCAGACTGAAATTTCAAGCCTGAAAGATGCCCGAAACAAGGCGCAGTCAGTGGCCAATACAGCAGAAACAGTGTTGACAACCGAAAAAATGGCTCAGGAGAAGTTGGTGGCCATCAACCAGCAACTTGCCGTAGAGAACCAGCGCTTGAAGGATGACCTCGGGTTTTTTGAACAGCTGATTCCAGCGTCAGGAAGCAGTGGTCTGGCGATTCGGCAACTACAGGCCGAAGTATTGAAAACGGGTGAACTGAGGTGGCAGGTTCTGGTGATCCAGGCGGGCAAAAATCCGCCGGATTTCAATGGCCAATTGGTGTTGTCATTCACCGGCTTGCGGCAAGGTCAGCCCTGGTCTGCGGATTTACCGGATGGCGCGTTGCCACTGTCATTGCGCCAGTACGGGCGCTTGCAGGGCGTCTTCCAGCCACCTGTCGATGTGGTACTGCAAGGCGTGAGCGCCAGGGTGCTGGAGGGCAAGATGGTCAGGGTGACTCATGCCGTCAAGCTCTGACGTATCTCCCGCTATGATTCGGTCGCATCATTTGGAGACAGTGCATGTTCAACAAGAAAAAGCAACCAGCCATTAAAAGTCTGATTGCCCACCAATGTCAGATTGACGGAAATTTCACGTTTTTGGATGGCATGAGGCTGGACGGTGAGGTGCGTGGCAATCTCACTGGCGCAAGGGAGCGCCCCAGTATTCTGGTGATTTCGGAGTCGGGTTTGGTCACGGGCGAGGTTGAGGCGGATCACATCATCGTCAACGGGACAGTCCAGGGGCCGGTACGGGCTCGCGTCATGCTCGAATTGCAGCCGAAGGCACGCATTTCTGGTGACGTGTTTTACAAGGCCCTGGAAATGCACCAGGGTGCTTTGCTTGAAGGCCGTTTGTGCCCCGTTGTCGATGTGGCGCACGAAGAAAAACCCACACTGAAACTAGCGGCAAATAGCCAATGGGATAAAACTTGATTAAATTACTGTACCATTTAAGCAGTCCAAATTAAAGGAGAAATTCATGAGCGCCGTTGCCGAAGACATTCAAACCGAGATGCCCGCCCCAATTCTGTTTACCGACAGTGCCGCAGCCAAAGTGGCCGACCTGATTGCAGAAGAAGGAAATTCTGACCTGAAATTGCGGGTGTTTGTGCAGGGCGGGGGTTGCTCGGGTTTCCAGTATGGGTTTACCTTTGATGAAATCACCAACGATGACGACACGACCATGACCAAGAATGGTGTATCGCTGTTGATTGACGCCATGAGCTACCAGTATCTGGTGGGCGCCGAGATTGACTACAAGGAAGACCTGCAGGGCGCGCAGTTTGTCATCAAAAACCCCAACGCTACCACCACCTGTGGTTGCGGTTCAAGCTTCTCCTGACCGAACAGTTCCAGTTCAGCAAGGGTAAAGCGCACCCAGTACACGGGCACCTCGGGTGCCCGTGATGCTTTGCAGCTTCAGTGGTTCGCGACGGATCATTTTTCGGGCCAGCCAGGCAAAAGCCGTGGCCTCCACCTGTTGTGCCGGCAAGCCATGTTCATCCGAAGGCTTGACTGCCACGCCCGGCAGCAGTGCCTGGAGTCGGGACATCAAGTGGCCGTTGAAGGCGCCACCGCCGCAAACGATGAGTTGTTTGCTTTCAGAGCCATAATTTTTGACACTGGTCGCGCAGCTGCTCGCGGTCAGCTCGGTGAGCGTGGCCTGAACATCGACGGGCGCGGCATCCGTAAACCCAAGAAGTTGCAGGGTAAGCCAATCCGGGCTGAATAGATCACGGCCCGTGCTCTTGGGCGGTGGCAATGAAAAAAAAGACGCTGCCAACATGGCCTTGAGAAGATCAGGCAGCACCCGGCCACTGCTCGCCCAGGCACCGCCCGCATCATAGGCAAGACCCCGATGGCGCTGGCACCAGGCATCCATCATGACGTTGCCGGGGCCGCAATCAAAGCCAAGCACATCATCCGTCAATGCCGGGCCCAGCACCGTCAGGTTTGCCATGCCGCCGATATTGAGCACGGTGGTGGTTTCGCCTGCACTGCCAAACACAGCCTGGTGAAAGGCGGGTACCAGGGGCGCACCCTGTCCGCCTGCGGCGACATCGCGGTTCCTGAAATCAGCCACCACGTCGATACCGGTTAACTCGGCCAGCAGGGCCGGATTGGCCAGTTGCAGGGTGTAACCGGTAGCGTCGTGCCTCTGTGGTTGATGTCGAACGGTTTGCCCGTGGGCGCCAATGGCCCTGACCTGCTCCGGCTTGATGGTCGAACCGGACAGCAGCTGTTTGACCACGACGGCATAGATGCGCATCAGTGCGTTGGCAGCCAACGCGGCGCGATGCAATTCATTGTTGCCCGGCTGGTTAAGAGCCAGCAACTCAGCTTTCAGGGCGGGTGGCAGTGCGGCGCTGGCATGGGTGCGCACCGTGAGCGGAGCGGTGCTGAAGTCGGTCAGAACGCCATCGACACCATCCATTGAGGTGCCTGACATCAGGCCAATGAAAAACTCAGTCATGCGCTGCCGCAGCCAGCCGACTTACTGCGCGCTGGTCACATCCATGCTGGCAGCAGCGGCCAGCGCGACGCGGGCTTGTTGTGCCATTTGGTCAAAAACGGGTTTGCTGGCTGCAGTGACTGGCACGGTTTCACTCGTTTGGGCCGTTTTCATGGGATCCTGCTGGACACCATTTTTGCGCACCTCAAAATGCAGGTGGGGACCGGTCGCCCAGCCTGTGGAACCGACCAGGCCAATGGTTTGACCCTGGTTGACCTTGTCGCCGCGCTTGACCATCAGCTTGCTCAAATGGGCATATACCGTTTCGGTGTTACCACGATGCTTGATGAAAACGACGTTGCCATAACCGTTTTGCACACCCGAGAATGTCACCACACCATCACCAACGGTGCGCGCAGGGGTGCCGGTACTGGCGGCGAAGTCAGTGCCAAGATGGGCGCGCATTTGTTTCAGGACCGGGTGAAAACGCATGGCGAAGCCGCTGCTGATGCGCGAGAAAGCGACCGGCGAGCTTAAAAAGGCGCGGCGCAGACTTTGGCCGTCCAGGGTGTAGTAACCACCCTTGCTGCTGGGGTTGCCCGACTGCATGCCACTGTTCGCGTGTCTGGCAACAGGCTCATCAAACCACATGGCCTGGTGGGACTTGCCGGCGTTGACAAACTCTGCGCTCAACACCCGACCGGTGCGCAGTGGCTCGCCGTCGCCTTCCAGGGTTTCATAGACCACTGAAAATCGGTCACCCTTGCGCAGTTCTCTGCGAAAGTCAATGTCGCCAGAAAAAATCTCTGCCAACTGCACTGCGATTGCATCGGGAATTCTGGCTTCGTCGGTGGCTGCGAACAATGAGCTCTGAACGGTGCCACTGGCCAACTGGCTGCTGGCGCTCAAAGCCGCAGTATCTATGCGTGTGGTGAAGCTGTCCCCCTTGCGCTCGATGACCAGACGCTTGAATTCGCCCTCGGTATCAGCGGCCCAACGGGCGGTAATTTTGTTCAGACGTTGGTCATTCAGGGCTTCTGCGGTGATCTGGCGACCACTGCGACCCAGCAGCATTTGCCGTGCTCTGTCGTCGCTGCGCAGGTAGGCAGCAGCCTGCGCATCGTCAATGCCCAGGCGATTGAGCAAGGTGTCGGCCGTGTCACTGGTGCGCGTGCTGTCGGTGCGGTAAAGCACATACGCAGGGGCCGCTTCACGGTTGAATTCGGGGAACGCCAAAGGCTGCACTGATTCCAGCATGACCCGCACGGGCAAGTCTGCGGCATCGGGTGCCAGTGAAGCCACCGCGAAGGCGCCGCCGCCGCCACCGAGCAACAAGGCAGCAACGACAGCGGTCACGCGTTTGTGATGTTGGGCCAGCCATTGGGTGACAGCGTTCGAAGAGACCTGCCCGTTGGCGCTAAATTGCTTGATCAAAAGAGAATCCTTGGATGAGGTTTGTCTGAACGGCGCAACAGCTCAAAATTAATGTGCAGGGTGACCCACGTAAAATGACTGTCAAAAAGAGCTTAAGAGTATAAACCCTCCCCCATTCGCCGCATCCAGAAAAACCCTTATGACAAACGCCCAAGCGCCTCAATTTTTTGTATCTGACCGTGTCAAAGAGGCTTTGGCTGTCACGCTACGCGGCTGTGAGGAACTGATTCCTCAGGAAGAATGGGTAAGAAAGTTGGTGAATTCCGAGGCTTGCGGGAAGCCGTTGCGCATCAAACTCGGCTTGGACCCGACAGCACCCGACATTCACATTGGCCACACGGTGGTGCTGAACAAACTGCGCCAGCTGCAGGACTTGGGCCACACCGTGATCTTCTTGATCGGCGACTTCACCACGCTGATCGGGGATCCTTCGGGGCGCAACACCACACGCCCACCGCTGACGCGCGAGCAAATTGAGGTCAACGCCCAAACTTATTACCGCCAGGCCTCCATGGTGCTGGACCCGGCAAGAACCGAGATTCGTTACAACAGCGAGTGGGGCGACGCCCTGGGTTCGCGCGGCATGATCGAGCTGGCGGCGCGCTACACCGTGGCACGCATGATGGAGCGCAACGACTTTCATGACCGTTTCCATGCCGGCTCACCCATCAGCGTGCACGAGTTCCTGTACCCGCTGATGCAGGGTTATGACAGTGTGGCGCTCAAGAGCGATCTGGAACTCGGGGGCACAGATCAAAAATTCAATCTGTTGATGGGTCGCCACCTGCAAGCCGAATACGGCCAGGAGCCGCAGTGCATCCTGACCATGCCACTGCTCGAAGGTCTGGACGGCATCGAGAAAATGTCCAAGAGCAAAGGCAACTACATTGGCATTTCCGAGGACGCCAACACCATGTTTGCCAAGGTGCTGAGCATCTCCGACGTGCTGATGTGGCGCTGGTACATGCTGCTGAGCTTTAAGTCCGAGGCTGAAATTGCCGCCCTGAAGGCCGAGGTGCTGACGGGGCGCAACCCCAAGGACGCCAAAGTGGCGCTGGCCAAGGAAATCACCACGCGCTTTCACTCCAGCGCCGCGGCCGATGCGGCTGAGCAGGATTTCATCAATCGCAGCAAGGGGGGCGTCCCCGATGAAATTGCTGAGGTCGTGCTGCCACTGGCGTCGGACGGGGCGCCCGTCGGCATTGCCGCGTTGCTGAGAATGGCCGGATTGGCGGCGTCCAGCGGCGAGGGCAATCGCCTGATCGACGGAGGTGGCGTTCGCCTGGACTCTGGCGTGGTGAGCGACAAGGCGCTCAAGCTGGGCGCAGGTACCTATGTATTACAAGTCGGCAAGCGCAAGTTTGCGCGTGTCACGCTCGCTTGACCCTTGCCCCTGGATTGCTTTGCCATGCCCATTGATCGTCGGTTACCCCGGTCATGATGGCCATGCTGCAGCGGGTGCGTCACGCCCGGGTTGAAGTGGCTGGCACGGTGGTTGGAGAAATCGGCCCGGGCCTGCTGGCCTTGCTGTGCGCAGAGCGGGGTGACACCGAGGTGCAAGGCGACAAGCTGTTGGCCAAACTCTTGAAGCTGCGCATCTTCAATGACGCGGCGGGGAAAATGAACTACAGCTTGCAGAATATGGACGGTCTGGGACAACGGGGCGGGCTGCTGTTGGTGAGCCAGTTCACGCTGGCCGCTGACGCCTCAGGCGGCAACCGTCCCAGTTTCACTGCAGCGGCTGCCCCCGATGACGGTATGCGGCTGTACGATCATGTCGTGGCGCAAGCCCGAACCATGCACCCGCTGGTGCAAACCGGTGTGTTTGCAGCCGACATGCAGGTGTATCTGCTGAATGACGGACCCGTCACGATACCCTTGAGGGTGCCGCCTTTTGATGGCGTCCCGCGATAATCTGCCCTCATGTCTCTGGTTTTTCAACGCCCATCTTTGTTGCGCCGTTTGTCACCCTGGTTTTCAGGGTTCGATGGTCCGCTGGCCTTTGCCGTGTTCATTCTGGTGTGCGGTGGTCTGTTGACCATGTATTCCGCGGGTTATGACCACGGCACGCGCTTTGAAGACCACGCCCGCAACATGCTGATTGCCGGCTTCATCATGTTTGTGGTCGCACAAATCCCGCCGCAACGTCTGATGACATTGGCTGTTCCACTTTATGTGCTGGGCGTTGCGTTGCTGATTGCCGTGGTGTTTTTTGGTGTGACAAAAAAAGGTGCGAGGCGTTGGCTGAATGTGGGCGTGACCATTCAACCCAGTGAAATCCTCAAAATTGCCATGCCACTGATGCTCGCCTGGTGGTTCCAGAAGCGAGAAGGTCAATTACGGCCGCTGGATTTTCTGGTGGCCGGATTGTTGTTGGTGTTGCCCGTCGGGCTGATCATGAAACAGCCGGATTTGGGCACCTCGTTGCTGGTGCTTGCGGCTGGTTTGTCGGTCATTTTTTTTGCAGGCTTGAGCTGGAAATTGGTGGCGCCGCCATTGCTTCTGGGCTTGCTGGGTATCAGCTTGCTGGTGGTGTTTGAGCCCGAGTTGTGCGCCGAAGGCGTCAGGTGGTCCTTGCTGCGTGAATACCAACAGCAGCGGGTGTGCACGCTGTTGGACCCGGGTCGTGACCCGCTGGGCAAGGGCTTTCACATCATTCAGGGCATGATTGCGATTGGCTCTGGTGGTTTTTGGGGCAAGGGTTTCATGCAGGGGACGCAAACCCATCTGGAATTCATCCCGGAGCGCACCACGGACTTCATTTTTGCGGCGTTCTCGGAGGAGTTTGGTCTATTTGGTAATCTACTGCTGATTGCCGCTTTTATCTTTTTGGTGTTGCGCGCACTGGTGATTGCCTTGGAGGCGCCCACCGTGTTTACCCGCCTGTTGGGCGGCGCGATTGCCATGATTTTCTTTTGCTATGCGTTTGTGAACATGGGTATGGTCAGTGGCATCTTGCCGGTGGTGGGGGTGCCGCTGCCGTTCATCAGTTACGGCGGCACGGCCATGGTCACCCTGGGCCTGGGGTTGGGCATTCTGATGTCGATTGCCAAATCCAAGCGATTGGTTCAGTCGTAATTCCGGTTTACCACGTGCCTCAAGGGGTTGCGCAGGGCTGTCAGCACGGGTGTTTGACCCCAAGCCCTAAAATCGGTCGATGATTTCACGCGAACCCACCCTCGAGCGCCTGGCTGTTGCCAAGTCCCTGTTGTTGACCCCTTTCGGTCTGGACGAATCTCACCTGGCGCGCGCGCTGGCTGAGATGAAAACGCACAAGGTGGATGAAGCCGACCTGTATTTCCAGTACACCCGCTCTGAAGGCTGGAGCCTGGAAGAAGGCATTGTCAAGACCGGCTCGTTTTCCATTGACCAAGGTGTGGGGGTGCGCGCCGTCAGCGGCGAAAAAACGGCTTTTGCCTATTCAGATGACATTTCGGAGGCGTCGCTGCTGGATGCTGCCCGCACGGTGCGTGCCATCTCCAGCGTTGCCCAGATTGGACGGGTGCGCGTACCCACGAAAAAAATAGCGTCATCTCGTTCCCTCTACAACGGCCTTGACCCTATCGCCAGTCTGGACAGCACCGCCAAGGTCAAGTTGCTTGAAAAAGTAGAGCAGTTGGCCCGCGCCAAAGACCCGCGTGTGGCGCAGGTCATGGCGGGCTTGGCGGCGGAATACGATGTGGTGCTGGTGGCGCGTGCAGATGGCACACTGGCGGCTGATGTGCGCCCGCTGGTGCGTTTGAGCGTGACGGTGTTTGCCGAGCAAAACGGTCGGCGGGAGGTTGGTTCGGCTGGCGGCGGTGGGCGCTTTGGCTTTGCCTATTTTGATGATGCACTGATTGGTCAGTACGTCGATGAGGCGGTATCCGCCGCGCTGACCAATCTGGAGGCGCGACCCGCCCCGGCGGGGGAAATGACCGTGGTGCTGGGCTCGGGCTGGCCCGGCATTTTGCTGCATGAAGCTATCGGTCACGGCCTGGAGGGCGACTTCAATCGCAAGGGGTCCAGTGCCTTCAGCGGCCGGATTGGCCAACGAGTGGCGGCCAAAGGGGTGACCGTGCTGGATGATGGCACCCTGAGTGACCGGCGTGGTTCACTCAACGTCGATGACGAAGGCAACGCCAGCCAGCGCAATGTGCTGATTGAAGACGGAATTCTCAAGGGCTATATTCAGGATGCGATGAATGCACGTTTGACCGGTGTCAAGCCGACCGGTAACGGACGTCGCGAGAGTTATGCCCATGTGCCGATTCCGCGCATGACCAATACCTACATGCTGGGCGGCGACAAGGCCCCTGAAGAAATTGTCGCGAGCATCAAGAAAGGCCTTTATGCCACCAACTTCGGTGGTGGCCAGGTGGACATCACCTCGGGCAAGTTTGTGTTCTCGGCCAGTCAGGCCTATTGGGTGGAAAACGGCAAGATCCTGTACCCGGTCAAGGGGGCGACACTGGTTGGCAGCGGGCCGGAATGCCTGAAACGCGTCAGCATGATCGGCAACGACATGAAGCTTGACAGCGGTGTCGGCACCTGCGGCAAAGAAGGGCAGAGTGTGCCAGTCGGTGTGGGGCAACCCACGTTGCGGATCGATGGCTTGACGGTGGGGGGCACGGCCTGATGACCAGCCCCGTCAGATTGGGTTGACGCGACTGTGCTACATTCCACTTCTATGAAGTCAGCCTACTTTTTCTTTGCTTATTTTTGGTTCTCAAGCGCCACCGGCGGTAGAGAGTTCTGAACGTAGCTGATCCAAACGTCCCGAATCTTCAAAAACCGCCGGCCACCCCGGCGGTTTTTTTATGTGTTTTTGATTTCAACTTGATGAGGTAATTGTTCATGAATGCCAAAGCCACTGCCGATAAAGATGCCTGGGGTGCCACCGCGCCAAACCCCGCCACTGACCGCACCGGTCAGACCGACAACCAACGCATCAAGGACATCACCGTGTTGCCTCCTCCTGAACATTTGATCCGGTTCTTCCCCATTCAGGGCACGCCCGTGGAGAAGATGATCGGCAACACCCGGCAGCATATTCACAAAATCATGGCGGGCAAGGACGACAGGCTGCTGGTGATCATTGGTCCCTGCTCGATTCACGACCCGGCGGCGGCCATCGAGTACGCGCGCCGCCTGAAAGAGCAGCGCGACAAATACGCTGACACGCTGGAAATTGTGATGCGCGTGTATTTTGAAAAACCACGCACCACGGTGGGCTGGAAAGGCCTGATCAATGACCCCTACCTGGACGAATCTTTCCGTATCGACGAAGGTTTGCGCATTGCACGTCAGTTGCTGATCGAGATCAACCGCCTGGGCCTGCCCGCCGGCAGCGAGTTCCTGGACGTGATCTCGCCCCAGTACCTGGGCGACCTGATTGCATGGGGGGCGATTGGCGCCCGCACCACCGAAAGCCAGGTGCACCGTGAACTGGCGTCCGGTTTGTCGGCCCCGATCGGCTTCAAGAACGGCACCGACGGCAACATCCGGATCGCCACTGATGCAATTCAGGCGGCTGCCGGCGGTCATCACTTCTTGTCAGTCCATAAAAATGGTCAAGTGGCGATTGTGCAAACCAACGGCAACAAAGACTGCCACGTTATTTTGCGCGGCGGCAAAGCGCCCAACTATGACGCAGCCAGCGTGGCGGCGGCCTGTGCCGAGTTGGAAAAAGCCAAACTGCCAGCCACTCTGATGGTGGATTGCAGTCACGCCAACAGCAGCAAACAGCATGAAAAGCAGCTTGACGTGGCGCGCGACATTGCCACCCAGGTTGCCAGCGGTTCGCACAGCGTTTTTGGCGTCATGCTGGAAAGCCACTTGAACGCCGGAGCGCAAAAGTTCACACCGGGCAAAGACAAGTCGGACAAGCTCGAATTTGGCAAGAGCATCACCGATGCCTGCCTGGGCTGGGATGATTCTCTCGTGTGCCTGGACGTGCTGTCAAAAGCCATTCTGGCACGGCGCGCGCGTTAAAAGCAGCCCTGGGGACCTCTGGCGCAGCTGCTCAACGCCCTTGCTTATGGCTTGCGCAGCGCCTGCAGCAGCTTGGCATGGACGCCGGAAAAGCCGCCGTTGCTCATGCACAGGATGTGGTCACCGCCCCGGGCGGCCTGGCTGACCTGCTCGACCAGGGTGTCGATGTTGTCCGCCACCAGTGCCCGCGCGCCCATGCTTGCCAGCACCTCGGTGGCATCCCAGCCGAGACCGGCGCTGTGGCAAAAGGCCATATCGGCATGTTCCAGACTCCAGGGCAATTGCGCCTTCATGGTGCCCAGTTTCATGGTGTTGGAGCGCGGCTCAAACACCGCCAGAATGCGTTCGCCAGCCTTGAGCGAGCGGCGCAGTCCATCCACGGTGGTGCGAATGGCGGTGGGGTGGTGGGCAAAGTCGTCATAAACCGTGATGTATCCGGTCGTGGTCTGAACCGTGCCGCGCAGCTCCATGCGGCGCTTCACGTTCTCAAAACTGCCCAACGCCTGTGCCGCCAGCTGTGGTGCCACGCCCAGGTGATCGGCGGCCGCAATGGCCGCCAGAGCGTTGAGCTGGTTATGGGTGCCGGTCAGGGGCCACGTCACGCGGCCAACGGACTGACCTTGAAACAAGACCTCAAAGTCGTTTGCCTCGCCCAAAGCTGTGAAGTCGCTGACGGCTGCGCCGAAGCTGCGCACCTCGCTCCAGCAGCCCATATGCAGCACGCGCGCCAGGCTTTCTTCCAGGCCGTTGACGACCACCCGCCCGCTGCCGTGTATGCCGGAGCCGGGCACGGTGCGCAGCAAATGGTGAAATTGCCGCTCGATAGCCGCCAGATCGTCAAAGATATCGGCATGATCGAACTCCAGGTTGTTGAGCACGGCGGTGCGCGGCCGGTAGTGCACGAACTTGCTGCGTTTGTCAAAGAAGGCGGTGTCGTATTCGTCGGCCTCGATGACAAAGGCCTTGCCCTGGCCCAGCCGGGCTGAAACGCCAAAGTTCAGTGGCACGCCACCGATCAAAAAGCCGGGCTGCAAGCCAGCACACTCCAGAATCCAGCTGGTCATGGCAGTCGTGGTGGTTTTGCCGTGGGTGCCGGCTATGGCGATCACATGGCGGCCTGGCAGGATGTGATCGGCCAGCCATTGGGGGCCGCTGGTGTAGGGCAGACCGGCGTCGAGGATGGCCTCCATCAGCGGGAATTTGGGCGTGCCATCACTCAGGTGCGCGCGGCTGACCACGTTTCCGACCACAAACATGTCGGGCGTGAGCGTCAGTTGGTCGGCTCCATAAGCTTCCATCAGGTCAATGCCCAGAGCGCGCAACTGGTCGCTCATCGGTGGGTAAACGCCAGCGTCGCAGCCGGTGACGGTGTGGCCAGCTTCGCGCGCCAGGGCGGCAAGCCCTCCCATGAAGGTGCCGCAGATGCCAAGAATGTGAATATGCATCAGGAGATTTTAGGCGGCTGACCAGCGGCTTTTTTGTTCATTTCCTCTTCAGGCCGGACGCCGTGCAATCAAGGCAAAATGCGGCTTCTATGACTGATGATCAATCTGAAATTGCTGCGCAGGCCGCCCGCTGGGTAGTTGAAGAGGGCCTGGAGTATGGTCCGGCCAAGCGCCGGGCGGCCAAAGCGCTGCAACTAAGTGGGCGCGGAGCATTGCCGACCAGTGCGCAGCTTGAGGACGCTGTGATGGATTACATTGCGGTGTTTTGTGCCGACACCCAGCCGCTTGAGTTGCTGGCGCTCAGGCGTCTGGCGCTGGTCTGGATGGATCGCTTGCCTGCCTTTCGTCCGCATCTGGGGGGCGCCGTGTGGCATGGAACGGCTACTAAAAATTCGGATATTTACCTGCAGTTGTTTTGTGATGATTGCAAGTCGGCAGAAATTGCTTTAATCGACCAGCGTGTGGCATATGACGTGCGCACGGTCACAGGCCTCAAGAGTGAGTCGGTGGATGCCTTGAGCGTGCATGTGTTTTGTGCTGAATTGAATGAACATATTGGGGTGCATTTGATGATTTATGACTTTGATGACGTCCGGGGCGCGCTTAAAGCGGATGCCAAAGGGCGCGCGCCGCGGGGCGATGCCAAGGCGGTGCGTCGCCTGCTGTCGCAGGTAAGCGCATGAGTGCGATGCCTACATCCAGGCGAGGCTGGTTGGCCGCAGCTGGTGGGTTGGCTCTGGCGGGAGTCGGTGCTGGGGTGGCATGGCGCACCACAGGGCGCCAGTCGTCGCCAGTGCTCTCGGAAGCCGAACACTTCTTTTGGCAGCAGCAGTTTGCACAATTGGATGGGAGTGTGCTGGCAACCAGTACCTTCAAAGGGCAACCTTTGTTGTTGAATTTCTGGGCTACCTGGTGTCCACCCTGTGTAGAGGAACTGCCGTTAATCGACAACTTTTTTCATCAAAATAAGCTTAAAGGTTGGCAAGTTCTCGGTTTGGCGGTTGACCAGGCGGCTCCTGTCACCCGATTTCTGACCCAGTGGCCACTCTCTTTCCCTGTGGCTTTGGCGGGTTTTCCCGGCATCGAGCTGAGTCGGTCACTTGGAAATTTGGCAGGTGCCTTGCCTTTTACTGTGGTGTTTGGTTCGAAGGGTGATATTTTGCATCGTAAAATCGGCAAGCTGACAAGTGAGGATCTGCGTCTCTGGGCGCGTTTGCCGGTTTGATTGTTGTGGCAAAGAAAATGTAAAATAAAGCCTAGTTAGCTTGTTTTGTTGAAGATTAATTGAAATTTGACGCAAATTCAAGTGAATTCCCGTTGGTTGTTACTCATTTTTCGTTGGAGCCTCCATGGACCTCAGAAAACTCAAAACATTGATCGACCTGGTGTCAGAATCAAACGTCTCCGAGCTGGAAATCACCGAAGCCGAAGGCAAAATCCGCATTGTCAAGGGCGGCGGTGCCGTGGTTCAGCAATTCGCACCCGTCAGTCAGCCTGTCAACCAGGCAACTTTGGCGCCGGTCGCTGCGCCAGAGGTGGTCGCGGTAGCTGCGCCGGTTGACACTGGTCACACCGTCAAGTCACCTATGGTGGGTACTTTTTACCGGTCTGCCTCTCCCGGCGCCAAGTTTTTTGTCGAGCTGGGGGATGTTGTCAAGGAAGGCCAGACCCTGTGCATCATTGAGGCCATGAAAATCCTCAATGAAATCGAATCCGACAAAAGCGGCACGGTGCGTCGCATTCTGCCTGATAACGGTCAAGCGGTCGAATACGGTCAACCCCTCTTCGTCATCGATTAAGGTCAGGCGCCCTCCATGTTTAAAAAAATTCTGGTTGCCAATCGGGGCGAAATTGCCTTGCGGATTCAGCGTGCCTGCCGCGAGTTGGGCGTCAAGGCCGTCATGGTGTACTCCGAGGCGGATCGCGAAGCCAAATACGTCAAGCTGGCCGAAGAGGCGGTGTGTATCGGGCCTGCGTCTTCGGCGCTCAGCTATTTGAACATGCCGGCCATTATTTCAGCCGCTGAAGTGACCGATGCTGAAGCCATTCACCCCGGGTACGGTTTTTTGAGCGAAAACGCTGATTTCGCAGAGCGTGTCGAGCGCAGCGGTTTTCAATTCATCGGTCCCACGCCAGAGTCGATCCGCATCATGGGCGACAAGGTGTCGGCCAAGCAAGCCATGATCAAGGCGGGGGTGCCGTGTGTGCCCGGCTCTGAGGGCGAGTTGCCGGATGACCCGGTGCAGATCAAGCGCATTGCCAAAATGGTCGGGTATCCGGTCATCATCAAGGCGGCGGGCGGCGGGGGTGGTCGCGGCATGCGGGTGGTGCACACCGAAGCCGCGCTGATCAATGCGGTCGCCATGACCAAAAGCGAAGCGGGTGCCGCCTTTGGCAACCCTGCGGTCTACATGGAAAAGTACTTGCAGAATCCGCGCCATGTCGAAATCCAGATCCTGGCCGACAAGTATAAAAACGCGGTTTATCTGGGCGAGCGCGACTGCTCGATGCAGCGGCGTCACCAAAAGGTCATCGAGGAGGCGCCAGCACCCGGCATTCCGCGCAAACTGATCGAGCGCGTAGGAGACCGTTGTGTGGCCGCTTGCAAAAAAATTGGTTACCGCGGTGCCGGTACTTTTGAATTTTTGTATGAGGACGGTGAGTTTTACTTCATTGAAATGAATACACGCGTGCAGGTCGAGCATCCGGTGACCGAGATGACCACCGGGATTGACATTGTCAAAACACAAATCATGGTGGCGGCTGGCGAAAAATTGCCGTTTACCCAGCGCCAGATTCAGATTCGCGGGCACGCCATTGAGTGCCGTCTGAATGCTGAAGACGCCTACAAGTGCATTCCATCACCGGGACGCATCACCATGTGGCATCCCCCGGGTGGACCTGGTGTGCGCGTGGATTCGCATGTTTACACCAATTATTTTGTGCCACCCAACTATGACTCGATGATCGGCAAAATCATCGTCCACGGCGATACCCGTGAGCAGGCCTTGGCGCGCATGCGCACCGCTTTGGGTGAAACGGTCGTGGAAGGAATCAACACCAACATCGCCTTGCATCGTGAGTTGATGGTCGATGCCAAGTTCATGGAAGGTGGCACCAATATCCATTACCTTGAAGCTTGGCTTGCCAACCACAACAGGTGATGGTTCAGTCTCATGTTTGAACTGCGATTGATGTGCCCGGAACACCGGGTTGAAGCCGTCGGTGATGCGCTGGACGCCTTGGATGCCCTAAGCGTCAGCGTGGAAGACGCTGACGCCCAAACCGACGCCGAGCAGGCCCTGTTTGGCGAGCCCGGCATGCCGCCGCCCAAAGAAGGCTGGCTGCGCTCACGGGTGTTGGCGCTGTTTGACGGCCGCGAACAGGCACAAGCCGCGCTGGCGCTGTTGCAGGCGCAGGATTTTTTTGTCGACTGTGCCGTTCTTGGTATTCAGCATGTCCCGGAGCAGGACTGGGTGCGCTTGACGCAGTCGCAGTTCGCGCCGGTGGACATCACCCCGGAATTCTGGATTGTGCCGACTTGGCATGAGCCGCCGGAACAGGCGCGTACCGTGATTCGCCTTGACCCGGGTCTGGCATTTGGTACGGGCACCCATCCGACCACGCGGATGTGCCTGCGCTGGATTGCCAGACATGGCGGTGCCCCGGTATTGACCCGCGTGCTCGACTATGGTTGTGGTTCTGGCATTCTCGCCATTGGCGCCGCAAAATTTGGCGCCACCGACATTGACGCCGTTGATATTGATCTGGCAGCGGTGGAGTCCACGGTGCTCAATGCGCAGGCCAATCATGTGGTTTTGAATGCAGGCTTGCCTGAAACTGCCAGTGGTGTCTATCAGACGGTGCTGGCCAACATTTTGGCAACACCTCTGAAAGTACTGGCACCCCTGCTCTGGTCGCGTGTGGCTCCTGGCGGCAAGCTGGTACTGGCGGGCATTCTGGAGCGCCAGACCGATGAACTCAAGGCGGCCTATGCGCCGTATTGCGCATTACAGGTGGCTGATTCCGAAGACGGCTGGATCTTGATGACGGCAGCAAAATAGGCGAACTGGATGGCACAGCCAGGAGCTTTCAAATTTCATGAACTTGATCGCCATATGCCCAGCATGTCAGACCTCTTATCGGGTTGTGCCTGATCAGTTGCGAATTTCGGATGGTTGGGTCCGTTGCGGGGAGTGCGGCGAAGTTTTTGATGCGTCGCAGCAGCTAACCGATGCCGAGTTCAAACCATCGGCAACAGAGGCCAGCGTGCCTGTTGAAGGCCTGATTCAAAATCATTCGTCGATTCTGGATACTTCTGCGCTGGCAGAGCAGCAAGCGCAACCCCCTGGCGCCAATCAACAAGACTTACCGCAGTCAACAACCGTCAGCTCGGCGCGCCAGGAGGCTCGCACATCCCTGTCAGAACCGGAGGGCTCATGGGCGTCAGCGGCGCTGCTCATCAAGCCTTCATCTGAAGCTGAATCAGATGCCGGGGCACCAGCGGCAAGCATTCAGGCGACCTTGGCCGCACCTGTTTCGTTCATGCTGACGTCAGACGGTCCCTCGGGCGCTCGCCAAGAGCGCAGACCTGCGCTTTGGTGGGCTATGGGGGGCCTGCTGCTGTTGGGATTACTGCTCCAGGTGGCGTACCGTGAGCGCGACCAACTGGCTGCTTCGTTGCCTGCCATGAAGCCAGTCCTTGTCTCGGTTTGCGAATTTTTTGATTGCCATGTGTCGCCTCTCCAGAATATTGAAAGCCTCACGATTGACTCGGCGAGCTTTCAGCAGATGGACCAGGACAGCTTTGAATTGCGATTTGTTGTGAAAAACAAGTCGCGCTTCGAATTAGCTTTGCCCGCGATTGAATTGACATTGACTGATTTGGCAGAGCAGCCTGTGATGCGACGAGTTTTTACCCCGGTCGAACTCGGCGCTGCGCCAGCGACTGTGGCGTCAGAAGGTGAATGGTCGGCGACTGCCGACGTGCTTGTCCGTGCAAACGGCTCTGATGCGCGTGCACTGGGCTATCGATTACTTATTTTTTATCCCTGAACAACAAGCCCGATGCAGTTTTGTCATCGGGCTGTTGTGTTCGGACAAGTGACAGCTTAGGGTTTGGAGCCAGAGGGAAATGGCCAGGCCGCCTGCGGACTGAGCTTGGTGTGGGCTGCGGGTGCCGCAGGGGCTTTGACCACCTTTTTTGCGGGAGCAGATTTTGTTGCAACCGCTTTTGCAGCCGGCTTTGCCGCAGCTTTTGCGACTGGTTTGGACGCAGCTTTTGCAGCCGGCTTGGCGGCAGCTTTTGCAGCGGGTTTTGCAGCAACTTTTGCAACTGGTTTAGCCACCGCTTTTGCGACTGGCTTGGCAACCGCTTTGACAGCTGTTTTTGCCGCAGCTTTTGCAGCGGGTTTAGCAACTGGCTTAGCAATTGGCTTAGCAGCTGGCTTAGCAGCTGGCTTAGCAGCTGGCTTAGCAACTGGCTTAGCAGCTGGCTTAGCAGCGGGTTTGGCGACAGCTTTTGCGGCTGGTTTGGCGACAGCTTTTGCGGCTGGTTTAGCCGCGGGTTTTGCAGCAACTTTTGCTACGGGTTTGGCGGCAGGCTTGGCAGCAGGTTTTTTTGCAGTGGCCATGTCAATCTCCTTGATCAATTTGCAAAGAGCACTTGACGAAAATCATTGCACGTCAAGTGATCCATGGTGTTGGGCGGGTTCCCAGCACCATGAACGGGGGTCAACAAGACTTTGCCATCTCGAGATGGTTCGGATGCTTGTGAAATGAGGTATGTCATGGGTCGCGGCTATTCCCAAGACAAGGCGCCACCAGACTGGTATTCAATGACACGGGTCTCAAAGAAGTTACGTTCTTTCTTGAGATCGATCATTTCACTCATCCAGGGGAAGGGATTTTCTTCGTTGGGGAACAGTGCCTCCAGTCCGATCTGGGTAGCGCGGCGGTTGGCAATGTAGCGCAAGTAACCCTTGAACATCGACGCGTTCATGCCCAGCACGCCGCGCGGCATGGTGTCTTCGGCATAGCGGTATTCCAGATCGACAGCAGTTTCAAACAGCGCCTTGATTTCGGCTTTGAAATCCGCCGTCCAGAGCTGTGGGTTCTCCAGCTTGAGTTGGTTGATCAGGTCAATGCCAAAGTTGCAGTGCATGGACTCATCGCGCAGGATGTATTGGTATTGCTCGGCGGCGCCGGTCATTTTGTTTTGTCGGCCCAGCGCCAGAATCTGGGTAAAGCCGACATAAAAGAACAGGCCTTCCATCAGGCAGGCAAACACGATCAGTGACTTGAGCAGGGTCTGATCAGCCTCAGGGGTGCCGGTCTTGAACTGCGGGTCCATGATGGCCTCAATGAACGGGATCAAAAATTCGTCCTTGTCGCGGATCGACTTGATCTCGTTGTAGGCGCTGAAAATTTCACCTTCGTCCAGCCCCAAAGATTCCACAATGTACTGGTAAGCGTGGGTGTGAATGGCTTCTTCAAAAGCCTGGCGCAACAGGAACTGGCGGCACTCGGGCGCGGTGATGTGGCGGTAGGTGCCGAGCACAATGTTGTTGGCCGCCAATGAATCAGCCGTGACGAAAAAGCCTAAATTGCGCTTGATGATGCGGCGCTCGTCATCGGTCAGGCCGTTGGGGTCTTTCCAGAGCGCAATGTCGCGCGTCATGTTGACCTCTTGCGGCATCCAGTGGTTGGCGCAACTGGACAGGTATTTTTCCCAGGCCCATTTGTACTTGAAAGGCACCAGCTGGTTGACGTCGGTCTTGCCATTGATGATGCGTTTGTCGGCCGCATTCACGCGCCGCTGCGGTGCCGGTGGCGGCACTGCTTTGAGGGCGTTGGTGGGCGTGTTGGTAGCGGTGTTGAGTGCGCCCGCAAACTCGGCCAGTGCGACGGCGGGGCCATCAAAAGGCGCAGCCCGCAGCGCCTCCGGGCGACTGGCTGCCGGGGTGGGCAAATTGGCGGTAGGTATAACTTCTTCGTCCCAGGTCAACATGTTTTTTCCAATCGGTGGATTATGAGATCTAGCGTCATAAATAGAAAGATATTTGTTCTCCGCGCAGACGATGGATGACGCACTGTGGCGTGCCTGCATCGACGGCATCGGGCACGTGCTGTGCCTATTGGCATGACTCACAAGTCGGGTCATCGACGCCACAAAATTTGACATCGGTAGCCGGTATGGCTGCCAGCTGCTGGCGTGCAGCTTCGGCTGCTGCATCCAGTGCACTGATGCTGCCTTGGCCAGACATGGCGCCACCAGATGAAACTGCATTCATCCGGCCCGCCGTGACGGTGGATTTCTCCGCATGGGTGGCCGACTGGGTGCGCAGGTAATAGGTGGTCTTGAGGCCGCGCACCCAGGCCAGCTTGTAGGTGTCATCAAGTTTTTTGCCGGACGCGCCGGCCATGTAAATATTGAGCGACTGCCCTTGGTCGATCCATTTCTGGCGCCGGGCCGCGGCTTCTACCAGCCAGCGGGTCTCGACTTCAAAGGCGGTGGCATAAAGCGACTTGATTTCCTGGGGAACCCGGTCAATGGGGGCCAACGAGCCATCAAAGTGTTTCAGGTCCATCACCATCACGTCGTCCCACAGGTTCAGGCGCTTGAGGTCGCGCACCAGGGAACCGTTGATGATGGTGAACTCGCCTGACAAGTTGGACTTGACCGACAGGTTGCCAAAGCAGGGTTCGATCGAGGCGTCGACCCCGATGATGTTGGAAATGGTGGCCGTGGGCGCAATGGCCACGCAGTTGGAATTGCGCATACCGTCGCTGGCAATTTTTTGCCGCAACGCGTCCCAGTCAAGGGTGCTGGAGCGGTCAACCTCCACAAAACCACCACGCTCATGGGCCAGCCGGTCCAGCGTGTCAATGGGCAGGACGCCCTGGTCCCACAAGGAGCCCTTGAAGCTGGAGTATTTGCCGCGTTCTCGCGCCAGCTCGGTCGAGGCCTGGTAAGCGTAATAACAAATAGCCTCCATGGACTCGTCGGCAAACTGCACTGCCGCGTCGCTGGCATAGGGCAGACGCAGCGCATACAGGCTGTCCTGGAAACCCATCAGGCCCAGCCCCACCGGGCGATGGCGCAGGTTGGAGTCGCGCGCTTTTTTGACCGCGTAGTAGTTGATGTCGATCACGTTGTCGAGCATGCGCATGGCGGTGGTGATGGTCTTTTGCAGCTTGGCGTGATCGATCGCGCCATCCTTCAAATGCTGCAACAAATTGACTGAACCCAGATTGCAGACAGCGGTTTCGGTGTCGCTGGTGTTGAGGGTGATCTCGGTACACAGGTTGCTGGAATGCACCACGCCCACATGCTGTTGCGGTGAGCGGATGTTGCAGGCGTCCTTGAACGTGATCCAGGGATGCCCGGTCTCGAACAGCATGGTCAGCATCTTGCGCCACAGGTCGCTGGCTTGCACGATGCGGTAGGGCTTGAGCTCGCCACGTGCGGCTTTTTCTTCGTAGGCTGCATAAGCCTGCTCGAAGGCAATGCCGAACTTGTCGTGCAGGTCGGGCACATTGTTGGGTGAGAACAGTGTCCACTGGCCTTTTTCCATGACGCGGCGCATGAACAGGTCGGGAATCCAGTTGGCGGTGTTCATGTCGTGGGTGCGGCGGCGGTCGTCGCCGGTGTTTTTGCGCAGTTCCAGAAACTCTTCGATGTCGAGGTGCCAGGTTTCCAGGTAGGTGCAGACCGCGCCCTTGCGCTTGCCGCCCTGGTTCACCGCCACGGCCGTGTCGTTGACCACTTTCAGGAACGGCACCACACCTTGAGACTCGCCGTTGGTGCCCTTGATGTGGCTGCCCAGGGCACGCACGCGGGTCCAGTCGTTGCCCAGGCCACCAGCAAACTTGGACAGCAAGGCGTTTTCCTTGATTGATTCGTAAATACCATCAAGGTCGTCGGGCACCGTGGTCAGGTAGCAGCTCGACAATTGCGAGCGCAGGGTGCCACTGTTGAACAAGGTGGGCGTGGACGACATGAAATCGAACGAAGACAACACTTCGTAGAACTCGATGGCTCGGGCTTCTCGGTCGATTTCATTGAGCGCCAGGCCCATGGCAACGCGCATGAAAAACGCCTGGGGCAGCTCGATGCGCTGCTTGTCAATGTGCAAAAAATAGCGGTCATAGAGGGTTTGCAGGCCCAGGTAATCGAACTGTAAATCTCGCCCGGCCTTGAGTGCGGCGGCGAGCCGTGGCAAATCAAACTGCTGCAGTTTTTCGTCCAGCAGTTCGTGGGCGATGCCGCGTTTGATGAACTTCGGAAAGTAGTCCACATAGGCTTGGGGCATGTCGGCTTGCGCCACGTCTTCGCCCAGGATCTCTTTGGCGATGGTGTGAAACAGCAAGCGCGCGGTGGCAAAGGTGTAGTCCGGGTCTTTCTCGATCAGGGTTCGGGCTGCCAGTACCGAGGCCTTGTAGACCTCGTCCATGGGCACGCCGTCATACAGGTTGCGCAGCGTCTCTGCCATGATGGGCTCGGGCTTGACATCCGCACCTAGGCCGCTGCAGGCGTCAAAGATGATGCCTTGCAGGCGCGCCAGATCCAGCACCACGCGCTGGCCTTTGTCGATGGCGTGCAAAGCTGGGGCTGCGGGGGCTTGTTGAACGGCTTTTTGCGCGCGTTCCTGGCTGCGTTTTTCGCGGTACAGCACATAGGCCCGGGCAATTTCATGGTGCCCTTCGCGCATCAGACCAAGTTCAACCTGGTCTTGCACGTCCTCAATATGGAAGGTGCCACCTGCCGGGCGCGAACGCATCAGCGCCTTGATCACGGCCTGGGTAAGTACCTCGACGGTCTCACGCACACTGGCAGAAGCTGCTCCCTGTGTGCCGTGCACAGCCAGAAAGGCCTTCATCATTGCCACGGCAATCTTGTTGGGTTCGAACGGTACCACCGCACCGTTGCGCCGCAGGATCTGGTATTGGCTCAATGTTCCGACGGAAGTCGCAGACTGCTCACCTGATTCGGATCGGCTCGGCACGTTGTTGTAGGGTGAGCTGGAAATGGTTTGGGCAGTTTGCATGGCATCCTCTCTTGAAGCTGGGTCGGAAATAAAAAGCAGGCAGCTTGCATGAGCTGCCTGCACGTGATCAATGCTTTAGCTTAACACTATATCTGTGGTTGTAAACGGGTTGGAGCACTACCGGTAGTGTTTTTGCGGAGAGCCCGCTTCGAGTGCAGGAAAAGAATTTCTGCAAATATTGATAGCGATTAAGGCACGTCTGAGCTTGAGTTTTCGTGCTTTTTCAGCGATTGATACTGTTAAGAAGTTGGTCTTCGGTGCGAGCGTCGGGTGCTGCGGCTACGGGTAAATACCGAGCATCAAGTCCCAGGCTTGTTTGTAAACGCAGCCAGTCAAAACCTGCGCCAGGGTCGCCTTTGCGGCCCGTTGCGATGTGTTCGTGTCCGGCCAGGGCGGCAATCGGGTAGTGCTGCATGAGCGCGGCGCACACGCTTTGCAGGCTTTCGTACTGTGCGTCTTCAAACGAGCCGCCCTCAAGTCCTTCCAGTTCAATCCCGATGCTGTCGTCATTGCAGTTGTCGCGGCCACGGTAGTTTGAAGTACCGGCGTGCCAAGCCCGGTCATTGCAACTGACCAACTGCCAAAGTTCGCCATTGCGCCGAATGAAAAAGTGCGCCGACACTTTCATGTCTTTGATCTGACTGAAGTAAGGGTGGGCGTCCCCGTTGAGTTGGTTGTTGAAAAACTGCAGCACTTCAGGCCCGCCGTACTGGCCAGGCGGCAGACTGATCGAATGCAGCACGATCAAATCGATGTGGGCCTGGCTTGGGCGTGGGCCGAAGTTGGGCGAGGCCTGGCGCGCGGCGAAGCGGTACCACCCCTCGGACCAGAGGGCATCAGCGGCTGGTGTCAAGGCCGTCATCATCAGCAGACTCATCAGAAGTGGCCACGGCAATGCCAAGTCTGGCTATGCGGTAGCGGATTTGTCGCAAACTCAAGCCCAACCGCGAAGCGGCAGCGGTGCGGTTGAAATTGGTTTCTTGCAGGGTTCGAATCAAAATGGCGCGTTCCTGCTGGTCCAGGTAAGCCTGCAAATCGCTGGGAATCTGAGCTTCGGCGCTCGCCAAGCCCTGGGCTGACGCTGGCTTGCCCTGAAGCTGGTCAAGATCACCCAGAGTGACGCTGCGGTGCAGCAGGTTTTCCAGTTCACGAACGTTGCCCGGCATGGGCAGTTGTGCCAGTTGCGCGAGGATGTCGGCACTGAGGCTGGGTGTGGGCAAGCCAGCCTCCTGCGCAATGCGTGACAGCAGCGCGTGGCACAGGTCGGGTAGATCCTCCTGTCGTTCCCGCAGCGGCGTAATCACCAGTTCGATCACATTCAGACGGTAATACAGATCTTGTCGAAAGTTGCCTTGCTGGACTTCTACTGCCAAATCCTTGTGGGTGGCGCTGATGATGCGCACGTCCACCAGATCCTCCTGGGTCGAACCCAAGGGTCTGACACGGCGCTCCTGGATGGCGCGCAGCAATTTGGCCTGCATGGCCAGGGGCAGGTCGCCGATTTCGTCCAGGAACAAGGTGCCCCCCTGGGCTGCTTGAAAAAATCCTTGTCGGTCCTGGCTTGCGCCGGTGTAGGCTCCTTTTTTGACACCAAAAAACTCGGCTTCCAGTAAATTTTCCGGGATGGCGCTGCAGTTCACGGCGATCCAGGCACCCAGGGCACGGTGGCTGTTGCTGTGAATGGCGTAAGCCACCAGCTCTTTGCCCGTGCCGGACTCGCCAGTGACCATGATCGGCGCCATGCTGGGCGCCACCTTGAGGATGCGCTCCTTGATCTGGCGGATCGCCATGGACTGGCCGACCAGGCGCGACAGCGCCAGGGCCCCAGGATTGTCGGGTCGGTCGATGGATTTGGACGGCGGCTGACCTGGCTGCAAGGCTTGCAGGGCGGACGAAATTGGCGCGCTGCGCAACGCCGCAGCGATGACCGAGCGAAATTGCTTGAGGTCGACGGGCTTGGTCAGGTAGTCAAAAGCACCCGCTTTCAATGCCTCCACGGCGTTGGCAGTGGAACCATAAGCGGTGATCACCACACAGCGCTCACTGCGATGCTGCGCCTTGAGTTCGGTGATCAGTGACAGGCCCTGGCCATCAGGCAGGCGCATATCGGTGATGACGGCGTCAAACACTTTGCTTTCCAGGCAAGTGCGTGCCTGTTGAAGGTTCTCTGCCGTGTCCACCCGGTAACCTTCACGCAACAGGGTCAGTTCGTAAATGGTGCGCAGGTCGGGTTCGTCGTCGACCACCAGGATGTGTTGGGTGGTTTGGGTCATGGCTTCACTCGCTTGGCTGAACAGATGCCGCCCGGATATCGTGCGGCGGCAAAGATCTGAACGTGACAAAAAACTCATTGCCCGTCAACATATTTCCATCCATGGCGCGCGTGCTGCGCCGGTAATTGATTTCTGCGCCATGACTGTCACACAGTTCCCGACAAATATAAAGCCCCAGGCCACTGGAGCGGCTCTCAGACGAAAAAAAAGGTTCGAACAAATGTTGTTCGACGGAAGGGTCCAGCGGCGCACCGTCGCTCCAGAGCCGCAGGCAGATGCTTGCGCCCGCGCCAGCATCCCGGATTTTGTCCAGCGTGATCTGGATGGCATCCGGGTGCTTGCTGATGTAACGTTGGGCATTGTCCAGCAGGTTGATCAGAATGCGGCGCAGGTGTTCTGGGTCAAACCAGACCCAGGCCTGGGTGTTGGGCAGGTGCACTGCGATGTCCGGCTTGTTCCCCCCGTGGGATTGCCAGTCCCGACAAATTCGCGGCACGGTGAGTGTCAGGTCAAGCGGCTGAGCCTGAATAAGGTGGTCGGTGTCGGGGGCCTGGACCACATGCAGTATGTCGTGCACTGTTTTTTCAAGTCGCTGGGCATTTTGCTGCACCAGTCGGCTCAATTGTTGTTGCCCGGGGTCTGACAGGTCCTCTGCCAGCAAGGCATTGGCTTGCACAATGGCGGCCAGGGGGTTGCGTATTTCATGGGCCACCGCAGCCGACATGCGGCCCATGCTGGCAAATTTTTCAACACGCAAACGTGCCTGCAACTCCCGCTGATCCTGCAAGAAAATCACGCACATGCCTTGCGCCTCCGGACTTAATTGCTCGGTCAGTTGGGTATGCGCCATGACCAGGCGTGTTCCCTGGCCTTCATGTTGAATGCTGATTTCCAGATGTTGTGACGTCTGTGTTTTAAAAGTTTCGTCGATCAACTCACGCAAACCCTGCCAGCCCGGGGCGTTGGCCAGAATCAAGGGCTGGTTTTTTGAACCCGGCGGAACACGCAACTGCTTTTGAGCAGCGGGGTTGGCGGATCGAACCAGGTGCTGTGCATCGACCACCAGCACGCCATCACCCAGGGTTTCGATGATCAACTCGTTGACCTGTCGTTGCACCGCCGCCGCCAATTGACTGCGCTGTGCTTTCAACTCAATGCTGGCCAGCCGACTCGCCAATTGACGGGCAATAAAAGAAATGGCAAAGCAGCCCGCACCGGTCAGGGCCGCCTGGGAAAAAAGGGCACTGGTGTTCCAGGGTGCCTGCAAGGATAGCCAGCCGGCGTAGGCGAACAGCAGCAGCGTGACGCTGGCTGCACTGGCAAGTGCCAGCAACTGTGAACCCAGCACCGAGGCCATCAAGACAGGCAAGGCAAACAGCGGGGTGTAATTGATGCTGCTGTCCTGGACGGTTTGGAGCGCAGCAAACGCCAGCAAGTCCACGCCCAGCGTGCGCAGCCATGCGCCATTGACTCGCAGCCCTGGTTGCTGGGGTGATGAGATCACGCGCTCTGCCAGCGCGGCGATCAGGTAAGTTGCACAGATCAACAAGGGGGTCAGGCTGGGCGTTGCGGCCAAGGCCAGCAGGCTGGCTTGCAGCGCCACCAAAACACCACCCAAGGTAGCACGGGCAGTCATGAAACCGCGCCACAAGCGATCAAACTCGTCAGGGTGGTCGTTGAAGTCGGTCTCGGGGGACGTTTTGCCTGACCAGAGAGGTGCCAGCGTGGGCCACTTCATTCAGGGTTCCGATTGGTGCAGGTGTTCCAGTCCGCAATAGCTCCCGTGCTGACCCTGAACCGCCTCGGCTCGTGGAATGTGCACATGGCAGTGGCTGCATGCCACGGTATCCTGGGGCGGGGGCGCCTCGGCGGGCGAAACAGGCGGGCGCTGCTTGTTGGCAGATGCGCGACTGTGCCAGAGCCAGACACCGGCCAGCACCACCAGCAAAATCAGCAAGCCTCTCACAGCGGTTGCCCCATCATGACTTCCATGACAAAACGGGAGCCCACATAGGCCAGCAGCAGCAGGCCAGAACCAGCGTAAAGAAAACCCACCGCCCGCTTGCCGCGCCAGCCAAAGCGGACCCTGCCGACCAGGAGTGTCGCGAACGTCAGCCAGGACAGCACTGAAAAAATTGTTTTGTGGTCCCACTTGATGGCATGGCTGCCACCATACAGTTGATTGCCAAAGAACGTGCCGGCCAGCAGCGTGGCGCTCAGCAAGATAAATCCCAGGCCGACAAAGCGAAAGGTCAGCCGTTCCATGGTCAGCAAGGGCAATCCGCTGGTCGCATTGGCGGCCACCCGAATGCGCGCCTCAGCGCGGCTCATGAGCCAGGCATGCGCCACGGCTACGGCAAACAAACCGTAAGAAGCAAGCCCAAGCGCCCAATGCAGTGGCAACCAACTTGAGGCGCTGGCGTGCAGAACACTGCCCGGAAACAACAAGGCCAGCAGTACGGTGGCCGAGCCCGCACCGGATAACAGCCACGGTGTTTTGAGTTGGGGGAAAAAGTAGCCCTCAATGGCGTAGACCAGTCCGACCAGCCAAGTGGTAACAGAAAGCGCCGGGGCAAAACCAAAACGCGGTTCATTGCCCCACAGGCCCCACGCCAATAACAAGCCGTGCAGAAACCAGGCCAGCCATGCCGAAATACGCTGCAGTGTCCAGCCAGCACGCGAGACTCCAGTGGCCGAGGCTGCATAAGCAGCCGAGGCACCCAGGGCCAAGGTCAAAGTGAGCGGTGATGCACTGGCTAAAATCATCTTCACAGTTTAGCGTTTTGTATTCTGTCTTTCCATCCTTGGCATTAACTCAGGTTCCGTTTGCCGGAAAAATATCCTATGGCTTCCGCTCTCACCGACAAACTCTCGCGCCTGGTCAAAGAAATACGCGGCCAGGCCCGCATCACTGAATCCAACGTGGCCGACATGCTGCGCGAGGTACGCATGGCGCTGCTGGAGGCTGATGTGGCCTTGCCTGTGGTGCGCGACTTCATTGCCCGGGTCAAGGACAAGGCGCTGGGGCAGGACGTGTTGGGCTCGCTCACCCCCGGCCAGGCCCTGGTGAGCATTGTCAACAAGGAGCTGGCTGCCACCATGGGGCACGGCGTCAGTGACATCAACCTGGCGGCCCAACCACCCGCGGTGATCCTGATGGCGGGTTTGCAGGGGGCGGGTAAAACCACCACCACGGCCAAGCTGGCCAAACACCTGATCGAGAAGCGCAACAAAAAAGTGCTGACGGTCTCGGGCGACGTCTATCGCCCGGCCGCCATCGAGCAGCTCAAAACCGTCACGGCCCAGGCCGGCGCCGAGTGGTTCCCCAGCAGCGCCGATCAAAAACCGGTGGCCATTGCGCTGGCGGCGCTGGACTATGCGCGCAAACATTATTTTGATGTGTTGCTGGTCGACACCGCAGGCCGCCTGGCCATTGATGACGTGCTGATGCGCGAGATCAAGGACCTGCATGCGGCCATCAACCCGGTGGAAACCCTGTTTGTGGTGGATGCCATGCAGGGCCAGGATGCCATCAACACGGCCAAGGCCTTCAAGGAGGCGCTGCCCCTGACCGGCATCATCCTGACCAAGCTCGACGGCGACTCGCGTGGCGGTGCGGCTTTGTCAGTGCGCCAGGTTACCGGGGCGCCGATCAAGTTTGCCGGCACCAGCGAGAAGCTCGACGGGCTTGAAGTGTTTGATGCGGAACGCCACGCCGGGCGCATTCTGGGCATGGGCGACATTCTGGCGCTGGTCGAGCAGGTCACAGCCGGGGTCGACCTGGCCTCGGCGCAAAAGCTGGCGGCCAAGGTCAAAAGCGGGGCGGCCTTTGACCTCAACGACTTTTTGAGCCAGATCCAACAAATGAAGCAAATGGGCGGCCTGAGCAGCCTGATGGACAAACTACCTGCCGCCATGGCCGCCAAAGCCGGTCAGATGGACATGGGCAAGGTTGAGAAAGACGTCAAGCGCAAGGAAGGCATCATCCAGAGCATGACGCCACTGGAGCGGCGCAAGCCCGAACTCATCAAGGCCACCCGCAAGCGCCGCATTGCTGCCGGCGCTGGTGTGCAGGTGCAGGAGGTCAACCGCATGCTCAAGGAATTTGAGCAAATGCAGGACATGATGAAAAAAATGAAGGGCGGCGGCATGATGAAAATGATGAAGCGCATGGGCGGCATGAAAGGCATGCCAAAAATGCCGTTTTGACCAGCGCCGCGCCTGATCACTTGGGTTGCAAGATCAGATCAATGCGCCGTTGGGTTTTTGCTGCAGCATCGGCCTCGCTGGCGGCCTGATGGTGCTTGAGCTGCACGCCCAGCCAGCCCAGCAAAGGCCGGCGCCAGCCCTGCGCTGAGGCCGTTTCAACCACCATCTCAATCTCGGCGCTGTTCAACGGCTCCCTTTGAATCATCGCCCCGGCAGCCACCAGACGCGCCAACGGGTCTTCAATCTGATGCAGTTTGTTTTGACTCGGGGTGTTTGCGGCCGGTGCAGGCTTGGCGGGTTGCCCGGTCTCGAACTGGCTTTGGGTCACCAGCGCACGGTAGTGCACAGGCAATTGCGCCGCCTGCAGCGTGGCCCAGCGCCCCGCAATCAGGTTGGCATAGGCCTGCTCTGGCGCTGCGGCGTCCTGCGCCAGGGCCTCAAAACCCGTGCAGGGCGCCAGCACCAGGCTGGCCACCTGGGCGGCACAGCGCAGCAGTTCAATACGCGCCATCAGGTCGGGTCGGCCGGTGCGGGCAATTTCGGCTTTGGCGCGCTCAAACTCAACATCTGCCACCCGGGTGTTGCCGCTCAGGTAAGCCGAGGTGTAACTCCTGAGCGCAGCAAAAGACTGGCTTTGCCAGTCGGGCGGCGGTGGTGCGCTGGCGCAGGCAACAAGCAGCAGGCTGGCGGTCAGGCCGGTTAAGGTTTTCATGGCAACTTGATCTCGGTGTCTCGGGCAAACGGCCACTTGCGGTTGATTTCATCGGTGAGCTGGCTCAGGCGGCGCAAGCTGGCCTCAACCTCGGCGCGCAAGGTGCCCAGGTCAGTGCTGGCAAGGCGGGCATTGGCGCCCACCGCCTGCGCCTCGGCCAGCACCGCGTCCACGTTTTTCAGGGTGTTGCGGGTGTCGCTGATGGCACTTTGCAATTGATCCAGCACCGCCTTGCCGCTGCCCAGGGTGGCCTGGGTGCTGTTCAGGGTCGCTTGGGTGTTGTCTACCAGGCCACCACTGCCAAACACGCGTTGCTCTGCCTTGGCCAGCAAGCGGTTGGTGCGCTCCAGCGTCTGGACAATTTGTCGGGCATGGTCGTCACTGCCCATCACGCCCGAGAGCAGGCCATAGCGGCCGTTCATGCGCTCGGTGGTGGTCTTGAGTTGCCCCAGGCTGGCGTTCAGGGGCGACTCGGTGCCGGTCATGGCCTCCAGGTTTTCCAGCAGCGCCCGGGCCGAGGCCACCAGGCGCGGCACTTCGGCCGAGGTGTCGCCGCGCAACAGCGTGCGTTCTGCGTCGGGTGGCAGCGGCGGGTCGCTCAGGATGCCGCTGTAGGCGCGGATGCGGGTGTCCCCCACCATGCCGCGCTCCAGGGTAAAAATGCTGGAGCTGCGTAACCAGTGCGCTTGCTTGTGCGGCACGTCAACCACCATGCGCGCCATGCCGTCGGGCGCGAGCTCAATGCGGCGCACCCGGCCAATCGGAAACCCCGAAAAAGTCAGGTCCATGCCCACCATCACGCCTTCGGAATCATCCGAGATCAACACCAGTTGCTGGGTGCTCTCAAACACGCCCCGGGCCACCATCACATACAGCACAAAACCCGTCACCAGGGCGACCATCAGCAACAGCAGCCCCTTGGCGCGGCGCTCGATGTGGGTCATGCTGGGTTCGGTGGTGTTTGTCATGGGTGGTTTTGAAGAGTCAGACATATTTGACAACAAGCGAGATTGCTTCCAGCAAAAACAAGACCAGAAACAGGCGCACGGCACCGGGCTGGATCGTATCTGTGACGCGCTGCTGCGCCGCCTCCAGGCTGGCGGCCATGGGCACCACGGCCACGGCCAGGCTAAAAAACAGGGTTTTCAGAATAAACCCCAGGCTCACCGGCAAATCAAACACCTGGCCCACGGTGCGCGTGAACCCGGGCAAGCCCCAGGGCGACAAGCCATACACCGTGAGGTAGGTCAGCACCAAAATCACCACGCTGCTCAGCATGGCCAGTGCCAGCACCGCAAAGGCATCGGCCAGCGCGCGTGGTGTCAAATGGTCGCGCAAGTGGTTCAGGTCGAGCGTGTTTGGCGCCGCAGGCGACCGGGCTACCACGTCCACTGCCCCGGCGTTAAAGGCCAACCCCGCCCGCAAGGCCACAAACAGGGCGGCCGACAAGGGAATAAGCTCCAGCACCAGCACCCGCACCACCATTTGCAAGGCATATTGCGACAGGCCGTAGCTCAGGGCAGTCACCACCACAATGCGGATCAACACCAGGCTCAGCAGGGCGGTGAGTGCGGTAAACCACGGCATCACGCGCCAGGTGCTGTCGTAAATGTGCTGGGCGGTACGCTGGCGAAACGCCTTGGTATAGCTGCTCGGGCTCAAGCCCAGCACCAGCATCACCGCGCCCACGTGCAGCATGTGCCACCAGCTGCGCACATGGCGCAGTGGCGCAGTCAACCACAGGTTGCCAGAGGACGGGGAGATGTTTTGCGGGTGCATGGCGTGATGATACTGACCTTGCCGTCAGGTATGCAGGTGGCGCAAATCGGGATGCCTGGCGCCGTCATGGCTTGATAAATTGCGAGCTTGGCGCATTGAAGCGCCCGCGGTCAAACGGTTTTCTGGCCACGATTGGGCTTGCGCTGGGCTCGATCCGGACTACAAGCCCCCAAAGCCAACTTGAAAATAGCGGCCTGGAAGCAGCCAAGTTTCTTCAATAAGCTCTTTTTTACACGGCAGGCAAAACAGAGTGCCTGCCGTTTTTAGAGCTTCATTCAGCTTTTCGATACGGCCCATTTGGAATTGCGTTGGGTCCCAGCACAAACACCATTTGGTTTGCCTGTTGCGTCAGAGGCAAGTAGTTGGGAGCTGCGCGGGTGATTGCCGCATTGATCGCCATCACGATCAAGTCGGCCAGTGGATTGCCCGAACTGTTGTTGCTTTGCGGGGAATACTGCATCGCCTGCGTCGCCGTCCAAATCTCGGTTCCATCCTTGGCCACCATTCGGTAATCAAACTCTACTGTGACCGTTGTGGTGATAAGGGCGTACTGGGCATCCCAACGTTTGATGGTCACGTAAAGCACCGCATCGGCGCCAAACAACTGGGCAAATCCATTCCCATGCAAGACAAGTTGCGGGTGTTGGCCGATTGGTTGCATGTCAGCGCCGATGAGTTGCGCTTTGGTACTTTGACGCCGACCGTGAAAGTTCAGGGCGGCGGCTTTGACACCACGGCGCTCACCATGCAAGACCGTGACATGCTGGTCAAATACACCGGCTTGTCGGTGGTTGATCGCAAAACCGTGTGCGATGTGGTGCAGGCGCTGGCCGTGGCTGCTTCGGTGAAGGTGCGCGGGTGAACGATAAATGCGGGTGCTTGTGCCCCACGTTGCTGACTTGCCCACTGAAACAGGGGCTTTGAAGTCCAGGCTTTAGTGCACAAAAATGCCGCATGACGAAGCCATGGCAAGGGTCGCACGTCTTCTGGATGAGAAAAGGCAAGCGCGTGTTTTCGGATAGTTGAACCCTGGTGACTCAAGACGACTCCGTCAAGTCGTCTTTGTCCGTGCAAAATTGGCCCATGCCGCCTACACCCCAAACCACAGCCGTTCAACCGTCCCCCAGCCCAGCCGCCAAACCCTTGACCGCCCCGCAAAAGGCCTTGCGCAAGCTCGGCCTGGTGCGCCCGATTGACCTGGCGTTGCATTTGCCGCTGCGCTACGAAGACGAAACCCGGCTGGTGCAGTTGCGTGATGTGCGCGAGGGCGATGTGGCGCAGGTCGAGGGCAGGGTGGTGCACGCCGAGGTCAAGCTGGGTGGGCAGCGGCAACTGCTGGTCACGCTGGATGATGGTTCGGGCACCTGTTTATTGCGTTTCTTCAGCTTTTACCCGTCTCAGCAGCAAGCGCTGGCGGTGGGCAACTTGATTCGGGTGCGGGGTGAGATTCGGGGTGGTTTTGCCGGTCTCACCATGATGCACCCGGTGGTCAAGCCCGCTGGCGCTGAACTGACCACGGCGCTGACGCCGATCTACCCGACCGTGGCGGGGTTGCCGCAAGCGTATTTGCGCCGGGCAGTGCAGGGCGGGCTGGCACGCGCTGATTTGCCCGACACCGTGCCTGCGCAGTATTTGCAAGAAATCGGCCTGCATCCGTCCTGGCAATTGCGGCAAGCGCTGCTTTTTTTGCATAACCCGACGCCCGATGTCTCGCTTGACACGTTGCAAGACCACAGCCACCCGGCCTGGCAGCGGCTCAAGGCTGAGGAGCTGCTGGCGCAACAGCTCTCGCAATTGCAGGCACGCCGCGCCCGCGCCCGCTTGCGCGCACCGGTGTTGACCGGTGCGGGTGATGCTGGGTTGCTGGCACGCTTACAGGCGGCCTTGCCGTTTCAGCTCACGGCTGCCCAGCAGCGTGTGGTGGCCGAAATCAGGCAAGACATTGCCCGCCCCAATCCCATGCACCGCTTGTTGCAAGGTGATGTGGGCGCCGGCAAAACCGTGGTGGCCGCGCTGGCTGCTGCCCAGTGCATGGATGCGGGCTGGCAATGCGCGCTGATGGCGCCCACCGAAATTCTGGCGACCCAGCACTTTGCCAAGCTGGTGGGCTGGTTGCAGCCGCTGGGCGTGACCGTGGCCTGGCTCACCGGAAGCCAAAAAGCCAAGGAGCGGCGCGAGATGCTGGCGCTGATTGCCAGTGGGCAAGCGGCCTTGGTGGTGGGCACGCACGCGCTGATTCAGGCCAAGGTGCAGTTCAAGCAACTGGCCTTGGCCATCATCGACGAGCAGCACCGCTTTGGTGTGGCCCAGCGCCTGGCCCTGCGCGACAAGCTCACGGGCAATGGGAGCGCGTCGGCGGCAACAGGTCAGGAAGCACAGCCGCTGGCCATGCCAGACCTGCTGGAGCCGCACTTGCTGATGATGACTGCAACGCCCATTCCGCGCACCCTGGCCATGAGCTATTACGCTGATCTGGATGTGTCAACCATTGACGAGCTGCCACCGGGGCGCACGCCCATCGTCACCCGGGTGGTCAACGATGCCCGACGCGATGAGGTGATTGCCCGCATACAAGACCAGTTGGTGCAGGGGCGACAAATCTACTGGGTGTGCCCCCTGATTGAAGAAAGCGAGGCGCTGGACCTGCGCAACGCCACCGAAACCCATGCCCAACTCAGTGCCGCGCTGCCCGGCGTGCAGGTGGGTTTGCTGCATTCGCGCATGACCAGCCCGGACAAAAAAGAGGTGATGCGCCTGTTTGTGGCCGGCCATATTGGGGTGCTGGTGAGCACCACGGTGATCGAGGTGGGGGTGGACGTGCCCAATGCCTCGCTGATGGTGATCGAACATGCCGAGCGTTTTGGTCTGAGCCAGTTGCACCAGCTGCGCGGCCGGGTGGGGCGCGGTGCGGCAGCATCGGCCTGTGTGCTGCTCTATGCCACTGGCGATGCGCCGCGTTTGGGCGAGACCGCGCGCGCGCGCCTGAAGGCCATGGCTGAGACCTGCGATGGCTTCGAGATTGCCCGGCGCGACCTCGATATTCGTGGCCCCGGCGAGTTCATGGGCGCGCGTCAGTCGGGCGACGCCATGCTGCGTTTTGCCGATGTGCTTGAAGACGCTGCGCTGTTGGATTGGGCCCGCCGCCTGGCGCCGCTGCTGTTGGACCAGCACCCGGTGCTGGCCGAGCAGCATGTGCAGCGTTGGCTGGGCAGCAAGACCGAATATTTAAAGGCCTGAGGGCTTAGCGATAGTGTTCACGCCGGCGCTGGTCTGCGACAAACTCCTCCAGGTCGGGGTCCATCGCGTTGCGAGAAGAAATAATGCCAATCAGTTTGCCGTCATCCACCACGGGAACATGCCGAAAACAGTTTTCTTGCATGATCACCAGCGCGTGCCCATAGGGTTGATTGGGGCCGAGCGTTTTCGGGTTGGCAGTCATGACCCCGCGCAAGTCGGTTTTTTGGGGGTCGCGCCCCAGGGCGACCACGCGAAAGACGACGTCGCGCTCGGTAAAAATCCCGATCAAATGACCGGCTTCGACCACCATGACGGCGCCCACATTCTGGGTGGCCATCAGGCAAGCCGCCTGGCTGACGGTTTGGTCTGGTGCCGCCGTGATGAATTTCTCGCGGTCCATCACACTTTTAATGGGTAAATCGAACATTTTGATCCTCCTCTTTACATGCTAGCCCGACTTGACATGATTCCATTGATGTAAATCAAACACATGACAGCGTATGCTGTTAACCCCTATGCTCAAGCTTACCCGTGCCCCCAATCTCGCCATAGCCACTTTATGGGCAGACGCGCTATCGGTGGAAGGCATTGCCGCCAACGTGCAGCGCCAATATTTAAGTGGAGTTGTCGGCGAGTTGCCGCCGGACCAATGTTTGCCCGAGGTGTGGATTCATGAGGCCGGGCAAGAAGCGCGCGCGCGCGAACTGCTGTACCAACTGCAACACGTGCCACAGCGGCGGTGGTTCTGCGTCTGTGGTGAACTGGTCGAAGGCGGCTTTGAGCAATGCTGGTCCTGCGGCGCCTGGATGCCCAACTGACACCAACCCGCTCTGAGCGAAAATAACACCATGACCCTGACTGAACTCAAATACATCGTGGCTGTGGCGCGTGAGCGGCATTTTGGCAAGGCGGCCGAAGCCTGCTATGTGTCGCAGCCTACCTTGTCGGTGGCGGTGAAAAAGCTCGAAGAAGAGCTCGATGTGAAGCTGTTTGAACGCAGTGCCAACGAGGTCACCGTGACACCGCTGGGCGAAGAAATCGTGCGCCAGGCGCAAAGTGTGCTGGAACAGGCTGCTGCCATCAAGGAAATTGCCAAACGCGGCAAGGACCCGCTGGGCGGGTCGCTGGCGCTGGGCATCATCTACACCATTGGCCCCTATTTGTTGCCGGACCTGGTGCGTCAGATGATCAGCAAAACGCCGCAAATGCCCTTGATGCTGCAAGAAAACTTTACCGTGAAGTTGCTTGAGATGCTGCGCACTGGTGAGATTGATTGCGCCATTTTGGCCGAACCTTTTCCGGACGCCGGGCTGGCCGTGGCGCCCCTTTACGACGAGCCTTTCATGGCGGCTGTGCCGGCCAATCACCCGCTCGCGGCCCAAGCCGAGGTGACCAGCGACGAGATGAAGAACGAGACCATGCTGTTGCTTGGCAGTGGCCACTGCTTTCGGGACCATGTGCTTGAGGCCTGCCCCGAGTTTGCCCGATTTTCCAGCAACGCCGAGGGTATTCGCAAGAGCTTTGAGGGTTCATCGCTGGAGACCATCAAGCACATGGTGGCCGCTGGCATGGGGGTCACGCTGGTGCCGCGCCTGAGCGTGCCCAAGGAGGCGCTGGCAGCCAAAGCCAGGCGCCATGAAGACGATCATGTGAAATTGAAATACCTGCCCTTTGCGGGTGACCCGCCCACGCGGCGGGTGGTACTGGTCTGGCGGCGCAGCTTTACCCGTTACGAGGCCATTGCCGCGCTACGCAACGCCATTTATGCCTGCGAGTTGCCGGGTGTGCGACGCCTGTCCTGATGGCGCTGGCAGAATTGGCGAAAGGAAAGAAAACGATGCGTTGGGGTAAAAAATTCAATTTGTACCTGGCCTTGATCCGCTGGGATCGACCGGCGGGATGGCTGCTGCTGTTGTGGCCCACACTGGGCGCGCTGTGGGTGGCGGCCGACGGTTTTCCGGGTTGGCATTTGCTTGGCGTCTTCGTGTTGGGCACGGTTTTGATGCGCAGTGCCGGTTGCTGCATTAACGATGTGGCCGACCGCGAGTTTGACAAACATGTCAAGCGCACGGCTGCGCGGCCAGTGACCACTGGCGCCGTGTCAGTCAAGGAAGCGCTGCTGGTGGGGGCACTGCTGGCGCTGCTGGCCTTTGCGCTGGTGCTCACCACCAATGTTCTCACCATCGGCTTGTCGGGGGCAGCGCTGGCGGTGACCTTGGCTTATCCCTATGCCAAGCGCTATGTGGCGATGCCTCAGGCGGTGCTGGGTCTGGCCTTTGGCATGGGTATTCCCATGGCCTTTGCCGCCGTGCGCGGCGACGTGCCGCCACTGGCCTGGATGTTGGCCTTGGGCAACCTGTGCTGGGTGCTGGCGTACGACACTGAATATGCCATGGTGGACCGCGACGATGATTTGCGCATTGGCATCAAAACCTCCGCCATCACGCTGGGGCGCTGGGATGTGCCGGTGGTCATGCTGTGTTACTTGGGTTTTATCGGTATCTGGACACTGACCCTGGGCCAGTATGTGGCAAGCCAGCTGTTTTACCTGGCCATGGCATTGGCTTTGGCTCAGGTGGCATGGCATTACAGCTTGATCTGGTCGCGCACCCGTGACGGCTGTTTTAAAGCCTTCCGGTTGAATCACTGGCTGGGCTTTACCGTGTTTGCCGGTATTGCCGCCAGTTATTTTCTTCGGTAATCAGCTCAGGCTGCGCCAAACTCGTCGCCGAGTGCCTTGGCGCGCTCACGGGCGGCGTACATGGCATCGATGAACAGAGCACGCACATCGTTATCTTCCATGCTGGATATGGCTGCAAATGTGGTGCCGCCTTTGGATGTGACGCGCTGGCGCAGCACCTGGGGTGATTCGCCAGAGGTTTTTGCCAAAGCGCTGGCGCCGCTGAAGGTGGCGATGGCCAACTGCAGCGACTGTTCGCGGCTCAAGCCCATTTCAGTGCCCGCGATCGTCATCGCTTCCATAAAGTAAAACACATAGGCCGGCCCCGAGCCCGACAAGGCGGTGACCACGTCGAGCTGGTCTTCGGCATCAAGCCAGAGGGATTCGCCCGTGGTGGCGATGACCTGTTCCACAAACGCCTTGTCGTTGGCTGTGACGCTGGCGCGGGCAAACAGGCCGGTGATGCCCTGGCCAATCAGTGCGGGTGTGTTGGGCATGGCGCGCACCACGCGCTCACTGCCCAGCCAGGCGGCAATGCTGTCACTGCGAATGCCCGCCGCCACGCTCAAGTGCAGACTGCCCAGCACGTGTGGCGCCACGGCCAGCGCAGCTTGCTGGAAGATCTGCGGTTTGACGGCCCACACCAGCAATGGTGCATCCAGCAGAAAACTACCCGCTTGCGCCTGGGCGGCGATGCCAAAGGTGGCCTGCAGCTTGTCGCGGGTCTCGGCCAAAGGCTCGATCACGTCAATCAGGTCGGAGGGAAGCCCCTGTTTGATCAGGCCACTGATGAGGGCGCTGGCCATGTTGCCTCCGCCGATGAATGCGATTCGTTTGCTCATGGATGGTGTGCAGAGGTTAATCCGCGCTAGGTTTGTAAAGCGTCAAGTCTAATCAAAAGTCAGGGCAGATTACTTTCACTAATCGACTGGCAGCACGGTTTGCCGCACCGCATGTTCCCAGCGCGCCATCAACTCTGCGGCATGATGGACGGCCAGGGTGGGCTCGAAGCGGCGTTCGACTTGCCACAGGCTGCCAAGTTCCTTGGTGTTTTGGTACACCCCGGCCGTCAGTCCGGCCAGGTAAGCCGCGCCGAGTGCGGTGGTTTCAATCACCGCCGGCCGCACCACCGGGATGCCCAGCAAGTCGGCCTGGAACTGCATCAGCAGGTCGTTCACGCAAGCGCCACCGTCCACCCGCAATTCTTTGACCGCTGCACCGCCGGCAGCCACCGCATCCCGGCTCATGGCCTGCAGCAGGGCGGCGCTCTGAAAGGCAATGCTTTCCAGCGCAGCCCTGGCAATGTGCGCCAGCGTGCTGCCGCGGCTCAAGCCGGTGATGGAGCCGCGCGCATCGGGCTTCCAGTAGGGCGCACCCAGCCCGGTGAAGGCCGGCACCACCATCACACCGCCGGCGTCTGGCACGCTTTCGGCCAAGGTCTGCACCGCAGCGCTGCTGGGGATGGCTTTCAGGCCATCGCGCAGCCACTGCACCACGGCGCCGCCGACAAACACACTGCCCTCCATGGCGAACTCGGGTTGCTGGGTGGTTTGTGCAGCGCTGGTGGTGATCAGGCCGTTGGCAGAGGTTTGAAAGCGGTGGCCGGTGTGCATCAGCATGAAACAGCCGGTGCCATAGGTGTTTTTGACCATGCCAGGCGTAAAGCAGGCCTGGCCAAACAGGGCGCTTTGCTGGTCACCCGCGACACCACCAATCGGAATGGCAGCCCCCAGCAAATCTGCGCTGACCTCGCCATACAGCGCGCTGGAGGGCTTGACGCTGGGCAGCAGCGCAGCCGGGATGTCGAGCGCTTGCAGCAATTCAGTGTCCCACTGGTTGCTGTGCACATTGAACAGCATGGTGCGCGAGGCGTTGCTGACATCGGTGCTGTGCGCCGCGCCATGCGTGAGTTGCCAGATCAGCCAGCTGTCGATGGTGCCAAAGGCCAGTTCGCCAGCTTCGGCTTGCTGCCGTGCGCCCGGCACCTGGTCCAGCATCCATTTGAGTTTGGTGCCTGAAAAATAGGCATCCACAACCAAGCCGGTTTTGGCCTGAATGCTGGCCGCCAGACCGCGCGCACGCAGTTCAACGCAGGTGGGCTCGGTGCGCCGGTCCTGCCAGACGATGGCGTTGTGAATCGGCAGGCCCGTTTTTCGGTTCCAAACCACGGTGGTTTCACGCTGGTTGGTGATGCCCACGGCGCGCACCTCACGTGCCGTGATACCTGCCTTCGCCAGGACGGTGCGGGCGGTGGTCAACTGGGTGCGCCAGATTTCCAGCGGGTCGTGCTCAACCCAGCCGGGTTGTGGGAAGATTTGGGGCAGCTCTTGCTGGACCATGGCAACAATCTGGCCGTGTTTGTCAAAAACAATGCTGCGCGAGCTGGAGGTGCCCTGGTCAAGGGCAAGCAGATAGGTCATGGGATGTCCTGAACTAGCGAATAATGAGATGCTCTGCATCCAAGATCAACAACGTATGGCCACTTTACCCCAAGCGCTTGTCACCAGGCGTTCTGACCTTATCAAACGCCTGGCTGAACCTTGTCACTATGACGTGATCGTGGTTGGCGGGGGCGCGACTGGACTTGGCGTGGCGCTGGACGCCGCTGTGCGCGGTCTGCGTGTGGTGCTGGTTGACTCACACGACTTCGCCAAGGGCACGTCATCGCGCTCCACCAAGTTGGTGCACGGGGGAGTGCGCTACTTGGCACAGGGCAACATTGGCCTGGTGCGTGAAGCCTTGCACGAGCGCACGCTGCTGCTAAAAAATGCGCCGCATTTGGCGCAGCCGCTGCCGTTCGTGATGCCTGCCTACAACTGGTGGGAGGCCCCTTTTTATGGCATCGGTTTGAAAATGTACGACGCCCTGGCGGGTAGCGCTGGTCTGGGGCGTACCGAATTTCTGAGCCGACGCGAGACCTTGGCACAGTTGCCGATGGTGCAACCCAAGGCGCTCAAGGGTGGCGTGAAGTATTGGGACGGGCAGTTCAATGACGCACGTCTGGCGCTGGCGCTGGCCCGAACGGCTGCAGCGCAAGGCGCGCTGTTGCTTAACTATTGCCGAGTCACGGCCTTGAGTCATACGGCCGGCCGCATCGCGGGCGTGGTCTGCGAGGACCAGTTCTCGGGCCAGGTGTTTCAACTAAAGAGCGATTGCGTCATCAACGCCACCGGGGTTTGGGTGGACGAGCTGCGCCGTCAGGATGGTGAGGGCGCCGGTGGTGCTGCGGCGCCAGCGACGCAGCCAATGGTGGCGCCGAGCCAGGGTGTGCACATGGTGGTTGACCGCGCGTTCCTGGGCGGGGACGCCGCCCTGATGGTGCCCAAGACAGCTGACGGCAGGGTGCTGTTCGCCGTGCCGTGGCTGGGCAAGATCATTTTGGGAACAACCGATACCCCGCGCCATGATCTGCCGCGCGAACCCGAGGCGTTCGAAGAGGAAATCGAGTTCATCCTGAGCGAGTCGGCCCGCTATTTGCAACGGGCGCCGACTCGCACGGATGTCAAAAGTATCTGGGTGGGTTTGCGGCCCTTGGTGAAACCGCCGGACGACGAAGGCGAAAATACCAAGGGCTTGAGTCGGGAGCACACGATTCTGGTGAGTCGCAGCGGCATGGTGACGGTGACCGGCGGCAAATGGACGACCTACCGTGCCATGGCCGAAGATGTGCTGGCGCAATGCACCCAGCACCGGCTCATTCGCCCGACATCAGGCGGACAGACCAAAAGCCTGGGTCTGGTGGGTTCTGAAATGGGAGGGCCAAAGCCCAAGGCCCTGTGTGAGCCCGAAGGTCTGCATTCCTATGGCTCTGAGCAGGCTTGGGTACGCGCGTTGCCTGGCGCAGGGAATTGGCTGTGCGAGGGTTTGAGCGAGGCGATGGTGCGGTTTGCCGCGCGCCATGAATATGCGATCACGGTTGAAGATGTGCTTGCCAGGCGGTCCAGGCTGCTTTTTCTCGACGCCGGACTGGCTCGTCAGATGGCTGCGCCAGTGGCCAAAATATTGGCGCAAGAGACCGGGCAAGACCCGGCACAAGCCGAATTCTCGCAAATGTGCCAACATTATTTGCTCAGAATGCAAGAAAAGGTTTGATGGAGCTGGATTTTTGCTGCATAATTCAAGGCTTCGCATAAAAAGCGAAGTGTCTGCCCAAAGCTAACGACATGAGTGGTTCATGTTGCGTGTAACGGGCCCAAGACTGACTGAAGTGACGGTAAGCGTTGTGCAAACCAGTTTTTCAGTGCAAGTTGGGAATTAAACAAATGATCCAAACCGAATCTCGACTCGAAGTCGCCGACAACACTGGCGCCAAGTCCGTTCTGTGCATTAAGGTGCTGGGCGGGTCCAAGCGTCGCTACGCTAGCGTAGGCGACATTATTAAAGTGAGCATCAAGGAAGCTGCACCGCGTGGTCGCGTCAAAAAAGGCGACATCTACAGTGCTGTGGTGGTGCGCACGGCCAAGGGTATCCGTCGCAGTGACGGCTCTCTGGTGAAATTTGATGGCAATGCGGCAGTGTTGCTCAATGCCAAGCTCGAGCCTATCGGCACGCGCATCTTCGGGCCAGTGACGCGCGAGTTGCGCACTGAGAAGTTCATGAAGATCGTGTCTTTGGCACCTGAAGTTTTGTAAGGACATCACATGAACAAGATTCGCAAAGGCGACGATGTCATCGTGCTCACCGGGCGCGATAAAGGCAAGCGTGGCAAAGTTACATCGCGTAAAGACGATTCGCATATCCTCGTTGAGGGTGTGAACATCGTCAAGAAGCACACCAAGCCCAATCCCATGAAGGGTGAGGCCGGTGGCATTGTTGAAAAAACAATGGCAATTCACCAGTCCAATGTCGCCATTTTCAATGCGGCAAGCGGCAAGGCTGATCGCGTCGGTATCAAACTGCAGGCTGACGGCAAACGCGTTCGCGTTTACAAGTCCAGCGGCGAAGAAATCAAGGTGGCATGAACATGGCTCGTTTGCAACAACTTTACCGTGAAAAATTGGCTCCCGAGTTGATGGCCAAGTTTGGTTACAAGTCGCCAATGCAGGTCCCTCGTCTGACCAAGATCACGCTCAACATGGGTGTGAGCGAGGCAGTCGCCGACAAGAAAGTCATGGACCACGCTGTGGGCGATATGTCGAAAATCGCGGGTCAAAAACCCGTGGTGACGATGTCCAAAAAAGCGATTGCTGGCTTCAAGATTCGTGAGAACCAGGCCATTGGCTGCATGGTTACATTGCGCGGTGCGCAAATGTACGAATTCCTGGACCGCTTTGTGACGGTTGCTCTGCCCCGCGTGCGAGATTTCCGTGGTATCTCGGGTCGCTCGTTCGACGGCCGTGGTAACTACAACATCGGCGTGAAAGAGCAAATCATTTTCCCTGAAATTGAGTACGACAAGGTTGATGCCTTGCGTGGTCTCAACATCAGCATCACAACAACGGCCAAGAATGATGATGAGTGCAAGGCTCTTCTCGCTGGTTTCCGTTTTCCCTTCAAGAACTGAGGTGATCTGTGGCTAAGATGGCTTTAATCCAACGCGAACTCAAACGCGACAAACTGGTCGCCAAGTACGCAAAAAAACATGCGGAATTGAAGGCGACCTCGACAGATGCAAAGCGCACAGATGAAGAACGCGCTGCGGCACGGCTTGGTCTGCAGGCTTTGCCTCGCAATGCAAATCCAACCCGGCAGCGTAACCGCTGCGCCATCACGGGGCGTCCCCGCGGTACGTTCCAGCAGTTTGGCTTGGCACGTGCAAAGATTCGCGAAATGGCTTTTGCCGGTGAAATACCTGGCATCGTCAAGGCCAGTTGGTAATCGGTAGGAGAAATAGATATGAGTATGAGTGATCCGATTGCTGACCTGTTGACCCGCATTCGCAATGCGCAAATGGTTGCAAAAACTTCTGTTCGTGTGCCTTCTTCAAAAGTGAAGGTCGCGATTGCCCAAGTCCTGATGGACGAAGGTTACATTGATGGATTCAAGGTCAACCCAGCCGACGGCAAGCCCGAACTGGAAATTGCCTTGAAGTACTACGCTGGCCGCCCGGTGATTGAGCGCATCGAGCGCGTCAGTCGTCCAGGCCTGCGCGTGTACCGTGGCAGCGATGCTATTCCGCAAGTTCAAAATGGCCTGGGTGTGGCAATTGTCACAACGCCCAAGGGTGTCATGACTGACCGCAAGGCGCGCGCTACCGGTGTCGGTGGTGAAGTTCTTTGCTACGTCGCCTAAAGCGTGACATTGAGAGGAAATACAAGATGTCCCGTATAGCAAAAATGCCCGTGACCATCCCTGCAGGGGTTGATGTGACGGTTGGTGAGCAAAGTGTCAGTGTCAAGGGTGCCGGCGGCTTGCTGACCCTGACGCAAAACATGCTGGTCAAGATTTCCAGCGATGCTGGCAAGATCAGCTTTTCAGCTGCCAATGAAACCCGTGAAGCAGATGCCATGGCCGGTACCATGCGCCAGTTGGTGAACAACATGGTGGTCGGTGTCAGCAAAGGCTTTGAGAAAAAGTTGACACTGATTGGTGTGGGTTACAAGGCACAAGCCACTGGTAACAAACTCAATTTGACGGTGGGCTACTCGCACCCGGTCAATATTGACATGCCTGCTGGCATTACCGTGGCCACCCCCACGCCGACTGAAGTTTTGATCAAAGGCGCTGACCGTCAGCGCGTTGGTCAGATTGCAGCTGAAATTCGTGCGGTCCGCCCACCTGAGCCCTACAAGGGCAAGGGCATTCGGTACGCGGACGAAAAAGTCGCTATCAAAGAAACCAAAAAGAAATAAGGATCTGCAACATGTTGAGCAAAAAAGAGCAGCGTCTTCGCAGAGCCCGTCAAACCCGGATTCGTATCGCCCTCCAAGGCGTCGCCCGTTTGACGGTGAATCGCACCAACTTGCATATCTACGCCAGCGTCATTTCTGGCGATGGTGGCAAGGTATTGGCCACCGCATCCACGGCAGAAGCCGAAGTGCGTCAGGCATTGGGCGGATCTGGCAAGGGCGGCAATGTTGCCGCTGCCCAGGTCATTGGTAAGCGTTTGGCTGAAAAGGCAAAAGCTGTTGGTGTTGAAAAAGTAGCGTTTGATCGTGCAGGATTTGCGTACCATGGCCGCGTGAAAGCGCTGGCTGATGCGGCACGTGAAGCTGGCTTGCAGTTCTAAGCAGATCGGAAATTAAGATGGCTAAAGTACAAGCAAAAATGCAAGGTAAGGCTGAAGGGCCTGAGGATGGTCTGCGCGAAAAAATGATCGCGATCAACCGGGTCACGAAAGTGGTCAAGGGCGGTCGTATTCTGGGTTTCGCAGCGCTGACCGTGGTTGGCGATGGTGATGGCACCGTGGGCATGGGCAAGGGAAAGTCGAAAGAAGTTCCTGCTGCCGTGCAAAAAGCCATGGAAGAAGCACGTCGCAACATGACCAAAGTGTCGCTCAAGAATGGTTCGATTCACCACAAGGTGATGGGTCACCACGGTGCTGCATCGGTCATGATGGCGCCAGCACCCAAGGGTACTGGCATCATTGCCGGCGGCCCCATGCGCGCCGTGTTCGAAGTCATTGGCATCACCGACATCGTGGCCAAGAGCCATGGTTCTTCGAACCCGTACAACATGGTTCGCGCCACGTTGGACGCGCTGTCGCATGCCACGACACCTTCCATCGTTGCTGCCAAGCGCGGCAAGACGATCGAAGAAATTTTTGCTTAATTGGAGTTTTAAAAAATGACAACGCAAAAAAAAGTAACTGTTCAACTTGTGCGTAGCCCGATTGGTTGCGCTGAGTCACACCGAGCGACTGTTCGCGGCCTGGGCTTGCGCAAAATGCGCAGCACCAGCGAGCTGGTGGATACACCGGAAGTTCGCGGCATGATCAACAAAATCAGCTACTTGGTTAAAGTGCTGTAAGAGGTAAATGATGGAACTCAATGGCATCAAGCCGGCTGACGGCGCTAAACATTACAAACGCCGTGTGGGTCGCGGCATTGGCTCCGGTATTGGCAAAACAGCCGGCCGCGGTCACAAAGGCCAAAAGTCACGTGCTGGTGGATACCACAAGGTGGGCTTTGAGGGCGGTCAAATGCCCATGCAGCGTCGTCTTCCCAAGCGCGGCTTCAAGTCTGCTTTGCTGAAGTACAACGCGGAAGTGACTTTGACAGCTCTGAATTTGCTGGACACAACAGACATCGATGTTCTCGTGCTCAAGCAAGCTGGCTTGGTGGGTGAATTGGCCAAAGTTGTCAAGATCATCAAGACGGGTGAAGTCACAAAGGCTTTCAAGCTGAACGGTGTTGGTGCTACGGCCGCCGCCAAAATTGCAATTGAAGCTGCCGGCGGCAGTGTTGCTTAATACAGATTCAGGATTGGTGTAAGTGGCTACCAGCACGGCTCTCTCGGCAAAATCAGACAAATACGGCGACTTGCGTCGTCGTTTGGTCTTTTTGTTGCTCGCCCTCGTGGTTTATCGTATGGGCGCACACATTCCGGTGCCAGGCATCGATCCGGTACAACTGCAGCAGTTTTTCAAGGGTCAGCAGGGCGGTATTCTTGGCATGTTCAACATGTTCTCGGGTGGCGCTTTGTCCCGATTCACCATCTTTGCATTGGGAATCATGCCGTATATTTCGGCATCGATCATTATGCAATTGTTGGGCTACGTTGTTCCGGCCTTTGAACAATTGAAAAAGGAAGGCGAGGCTGGTCGTCGCAAAATTACGCAGTACACCAGGTACGGCACCCTCGGCTTGGCCCTGTTCCAATCCTTGGGAATTGCTGTGGCCCTCGAAAGCTCTGCCGGTCTGGTGATCGAGCCGGGTTTTGGTTTCCGTATGACTGCTGTGGTCACATTGACCGCGGGAACTATTTTCCTGATGTGGTTGGGTGAACAGATTACTGAGCGTGGGCTGGGTAACGGCATCTCCATTTTGATTTTTGCAGGCATTGCTGCTGGTTTGCCCAGCGCAGTTGGTGGTTTGCTGGAACTGGTGCGCACCGGTGCGATGAGTATCATCGTTTCCTTGCTGATCGTGATTCTGGTCGGACTGGTGACTTACTTCGTTGTTTTTGTAGAGCGTGGTCAGCGCAAAATTCTAGTGAACTATGCGCGGCGTCAGGTTGGCAACAAGGTTTATGGTGGCCAGTCTTCGCATTTGCCACTCAAGCTGAATATGGCTGGTGTGATTCCGCCGATCTTTGCTTCATCGATCATCCTGTTGCCGGCTACGGTGGTTGGTTGGTTCAGTGCGGGTGACTCAATGCGATGGTTGAAAGATATTGCTGGCTCACTGTCACCGGGTCAACCCGTTTATGTGATGTTTTACGCTGCAGCGATCATTTTCTTTTGTTTCTTCTATACGGCACTGGTGTTCAACAGCCGTGACACTGCGGACAATCTGAAGAAAAGCGGTGCGTTTGTACCAGGTATTCGTCCTGGTGACCATACTGCCAAGTACATCGACAAGATTTTGTTGCGTTTGACGTTTGTTGGTGCAATGTACATCACGCTGGTGTGTTTGTTACCTGAGTTCTTGATTCTTAAGTACAACGTACCTTTTTACTTTGGTGGTACTTCGTTGCTGATTATTGTTGTGGTGACCATGGATTTCATGGCCCAAGTGCAAAACTATTTGATGTCGCAGCAATATGAATCTCTGCTGAAAAAAGCCAACTTTAAGGCTTCCTGAGATTAAATATATGGCAAAAGATGACGTCATTCAAATGCAGGGTGAGATTGTAGAAAATCTCCCCAATGCAACCTTCAGGGTCAAACTTGAAAACGGGCACATTGTTTTGGGGCATATATCCGGAAAGATGCGCATGCATTACATCCGGATCCTGCCTGGTGACAAGGTGACCGTAGAGCTTACACCGTACGACCTGAGCCGGGCACGCATTGTGTTTCGTGCCAAGTAGTTTCAACTGTTTACGAATTGTTTAGGAGAATGCAATGAAAGTTTCGGCTTCGGTCAAGAAAATTTGCCGCAACTGCAAGATTATTCGGCGTAAGGGTGTGGTTCGTGTGATCTGTACAGATCCGCGCCACAAACAGCGTCAGGGTTAATTGCAAGAGTTATAGAGGATCAAAATGGCACGTATCGCTGGTATCAATATTCCACCACAAAAGCACTCTGAAATTGGTTTAACCGCCATTTTCGGTATCGGACGCAGCCGCGCCCGCAAGATTTGCGAATCTTGCGGTGTCGACTACGCCAAAAAAATCAAGGACCTGACCGATTCAGAACTTGAAAAAGTGCGTGACGAAGTCGCTAAATTCACCATTGAAGGTGATTTGCGTCGCGAAACAACCATGAACATCAAGCGTTTGATGGACATCGGTTGCTACCGTGGTTTCCGTCACCGCCGTGGTCTGCCCTTGCGTGGTCAGCGCACGCGTACCAATGCGCGCACGCGCAAAGGTCCTCGTAAAGCCGCGGCTTCTCTCAAGAAATAACAGGCTCTGAAAGTTCATAATGGCTAAAGCACCATCCAATAACGCTGCACAGCGTGTCCGCAAGAAAGTTCGCAAGAACGTAGCTGACGGAATTGCGCACGTGCACGCTTCCTTCAACAACACCATCATCACGATCACTGACCGCCAAGGCAACTCACTAGCCTGGGCTTCCTCTGGTGGTCAGGGTTTCAAGGGTTCCAGAAAATCCACCCCTTTTGCCGCTCAGGTGGCTTCAGAAGTGGCTGGCCGTACCGCCATTGAACAAGGCATCAAGAATCTTGATGTCGAGATCAAAGGACCTGGTCCCGGCCGCGAATCTTCGGTGCGTGCCCTGGCTGCCCTGGGTATTCGCATCAACATGATTGCTGATGTGACGCCGGTTCCGCACAACGGTTGCCGTCCACAGAAGCGTCGTCGCATCTAATTTTTCAAACCAAGCCCACCGCCAATGTGTACGCACATTGGCTCCCGCTTTTTCAAGCGGTAGATGATCAAAAAAGGAAATTCAAGTGGCACGTTTTTTAGGCCCCAAAGGCAAACTCTCTCGCCGTGAAGGCACCGACCTGTTTCTGAAGAGCGCTCGTCGTTCAATCGGAGACAAGGTCAAGTTCGACTCCAAACCAGGTCAACACGGCCGCACCTCAGGTGCCCGTACCTCTGACTTCGGTATCCAGTTGCGCGAAAAGCAAAAAGTCAAGCGCATGTACGGTGTGCTCGAAAAGCAGTTTCGCCGTTATTTCGAGGAAGCAGACCGTCGCAAGGGCAATACCGGCGCCAATTTGCTGGCTTTGCTTGAAACGCGTCTCGACAACGTGGTGTATCGGATGGGCTTTGGCTCCACTCGCGCAGAATCCCGTCAGCTCGTTTCTCACAAGGCCATTACGGTGAACGGCAAGTCGGTGAACATTCCCTCCTATCTGGTCAAGGTGGGTGACGTGGTTGCAGTTCGCGAGAAATCGAACAAACAAGCGCGTATTGTCGAAGCCCTGCAATTGGCGCAACAAGTTGGCATGCCGGCCTGGGTTGACGTCAACAGTGAAAAAGCCGAAGGCGTTTTCAAATCAGTACCAGACCGTGACCAGTTTGCGGCTGACGTGAATGAGTCACTGATTGTTGAGCTGTACTCACGTTAAGAGTAAGCAGCCTATGTTATTGCAACCGATGGGTTTAAGCTCGTCTGTTGCATCATAAGCCTTTACCGGTGCCAGTCACCGGGGGTATCAAGAGGATTTGTACATGCATAATATTTTACTAAAACCCAAGGCGATCAATGTTGAGCAGTTGTCTACCAACAGGGCCAAGGTTGTATTAGAGCCTTTTGAACGAGGCTACGGCCATACCTTGGGTAACGCCTTGCGACGTGTGTTGCTGTCGTCCATGCCCGGGTTTGCGCCGACTGAGGTCACGATCGCCGGTGTGTTGCATGAGTACTCTTCGATTGAAGGTGTTCATGAGGACGTCGTCAACATTTTGTTGAATCTCAAAGGCATCGTATTCAAGCTCTATAACCGTGATGAAGTCACGTTGAGCCTGCGCAAGGACACAGAAGGTGTTGTTTGTGCTGGCGACATTCAGACGCCTCACGATGTTGAAATCATCAACCCCGATCACGTGATCGCCAATCTGGCGCACGGTGGCAAGTTGGATGTGCAGATCAAGGTGGAGCGTGGTCGTGGCTATGTGCCGGGTACCTTGCGCCGTCACCTGGACGACACCACCAAGTCCATTGGTCGTATTGTGCTGGATGCGTCCTTTTCTCCGGTCAAGCGTGTGAGTTACACGGTGGAAAGCGCACGCGTTGAGCAGCGCACCGACCTCGACAAGCTTATTTTGGATATTGAAACGAACGGTGCGCTTACTGCAGAAGATGCTGTGCGCGCGTCTGCCAAGATCCTGATTGAGCAAATGGCCGTGTTTGCCCAACTTGAAGGCGGTGACGTTGATTCCATCATCGCGTCGCCGGTGCGTGGCGGCAGTTCCAACTTCGACCCCGTGCTGTTGCGCCCGGTTGACGAGTTGGAGTTGACAGTTCGCTCTGCCAATTGCCTCAAAGCCGAAAATATTTATTACATCGGCGATCTGATTCAGCGCACTGAAAACGAGTTGCTCAAGACGCCTAATCTGGGTCGGAAATCGCTCAATGAAATCAAGGAAGTTCTGGCTTCCCGCGGCCTGACCTTGGGCATGAAGCTTGAAAGCTGGCCGCCAGTCTCACTTGAAAAACGATAATCAAATTTATCGATGTGACATGAACAGTACCTGATACGGCTGTTTTTATTAAATAAAAGGAAATTACCATGCGTCACGGACTAGGTCTTCGCAAACTAAACCGCACATCTTCCCATCGCTTGGCGATGTTGCGCAACATGATGAATTCTCTGATTGAGCACGAAGTCATCAAAACCACGGTGCCCAAAGCCAAGGAACTGCGCCGGGTTGTCGAGCCAATGATCACTTTGGCCAAGACAGCAACGCTGGCCAACCGTCGCCTGGCCTTCGATCGATTGCGCGACCGCGACTCGGTGGTGAAGTTGTTCAACGTTTTGGGCCCTCGTTTCAATGCCCGTCCAGGTGGCTACACCCGCATTCTGAAAATGGGTTTCCGCGTGGGTGACAATGCGCCCATGTGTATCGTCGAATTGGTCGATCGCGGCCCGGAAACAGTTGCTCCAGAAGCTGAAACAGCCGCTTAATCGGTTACAATATAAACACCGCGCGATGGAGCAGTCTGGTAGCTCGTTGGGCTCATAACCCAAAGGTCGGAGGTTCAAATCCTTCTCGCGCAACCAGTTTAAAAGCCTACTTATGTGGGCTTTTTTTTTGTGTTTTGGTTTTCTGTTGTTGTTTGTACATAAACTGTCACGCGCCAACGCAAAATCAAGCCAGTTTTTTGTACTTTTACTGTGCTGCTGTTTCTTGCCGTTAAAAAGCCACCATGAAGAACTATCCATTGACAGAATTGCCAGAAGCCCTGCTTGGCACCTTGCCACGTTGTGCTGACCTTGTGCGTCAAACAGCCGAAACCAAAATTACCGTCCGCGTTAATCTGGACGGTACCGGCAAGGCGCATTTGCACACTGGGATTGGGTTTTTCGATCACATGCTTGATCAAATTGCGAGACATGGTCTGATTGACCTCGACATAGATGCCGATGGCGATCTCCATATTGATGGTCACCACACCGTTGAGGATGTGGGTATCACTCTCGGTCAGGCGGTGCACAAGGCAGTGGGCGACAAAAAGGGAATCAGGCGTTACGGTCATGCTTACGTCCCGCTGGACGAGGCCCTGAGCCGGGTGGTGATTGATTTTTCCGGGCGACCAGGCCTGGTCATGAACGTGCCTTTTACCAGCGGCATGATTGGCAACTTTGACACCCAACTGATGCATGAGTTTTTTCAGGGTTTTGCCAACCACGCGCTGGTGACGCTGCACATTGACAATCTCAAAGGCGCCAATGCGCACCATCAGGCAGAGACGGTGTTCAAAGCATTTGGACGCGCTGTCCGCTTTGCACTTGAAATCGACCCCCGAGCCGTCGACAGCATTCCTTCTACCAAGGGCTCGCTTTGAGTTGGTCGGGCTGGTAAATTCCTTGAGTTATTGAATGAATCTGCCATGACTCAGGTCCTTATTCGCAAGCCAGGAAAAGTGGTGGCGATCGTCGATTACGGCATGGGCAATTTGCGCTCTGTTTCTCAGGCGGTGAAAGCCGCCGCCGTTGGTACTGACTTTTCGGTGCTCATTACGCAAGATCCTGAAGTGGTTCGAGATTCAGAGCGTGTGGTGTTGCCAGGCCAAGGCGCCATGCCGGACTGCATGCGCGAATTGCGTGAATCCGGCCTGCTGCAGTCGGTACTTGAGGCGGCTGCCAGCAAGCCCTTGTTTGGTGTCTGTGTGGGCATGCAGATGTTGCTGGATCACAGTGCCGAGGGAGACACCCCCGGACTGGGACTGATCCACGGAGAGGTTCTGAAATTTGATTTGGCGGGGCAATTTCAGGCTGACTCTAGCCGGTACAAAGTGCCCCAAATGGGCTGGAACCAGGTTTGGCGTAACAACCACGGCGCAGCCCCGCATCCGGTCTGGGGTGAGGTGCCCGATGGCAGTTATTTTTACTTTGTGCACAGTTTTTACGCCAAACCGTCTGATCTGCGCCACAGCGTAGGTGAAACAGAGTATGGTCATCGTTTCAGTTCGGCAATTGCCCGTGATAATATTTTTGCCACTCAGTTTCATCCTGAGAAAAGCGCCGCACATGGCCTGAGTCTGTACCGTAATTTCCTCCACTGGAATCCTTGAGTTCACATTTCCACTATTCGCGCTGCGCCAGCCGAAGTCCATTCACTCCCACTGAAGCATCATGCTTTTAATTCCTGCCATTGATCTTAAAGACGGCCATTGTGTTCGCCTGCAACAGGGCGACATGTCACTTTCAACCACCTTCAGCGAAGAGCCATCTGTCATGGCACGCAGCTGGGTTGACAAAGGGGCTCGTCGAGTCCACTTGGTCGACCTGAATGGCGCTTTTGCCGGGCAGCCCAAAAATGAGGCGGCCATTCGCAAGATACTTAAAGCCATTGGCAGTGAGGTGGATGTGCAGTTGGGTGGCGGCATACGTGACCTTGACACGATTGAACGTTACCTGGATGCTGGGTTGCGCTATGTGATCATTGGCACGGCTGCCGTGCGTAACCCCGGCTTCTTGCAGGATGCATGCACGGCTTTTGGGGGGCACATCATCGTCGGACTGGATGCCAAAGACGGTAAGGTCGCCACGGATGGCTGGAGCAAGTTGACGCGGCATGATGTGGTCGATTTGGGTAAAAAATTTGAGGACTTTGGTGTTGAATCCATCATCTACACCGACATCGGTCGAGACGGTATGCTCACCGGCATCAACATAGAGGCGACCGTGCGTCTGGCACAAGCCCTGACCATTCCTGTGATTGCTTCGGGCGGACTGTCCAACCTTGCTGATATCGAGGCCTTGTGCGCAGTGGAGGCAGAAGGCGTAGAAGGCGTGATTTGTGGCCGTGCCATTTACAGTGGTGACCTTGATTTCGAAGCGGCACAAGAGCGGGCTGATGAACTCAATGGCTGAGCGGCAGACCGTCACGTGCTAGCCAAACGTATCATTCCCTGCCTTGACGTTACGGGCGGCCGTGTTGTCAAGGGCGTCAACTTTGTTGAGTTGCGCGATGCTGGTGATCCAGTAGAAATCGCCGCTCGGTACAACGAACAGGGCGCTGACGAACTTACCTTTTTGGACATTACCGCGACCAGCGACGGGCGCGACCTGATCTTGCACATCATCGAAGCCGTTGCCAGTCAGGTGTTCATTCCGTTAACGGTGGGTGGCGGTGTGCGCAGCGTTGAGGATGTGCGCCGCCTGCTCAATGCGGGTGCTGATAAAACCAGTTTCAATTCTGCAGCCATAGCCAATCCGCAGGTCATACGCGATGCCGCCCGCAAATATGGCGCGCAGTGTATTGTGGTGGCCATTGATGCCAAGCGCCGCTCTGGCAGCGATGTCAAGCGGCTGGATGGGCAAGGGCTGCCCGTTGGCGAGGGCTGGGATGTTTATAGCCACGGCGGGCGCAAAAATACGGACCTGGACGCTGTGGCCTGGGCTCGGCAAATGGCAGATTTTGGTGCCGGAGAAATTTTGCTCACCAGCATGGACCGTGACGGGACTAAATCCGGTTTTGATTTGGCGTTGACTCGGGCTGTCAGTGACGCAGTGAGCGTGCCGGTCATCGCCTCGGGCGGCGTTGGCACCTTGGATCACCTGGCCGATGGCATACAGCTTGGCGGCGCCGACGCCGTGCTGGCAGCCAGCATCTTTCATTACGGGGAATTCACCGTCGCGCAAGCCAAAGCCCATATGGCCGCACGCGGTATCCCTATCAGATGCTGAAATTCTTATAGTCGAGGGTGCCTTGACGCGAGCAGGTTCTGTTTCCGGGTTTTTATCCTGCTCAGACTGCTCAAATCATCGACAATCCTGTCATGAACTGGTTAGACACACTTAAATGGGACTCGCAAGGCCTGATGCCCGCCATTGCGCAAGAGCAAGGCAGCGGGGACGTGCTGATGATGGCCTGGATGAACCGCGAGGCACTGCAAAAAACTGCCGACCTTGGCCGCGCTGTCTATTTCAGCCGCTCGCGCAACAAACTTTGGTTCAAGGGTGAAGAATCCGGCCACGTGCAAACCGTGCATGAGATCCGCGTCGATTGCGACCAGGACGTGATTTTGCTCAAGGTCACGCAAACCGGGCATACACCGGGCCTGGCATGCCATACCGGTCGCCACAGCTGTTTTTACAGTGTGTATGACAATGGCGTCTGGAAAGTCGTTGATCCGGTTCTTAAAGACCCGCAAACCATTTACAAAAGCTGATGAGCCCCAATATAAATTCTGAGGATTCCCTGGCTGCGCTGGCCGCTGTGATCGCTTCGCGCCTGCCGGCTCGTGGCGGTGACCCCGAGGCCAGCTACGTGGCGCGTCTGTTGCACAAAGGCCCGGATGCTTTTCTGAAGAAAATTGGCGAAGAGGCCACCGAGGTGGTGATGGCAGCCAAGGACGCCGATCACGGCGGTGACAAGCGCAAGGTGGTCTGTGAAGTTGCCGACTTGTGGTTTCACAGCATGATCGCGCTGGCCCATTACGGCCTGAGTCCGGCCGATGTGATTGCCGAACTGCAACGCCGCGAAGGCACCAGCGGTCTGGAAGAGAAAGCCATGCGCAAGCTCAAGTCGCGTGAGGCGCAGACCCAAGGAGCAAAGTCGTGACCCAAGACTTCACCACACCTGAACCGCCGAAGGATGGCGCTGAATGGCGCGAACTGGACCTGCAAACGCTCAACGGGCTCAATGCCTGGGGTACCGTCAGTTACATCTTGCACTTGATCGTGGCGGTAGCTGCGTTGGTTCCGGGGGGCCAGTTTGGCCCGCTGCTTCTTATCGTTGCTTTGGTCGTTGATCTGGTCAAGCGCGGCGACGCGGTGGGTACCTGGCATGCTTCGCACTTCAGCTGGCGTATTCGCACGGTCATCATCGCAGCGCTGCTGTATTTGGTCACTGCACCGCTCTGGTTGCTACTTTTTTTACCTGGTTGGCTGGCCTGGCTGGCTATTTCGGTCTGGTTTTTATACCGCATCGTGCTGGGAATGGTGCGCATGAACAAAGGTTTGCCGATGGAGACACCCGCATGATCGACCACGTGGTTTCAAGTGACCCGGACTGCCTGTTTTGCAAAATTGTGGCGGGCAAAATTCCGTCCAGGCTGGTCTATCAGGACGACGACCTATTTGCTTTCCACGACATCCACCCGTGGGCGCCGGTGCACTTTCTGATCATTCCCAAGCTGCACATTCCGTCCATGGCCTTGCTTACCAACGAGCATGCCGCATTGATGGGCCGAATGATGGTGTTGATTCCTCAACTGGCCTTGCAGGAAGGCTGCAATCCCTACCCCGAGGGCGGTTTCAGGACGCTGTCCAACACCGGTGCGGAAGGTGCCCAAGACGTACACCACTTGCACGTGCACGTGATGGGTGGTCCACGCCCCTGGTTGCGGGGTTAAATTTTGCTATGCTGCCGCGCCAATTGGGTGCGGCCATTAAAATCGAACGATTCTTTAGGAGACCACGATGGGTACATTTTCTATTTGGCATTGGTTGATTGTTTTGTTGATCGTCATTATGGTGTTCGGCACCAAAAAGCTTAAAAACCTTGGCGGCGATCTTGGCGGTGCGGTCAAGGGCTTCAAAGACGGCATTAAAGAAGGTGGCGCGACGCCAGACGACAAGGTTGCCGATGCGGCCAAAGTCAGCAACGCTGGCACAGCCGAAAAGACCACGATCGACGTTGAAGCCAAGCAAAAGTCGTGATGTGTGAACGGCGGGTGGCTGATGGCTTAACGCAAGGTTTGCATGATTGACCTCGGTATTTCCAAACTGGCCATGATCGGTGCTGTTGCATTGATTGTGATCGGTCCTGAAAAATTGCCTGGTGTGGCGCGCATGGTGGGAACCATGCTTGGCAAGGCGCAACGCTACATCACCGATGTCAAGGCCGAGGTCAGTCGTTCCATGGAACTCGATGAACTCAAAAAATTGAAGAGCAGCGTTGAAAGTGCCGCCAAGGACGTTAGCCAATCGATGCAGACCAATGCTGAAGATTTCGAGAAAACTTGGGCGGAGGCCACCAACGTCGGCGCAGAACATCCTGCTTCAGACTACCGGATCTCCTTGCCCCAAGTCATCCCGGAGTACCACCACCCCCGTAAAAACTGGCGTCTTAAACAAGGGGCCACACCCAACTGGTTCAAAGCCCGCACCGGGGTGCGAACCAGAGCCTTGTCGGGTGCGGCAAGGGTTGCGCGTTATCGACCCACTAAATTCAATTGATGACTGATTCCCCTAAAAAAGATGACGAACTGACCGGTTCGGAGCAGCCGTTCGTCGCGCATCTGGTTGAATTGCGTGACCGCTTGGTCAAAGCCACCTTGGCGATTGCCGTGGTGGCAATCGCGTTGGGCATTTTCCCAGGGCCAGGGGCACTTTACGATCTGATGGCCGCACCATTGGTTGCCCATTTGCCCAAGGGTGCGACATTGATTGCCACCTCGGTGGTGTCGCCATTCATGGTGCCACTCAAAGTGCTGCTGATGGCTGCCTTCATGGTTGCCCTGCCGGTGGTTTTGTACCAGCTTTGGGCGTTCGTGGCCCCAGGCTTGTATTCACACGAGAAAAAACTGGTGCTGCCGCTGGTGGTGTCAAGTACCCTGCTTTTTTTCACGGGCGTTGCATTTTGTTATTTCTTTGTCTTCGGTCGGGTTTTTGCCTTCATTCAGAGTTTTGCTCCAGCCAGCATCACTGCTTCACCTGACATTGAGGCTTACCTGGGCTTTGTGCTGTCGATGTTTCTTGCATTTGGCATGGCCTTCGAGGTGCCCGTTGTCGTTGTGGTGCTGGCCCGAATGGGCATTTTCAGCATTCAAAAACTCAAAGAATTTCGGGGCTACTTTATTGTTTTGGCATTCATTATTGCGGCCATCGTCACGCCGCCCGATGTCGTGTCTCAATTGGCTTTGGCGATTCCAATGTGTTTGTTATACGAGGTTGGCATCTGGGCCGCGCAAATTTTCATCAAACAAACCAAGGTGCCCGCTGATGCAACGGAGTCGGGCAGCGTCTGACGTGTAACAAACCGTCGATTAATTTACTGTGCCTGCCGTCGCGCCTTCGGGCGCACACCCGGTGTGACTTGCAAGCTTGTTTTTCCGTCGGTGCGTTGTACTTCAAAAGACGCTGCTGTGCCTGGTTGGAGTGCTGCCACTTGCGTCAGCAACTCGGCCACATTTTGAATATTCACTTCACCGATCCGGATCACAACGTCACCCGGGCGCATGCCAGCCAGCGCGGCGGGTCCATTCTGCAGTACGCCGGTGATGATGACGCCTTGCTGCGCCGAGACACCAAAAGTTTGCGCCAGCTCCGGCGTGAGTTCATTGGGCTCCACGCCAATCCAGCCCCGTGTCACCCGGCCATCTTTCACAATGCCCTCCAACACCATTTTGGCTGTTGACACAGGAATGGCAAAACCAATGCCCATGCTGCCGCCCGAGCGTGAGTAGATCGCAGTGTTGATGCCCAGCAGGTTGCCGTTGATGTCGACCAGAGCCCCGCCTGAGTTGCCCGGGTTGATGGCTGCATCGGTTTGTATAAAATTTTCAAACGTGTTGATGCCAAGTTGGTTGCGACCCAGCGCACTAACGATGCCGCTCGTTACGGTTTGGCCGACGCCAAAAGGGTTGCCAATAGCCAGCACCTGATCGCCTACCTGCAAGCTGTCGGAGTTGCCCAGCACCATGACAGGTAGCCGGTCCAACTCAATTTTCAGCACGGCCAGGTCGGATTCGGGGTCGGTGCCAATCACTTTGGCAGATCCCCGACGGCTGTCGTTGAGGACAACTTCAATTTCGTCGGCACTTTCAACCACATGGTTGTTCGTCAAAATATAGCCGTTGGCGCTCACAATCACGCCGCTGCCCAAACCCACTTGTGGCGCGTTCCCCTGCTCTCCAAAAAAGAACCTGAACCAGGGGTCAGTGCTGTGTGGGCCCGACCGGGTATTCTTGCTGGTGTTGATGCTGACCACGGCCGAGGACGATTTTTGTGCCGCCAGCCTGAAACTGCCAGCGGGTACGGCCGTCGCCGCGCTTGTCGGCGCTTCAAGAAGCGCAACGGCTGCAGGTCGGGCGTTCATGCCTTCCAGCCAGCCGGGTTTAAGGGTGAGCACCACAAAATAGGCGGCCAGCAACACCGTGACAGACTGGGAAAATAGCAACCAAAATCTTTTCATGTCGGTGTAAGCATGGAGCTTGGGTGAAGGTGAAATGGCAACAGTTCAATAAATTGTAGATGTCCTGACGTCTTTCAAGGCCCGTTTGGTGCAGATGTCCGTATATTTGGTCGCTGGCAAGACTGCCAGGCGGGCGCGTCTTGCGCGCGTATCATCACAGTTCCCAAGGAGATTACCCAGCCATGTGTGAACGCGTTGAACTACTGCAAGCCCTGGACGCACTGCTGCAACCGGAACGATTTAAAGACTATGGCCCCAATGGTCTGCAGGTAGAAGGTTTTGCAAAAGTTGGAAAAATCGTCTCTGGTGTCACCGCCAGTCGTGCCTTGATTGAAGCGGCGATCAGAGCGCGGGCAGACACTATTTTTGTTCATCACGGCCTCTTCTGGCGTGGTCAGGACGGATGCGTGACCGGGTGGATGAAGCAGCGACTGGCACTGCTGCTGAAACACGACATCAACCTGTTTGCGTACCACTTGCCACTGGATGCGCACCCGACACTGGGCAACAATGCCCAGCTCGGACTGCAACTCGGTTGGTTGACGCAGTCCCGATTTGGTGAACAAGACCTGGGATTTTTGGGTCAGCGCGGCGATGGCCTCTCTTATGCGTCGGCGCAAGACCTGGCTGCACACCTTCAGGCTGTACTCGGGCATCCGGTGGCGCTGGTGGGTGCGCAAAATAAGCGGATCAAAAAAATAGCCTGGTGCAGCGGTGGCGCACAAAGTTATTTTGAAGCCGCCATCTCAGCTGGTGCGGATGCTTTCATGACGGGTGAAATATCCGAACCCCAAGCGCACTACGCACGCGAATGTGGTGTTGCTTACCTGGCTTGCGGTCATCATGCAACCGAGCGCTATGGCGCGCGCGCCGTAGCTGCCCACATGGCCGATCAGTTTGGTCTGACGCATGAATTCATCGACATTGACAACCCTGCCTGATATGACCGACTCACCACTTGCTTTACCTGTCGCCATCACCATGGGCGACCCTGCCGGCATTGGCCCGGAGACGATTGTCAAAGCGTTTCGCGATGCACCTGACCTTACCCGAGGCTGCTTTGTTGTGGGTGATGTTGCCACCCTGCGGCGCGCAACTCGCCTGGTTGCGCAGGCTGGGGTTGCCATGCCTGTGGTGGTTCTGGGCGGCGTGCAAGAGGCGCTGGCTTGTCCGCCCTGTTGTCTGCCCATTTGGCCAATCGATCCCGCGACCGAGCACAACAAGGAGCCGGTTGCCTTGGGTCGCACAAGCGCCAGGGCGGGTCAGTTGGCGGGTGATTGTGTAGTGTGGGCGGCCAACGCCGCCCTGCGTGGCGAGGTGGCGGCCATGGTCACTGCGCCGCTCAATAAGGCAGCGCTGTCGCTTGCGGGTGCGCCCTATGACCATTTCCCCGGGCACACCGAGCTGTTGCAATCCCTGGCGGCGGCGCACCTCAAAACGTCGGTGGCACAACTGCCGGTGCGCATGATGCTGGCCAACGACGAGCTGCGTGTTGTGTTGGTCAGCATCCATGTTTCATTGCGTCAGGCACTGGATGCGGTCACCTTCGAGCAGGTGTTGGAATCCTTGCTGATCACACACCGCTCCCTGCGGGTCATTCTGGGGCGTTCGCCCAGAATCGGTGTGGCTGGTTTGAATCCGCATGCTGGTGAAGGCGGCCTGTTTGGCCGCGAAGAACAGGCCATCATTGGCCCGGCCGTGCAGGCGGCTCGCGCGCAGGGTGTGTTGGCCAGTGACCCACTTGCGCCCGATACCGTTTTCATGCGCGCGCGCGCACGGCCTGACCATGTGGGTGAGTTTGATGTGGTGTTAGCGATGTACCACGACCAAGGCCTGATTCCGGTCAAATATCTCGGCGTAGACAAGGGTGTGAATGTGACACTGGGTTTGCCTCTGATTCGTACCAGCCCGGACCACGGCACCGCTTTTGACATTGCCGGCACCGGGCTTGCGGATGCGTCCAGCCTGATCGAAGCCATCCGCATGGCACGCCAGCTCATACATCAGGCCTGAAGAAGCCTTCAGGTGTCAACGTCGCGTCAGGTGTGACCGCATCATGACCCTGGCTGAACCAAGTAAGCTGCTGTTTTTTAAGTTACGACGACGGCCTCCGCTAGAATCCATAGGTGTTTCAATATATTTATCTTTTCCATTGAGGATGCTCATGAGTGAATCGCTTGCCGCAAGCGGCCCCAACGACCCAAGTAAAAGAACCTGGCTGATTGCATCTGGTTGTGCTGGTGCAGTGGGCGGAATCGCCGCAGTGGTTCCCTTTGTGAGTTCATTTCAACCCTCCGAGCGGGCCAAAGCCGCCGGTGCCGCGGTTGAAGCAGATATTTCTGCCATCTTGCCGGGCGAGAAAATGACGGTGGAGTGGCGTGGCAAGCCGGTCTGGATCGTGCGTCGCACGCCCGAGCAACTGGCAGCTCTGCCCGCACTCAATGACCAACTGGCCGACCCGATGTCGCAGCGCAAGCCCACTGAGCAAGCGCCCGAATACGCCCGCAAAGACGAAGGCCGTTCCATCAAACCCGAATTTTTGGTTGTGGTTGGCATCTGCACACACTTGGGTTGCTCGCCCTCGGATAAGTTCAAGGCCGGCCCCCAGCCCTCACTGCCTGATGACTGGCAAGGCGGCTTTTTCTGCCCGTGCCATGGTTCCACTTTTGATCTGGCGGGGCGTGTTTACAAAAACAAGCCGGCACCAGACAACCTCGAAGTGCCACCGCACATGTACCTTTCAGACACCAAATTGCTCATTGGTGAAGACAAAAAAGCCTAAGGACCAAAGAACATGGCTACTTTTCATGAAATCTCCCCCAATGCGTCGGCTGGCGAAAAAGCTCTGAACTGGGTTGACAACCGTTTTCCGCTCTCCAAGCTCTTCAAAGAGCACATGAGCGAGTACTACGCGCCCAAAAACTTCAACTTTTGGTACATATTTGGCTCGCTGTCGCTGCTGGTACTGGTGATCCAGATCGTCACCGGTATTTTCCTTGTCATGCACTACAAGCCTGATGCGGCCTTGGCTTTTGCTTCAGTTGAATACATCATGCGGGATGTACCCTGGGGCTGGTTGATTCGCTATATGCACTCCACGGGAGCCTCGGCGTTTTTTGTGGTGGTGTATCTGCACATGTTTCGCGGCCTGATGTACGGCAGCTACCGTAAACCGCGCGAGCTGATCTGGCTGTTTGGTTGTGGCATCTTTTTGGCCCTGATGGCCGAAGCCTTCATGGGCTACCTGCTGCCTTGGGGCCAGATGAGCTATTGGGGCGCTCAGGTGATTGTGAATCTGTTCGCCGCCGTTCCGCTGATCGGCCCCGATCTCGCTCTGCTGATTCGTGGCGACTTTGTGGTGGGTGATGCCACCTTGAACCGCTTCTTCAGCTTCCACGTCATTGCAGTGCCTCTGGTGCTGCTGGGCCTGGTGGTTGCGCACATCATCGCCCTGCACGAAGTGGGCTCGAACAACCCGGACGGCATTGAGATCAAGGCCACCAAGGACGCCAACGGTATCCCGCTTGATGGCATTCCTTTTCACCCTTACTACTCGGTGCATGACGTCTTTGCGGTCAGCCTGTTCTTGTTTGTTTTCTCTGCGATCGTATTTTTTGCCCCTGAGATGGGCGGCTACTTCCTGGAATACAACAACTTCATTCCAGCTGATCCGTTCCAGACGCCGCTGCACATCGCCCCGGTGTGGTACTTCACGCCTTTTTACACCTTGTTGCGTGCCGTCACCACCGAGATGATGTACGTGTTGATCGCCTGTGTGCTGGTGGGTGCTGTGCTTGCAGTCGCCAAAATCAAGATGCCTATCCTGTTCAAGGCCGTTATTGTGGGCGGTGCTCTTGGCGTTGTCGCCATGATGATGGCCATTGATGCCAAGTTTTGGGGCGTGGTTGCAATGGGCGGCGGGGTTGTGATTCTGTTCTTTTTGCCTTGGCTGGACAACAGCCCGGTCAATTCGATTCGTTACCGTCCCACTTGGCACAAAGCGCTGTATGCCGCTTTTGTCATCAACTTTTTCGTGATCGGTTACCTCGGAACCCAACCAGTCTCCGACATCGCAAACCGTATCTCTCAGTTTGGCACCTTGTTCTACTTTGGCTTTTTTATCCTGATGCCGTGGTGGAGCCGACTTGGGACCTTTAAAGAAGTCCCCAGTCGAGTCAACTTCACCGCCCATTGAACAGGAGAATACAAAATGAAAATCATGGGTTTCGCAAAAAAAATCTTTCTTGGTGCAGCTTTGGCCTTGGGTCTGACCGGTGCGGTGCAGGCTGCTGCAGTGGGCGCGGCCTGGGACAAGGCGCCGGACCGGATCACCGACATGGCCTCTCTGCAAAATGGCGCAAAAGTGTTTGTCAATTACTGCCTGAACTGCCACTCGGCAGCGTTCATGCGCTACACCCGCCTGACCGACATTGGGTTGACGCAGGAGCAGATCCGGGACAACCTGATGGTCACAAATGGCAAAATAGGTGACACCATGAAGGCAGCCATTGATCCACAACAAGCCAAGGCCTGGTTTGGAGTCAATCCACCCGATATGACCGTGATCGCCCGCTCGCGGGCAGGTGCCGGCGGCACGGGTGCAGACTATCTTTATTCCTACATGCGCGGTTTTTACAAGGACGAGACAAAACCTACCGGCTGGAACAACCATGTTTTTCCGAACGTGGCCATGCCACATGTGCTTTGGGAAATGCAGGCTGGCATGACGCCTGCCGAATATGACCAGACCATGGGCGACTTGACGAACTACTTGCAATGGATGGGCGAACCCGCCCAGACCACGCGTAAAACCATCGGTATGTGGGTTTTGATCTTCCTGGCTGGTTTAATTGTTCTGACTTGGCAGCTCAATAAAGCCTATTGGAAAGACATCAAATAACACCATCTACCTGTCTGGGGAGCGCCTTTGTTGGCGCCTCGCAGACTCTTCAGAGTGGGCCGCCTAACCGCCGCCCGCTTTTACTTTTTTAGGAGCCTCCACCATGATGGTGCTTTACTCGGGTACAACCTGCCCCTTCTCACACCGCTGCCGTTTTGTCTTGTTTGAAAAGGGCATGGACTTTGAGATTCGTGACGTTGACCTGTACAACAAGCCCGAAGACATCAATGTTATGAATCCCTATGGCCAGGTGCCGATTCTGGTGGAGCGGGATCTGATTTTGTATGAATCGAACATCATCAATGAGTATATTGACGAGCGCTTTCCTCACCCGCAATTGATGCCAGGCGATCCGGTTGACCGCGCGCGTGTCCGCTTGTTTTTACTCAACTTTGAAAAAGAACTCTTTGCCCATGTGGTCACGCTCGAATCGCGTCATGCCAAGGCCAATGAAAAAGCCCTCGAAAAAGCCCGCGCTCACATTCGCGACCGACTTACCCAGCTCGCTCCCGTGTTCCTGAAAAATAAATTTATGCTGGGTGAAGGCTTTTCCATGCTCGATGTGGCCATTGCGCCGCTGCTTTGGCGTCTGGATTATTACGGCATTGAACTCAGCAAAAATGCAGCCCCCTTGCTTAAGTATGCCGAGCGCATTTTTTCGCGGCCAGCCTACATCGAGGCACTTACGCCTTCCGAGAAGGTCATGCGCAAATAACAGGCACTACCGAAGCCATGAATTCACCCTCGGAGTTGACTTCTTCCCAGCCGTACCTGATTCGTGCCTGGCACGAATGGTGCACCGACAACGGCCTGACGCCCTACGTGACCGTGACGGTAGACGCCAGCGTGCAGGTGCCACGTGAATACGTCAAAGATGACGAGATCGTGCTCAATATCAGCTACGACTCGACCACTGGTCTGCAACTCGGCAATGACTATCTGGCATTCAAGGCCCGCTTTGCTGGTGTGGCACGTGACGTGATGGTGCCGGTTGACCGTGTTCTGGCCATTTTTGCGCGTGAAACGGGCCAAGGCATGGCTTTTCCCAAAGCCAGTCCACAGGCTCAAGACGCCGCTCGGGATGCGCACCGGCAAGAAGGCGATACGACGGAACAGGACGGGGTTAAAGAGCCTGAGCAATCCCATCTTTCCAGCGTGCCGGTAGCGGCCACCAAATCCAAAAAATCAACACAAAAGGCCCAGGCCAAGCGCGAAACAAGTGGCCGACCCACACTCACTCGGATCAAATAAGCCTGCCAGTGACGTGCTTCCGGCATGAATCCAGCATGTAAAATATTCTTGTGCCGATTTAGCTCAGTTGGTAGAGCAACCGCCTTGTAAGCGGTAGGTCATCAGTTCGAATCCGATAATCGGCACCATTTTTCTAGTATTCGAGTGTCAAAACTTCGCAAAACCCGCCTTCTTTTCTGGAGTGCGGTTTTTTTTACGACTTTTGTCTCATTTCGCCAAACCCATTTTGGCGCCAAGCCTCAAACACAGTCACAGCCACCGCGTTGGACAGGTTCAGGCTGCGTTGGCCTGGCATCATGGGTAGCTTGAAGTTTTGCTGTGGTGCAAAAGATTGGCGTACCGCTTCACTCAAGCCCTTGGTCTCTGAGCCAAACACCAAATAGTCACCCGGCTGGAAGCTGGCCTCAAACGCATTTTGGCTGGCCCGGGTGGTCAGCGCGAACAGCCGCTCAGGCAGGGGGCGCTCGTCATCCAAAAAGGACTGCCAGCTGGCATGGCGTTTGAGTGTGGCGTATTCGTGGTAGTCCAGTCCGGCGCGGCGCATGTGTTTGTCATCCATCGAAAATCCCAGTGGCTCCACCAGGTGCAAAGTGCAGCCGGTGTTGGCTGCCAGCCGGATGACGTTGCCGGTGTTGGGGGGGATTTCGGGCTCAACCAGAACAATATGAAACATGCCTGCATTGTCGCGCAGGCTCACTCTGTGCGCGCGATCACCAGACCAGTGACATGCATAGCGCCAGCCGCTTTGAGCACACGCGCAGCGGTGTACAGCGATGCACCGGTAGTCATCACGTCGTCGACGAGAACCAGTCGAGCCCCCTGCAGTGCGGATATTTTGAGCGGGTCTACCGCAAAGGCATAGTCCAGGCTGGTGAGTCTTTGCGCGCGTTTAAGGTTGTGTTGTGTTGGCGTATCTCTGGTGCGCAGAAGCAGATCGGGGTGAGTTTTTGTCGTGCTCAAATGGCTTGCCAACAACAAGGCCTGGTTATAGCCGCGCACCTGGAGCCGCTGGCTGGAAAGCGGCATCGGCACCAGCATGTCAGCCGCTTCCAGTGCTGGCTCAACCCAAGGCGTGGCTCTGAGCAGGCGTGCGAAAAACCGAACCAGCGCGGGTTGGTCGTGGAACTTGAAGTCGGCGATCAAATGAGCCCACGGAAAGGCATAAGGTACAGCGGCCAGGCAATGGTCCAGCGGCGGCGGTTCTCGCAAGCAGGTTCCGCATTGCAACTGGCCTGCAGGCAAGGGCAGGGCGCAGCTGTGACAGCGGGGTTGTGGCTGAGCGAAGTCTGCTACACAGGAATCGCAGACCGACTGCGCCGGCCAGGAGCGGCAAACCCGGCACAGGCTGGCTGGCGGGCGCAACATCCTCGAAAAAAGGTGAGCAAACATTTACTCAATATACTCGCGACTCGCTTTTTTGAATGTGTGATGCCTCATTTATCCCCACCTACTGTTGATTCGCAAGCAGCGTTGCGCTGGCAGGGGCGCCCTGTGGCAGCGACGGCTTGGTTGCATGAGGAAGTGGCGCAACGCATGCAGGAGCGGCTTGACTGGATCAAGTTGCAGCCATCAAGCTGGGTGCATTGGGCGCCGCTCAACGGAGGCTTGCAAGCCCATGTGTCGCTGTGTCAGCGCTACCCTCGCGCCGCCTGTACGCTGGTTGAGCCGCATGGCGTGCACGCGCAGCATGTGGCGCGAATTGTTTCTCCAGCCTGGTGGCAGGCTCAGCGCTGGTTGCATGCCCGGCCGCAGGTTGTCAGCCAAGTGGCACTGCCAGCGCAAATGCTGTGGGCCAACATGAGCCTGCACATGAGTGATCAGCCGCAGGCCTTGTTGCAGCAGTGGCATCAGGCTTTGGCGGTCGATGGTTTTTTGATGTTTTCGTGTCTGGGCCCCGATAGCCTGAAAGAGTTGCGGGCGCTCTACTTGGCCCTGGGCTGGCCCGCACCCAGTCATGAGTTCACCGACATGCATGATTGGGGTGACATGCTGGTTGGGGCCGGCTTTGCCGAGCCGGTGATGGACATGGAGCGCATCACGCTGACGTTTGAGTCGCCGCAACGCGTGCTGCAGGAGTTGCGGGGTTTGGGGCGCAACCTTCATGTTGACCGCTTCCAGGCGTTAAGAGGGCGGCGCTGGCATGCTCAACTGCTTGATGCCATCGAAAAACACGCCATGCAACTGACGTTTGAGGTGGTGTACGGCCATGCGTTCAAGCCCGAGCCCAAGCTCACGGTGCAGGCCAGAAGTGAATTCACCCTGGACCAAATGCGCGCCGCTCTGGCCCGTGGCAAGGGCGCAGGCGGTGGCCAGTCAGGCCCGTAATCCAGCCTGAACCAACACAAGTGAACTCGACTTTCGCTTGGCATTGATGCTGCTTTGCCGGTTTGGTAGGGGTTTTCCCCGTGTCTCTTGGTAGCATATTTACAGTCAATGTCCCTTAGAATGCTCTGACAAATATCAAGTAATGTGTCAATATTCAATCATGAAGACAGTATTTACTCGGGGTTTCTATAAGTATGACCAGCCTATGGCTTGGTGCGTGTGACCAGCATGCTTTTGTGTGGTGGTGTGGTTCGAGAGCGCGCAGCAGCCCGGTGCCGGTGCGTACGACAGTCGATGCCAGTGCATACGTTTTCTGGCGAATCTTATTAAGAGACAAAAGAAACCATGAATCCTTCAGTGCCCACAACTGCAGCCACCGACGACGATCCTGCTGATCTGTTTAAAAGTGCGGCCAAGCTTGGCGTAAAAGTGGCTGTTGTGTCGGCGGTTGTGATCGGGGCAATCATTTTGCTGGCGGTAATGGTAGCCCCCGGGATGGGGTCCTATAGCGACATGTCGGATCGTGCAGTGGCAGCGCGCATTCAAAAGGTGGGCTCTTTGACGTTGGGCGGTGCCGCCGATGGCGGGCCACGTTCCGGCGAGGATGTGTTCAAAGCGCGTTGTGCAGCTTGCCACGAAGCCGGCTTGTTGGGTGCGCCAAAGTTGGCTGACAAAGCCGCTTGGGCGCCACGCATTGCCACCGGCTATGCAGTCTTGCTGAATTCTTCTCTGAACGGTAAAAACGCCATGCCTGCGCAGGGAGGTGCAGATCACAGCGACGATGAGATCGGTCGGGCCCTGGTCTATATGACCAACGCAGCAGGTGCCAATTTTGCAGAACCTGAGGCTGAAACTGCGAACGCAGCGGCTGCACCCGTGACCGAAAATGCCAAGCCCTGAAGTGCCGTTTGGACACGTCGGGTATCCACTTTGGTATGGCACGGCATGGTATGGATGCATCAGCGAGGTAACCACGGTTTGGCAGCAAATCATTAGTGGGCGCGGTTCCGCAAAAGAATCAGGCCTTTGTTTAAATATTCCTGGCAATTTCGAGATGAAAAAACTGGTCCTCGCTCTATCCGCTTTGCTCATTGCTCTGGTTTTGGTGCAACCCTCTGTGGCTCAGACCTTGGAAGGCAATGCGGCCAATGGCCAGCAGAAGGTAGCCCAGTGCATTGGCTGTCATGGCCTGGGGGGGTATCAGGCCAGTTTTCCGGAGGTCTATCGTGTGCCCAAGATTGCTGGTCAAGGTGCTGGGTACATTGCCTCGGCTTTGACGGCCTACCAAAAGGGTGAGCGCCGGCATCCGACGATGCGCGGTGCGACCAGCAACTTGAACGAGCAAGACATCGCTGATGTGGCTGCTTATTACGCCGCTTTGGGTTCAACTTCGGTGCCGACTGACAAAAATACGGGTCGCGCTAGCGCAGCAGCCCTGGCCTTGATCGAAAAGGGCGGTTGCAAGTCCTGCCATGGTGACAACCTCAGCAAATCCATTGATCCAAGCTACCCAAAAATCGCTGGTCAATACGCTGATTACCTGTTCGTGGCGCTCAAATCCTACAAAACAGAGCCAAATGCGGTCGTTGGTCGCGGTAATGCGGTGATGGGTAGCATTGTGAAACAGTTCAGTTTTGCAGAGCTCAAGCTGATGGCTGACTATGTTGGTTCACTGCCGGGTGAACTCAAGGTGGTACCGCAGCCCAGTTTTCGCTGAATGGCAGGGTACTTTTGCGCGCGGCGTTTGGCCTGATTGTGTTGATTTTGAATGGAATGAGTGTTCATGATGAGAATATTTAGCAAATCTCTCCAGCATCGATCAGCTGCCCTGGTCGCTCTGGTTTTGTCTGGTGTGGCAGGTGTCGCCCATGCTGTGGTCGACCTGCCTGGCGGTCCGGCCGTCAATCAGTTGAATTTGCATACGCCGGTCACCGGGATTGCGGCAGACCAAACGCGGCTGCACTGGATGATGCTGGTGATTTGTGCTGTCATATTTGTTGCCGTGTTTTCCGTGATGTTCTATTCGATCTGGAAGCACCGCAAGTCGGTTGGGCACAAGCCTGCCGACTTTCATGAGTCATTCACGGTGGAAGTGATTTGGACTGCCATCCCCTTTTTAATCGTGATCGGCATGGCGTATCCGGCTACCAAAGTGGTGATCGACATGAAAGACACGACCAACGCCGATCTGACGGTCAAGATCACAGGCATGCAGTGGCGCTGGGGGTATGACTACCTGCGCGGCGAGGGCGAGGGCATTGGCTTCATTTCTGCGCTGGATCGCGATCAGCGTATTTTGTCGGATGAAGGTGGTCCAAAGGCGGGTTCCGTCGTCAACGATTACCTGTTGAAGGTCGACCACCCCATGGTGGTGCCTGTCGGGAAAAAAGTTCGCCTGATTTTGACTGCCAACGATGTGATTCACTCCTGGGCCGTGCCGTCTTTTGGTGTGCACCAAGATGCGATTCCGGGCTTTGTGCGAGATACCTGGTTCCGTGCCGAGGTGGTTGGTGACTACTATGGTCAGTGTGCCAAGATTTGTGGCAAGGAGCACGCCTACATGCCCATTCATGTGAAGGTGTTGTCCGAAGCCGATTACACCCAATGGGTGGAGGGCGAAAAGAAAAAAATGGCAGCTTTGGCTGACGACCCGAGCAAGGTGTGGGATGTCGCGGCGTTGTCCAAGCGTGGTGAATCGGTCTATGCAGCCAATTGTGCGGCTTGCCATCAGGTCAACGGCAAGGGCATGGGCGCCTTCAAGGCCCTGGACGGATCTCCCGTGGTGCTCGATGCCGACAGTAAAAATCAAATCATGGTGCTCCTGAACGGGCGCCTGGGTGGTGCAGCGCCCATGCCAGCCTGGAAGCAGCTCAGCGACACCGAAATCGCAGCCGTCATCACCTACACCAAAAACAGCTGGTCCAACAAGACGGGTCAGCTGGTTCAGCCCTCTGAGATTGCTCAGGCTCGCAACTGAGCCGTGGTGAACAAATTACACAAATTGCCAAGGAGAATTCAATGAGCGCCGTTCTAGATCACCCAACTCACGGGCACGCGGATCACCTCGACCACCATGCCCCAACGGGCTGGCGTCGCTGGGTGTACGCCACCAACCACAAAGACATCGGCACGATGTACATGCTGTTCAGTTTGACCATGCTGATGCTTGGCGGGGTCATGGCGTTGATGATCCGTGCAGAGCTTTTTCAGCCGGGCTTGCAGTTCATCAACCCGGAGTTGTTCAACCAACTCACCACCATGCACGGCATCATCATGGTGTTCGGGGCCATCATGCCGGGGTTTGTGGGTTTTGCCAACTGGATGATTCCATTGCAGATTGGCGCCAGCGACATGGCGTTTGCCCGCATGAACAACTTCAGCTTCTGGTTGTTGATTCCGGCGGCCCTGCTTTTGGTGACCGGGTTTTTCCTGCCGGGTGGCGCACCATCAGGGGGGTGGACGCTCTATGCGCCGCTGACCCTGCAAATGGGCCCGGCCATGGATACGGCTATTTTTGCGTTGCACATCATGGGCGCAAGCTCGATCATGGGCGCAATCAACATCATCGTCACCATTCTCAACATGCGCGCGCCTGACATGCCGCTGATGAAAATGCCCCTGTTCCCCTGGACTTGGCTGATCACGGCTTTTCTCTTGATCGCTGTCATGCCGGTCCTGGCCGGCGCCATCACCATGACCCTGACGGACCGACATTTCGGCACCAACTTCTTCAATGCTGCCGGCGGTGGTGATCCGGTGCTGTTTCAGCACATCTTCTGGTTCTTTGGTCACCCCGAGGTCTACATCATGATCTTGCCGGCCTTTGGCGTGATCAGCCAGATCGTGCCGGCGTTTTCGCGCAAGAAACTGTTTGGCTATACCTCCATGGTGTACGCAACTTCCAGCATTGCGATTCTGTCGTTCATCGTTTGGGGTCACCACATGTTCTCGACCGGTTTCCCGGTCGCGGCCCAGTTGTTCTTTATGTACTCAACCATGCTGATCGCGGTGCCCACAGCGGTCAAGATCTTCAACTGGATTGCCACCATGTGGCGCGGATCGATGACATTTGAGACACCGATGCTGTTTGCGGTGGGTTTCATCTTCGTGTTCACCATGGGTGGCTTCACTGGCCTGATTTTGGCCATGGCCCCGATCGACATCCAGGTTCAGGACACCTATTACGTGGTGGCCCACTTCCATTACGTGCTGGTGGCAGGGTCCTTGTTTGCCATGTTTGCCGGCTACTACTACTGGTCACCCCGGTGGACCGGTGTGATGTACAAGGAAGGCCGAGGAAAACTTCATTTCTGGTGGTCACTGATTTCGTTCAATATCACCTTCTTCCCGATGCACTTCCTGGGCCTGGCCGGCATGCCGCGTCGCTATGCCGATTACCCGATGCAGTTCACAGATTTCAATGCCATCGCTTCGGTGGGCTCCTTCTTCTTCGGCTTTGCGCAGGTGTATTTCCTGTTGTTTATTGTGCTGCCAGCCATGCGTGGCCGCGGCCAACCCGCGCCGCAGCGCCCCTGGGATGGCGCTGAAGGCCTGGAATGGGAATTGCCCGCACCATTGCCCGCCCACACGTTTGAAAACCCGCCCAAACTGGACGCCACGGCGACCAGGATCATCGGTTGATTCGGGATGGACGCCATGAAGCCCAGCGGGATCGAGCCGAGAAAAATCAAGACCAACCGCCAGTTGGGTCTGACCCTGGCATTGATCGCCGCGGCTTTCTTTCTGGGCGTCATATTACGCAGGAGCCTGTTTGGTGCTTGACCTATGAAGTTTTTTTCCAAAAATACCTGGTTGAAGTTCAAACTGGGCTTGGTGGCGCTGTCGATGTTCGGTTTCGGCTATGCCATCGTGCCCTTGTACGAAGTGTTTTGCGAAGTGACCGGCATCAATGTGCTGGCTCAGGGCGATCGATTCATCGAAAGCTCAGGCAGCTACAAGCCACTGAACACCCAGGTTGACGAGACCCGTACTGTGACGGTGGAGTTCGATGCAAATTCGCATGGACCGTGGCGCTTCAAACCAGAGAAGAGCAGTTTGAGCGTGCATCCGGGCGAGCTGGCCACCGTCATGTATGAGTTTCAAAATTTGCAGAGTCGTAGCATCACCGCGCAGGCGATCCCCAGCTATGCGCCAGAACAGGCTGGCGCCAACATTCACAAGGTCGAGTGTTTCTGCTTCCAGGAACACACTTTGGCGCCTGGTGAGACGAAGTCATGGCCGGTGGTTTTTGTGGTCGATGGCGCCTTGCCCAAAGATGTCAAGAACATCACGCTGTCCTACACCTTTTTTGAGGTGGGTGGAAAGACGCCGCCAGCGCCAGTTGCCAGCAACTGGGCTGATGGTGAGGCCAAGGATGGCTCCTGATGAACGAACTTGTGCCTGAGGACAAAGGCCCGCTCAAACCGTCTTTTTGGCGTACCGTTCGGGTTGTGGCGTGGGCGTTTGTGGGCTTGCGTGATCGCAACGGACACAAAGAGGATATGGCGCAGGTCAAACCGGTGCACGTGATCGTGGTCGGTGTGCTGGGCGCCCTGTTTCTGGTGTTGGTATTGGTGTGGCTGGTCAACGCCGTGCTGGCTGTTTAGGCCTGCTGGCGGTTGGATCTGGTGAGAATTCAAGTGTAAAAGGTGAAAAAAGAATGAGTACTACTGCACACGACAAGACGCCCTATTACTATGTGCCGTCGCCTTCCAGGCATCCTGCCATGGCCGCTGTGGGGCTCTTCTTTGTGCTCCTTGGCGCCGGCAATTGGATGAATGGTATCACCTGGGGAAAGTACTCCGTGGCGTTCGGTCTGGTGTGGTTCCTTGTGGTTTTGTTCCAGTGGTTCAAGGATGCCATTGGTGAAAGCGAAAGCGGGAAGTACAGTCGGCGCATCGACATCTCCTTTCGTTGGAGCATGGGCTGGTTCATTTTCTCTGAAGTGATGTTTTTCGGCGCTTTCTTTGCCGCACTGTGGTGGTTGCGGGTGCACTCGGTGCCCAGTCTGGCGAGCGCCGAAAATGCTTTGCTGTGGCCCGAGTTCAAAGCGCTGTGGCCCAGTGTGGCGGCTGGCGTGACCGCAGCCCCAGCCGGTCTGATTGAGCCGTTCACCGCCATGACACCGTTCTGGCTGCCCACCATCAATACCGCCTTGCTGCTCAGTTCCGGGGTCACCTTGACGGTGGCTCACCACGCTTTGATTGCCGGAGACCGCAACAAGACCATCAATTTCATGTGGCTCACGGTGGCTTTGGGTCTGATCTTCCTGTTTGTGCAGGGCTACGAATACGCTTACGCCTACCAGGACTTGAACCTGACACTGGCTTCAGGGGTCTATGGTTCCACCTTCTACCTGTTAACCGGCTTTCATGGTTTTCACGTGTTCGTTGGCATGTTGATGCTGCTGTTCATCACCTTGCGTCTGCGCAAAGGCCACTTCACGCCAGAGCAACATTTCGGCTTTGAAGGTGCCGCTTGGTACTGGCACTTTGTGGACGTGGTGTGGTTGGGCCTGTATATCGTGGTTTACTGGCTCTGACCTTCGCAAGCCCTGCAGGCATGGTTCGGTGCTGTGCCTGCCAACCAACGCCTGATGGGCGTCAGCTATTCAGGGTCTGCCTGTGGGCGTAATCAGCCCCAGCCACCAGGCTAGCAAAATGCTTGCGAACAGCAAAATTGACAGGCCAACCCGTAGCGCCAGCGACTTGGCCATGAATTTGGCTCGGTCGTTGTTGCTGTCATTTTTCTTCATCATGAAGACGAGCGCAGCAGCCAAACTGCCCAAAATACCAATGAAGACCACAATGACAATGTATTTCATGATCAGGATTATCCCTTGAGCGCGCGCGGGCGCTTCTGGTTCGCGAGTTGTGTCTCGCTGCTGTTCTTTGTGCTGGGTCTGGCGTTGGGGCAATGGCAGCTCGGTCGTGCCGCCCAGAAAATCGCCTTGCGCGACGCGATCGCCGAAAGCCACGCAAAACCACAGTTGGACAACGAAGGTTTTCTGGCCCTGCTCAACACGGGTGACGTGGTCTATCGGCGCGTAAATTTGACTGGCCGCTGGCTGGCTGATGCCACGGTGTTTCTTGACAATCGGCCCATGAACGAGCGTGTGGGATTTGTGGTGGTGACGCCTTTGCGGCTTGAGCCCACAGGGCAGGTGGTACTGGTGCAACGGGGCTGGGTGGGGCGCAATTTCGTGGATCGCCAGGCGCTGCCCGATATTGTGAGTTCACCGTCGGTGGTTCAGATTGAAGGCATGGTAGCCCCACCGCCGTCGCGCCATTTTGATTTGGGCGGCACTGACGAAGGACGCATCAGGCAAAATCTGGATCCGAAAACCTATGGGGACGCTTTGGGTGTGGGCCTGGCGCCTGTTTCCGTGCAACAGAGCGGCGATGAGCGCGACGGCTTGTCCAGAAATTGGCCGCAGCCCAACACCGGTGTCGACACCCATTACGGTTATGCTTTTCAATGGTTCACCTTGAGCGGACTGGTCGCTCTCTATTACCTGTGGTTTCAAATTGTCAAACGATTCCGACGCACCCAAGTCTGAAGACTGGAATACCCCGTTGACCATGGTTGTCAACACCGTGCCAACTGCACAGGAGGCCCTGCGTGACCCGCCCGGGCGCACGCGGCGGGGGCGTACCTGGTTGTTGCTGGTCTGGTTGGTGTGTGCTGCGCCTGTTGTGGCGTCATACCTGACTTTTTACGTTTTTCGTCCTGACAGGATCAAAAGTTTCGGCGAACTGATTGAGCCGCAAAGGGAGGTGCCGGTTTTGTTGACCAAGGACCTGGATGGCAAACAGGACCAACTCGCCTCGCTCAAAGGCCAATGGCTGCTGGTCAGCATCGCCGGTGGCGACTGCAACGCCCAGTGCCAACAGCACTTGTATTTGCAGCGCCAACTTCGCGAGACCATGGGCCGCGAGAAGGATCGGATGGACTGGGTCTGGTTGGTGGATGACCAAGCGAACGTGCCGCAAGACTTGTTGCCGGCTTTGAGCGGCGCGTCGGTGCTGCGGGTGGACGCTGCAGAACTCGCGCAATGGTTGACGCCTGGCGAGGGACAGAAGCTGTCTGATCACCTCTATGTTGTTGACCCTTTTGGCAAATGGATGATGCGCTTTCCGGCCGGACTGGATGTCAAGAACGCAGCCGAGGCCAAACGCGACCTGAGCCGATTGCTCAAGGCTTCTTCGTCCTGGGACAAGCCCGGGCGAGTTGCCAATCCCTGACGCACCGTGACCTCTTTGTACGATTTTTCGCCTCTGGCGCAGATGCTGCTGATCGTGGCCTGCGTGGTCGTGCTGCCAATCGCCTGGATCTGGCGCCGCCACCCCTCTTTGCAGGCAAGACGCCAGGCACTGACCTTGCTTATTTTGTTCGTGACCTTTGACCTGGTGGTCTTTGGTGCCTTCACCCGGCTGAGCGACTCGGGGCTGGGCTGCCCGGATTGGCCAGGTTGCTATGGCAGCAGTTCGCCGTTTGGGGCGTCGCAGCAGATCGATGAAGCAGTGAACGCCATGCCCAGCGGACCGGTCACCCATGGCAAGGCATGGATCGAGATGCTGCATCGCTACCTGGCTTCCATCGTGGGGGCTTTGATAGTGGTCCTGATGGCTCTGGCATGGCGCCAGCGTTGGCAGGCGCGCAGCCGCGCTGATTCAGCAGCGCAGTCTGCTGCAGGTCCATGGCTGCCAACACTCACCTTTTTTTGGGTCTGCATGCAGGGTGCTTTTGGTGCCTTGACCGTCACCATGAAGCTGTATCCGGCGATTGTCACCTTGCATTTGCTGGGTGGCTTGGGGTTGCTGATGCTGCTGGGTCTGCAAGCAACGCATGGTGACACGGTGACGCGTGCGCTGCCGGCCGTGCCTCGTTCAATGCAACGCTACTTGTCCTTTGTCCTGGTGATGTTGCTTTTGCAAGTCATGCTTGGCGGCTGGGTCAGCACCAACTACGCGGTGCTGGCCTGCAGTGATTTCCCGATGTGTCAGGGGCGGTGGTGGCCCGATATGGACTTTCACCAAGGCTTTGAGGTACGGCGTGCGCTGGGTCTCACGTCCAGCGGCGTGCCCATCGACTTTGCCGCCCTGACCGCCATTCATTACGTGCACCGCTTGATGGCTTACCTGTTGCTTGCCCTGCTGGGTGTGTCAGTCTACTTGTTGCACCGCGCCGGGTGGCGCCGCCCGGCCAAGTTGTTGGCCGCCCTGACTGCGTTGCAGTTGATCACGGGGCTGAGCAATGTGGTGTTTGACTGGCCCCTGGCTGCGGCTTTGTTGCATACCGCTGGTGCTGCGGCCCTGGCCCTGTTGCTGACCTGGCTTGTGGCAAAGGCACGTGCATCCCGGGCAGTGAAACATGGGGCCACTCTGCCATGAAAAAATTTGGGAGCGACGCATGAACCAAGCCACCCAACCGACCGACCCCGTGATGGCCGGCGAGGCCTCCATCTGGGCGCAGTACTACGCATTGACCAAGCCGCGCGTCATTCAGTTGATCGTGTTTTGCGCCCTGATCGGGATGGTGCTGGCGGTGCCGGGCGTGCCGTCCTGGCACGAGGCTGGTGTGGCCGCGATCGCGTGTCTGGGCATCTGGCTGGTGGCGGGCGCTGCCGCCGCGTTCAACTGCCTGATTGAAAAGGGCATTGATGCCAAGATGAAACGCACCGCCTGGCGCCCGACAGCGCGGGGGCAACTGGGAAATCACCACACCCTGCTGTTTTCGGCCACCCTGTGTGCGCTGGGTTCGGCGCTGCTTTATATCGCGGTCAATCCACTGACCATGTGGCTGACCTTTGCCACTTTCATTGGCTATGCCGTCATTTATACGCTGATCCTGAAACCGTTGACGCCGCAAAACATCGTGATCGGCGGGGCATCCGGCGCCATGCCTCCAGTGCTGGGTTGGGCTGCCATGACTGGCAATGTAGGGCCGGAAGCGCTGATTTTATTTTTGATCATCTTCCTTTGGACGCCGCCGCATTTCTGGGCCCTGGCCCTGTATCGGGCGGAGGAATACCGCAAGTCCGGCTTGCCAATGCTGCCAGTGACCCATGGCAACGAATTTACACGCCTGATGGTGTTGCTCTACACCTTCATTCTGCTGGCGGCTTGTTTGCTGCCCTTTGTTTTTGGCATGAGTTCCTGGCTGTATCTGGCCGTCGCCGTGGTGCTGAACGCCGGGTTCATCCTGCACGCCTGGCTGCTGTGGCGAGATTATTCTGATCTGCTGGCGCGTAAAACCTTTCGTTTTTCGCTGATTCACCTGAGCCTGCTGTTTGCCGCGCTGCTCATTGACCATTACCTGTGATCTTCAATTGCCCGAACCGTCCCGGTTTATGATCCGGGGCATGAATAAACGAATTGCGCTTAAATCCGCTCTTGCCAGCGCCCTGCTGGTTGGCATGGTCACCTTTTTGCCGGCCTGCTCACCCAACACTCCTCGGTTCACTGCCATCGACATCACCGGGGCCGATTACGCCAAAGACTTCACCCTGAAAGATCACAACGGTCAGACGCGCACGCTCAAAGACTTCGAGGGCAAAGTCGTGATGGTATTTTTCGGCTTCACCCAGTGTCCGGACGTGTGCCCAACCTCCATGCTTGAAATGGCCGAGATCAAGCAGTTACTGGGCGACGACGGCGCGCGCATCCAGGGTCTTTTCGTTACCGTCGACCCGGATCGCGATCAGCCCGAAATGCTCAAGGAATACATGGCCGCTTTCGACCCCACATTTCTGGCCCTGGTGCCTACGCCCGAACAGTTGACTGCGCTTGCCAAAGACTTCAAGGTGTATTACAAAAAGGTGGACGGCCCCACCCCCACCAGCTACACCATGGACCACACGGCGGGCAGCTACGTCTATGACACGCGCGGCAAGTTGCGCCTGTTCACGCGCTACGGCACCAAGCCCGAGTTGACGGCAGCCGACGTCAGGCAGTTGTTCGCACAAGCGTCCTAGCAGCGCCCGTGTAGCCCGGCTAATATGCGGGCATGACAACGACCTCGCTGGCCTTACTGCTGCAGTTGGCGCAGGTGATTGCGCCTCTTCTCTATCTGGCCTGCGCGCTGGCGGTGACGGTGCATGCCCTGCTCAACAAGCGGGAAGTGCACACGGCCATTGGCTGGATCGCGCTGGCCTGGCTGACACCGCTGCTGGGCGCTTTGCTTTACCTGATGCTTGGTGTGAATCGCATCCAGCGCGCCGGTGTGGCCCTGGGGCTGAAAGACGCCTGGCACGGCGAGGCTTGCCACGCGAATGCTGTCCAGCACGCTGACGGCCCCTGTTCGCCTGAGCTCAAAGACGCCAACCAACTCGGCTGTGGCATCACCGACCGCAACCTGCTGGCCGGCAATGCGGTGACGCCGCTGGTGCAAGGCGATGAAGCCTTCCCGGCCATGCTCGCCGCGATTGACGGCGCGCGCCAGTCGGTGACGTTGTTGAGTTATATCTTCAACGACGATGCGGCCGGGCGGCCTTTTCTGGCCGCGCTGCAGCGGGCCATGCAGCGCGGCGTGCAGGTGCGGGTGCTCATCGACGCCGTGGGCGCGCGCTACAGCCGCGTCAGCATGGTCAAACAACTGCGCCGTGCCGGCGTGCCCGTGGCGGCCTTTTTGCCGCCGCGCCTGACCCGCTTGCTGGCGCAGGCCAACTTGCGCAACCACCGCAAGATCATGGTGGTCGATGGGGCGCTCGGCTTCACTGGCGGCATGAACATCAGTGCCAGTCATTGGTTGTCAATGCAGCCGCCGAAGGCCTTTCAATGCCTGCATTTTGCGGTGCGCGGCCCGGTGGTGACCGACCTGCAACGCACCTTTGCCATTGACTGGGGCTTCACCACCGGCGAGAGCTTGCAAGGCAGCCCGTGGTTTGCCGACAACGTGCCGTGCGGGCCGGTGCTGGCACGCGGCGTCTCGGACGGCCCGGATGCCGACATCGACCGCATGCGCCTGGTGATTTTGGGCGCGCTGGCCACCGCGCGCCAGCGGGTGCGTATCGTCACGCCGTATTTTTTGCCCGACAACGTGCTGCTCACCACGCTGCAGGTGACGGCCTTGCGCGGGGTCGCGGTGGACATCGTGCTGCCCGGGCGCAGCAACCTGCCCTTGATCGATTGGGCCATGCGACCGCAGTGTGCAGACCTGATCGCCAGCGGCTGCCGGGTGCACCTGAGCGGCCCGGCGTTCGACCACACCAAACTGTTTCTGGTGGATGACGCCTGGTCGCTGATCGGCTCAACCAACTGGGATGCGCGCAGCCTGCGCCTGAATTTTGAATACAACCTTGAATGCCACGATGCGCAACTGGTGCGGCAACTCGATGTGCTGGTCGATGCGCGCATCCAGCGCGCACACCGGCTCACTGCGGCTGAAATCAAAGGCCAATCCATGGCGGGCCAACTGCGCGACCGGCTGGTCTGGCTGCTGTCGCCTTATTTGTAGTCAACGAATGCATCAAGCGCACTGTCTGTGCGGTTCAGCACAGTTGGTCCGGTTTACGGGGGATAGACTTGATTTGTCACTTTGACAAAAAAGAAAGGACTCCCCCATGGCCTACAACCGTACACAAGCGCAGAAACTGTGCAACGCCACCGAGCTGGAACTCTTCGTCGCCTCGCTGGCCGATGCGGTCATTCAATTGACCCCGGCACAGCTGCGCAGCAAAGTCGCGCGCACCCGAAACCTGCGTGATAAAAATGCCGATCTGTTTCGTCGCCAGGTGACAAGCACCCGTGTCGCCACGGGTGCCAAGCGCAGCGACACGGGCACTGCCAACCAGCGGACCGAACAAAAAACCCGCCTGTTTGAAGAAACGCTCAAACGCTTCGAGACCCGTCTGGCCAAACTTGATACCCAGGCCGCCGCGGCCGCTGCCAAATCCGCAGGAACAAAAACGTCACCCATCCGGGCTGCTGTCGCCAAAGCCCCGGACCAACCCGGCGCATCCAAGAAACCGGCCCTGAAAAGCGCCGAGATCAAGGCCGCACTGCCCAGGAAGATCGTGACCCAGGCCTCGGGAAAGCCGACCTTGCCGGAGCGCTCTGCCAAAGCACCAGCGGTCAGGTCGACCAGCAATGCACCAGCCGCCAAGCGAGCCACGGAAGTGTCCAAATTGGTTCAAGTGCGCGGCAAGAACATGGGCGCGCACGCGCGCTCAAGCAACGCCAAGGCCGAAGCCAAGCGCGACAACCACGCATGATGTTTTCATGACCAAACGCAAGCACGACCGGCCCAAACCGCGCACACATCACCAAGCAGGCAGCGCCAGGCGTTTGCCATTCGCCGGATTGCCATGGGATGGCAGGGCCGTGGCTTGCGCGCCGCAAAGGTGGGTTGGTAAAGCCGTGCTGACCAGGTACCGGTGGTCGCGCCGCACCCAGCCGGTTTGGGTGGGTGTTGGTGGCGGTCGTGCTGTGGTGAAGTATTCTGGGCTTGTTTTGAGCATGAAAATAACGTGTGCGATGACCCCTTGCACTGTGCGACAACATGCCCCACATGCTATAAAGAAGTAAATTTTGAAATGGCCAGTTTGGGTCAAAATACATAACCAACCAAGGAAACAAAAAATGCAAATACAAGTCAATACCGACGACCATGTTCAAGGTGGCGAATCCCTGGCCCAATGGGTTCGTGATGAAGCAGGCAATCGCCTGACCCGCTTAAAAGAACACGTCACCCGGCTGGAGGTTTTTCTGACCGATGTGGACGGCGCCAAATCGGGCGTCAAGGACAAACGCTGTCGCCTGGAGGCCCGCGTGGCCAACCGCAAGCCGGTCACGGTCACTGCCGAGGCCGACAAGATGGGGCCCGCCTTGATCGATGCCGTGGATAAATTGATACGCGCGCTCGACACCGACCTGGGTCGCGTCAAGGACCGCAACGGGCGCGACACGATTCGCGCAGCGCAAGACCAAGAGTAACTGTGGCGGAGGCCGGTTCAGGCCTCCTGCTGTGGTTTTGGCTTGGGATGCTCTTCAAGCGCATCCTCTTTTGCCTGCACTGCCTCTGACCGTAGGCTGTCGCCGGACCAGCGCAGCGCCTTGGCGCTGATGGGCGGCCCCACCGTTTCAAGCACGGCCACCGCCGCCAGAATAACTGAGCAGACCACCGCGCCTTGCAGTTGAAACAGCGACAAGGTGGTGTCGGCCAGGCCAATGGCCAGCCCCGCCATGGGTACCAGCAGCAAGCCGGTGGTGGCAGCCTGCCGGTTGCTGGCACCCAGCAATCGCGCCGTGAAACCCACGCCCAGCCATTTGGCCAATGATCGGTCTAGCACCAGCACCAGCACCAGCACCAGGGCGGCCGGGGCGTACTGGACCATTTCGGCCAGATGCAGGTTGGCCCCGGCATAGACAAACAGGGCAATAAAAAACAGCTCGAACGCCGGGCCGAATTCAAGGTTGGCGATCAGCTCGGTGCGTTCGATGCTGCGCACCACGATGCCAAGAACCAGTGGTGCAAACAGGGTCGAGAGCTTGAGGGTGATGGCCACACCCAGCGTGAACGCCACTGCGCCCACCACCAGGGCCAGGTGGTACTGGTGCGCCTCTTTGGTCTTGCGTGCGGCCATGTGCAGCGCCATGCCCACGCCGACGCCCAAGACGGCCGAGCCCAGCAACTGGTAAACCGGACCGCCCACAATGGTGATCAAGGGCGCTTCAGCGTTGCTGTAGAGCAGCGGCAGCAGCGCACTAAAAATCAGGAAAACCAGTACGTTGTTGAGTGCCACCAGGCTTTTGGCGCGCTCGGTTACCGGGCCACTGGCACCGAGCTCGTTGGCCACATGGATCAGCACCGCTGGCGACGACGATACGGCAATGGCGGCAATCACGGCCGCCGCCAAGTCTTGTAAGCCCATCCAGCCCATTGGGGCCGGCAATCAGGCCCACCAGCATGAAACCGGTGATGCTGGGAAGCCACGGCCAGCGGTGCTGTCACGTAACCACCCAGTGCACCACAAAAGAGCAGGAAACCGAAGCGCTTATTCAGCCGTACGGCGCGAAGTATCGACTTCTGGTGTGGATCGAAAATGACATGGAGCGTGATGTCATGGCCGTCTGTAGCCGTGCTTATTTTTTACGACTTTTCCCGTTAAGTGCTGCCAGCGCAGAGAATGCCGTCTTGTTTAAAAAAGGTCAACCACGCGTATTGTTTCGTTATGCGCAGCGCCTGCTGAACCCCCTGGGCGATGCCGGCACCATCATTTTCTTGCGGCTGTCAGCGTTTATATTGCTGTGCCTGGGGGTGCAAATTGTCTGGGATGGACTGAGCGAATTGCTGCGTAGTTTGCTGCTGAGCACAGTGATCCGCTGACACAGAGCGGCTTTGCCAACTGTTCAGGCAAATTCAACCAGGGACTTTTTCATTTTTTTCATCGCGGCTACTTCAATCTGGCGAATCCGCTCGGCGCTGACGCCATAGACAGCAGCCAGGTCATGCAGCGTCATGCCACCCGAGTTGTCGTCGTTTACTTTCAACCAGCGTTCTTCCACAATGTGACGGCTGCGCTCATCCAGTGTCGCTAGCGCCAGGGTAAGGCCTTCACTCGCCAGCACATCTCGGTGCTGTGCTTCCAGCATGGCCGTGGGTTCGTGTGCAACATCGGTCAGGTAGGCAATCGGGCCAAAGGCATCTTCGTCGCCGTCTGACGGGCTGGGGTCAAGCAGCACGTCGCCGCCAGCCATCCGGGCTTCCATTTCAATGACATCTTCGCGCTTGACGTGCAGCTCTGCCGCCATGGCGTCGATCTGACTGTCGTTGAGCGTGTTTCTGTGCGTGCTGAGTTCGGCCGCAGCGTCGTCACTCTGGTAGCGCTGCTTCATGGAGCGCAGGTTGAAAAACAGCTTGCGTTGGGCCTTGGTGGTGGCCACCTTGACCATGCGCCAGTTTTTCAGGATGTATTCATGAATTTCAGCCTTGATCCAGTGCATGGCATAGCTCACCAGGCGCACACCCTGTTCAGGGTCAAAGCGCTTGACTGCCTTCATCAGGCCGACGTTGCCCTCTTGGATCAGGTCGCCATGCGGCAAGCCGTAGCCCAGATACTGGCGTGCAATCGACACCACCAGCCGCAGGTGGGACAGCACCAGCCGCCCCGCAGCCTCCACGTCGTTGTCCCGACGAAGTTTGCGAGCGTAGCTTTGTTCCTCTTCCAGGGTCAGCATGGGCATGCGGTTGACGGCCGCAATGTAAGCGTCCAGATGACCTAATGCCGGCACCACTGACCAGGGATTTGACAAGGTCAGGGGGCTTCCAGTAACGCCAGTGTAAGTAGACATGACAGGACTCCTTGTTACTTGATTCGATCGATGTTAGCACTCCATCGGATTGAGTGCCAAAGGATAAGTTCAATGCCTTGCGGTTTCGCAAGTGTTGTCCGTCGTCGACGACAGCCAGGGGCAGTTTGAGGAACGGGGTACCCGTTGGGGTTGGGTAATGTGAACGCCAAGGCGCAGGTTGCCCGTCAGGGTTTGTCAGGAGGGGTATCGTGCGGCAGCACAAGGTCCAGACCCGGCAGATTTCCCTCCGGCGATTCGGTCCGATGCGTCTCGGATTTTTGGCCCGGAAGTCTCCTTTGGAGAAAAACGTCCAGTGCATGCAGCGGGTCCGGGGCCTCGCCTGCCTGCCGGGCTTGCGGATTCGGGCGCTGCGTTACCGATGCAGCCAGTTCCTCTGCAGCAGCATGCAGCGTCAGTAGATCGCGAAAAGCCGCAAGGTCAAAGGCGGTTTTTGCTTTGCTTCCGGTATTGAGGAAGATACAGGTGTCCATGTATGCCTGTGCTTGCTCACCAGGCCACAGGCGAGTCAGAGTGGTCACAACTGCCGGATAGTGCGTCAGGTCCAGGCCTTCGTTTTGGGAAATGGCCATGTCGGGAAGCTTGACATTGAAGTGCTGTCGGCAGACATCGCGCAACTGATCAAACTCGGCTGTCTTGTTGGCGTGGTGGTAAAGTTCCAGCAGATCCATGCAGATCAAGGGGTTGGGGACGCCGGCGCCGGCCATATGCTGGTTCAGGATCTCGATGGCACGATGGGCCTGCCCCAAGGAAACAAAAAATTCGGCCTGTTGTCGGATGTCCTGAACCGACTCAGGGTTTATTTTGAGCGGTGCAAGAGCAACGACTGGATCAGCCTCGGCTGTTTGCGCTGCCACAGGAACGGCCTGGACAGGCCGTTTGCCCGTGGGCATGTCCGTCAGGGTGCCATCAGTCAGCGTTGCCGTCATGCCGGGACTGGCTGCCAGGGATGCGGCATTGGCGTCCATCAAGGAGCTCAGGTCGTCGCTTGTGGGGCGTTGCCACCAGGATTGTGCTGCAAGCGTCAGTTTTTTTTGTCTTTGCCAAAGCCATAACAGGCTCGCCAAACCAAGTAGCAACACGGGGATCAGGACGTAAAAAAGCGTGGTCAGTTGCTGCTGGGACTGAGCCAGTTGGAGTTGGCCCTGCAGTTCCAGCAGGGCGCTGTCATTTTTGACCGCGAGCTCACGCATCGATTTGACTTCGGCTTGCAGCGCCGCGAGTTGCCTGCTTTGCAACAGCGCATCTTCTGCGGGCACAAAAGGCATGTTGAGTTCCAGCGTGTCCATGCGGTCGGAGAGGATCTCCATGGGATCGAGTTTGAGCACAGACCGGACCGGTTGAGCATTGGCTGTTTTACCTTCGGGTGTGCGTTTGGGCGGAGCTGCTTTTGTTTTTTGTTTCTTGACGGACTTTTTATTTTTGACAGCAGATGAGACGGGTTTGCGCGGTGTCGCCGAACTGGCCTTGGGCGTGCTTGCGACACTCACCTGGGGCAACACCACCACAGTTGGCGCAAGCTCGGCGTTGGGCGGGGTAGGCTGTGCCGCGGGCGTCAGGGTGCTTGTCGCCACGCTGGCACTGAAATCGGGGGGTAAATCAGCCAGCAGCACGTAGTTGCGAATCTGGCTCACGCCGCAAAAATTGTGAATCTGCAACGTGACAACCGGTTCATTGACGGGTGTGGAGGTTTGCAGGCGCAGCTGGGTGGCTTGGGTGGTGATGCGCGGTGCCTTTTGGCGAGCATCGCCGTAGTAAATGTCGGCGCGGACGCAGCCCTCGGAAAGTTTATCGCCCTGACTGACCTGGATCGGTATGGTCAGGTCAAGAGGCTGACCAATCAGTGCGTTCCCCTGCAGTTCTCCCAAGGACATCGCATGGGCTGAGAACACGGCCCAGAAAAAGAGGGCGACGCCAGCTTTTGCGATCACACGCGCACTATTTTCTGTGACGGTTTTTCTCATGTGTGTTGGGGCCATTGACTCATCAAAATTTTCGGATGCGGCTGGATCGGGACTTCATGTTCGTCATAATTGGGCGCTGGATCATCTGACAACATAGCGAAAATTTGACGTTGTTGACTGCCGAAAGTGGGTCCTGCCTTCATTTTTTTACGCTAGATAATAGCGCTTTTAGTTTGACTGCCGGTGATGTCTTTTGCCAAGGCCAAGGATTTATGTGCCAACTCATGGGTATGAACAGCCACTTGCCGGCCAGCCTGACGCTGAGTTTCACCGGTTTCTCGCAGCGCGGCGGCTGCACCGATCATCATTCAGATGGCTGGGGCATCGCTTTTTTCGAAAGCGATTGCGCCACTCCGGGCAAGGGCATCCGCCATTTTGTGGACAAATCCAGTGCGGCCACGTCGCCTATTGCCCACATGCTCAAAAGCTACCCCATCAAGAGTCACAACGTGGTGGCGCATGTTCGCAAGGCTACCGTCGGACAGGTTGCACTGGAAAACTGTCACCCATTTGTGCGCGAACTGTGGGGACACAATTGGGTCTTTGCCCACAATGGTGACCTGAAAAATTACGCGCCGAAATTGCATGGCCGCTTTCACCCCGTGGGCGGTACCGACAGCGAACTGGCCTTTTGCTGGTTGATGCAGGAGCTCGCCAAATCGCACGCCGATGTTCCATCGGTGGATGAACTAAGTCTCACTTTGCGTGAACTGGCCCCGCAGATTGCCAGACATGGCACCTTTAATTTTTTGCTCAGCAACGGCCGTGCCCTATGGGCGCATGCCACCACCAAACTGCATTACGTTTTGCGCTGCCATCCGTTTCGTCAGGTGTACCTCAAGGATGAGGACCTCTGCGTAAACCTGGCTGAATTCAACAGCACCGAGGACCGATTGGTCATCGTGGCCACCGAGCCCCTGACCACTGGTGAGGACTGGGTGGCCATGGTCGCTGGTGAACTCGCCGTGTTTGTGGATGGGTTGCGCCAGGACGACGCTGTCACTTTGACGCCTCAACCTGTTTGAGCATTTTCGATTTGTCGTTCAAGAACACGTCCGGGCCGCATGCCAAGCTCTGAGACAATGCTTTCGTGCTGCAAATTTTTGTCATTACCTTCCCTTTTTTCGCGCTGGTGTTGTGTGGCTATCTGGCCGCACGCAGGCGCATGCTGCCACTGGAAGCCATTCCCGGCTTGAACGGCTTTGTGCTGTTTTTTGCCCTGCCATGCATGCTGTACCGATTTGGCGCCGACACGCCCATAGAACAACTGCTTGATCTGGGCGTTTTTGTCACCTGGCTGATCTGTGCCTTGATCACGGTGGGCTTCATCGTGGCGGTAAGCCTGAATGCACGCATTGGTTGGAATGATGCGTCCTTTGGCGCCCTGGTGGCAGCCTTTCCCAACTCGGGCTTCATGGGGGTGCCATTGTTGGTGGCGTTGCTGGGGGCGCAGTCGGCGGGGCCGGTGCTCCTGACCATGGCGATCGACATGATCGTGATCACTTCGCTGTGCATTGCGCTGTCGCGGCTGGATGGGGCCGACAAACAGGGTGCCGCCAAGGCACTTAAAAAATCACTCAAAGGCGTGCTGGCCAACCCGATGCCCTGGGCCATTTTATTGGGTGCGTTGGTGTCGGTGGTTGGTTGGGAGCCGCCCAAGCCGGTGGCGCAGACCATTGGCTTGCTGGCCGATGCGGCCTCGCCGGTGGCCTTGTTCACCATTGGTGCGGTGCTGGCGCGCGCCCAAATGCTGGCCAAAGCGGGTCATGCCACGGCGCCATTGCTGCGTGACTATTTGCCTGTGGCGCTCTTCAAACTGTTTGTGCATCCGCTGTTGGTGCTGCTGGTGGGCGCCGCGCTGATCAGCGTTGGGGTGCCACTGTCGCGCTTTGCCTTGACCGTGATGGTGCTGACTGCAGCCTTGCCAAGCGCCAGCAATGTGTCGCTGCTGGCCGAGCGTTTCGGTGCCGATAACGGCCGCATTGCCCGCATCATTCTGGTGTCCACCGCCTCGGCGTTCGTTACATTTTCAATGGCTGTCGCCCTGATGGTCTAGGCGAAGCGCCACGGCACTTTTCCCAAAGCTTGTAGGCATCTTGATTCAAATCAATACAGGGTTTTCCCGGGCGGGTGTAATCAGCGCTTGTCATTTTTGACACCCTGGGTGTCTCGCACACCTGCCATTTGAAAGAACGCAATGTCTGCCTGGTTTTCTTATACCGTCTTTGCTGTGGTGGTGGTACTTGCCAGCACCGCCCTGTTTTTCTTCACGCTGACCCGTGGCGCCTTGCTCATGCGCAGCGCCATGGGGCAGTTGACACATGACGCCGCGCATGTGTACCCGATTTATTCCAATATGCGGCTGATCCGCCTGGTGGACTGGCAGCCCATCATTTCTGCTATTTTGCTGTTTCAGTACAGCCGCCTGGTCTCCATCATTGCCCATGGACTGCGTCAGGATGATTTGAAGAATCAAGATATCCTGATTACTTCTTGCGCTTTTGGCAACGTGATTCCCCGCGTGGTCGAGGCTGCGGTGCAGTCGGGTGTTCGCAAGGTGCTGATTGCCGACATCATCCAGAACGAGCTGGACCACGCCCAAACCAAGCTCGGTGCTTACGCCGATCACACGGTTTACCTGAAAGACAACGCTGTGGCCATGCAGCAACCCGACGCTTCGGTGCACGCCAACGTGATGTTCTTCTTGCTGCACGAACTGCCGCACGATCTGAAAACCGAGGCCTTGAACGAAGCCATGCGGGTGCTGACCCCTGGTGGCAAGCTGTACCTGGGCGAGTTCCACCGTCCTCGTCCCTGGTTGTTGCGCGCCTTGAGCTGGACCTATTTCAAGGTGTTCGAGCCCTATGGCCTGGCGCTCTGGGACAGCCACGACCCGGTGCTGCAATTGCAAGCCATGCCCGGTGTCAGCTGCGAGCGTCACACGGCGTTCTTTGGCAACTTCCAGGTGATTGTTGCGACCAAGGCTGCCGCCTGAACCCACCCCCCGGTTGAACGGGCTGCTCAGATGTTGAGCGGATCCACGTCGATGGCCCAGCGGATCACCCCCTTGCAGCTGGGATCGGCCCGGGTGCTGTGCAGCACCCCTTGCCAGGCATTTAAAAACCGCTGCAGCGCGACGCGTGACGGACTTTCCACCAGCATCTGCGCGCGCTCGATGTCGGCAACACGCGCCATGCTCATCGGCACCGCCGGGAAGAGCATGAGCTGCGCCAACAGGGGCGCCGTCACGCTGTGGCTGGCGGCTGCATGGCTGGCCAGATTCAGGAAGCCTTGCGCGGCTTCCTGGCTGCGCGCCTCGGCACGGACCAGCGCCTGAAAGCTGAATGGCGGCATGGCGGCCTGTTGCCGCTCTTTCAGCTGGGACGCGGCAAACGCCGGGTAGTCGTGTTTCTTGAGCGCCTCGTACAAGGGGTGCGTGGGCTGAAAAGTCTGCAGCCACATTTCGCTCTGGGTTGCCACCGTTTCATCGCGCCCGGCCCGCCCGGCGGCCTGCATCAACAGGCTGAAGAGACGTTCTGGCGCGCGAAAGTCGCTGGAAAACAAGGCGTTGTCCGGGTTCACGGCGGCCACCAGCGTGATGCGGCGAAAGTCATGCCCCTTGGCAATCATCTGGGTGCCCACCAACACATCGACCTCGCCGGTATGCACCTGCGCCAGCTGGGATTCGAGCGCGCCTTTGAGCCGCGTGGTGTCGGCATCGATGCGCACGATGCGCACCGGCTCGCCGTCCGGACGGCGCACATCCACCAGCAGTTCGGCCAGGTGTTCCTCAAGGCGCTCGGTGCCACGCCCCAGCGGCGTGATGTCGTGGTTGCCGCAGGCAGGGCAGGTGCGCGGCACCCGATCACTCAGGCCGCAGTGGTGGCAGCGCAGGGTGCGGTCAATCTTGTGAAAGACCCGGTAGGCGCTGCAATGCGGGCACTCACTTTTCCAGTCGCAGTCGCTGCATTGCAGCACCGGGGCATAGCCGCGCCGGTTTAAAAACACCATGCTTTGCTCGCCCCGGGCGACGCGCTGGGCCATGGCAGCCAGCAAAGGCGCGGAAATGATGCAGGACTTGGGCTGGTGGTTCATGTCGACCCGGCGCACCAGTGGCAGCTGGCCGCTGCCAACGCGGCTCGGCATCTCCAGGCGCAGGTAGCGCCCGCCCTCAGTGGCCGGGCGGCTGTGGTGCCAGCTCTCCAGGGATGGCGTGGCGGACCCCAGCAGCACCTTGGCCCCTTCGAGGTGGCCCCGGTAAATGGCCAGGTCACGCGCCGAGTAGCGCGCACCTTCACTGCTTTTGTAGCTGGGGTCGTGTTCTTCGTCCACCACAATCAAGCGCAGCTGCGGCATCGACGCAAATACCGCCATGCGGGTGCCCAGCACCACGCGGGCGGCGCCGCTGTGGGCGGCCAGCCAGCTGTTGAGGCGCTGTGCCGGGGTCATGCCGCTGTGCATCGAGACCACGGCATCCTTGCCATACAGGGCGCAAAAACGCGCCTTGAAGCGCGCCTCAAGTTGCGGTGTCAGGTTGATCTCGGGCACCATGACCAGCGCCTGCGCTTCGCTTGAGGCGGCCAGCAGCGTCGCGGTGCAGTGCATGAACACCTCGGTTTTGCCACTGCCGGTGGCGCCAAACAGCAGGAAGGGGCCCGGCTGCTGGTGAAACTGGTCGATGGCCTGCTGCTGCTCTGGTGTCAATGCGACCTCCAGCGTTGCGCTGGCTGGTTCGGGTGCGCGCGCCGTGCCGGGCGCCAGGGTTGACCTGGTTGACGCGTCAGCCGCCTTGGCCAGTTTTTTCAGCCGGCGCCCGAGTTGAACGCTGCTCATGTCGCGCAGTTGCGGCGGCAAGGCCGCCAGCGCCACCTCGCCCGCCGTGCGTTGGTAGTAGCTGGCCGCGAAGCTGATCAAGGCACGCCAGTGTCGGCTCAAGGGGGGCAAGGCATCCAGTGCGGCGGTGATCGGACGCAGTTTGGCAGGGTCGAGTGCCACCTCAGGCGCCGGGGCTGATTCGCCGGGCCAGACCACGCCCAGCAGTTCACGTTGCCCCAGCGGCACCCGCACCAGGGTGCCAGGTTGCAGGGGCGCCTGGCTCCAATAACTCAGCGCGCCCGTCATCTGGCTGTGCGCCGGGGTATGCACGAGCACCTGTGTCAAGCAGTATCCAGTGGCGGGCGGGGCGGGCATTTTGTTCAAGTGAACTTGCGAAAAAAGCGTTAAGTGCTTGATTTTGAGAGCTTTTGTAAGTCATCCAAGTTTTCTGTGGATAACTTTGTTGATAAGCGCTCTGCAATGGCTTCGAGGCCTTGCAAATCAAGGCTTCCGTTAGCTTGCTCAGAAAAAAGGCAGATTTTTAAACCTATATAAATCAATAACTTACAATTTCACGGAATTTCAGGGTAAGCCTGCAGAAGGAAAACTCCTGTTTCGATTTCGTGCCCCTTTTTGTGCATAAGTAACAAATTATTTTGTCGTTTGGGTCTGGTAAAGAGGGCAAAAAGGTGTTATCAGGCAGGCCCGGGTACTCTTTTCCCGGTTGGTTTTGCAGGTTAGCAAGCCAGCCGCATTTGGCGCGAATGCTGGTGCACCGCCTGTACCAGAGTTGCCACATGCTCGGGTTCGGTGTGCTGGCTGATGCCATGGCCCAAATTGAAAATGTGGGTGGGGCCTGCGCCCTCACCACGGTGCGGGCTGCCGAAGGCATTGAGCACCTTGACCACTTCAGCCTCAATCTGAGCGGGCTGGGCAAACAGCACGTTGGGGTCCAGGTTGCCTTGCAAAGCTTTGCTGCCACCCACCAGGGCGCGTGCCTTGGCCAGGTTCACGGTCCAGTCAACGCCCAGCACGTTGCAATCCAGGTTGGCCATTTCGTCGAGCCAAAGGCCACCGCCCTTGGTGAACACGATGCTCGGAATGCGGGCGCCGTTGTATTCCTTGTGCAACTGTGCCAGCACCCGGCGCGTATAGGCCAGGCTGAACTCCTGGAACGCGCCGTCGGCCAACACACCGCCCCAGCTGTCAAAAATCATCACGGCCTGGGCACCGGCCTCAATTTGGGCGTTGAGGTAAAGCGCAACCGCGTCGGCGTTGATCTGCAGCATCTTGTGCATCAGGTCCGGGCGGCTGTAGAGCATGGTTTTGACCAGACGGTAGTCGTCAGAGCCAGCCCCTTCGACCATGTAGCAGGCCAGCGTCCAGGGGCTGCCGCTAAAACCAATCAGCGGCACGCGGCCATTGAGCGCCTTGCGGATGGAGGTGACGGCGTCAAACACATAGCGCAGTTTGTCCATGTCGGGGACTTCAAGCTTGGCCACTGCGGCTTCGTCGCGCACCGGGTGGGCAAACTTGGGGCCCTCACCCAGGGCAAAGCTCAGGCCCAAGCCCATGGCGTCGGGCACGGTCAGGATGTCGCTGAACAAAATGGCGGCATCGATCGGGAAGCGCTCCAGAGGTTGCAGCGTGACCTCGGTGGCAAAGTCGGTGTTGGTGGCCAGGCCCATGAAGCTGCCCGCCTTGGCGCGGGTGGCCCGGTATTCGGGCAAGAAGCGACCGGCCTGGCGCATCATCCAGATCGGGGTGTAGTCGGTGGCCTGGCGAAAACAAGCCCGTAAAAAAGTGTCGTTTTCAAGGGGCGCGAAGGAGGAGGATGTGGGTGTGGGATTCATGGCGCAATTGTCGCATTCCGCCGCAGCCCAATTGCGTCAGGGTGGTTCATCCGGTCCTTAAACCTAGATTCCTCAGTTGACCGCTTGAAAACTTCGCTGAGGAATCCAGGTTAAAGTGCTGCCAGCGCGCCGTGCACCTCGGCCGCCGACAAAATCTCTGACAACACCACCGGAGCGCGTCCGGCCTGGTAAAGCACATAAACCGGCACACCGTTGCGCCCCAACTGCGCCAGTGTGGTGGTAATGGCCGGGTCCTGGCGGGTCCAGTCGGCGCGCAAGAGCGTGACTTTTCTGGCGGCAAAGTCGGCCAGGACCTCGGCGTTGGCCAAGGTGGTTTTTTTGTTGTACTGGCAGGTCACGCACCAGGCTGCGGTGAAGTCGACAAACACCGGCGTGCCATTGGCCAGCAACTGTTCTACCTTGCCCGGTGCCCACGGCTGCCACAGCGCGGTGCTGGTCGGGGTGTTGGTGTTTTCTGGTGGTTTGATGATGTTGGGGCCAAGCGATGTGGTCAGAAAGACCAGGGTGGCCAGCGCCAGCGTCGTCACGACCCAGCGGCTGCGGCCCCGCAGGCCCAGTGCCCAAATGACCAGTGCCAGGCCCAGCAGCAGCGTCAACAGGGTGGCGGCGCCATCAATGCCGCTTTGTTGGCCCAGCACCCAGACCAGCCAGACCACGGTGGCAAACATGGGGAACGCCATGGCGTGGCGGAAGGTGGCCATCCAGGCGCCCGGGCGCGGCAGCTTGCGGGCCAGCGCGGGTGACCAACTGGCCGCCAGATAGGGCAGCGCCATGCCGATGCCCAATGTCGCAAAAATCGCCAGCGCCTGCAGTGGCGGCAGCGCCAGCGCCAGACCGAGCGAGGCACCCATGAACGGTGCCGTGCAGGGCGAGGCGATCACCGCCGCCAAAATACCCGACAAAAATGCATCTACTGACGGATTCTTGGCCTCCAGCATGGCCACACTGGAAGGCACAAACTGGCCAAATTCAAACAGGCCCGCCATATTCAGACCGATCAAGGTAAACAACACAGCCAGCGCCGCCACTACGGCCGGCGACTGCAGTTGAAAGCCCCAGCCCAATTGCTCACCCGCGCCGCGCAGCACCAGCATCAGCGCCCCCAGGGCGACAAATGACAGCACCACGCCCACGCTGTAGGCCAGGCCGCCCACCCGCTGGTGGCGCAGGTTGTTGCCATGGCGGGCAAAGCCCACCACCTTGATGGCCAGCACCGGAAACACGCAGGGCATCAGGTTCAGGATCATGCCGCCCAGCAGGGCACCGAGCAGCGCCAGCCAGAATGAAGAGGGCAGGTTGGTCGGCTGGCTGCCGAGCGCTGCGCTGGGCAGTGGCGCCACAGCGCCTGTGGCAGCCGGTGCCGTCATGGCGGGCCAGCTGCCCGTCACGGTGGCCTGGGTGACAAAACCCACCCGCTCGCCGCCTATTTTTGCGGTCAACACCAGCGGCATCGTGTTGGGTTCGCCGCCACGGTGTTGCGCCATCGGTACGGCAGCCGTCCACACGGCCCCTTGCCAGCTTTGCGTCCACTTGGCCGCTGTTTCGATGATTTCGGGGGTTTCCGGGAAAAACTCCAGGGCTTGGCCCTGCAGGCTGGCCGGCAGGCCAATCACAGACACCTTGAGGGTGCGGTCCTCAATCACCACGCTGCCCGGTTGCGACAACGCCTGCGGTTGCGCCCTGAAGGCGGCATCGAAAGCGGCGCCATGGATGGCCGTGGAGCCCTTGGCCGGAATACGCAGCACAAACTCGCCGTCTTGCGGCACACATTCAAGCTTGCACACCAGCCAGCTGGCTTGCAGTTTGACTTCGAGTTCGGGGTTGAGCAGCGAAGGCTTGAAGTCGGGGGTGATGGTCAGCGGCACCGGCAGCAGCACGGTGTTTTCATACCCATAGTTGGCCAGATTCCCGATCGGGATCTTCACCGGCAGCGGCCAGGCAATGTCGCCCGCCAGCACGCCTGCAGGCAGCGTCCAGGTCAAGCTGGTGGCCAGACCCGAGTCGCCTGAATTTTTCCAGTAAGTGTGCCAATGCGGTTGGTGGCGCAGTTGCAACCCGACCCAGACCGTTTTACCGGGGTCGACGCCGTCTGGCGCATGGGCCATCAGCTCGGCCTGGATTTGCTCGGTGGTGACGGTGTTTGTTGCTGTGTTTTGTGCCGTGGCACTGGTCGGCAGCGCAAAGCAGGTAGCAAAAAGTAGCGCAGCCAGAGGGCGTGTCAGGTGTTTCAGAAAGGTCATGGTGCAGTGAGAGGCTTGGGTGGTCTTGAAGTTCCGCAGAGGGTCCGGTGCTTTTCAGTGTTTGGCAAGCTCAGCGCCAGTCAGTGGCGTCTGCTCTGCTGGCTTGCCAAACATGGTGGGCAGTTTGGTCGGGGCCTTGATGCGCAGTTGCTTGTTCACATTCTCGCGGCCAAACACCACCTCGATGTCGGAGGCGCTGACGCCAAAGTGCGGTGCCAGAAAGCGCCGCATGTGGTCGGTGGCGCGGCCGGCCTCTGGTGCCGCCGTGACGCTGACCTTGAGCTGTTTGCCAAACGGCTTGCCAATGGCGTCCTTGCTGGCACTGGGTTTGCCCAGAATATTGACCACCAGCACATCGCCATCCCAGCCGAAGAAGGAGTCTGCGGAGATGTGGCGTGCGCGCTTTTTGGTCATGGGCAGATGATAGCGAGCTCTACAATCCGCTTCTTTTTCTTCATCCACCATGTCCACGTTGCCTGCTTGCCCCCAATGCACTCTTGAAAACGCCTATCTGGATAGCGACAACCATGTGTGTCCGGATTGCGGTTTTGAGTGGCCTCGGGCAGTTGCTTCTGAGACTGGCGAAGAAGTGGGTGGCCCGGTCAAGGACGCCAACGGCAACCCGCTGACCGATGGCGACACGGTGATTCTTACCCGGGACCTGAAGGTCAAGGGCTCATCCATCGTGCTGAAAAAGGGCACCAAGATCAAAGGCATCCGCTTGCCCGAAGGCGCGGGCGACCACGAGGTGGACTGCAAGACCGACCAGGGGGCGTTCATGCTCAAGGCCGAATTCATGAAGAAAGCCTGAGCCCCGTGATGACCACTTCCTCGCGCTTTTGGGCTGACTTAACGACACTGGATTTTGAACGCCTGCGCACCAGCGGCCTGGCGGCGCGCACGATTGCGGTGTTGCCGGTGGCGGCCACCGAACAGCATGGCCCGCATTTGCCGCTGAGTGTGGACAGCGTGCTGGTCGATGGCATCGTGGCTGCGGCGCTGGACCATTTACCGGCTGAGTTGCAAGTGCTTTTCTTGCCGACGCAAGCGGTCGGCCTGAGCCCGGAGCACGCGCGTTTTCCCGGCACCCTGACCCTGAAGAACGAAACCATTTTGCGGCTCTGGACCGACATCGCCGAGTCGGTGGCCGCCGCCGGCATCAGCAAACTGGTGCTGTTCAACAGCCATGGTGGCAATGTGAGTGTGATGGACCTGGTGGCGCGCGACCTGCGCGCGCGCCTGGAAATGCTGGTGTACAGCGTGAGCTGGTTCAATTTGCCCATGCGCGATGCGCAGGGTCAGGATGCCAACGCCTTGTTCAGTGCCGAAGAACACCGCTTTGGCATCCATGGCGGCGACATCGAGACCTCGATGATGCTGGCGCTGGACCCCAGCCACGTGGACATGGCGCAGGCGCGCAACTTTGCGTCAAAAGCACAAACGCGCGCCAGTCAGTTTGACATTCTGGGCAACGGCAAAAGCGCCAGGCTGGGCTGGCAAACCCAGGACTACAACTTGGCCGGGGCGGTGGGCAATGCTGCCAACGCCACCGCAGGAAAAGGCCAGACCCTGGTGGACGCCGCCGGGCTGGCGCTGGCCAGGCTGCTGGTGGAAGTGGACCGTTTGCCAGCTGATACCCTGACGCCCCGACCCGCGCACGGGTAATGGCCCCTTACGACCTGTTGGCCCTGGGCGCAGCTGCCTGCTGGGCGCAGCTGCCTGCTGGGCGGTGGGCAGCGTGATGTCGGTCACACCGTCGCGCCATCTGGGCGCCTTTGCATTTACCCGCTGGCGCATGGCCATGGTGGCCGTGATGTTGTGGACCGTGGTGGCGGTTCAGGGCAGTTGGCACGGTTTTGACGGCCACGCTTGGGGCGTCATGGCCGTCAGCGGCCTGATCGGCATCTTTATCGGTGACACCGCGCTGTTCTCGGCCATCAACCGGCTCGGGCCACGCCGTGCTGGTGTGCTCTTTGCCACCCACGCGGCCTTCAGTGCGGTGCTGGGCTTTGCGCTGCTCAATGAGCGCATGAGTTTGCAGGCCCTGTTGGGTGGCGTGCTGACGCTGGCGGGCGTGATGCTGGCCATTATGCTGGGTAGGCACAAGGGCGAAACCCATGACTGGGAAGCTGACCGTGGCCATGTCGGCTTGGGCGTGGCGTTGGCTTTGCTGGCGGCGCTGTGCCAGGCCGTGGGTTCGTTGATTGCCAAGCCGGTGATGGCGCAGCAGGTGGACCCGATCATGGCCTCGGCAGTGCGCGTCACGGTGGCCACGGCCGCGCATGCGGTGCTGTTACTGGCGGGTCTTCAGGCGGCACGGGCCACCCGGCCGCCCACGCTGCGGGTGCTGGCGCAAACCGGACTCAATGGCTTCATTGCCATGGGCATTGGCATGACGCTGGTGCTGCTGGCACTGGAAAAGGGCGATGTCGGCATGGTGGCCATTTTGTCGTCGGTGTCGCCCATTCTGGTGTTGCCGCTGCTGTGGCTGCAGCTCAAGCGTGCACCTGCACCGGGGGCATGGCTGGGGGCGGCGATGACGGTGGCGGGAACCGCACTGATCTTGTGGCGCTGAGTCGGCCGCGGGCCCGGTTGATCGACTAGAGATGAGTCTCTAAATTTTTTGTTGCACTGCAACAAAAAGGACTTGCAGAGCCCCGGGTTTTCCCTATAATTCAACCCATGCTGCACTGCAACATAAACCGTTTACCCGGAAGTTACAAAGCAATCAACCCTATTTATTCAAAGGAACTCACCATGTTTATTACTGCTGACCAAATCACCGCCACCAACCAAGCCGCTTTTGATACTACCAAGGCCCTCGCCACCAAATCTTTCGCTGGCATGGAGAAACTGATCGAGTTGAACCTGGCTGCTGCCAAGGCCCTGATGAACGAATCCTTCAGCCATGCTCAATCGGCTCTGGCTGCCAAAGACCTGCAGCAAGCGCTTGCCCTGCAAACCGGCCTGGTCGCGCCCATGGCAGAAAAGTCTGTGGCTTACAGCCGTCACGTGTATGGCATCGCTGTGGAAACCGGCGCTGAGTTCAGCAAGGCCTTTGAAGGCAAGACTGCTGAAGCGCAAAAAGCGTTCAACCTGGTGGTTGAAAACGTGGCCAAGAACGCTCCGGCCGGTACCGAGTCGGCTGTGGCTGTGTTCAAGAGCGCCTTGGCTTCCAGCCAGACCGCCATTGATTCCGCTCAAAGCTCGGCCAAAAAGGCCTTGGCTGTGGCCGAAAGCAACATCGCTGCGGCGACCGAGCAAGCCCTCAGCGCTGCTGCCGCAGTGACCCAAAAAGCTTGATCGCGCACTGCCTGCGGGCAGTCTGAAAGGCACCTTCGGGTGCCTTTTTTTTGATCTGACGCATAGAATGATTCTCAAATACAAATTTTGACAAAGTCAATCCATGCTGT
>CAZIGL010000006.1:0-136282 GCA_964538895.1 uncultured Rhodoferax sp.
GTCGGTGCCGAGGAAATTGCTGAAGTGGTGAGCCGTGCCACCGGCATTCCGGTGAGCAAAATGATGCAGGGCGAGCGCGACAAACTGCTGCAGATGGAAGGCAAACTGCACCAGCGCGTGGTGGGCCAGGACGAGGCCATTGCCGCCGTGGCCAACGCCATCCGGCGTTCACGCTCCGGTTTGAGCGACCCGAACCGGCCCACGGGTTCCTTCCTGTTCCTGGGCCCGACGGGCGTGGGCAAGACCGAGCTGTGCAAGGCGCTGGCCGGCTTCATGTTTGACAGCGAAGACCATCTGGTGCGCATCGACATGAGCGAGTTCATGGAAAAGCACAGCGTGGCGCGCCTGATCGGTGCGCCGCCCGGCTACGTGGGCTACGAGGAAGGCGGTTACCTGACCGAGGCCGTGCGCCGCAAGCCCTACAGCGTGCTGCTGCTCGACGAGGTCGAAAAAGCCCACCCCGATGTCTTCAACGTGCTGCTGCAAGTGCTGGACGACGGCCGCCTGACCGACGGCCAGGGCCGCACCGTGGACTTCAAGAACACGGTGATCGTGATGACCAGCAACATTGGTTCCTCCATGATCCAGGCCATGGTGGGCCTGGACTACGAGGACGTCAAGGAAGCGGTGACGGGGGAACTGAAGAACCATTTCCGCCCTGAATTTTTGAACCGCATTGACGAGACCGTGGTGTTCCATTCGCTCGACGCCAGCCACATTGCCGACATCGCCCGCATCCAGCTGGCGGTGCTGAAAGCGCGCCTGGCGCACATGGAACTGGGTCTGGAAGTGAGCGAGGCCGCCGTGGCCGAATTGGCCAAGGTCGGCTTCGACCCGGTCTTTGGTGCCCGACCTTTGAAGCGCGCGATTCAGCAGCGTCTGGAAAACCCGCTGTCAAAGTTGCTGCTGGAAGGCAAGTTTGCGCCCAAAGACACCATCCACGTCGATGTGGACACCATCCGCGCCCCGGGTCAGTTCAGCTTTGCGTGATTTGCGACACTCGATCTCATGCGCATCGTCGGTCACAAAAAAACGGGTTTGAACCAGCCGCGCTGCCACACCTGAAGAGGCGTGGCAGCGCGGACGTGTGCTTGATGCCATGCTGCCTAACCCGCTGCCCGTGCCGCGCGGTGTCAGCCGCCTGACGCACGCCCAGCGCAACGCGCAGGACGACGCGCGCATGCTGGCGGTAGCCCGCAGACTCAATTCACCCGTTCATGTCGATGGCACAGCCTGATTAACTGCTTGATGTGTTGCGGCGTTTTTCGGACGAGGGCGTGCAATACGTGCTGGTCGGGGGTCATGCAATGCGGCTCAACGGCTTTGTCTGCAGCACGGAAGATATCGACATCTTGCTGCCATCGTCGATTGATAACGGTCGCAAGGTGATCCGTGCCCTGCACTTTTTGGCCAGCAGTGCCGAACTCGACCCCGAATGGTTTGACGTTGATCCAGCGCAGCCAGCCATCACCCTCGCGCTGAGCTTTTACAAGAACGCAACCTTGCTTCAACGCTGCAACAAGGCTGGATTTTGTCAACCACAACACCGTGTTGTAAGACCCATCACACCCGTGGTTTGATGAGTCATTCAAATTGGCCGCGTGCAGTCTGGGCGCAGGCGCTAACATTCGCCCATGACCGCAGCCGCCCAAACCCTCCCTCTTTCCGTCCCCCTCAGGCAAGACGCCACCATCATCGGCCTGGTGGGCCTGGCTCATGCGGCCTCGCACTTTGGGCATTTGTTGCTGCCGCCGCTGTTTCCGGTCTTCATGGTGGAATTTGGCTTGAGCTTTTCGCAGTTGGGTGCGCTCATGAGCGTGTTTTTTGTGGTGTCTGGCATTGGCCAGGCGTCGGCAGGTTTTGTGGTGGACAAGGTGGGGGCGCGGCCCATGCTGTTTGCCGCCCTGGCTCTGTTTGCGCTGGCTGCCGTGCTGGCCTCCACGGTCACCGGCTACAGCGGGCTGCTCATGGTGGCAGCGCTGGCTGGTCTGGCGAACGCCACTTTTCACCCGGTGGACTTCACCATTTTGAACCAGCGCGTGTCGGCGCCGCGTCTGGGCCATGCTTTTAGCGCCCATGGCCTTACGGGGTACCTGGGCTGGGCGGCGGCACCGGTGTTTTTTGCCACTTTCACCGCCTTGAGCAACTGGCGCACGGCCTACATTGCAGCCGCGCTGCTGTATGTGGGCGTGCTGGTGCTGATGTGGCTGCAGCGTGACAAGCTTGCAACCCAGGCGGTGGTGCACCCTGTCAACAGCCCGGTCGAGCACAGCATGGCCTTCATGAAACTGCCGGTGGTGTGGTGGTGTTTTGCCTTCTTTCTGCTGTCCACCATGACGCTGGCGGTAGTGCAAAGTTTTTCGGTCTCCATTCTCAAGGCCATGCACGGCATCAGTTTTGAGTCGGCCACGCTCACCCTCACGGCCTACATGCTGTGCGGCGCCCTGGGCATGTTTGTGGGTGGTTTTGTGGCTGCCAAATCACGCCACAGCGACCGGGTGGTGGCGCTGTCAATGGCGGCTGCGGCGGTGCTGCTGGCACTGTGTGGCACCGGTCTTTTTGGCGCCACGATGACCATGGTGGTGCTGGCTGCCACCGGCTTCGCGGTGGGCATTGGCGGGCCATCGCGCGACATGATGATCAAAAGAGCCACACCCAAGGGCGCCACCGGGCGGGTCTATGGCCTGGTGTATTCAGGGCTTGACACCGGCTTTGCTATTTCACCGCTGATTTTTGGCGTTTTCATGGACCGTGGCTGGTACGGCGCCACCCTGTTGGGAGCGGCAGCCGTGTTGCTGCTCAGTGTGGTGGCAGCGCTGGGGGTTGGGCAGCGCACGGCGCTGAATACTTGATGGCGACGACAGCCTTGCAGCCGTTCATGGGGCTACAAGGCTGGCGATGGCTCAGTTGGCCTTGATGGTGTAGTTACCGTCTTTGGACCATTTGATGGCAGCGTCCAGAAACACGGGCTTGATCTCGGGCTTGTAGAGCTTGACCATGTCAAAGGCCTCGCCACTGCGTGAACCGGCACCGCAAAAGAAGATGATTTGTTTGTCTTTTGGCAGTTTGTCGATGTTTTTCTCAAGTGTGCTCACAGGCATGTTGAGCGCACCTTTGAAAGTGCCAGTGGCCACCTCTGCAGGATCGCGCACGTCAATGAAATACACGCTGTCAGGGGCTTCCTTGTAGATTCGCTCAAATGAAGCCACGGAGATGCTGCCGGATTCCTTGCCAGCCTCAACGACTGGCGCTTTGGCTGCGGCTGCACCGGCGCCTGCTGCCGTGGGGCCTGCACCATAGGCTTTTTCCCAGGCTGGGTAGCCTTCGGGCACGACCTTGACGTTGGTGTAACCCATCTTGATGGCCTTGAGCGCTGAATTGTTGCTCAGTACGCAGGTCAAGCCTTCGCAGTAAAAGTACAGTGCTGCAGCCTTGTTGGCTGGCAACACTTGCGCGGCCAGTTTGTCAAACTGGGAATCAGGCAGGCTGATGGCGCCAGGAATATGGCCGAGGTCATATTTGCGCTCTTTGGGCCGTGAATCTAGCAGCGTGATGGGGGCTTTTTCGTCAATCAGTTTCTTGATGTGGGCCGGGCTGACGGCGTGCAGGTTGCCACCCGCGATCCACCCGGGGAAACCCTCGGCAAACACGCGCACATTGGTGTAACCCAGCTTTTCAGCCTTGTGCGCCCCGTTGTGGCTCAGGATGCAGTCATACCCTTCGCAATAAAACACCAGCAGCGTTGCCTTGTCAGTGGGCAGCAGCGTGGGGGCCAGTTTGTCAAACTGGGTGTCGGGAATGTTGATGGCCGTGGGAATGTGACCCAGGTCGTACTTGCGTGCCCCAGGGCGCGAGTCAATCAGCAGCACGCCGTCAACTTTGGGGATGGCAGCCTGCTTGACGACAAAGTCCAGGTTCACCAGCTTGCTGTACCAACCGGGTCCCGGGTTGGTGGGCGAGTGTGAAACCACCGCAGCGGCAGCCGCGGGCTCTGCTGCCACAGTCTGGGCTTGAAGGGGGGCAATAGCCAGGGCCGACAGCAGGGCGACCAAAAGGGGAAGACGTTTAACTTTCATGATGACTCCTTAAAAAACGAAACGGTTATCACATCAGGGTAAATTTTTCAGTGGATTCGTTGTAGCGCACCAGGGCGTACCACAACAGCAGTAAACCTGCCGACATCAGCCAGGTGAGTCCCCAGCCCGAAAACATGTCCGGCCAGTAGGCCTGAAAGCCGACGGCGGTGCGCTCGAAGGTCTCCAGGTTGGTCTCATCAATGGATGTGATCTGGAATTTTTTGAACAATGCGCTGGCGGTAGACCCGGCCCAGGCAAAGAAAAACATGCTGACCCACAGTTTGAAGTGGCCTTCACCCATGCGCCACAACGAGCCGGAGGCGCAGCCGCCGGCAAACACCATGCCAATGCCAAAGATCAGCCCACCCAGCAAGGAGCCGATCCAGAACGTGGCGGGAATTGCCACGTAGGGGTCAATGATCTTCTTTTGAAACAGCAGGGCGGCCAGGGGCAGGCCGATGGCCAGCGCCAGGATGACAGCCTTGGTCATTTCGCCTTCACCCGTCACAAAGGGCTCGCGAAATGCCCTCGCAAAACACAGGCGCGAGCGGTGCAGGATGAAGCCAATCGCAAACCCGGCCAGCACAATCAGTGCGCGAACCGCCAGCGGCTCACTGCCCGAATACAGCCACGCGGCGCTCCAGACCAGAATGACCAGTGCAACCATGAGTCCCATCAAGGGATACGCTTGTTTGACCTTGGGTGAAACCTGAACCATCGGCGGTGCCTGGGTGCCCCACTCGATGTTTTCCATGGTCCACAGCAGCAGCTTGAAACCAAGGGCCGCGCCAGCCAGCAAACCGAGCCACATGACCCAGCCCGCAGGTGAGGCATGCAGCACCGGGTTGAAAAAACCACCGGTGGTGCAGCCACCGGCCAGGGCGGCACCCACGCCCATCAGGCAGCCACCCAGCATGGCCCACAGGTATTCAATCCTGGGTGGCCGGCTGAGTGCAAACTGGCGCGACAACAAGGCCGCGCAGAACGAGCCCAGCACCAGGGTGGTGTTCATCAGGGACATGCGGTGCGACCAGAAGCCCTCAAGCTCGGCAGGCACACCCAGCAGCGGCCCCAGGCCGATCATGTTGTTGATCCAATCGCCCCAAAACTTGACACCACCGAAGACGCCCCACACCATGCCATTGATCATCAGGCCAAGAATGACCAGCACCAGCAGCACGGCCCCCATGTAGGAAGACCATTTTTTGACAAACAGCTTGTCATAGTCAGACTTGAAGCCTGCCATCCATTTGGCGCTGGTTATGTCACTCATGGTGTTTCCTTGGTCAGGACTGGGTGAGGTTGCGCCGCTTAGCTGCAGCTGGCAGGTGCATCCCCATCCTTGGCACCCTTGAGCAGGAAGGCCTTGAGGTCATCGGCGAGTTCCTGGTCCGGGGTCTCGGCAAACTTCTCGGCCGCCTTGTTGCCGGACTTGATGCTGGCGCGATAGGCCTTGCTGTAGTACTGGCTCACCGTGTCCTTGCCCTTGGCGTGTTTGTTGGCCTGCAGGTAAGCAGTCCATTCTGCCTTGGTCTTGGTGCTCGGGTTGATGCCGCCGATGGGCGAGGCGACGTGGCAGGTTGTGCAAACGGCGCGGTAGTAAATACGCCCGCGCTTCCAGTCCGCGTCATAGGCTTGCGCTGCAAACGAGGCGCCCATCAGGGCGAGCAGGGTGGCAACAGGTAAGGCTTTACGTAATTTCATGATGACTCCTAAAAAAACAAGAAAGTAGATTAATGTTTGGACGATTCGATTTCTTCCCACCCGGTGATCATGGCCTTGACCTGTGAGGTGAGCTTGTGCCCGGTGGTGGCCAGATACAGGTGCGAAATCAAAAACGCCAGCATAAAAAACGCACCCATCGTGTGGGCTGTTGCCACCCACTGCAGCTGCAGCGCAGTCAAGCCCCAGGCCGGCCAGTCGGCGTAGAACAGAAGCAACCAACCCGACACCCAGATCAGCGGACTCAGCAGTGTCAATACCGCAAGATAGGTCAGGCGCTGCAGCGGGTTGTGTTTTTGCACGGAGGTGGGCTTGAACGGATGCGACTCACCTTTGAAGATGCCAGACGAGTAGTAGTTCATGATCGCCACCACCTTGTCCGTGGTCGGAATGTACTGGCGCCACTCGCCCGTGGTCACATGCCAGAAGATGGCAAATACCCACAGCCCCACCAGGGACCAGGCGGCAATGGTGTGGTAGTCCACCGCCTTCTCAAAGCCGAGCAGCGTGTAGGTGCCATGAATTTCAAAGCCGGTGACCATCAGGAAAATGATCAGGGCTGCCTGCGACCAGTGCCAGAAGCGCTCGAAGCCTTTAAAGAGGTAAACACGTTCAGTCATTTTGATTCTCCTTATGCCTTGCGGCGTGTAACAACGCGTATCGCACCATGACCCAGCACGCCCAGCAAGGTCAGCAGCACCAGGCCCCAACCCAGCTTGTCAAGCAGCGGGGTGGCACCGCTGCCAGGCATGTAGATGCCATCCAGCCCGGCCAGGCGACCGTTGACAGAATGACAATCGACACAGCCAACGGAATTTTCCTTGGGCGCCACCATGTGGGTAATGGGCCAGTCCATCTGGGTTTTGACGAAGCCAAACTGGCCGGAGTAGGGTACGCCCGAGACTTCGACACCTGCCTTCAGGGCTTTGTCCCATTCCAGGTTTTTCCAGTAGCCGGTGTCATCGTTACCCGCAGTGTGTGGGGTCAGCAAGGTCAGGTTGACGGTGTCATAGGGTTGCTTGCCGCCAAAGCGTTTGATAGGCCAGATCATCGACTTGCCGTCGGTCGGGTTGCCACCCAGCGTGTTGATGCGGGTCACGTCTGCTGTGAGGTCGAGCTTGTCGGTCTTCAGGGTGTAGTTGACATCGCCGTTGAACCAGACATAGATTGGTTTGACGTTCTCGCCCAGGACGAAGTCGCCCTTGCGTGACTCGTAGGTGATGTGGCCCTTGTCGTCCTTGCGCACGATGTGCTCGCCTTTTTCATTGCGCTGACCAGCGGTGGACCAGTCCCAGCTCATCTTGGTGGCAATGCCGCCGCGGGCAAATTCCGGGATGTGGCAAGTTTGGCAGGCCAGTTTGGTGGCATGTTGGTTCAGCCTGGCATCCTCTTTGTGAGGCACAGTGCCGTGGCACGAGACGCAGGTGGCAGGGTTGCCGTTGTCAGACGAACCGCGCAGGTGGGCACCCTGGGCGTCCTTGGCTGTGGGGGTGTATCGGCTGCCGGCGACATCGTGGCTGGAGGTTTTGTGGCAGGTGCCGCAAGTGAAGTCCAGGCCGGTGGCATCCATGTGCACATCCAGTTCTTTCTCGGGTGCGGCCAGCGAGCTGTCCATGTCGCCGTGCTTGACACCATCACCGCCGCCGCCATTAAAGTGGCAGCTGCCGCAGGTGTCGCGGCTGGATTTGCCAACCTTTTGGGCGATTTTGGTGAGGTCGATGGCCTTCAGGATTTTGCCGGTCCCAGGCGGAAATTCCATGTCCTTGGTGACCACATTGCCAGCCAGGCCGGATGGTTTTTTGTAGTTGCCGGTGGTGTCATGGCAGACCACGCAGTCCACATTTTCTTCGGAGCTAAAGTCAAAACTGGCATCTTTCCAGCCGTAACCCACGTGGCAACTGTTGCAAGAAGCCTCGTTGGAGGCAATCGAAATGCAGAAATTGTTGATCACGTGTTTTTTGCCCAGCAACTGGTTGGTGTCAGGGTTTTTGTATTCCCATTTCCAGTGCTTGGTGCGGTGAATCTGGCCTGCAGCTTCGGTATGGCAACTCAGGCAGGCCTTGGTGAGCTCCGGGCCAGACGCAAAGTCACGCTGCAGTTCAGGGAACTTGGAGTGGTCGGCTGTGGTGTTGAGCTTGACCGATTTGGGCTCTGCAGCGCTGGCAGAACCCAGTGCGGCAAAGCCCATCCAGCCGGCTAAAAGGACCGCTAGCGCGACGCGGCTTGATTTGGACATCATCTGCAACCCTTTATTAGGTAGTTATCAATATTCGGAACTAGCGATGTATATTCTCGCGAATTTCAAGGCGCTGATCTTTGATCAAAATCAAAAGCTTGAGCGATAGCGCCTGACAGCGACGTGCCGCCGTGTCTTGGTCGCCGACTTGCCAGGATAAAACGGGTGTTAAAAACTGTTTTAATTCGAAGAATGGTGTTTGCCAACGATCAAGCCATGCCGGCCATGTTGGTCGTGACCACTTCGGCTTTTCTTTAATGGCACCACCGCTGCGAACCTTGTTTCGGGTCGGATGTTCTGGAATGAACGAAATTACAGCGCGAGAAAATCAGCAATGAACGATTTGACAGTTGAAAATTTGGGCCCGCAGGTGCCTGACACCTCCATCTTGACCGACCCCGCGTTTTTAAATGACTTGCGCCGCCAGATGATCAAATTTGCCACGCTGCAACTCTCCAACAGCCACGCGGCTGAGGATGCTGTGCAAGAGGCGCTGGTGGGGGCGCTGAAAAATGCCAAGTCCTTCGCCGGCAGGGCCGCGCTGAAAACCTGGGTTTTTGCCATTTTGCGCAACAAGATTGCCGACGCCTTGCGGCAGAAAATGCGCATGGTGGACGCCAGCAGCCTGCTGCGTGAGGACGAAGAGGGCGAGGATTTTGCTGAACTCTTTGACCATCGGGGTCATTGGCAGGCCGATGAGAGGCCGGCTACCTGGGGCAGTCCGCAAGATGCCCTGCATCAAAACCAGTTCTGGAAAGTGTTCGAGATTTGCCTCGAAGGACTGCCCGGCAACCAGGCCAGGGTGTTCATGATGAAAGAATTCATAGAGCTTGAGACCGCCGAGATTTGCACCACGGTCGGCATCACCACCACCAACCTGAATGTGATGCTGCATCGCTCGCGCCTGCGTCTGCGTGAATGCCTTGAAAACAAATGGTTCGTAAAAGGAGAACACGCATGATGAACTGCCAGCACTGCACCCGCCTGATCTCCGAGTCGCAGGACAGACCGCTCACATTGGCTGAAGAAATCAGCCTCAAGGTTCACATGATGGTGTGTTCGGGTTGCAAAAATTTCAGTTTGCAACTGCCGTTTCTCAGTCAAGCCATGAAGTCCTACGCCAAAGGGGATGACAAAGCAGTGCCGCCAGGCGCCTGACGCTTGAGGTTTGTGGTCGGTCATGCGCAGCGCCGGGCAATCCAGTGGTCCAGCGACAGCTTGCCCGGCCCTTGCACCATCAGGTACAGCAGCACAGCGGCCCAGGTGCCGTGGGTGGGGTAGGCATCGGGGTAGACCAAGAACTGGATCGTCATCGTCATGCCCAGCAAACCCAAGGCCGACAAGCGGGTGGCCAGGCCGAGCAGGATCAGCACCGGCAAAAGGTGTTCGGCAACGGCCGCCATGATGGCGGCCAATTCAGGGGGGATCACCGGCAAACGGTATTCATCCCGAAACAGGTCCACCACCGAATCCGACAGGCGCGGCCAGCCCAGGGTGAAAGTGCCACCGACGATGTCGATCTCAAAACCCTGCACTTTCGTCTGGCCCGACTTCCAGAACACCGCTGCGATGGAGAAGCGCGCAACGAACGCCAGCAAGCTGTTGGGAATATGCGTGCAAAGGGTGATGAACTGTCGAATCAGCACGGTCAAGCGCCCCGCATCAGCAGATGCCGTGGCGCTCAAAGTTTCAGTGCGTGTGTTCATGCTGCGGTTCTCCGGTGGTGATGTGGGTGATGAGCTGCCTACGCAGCAGCAGGGCCAGGGCATGGCTTAAGTCAAATTCGGTATCGCTGCTGGCTGCAGCTTCTGCGGCCTCAAGCAGGGATTGGCCGGTTAGCAAGGAATTGACGAATTGGGCGTTCCCGACGCTGAGCTCAAGGGTGTCCACATCGAGCCCCTGGCGAAACACCAGCGCCGCCTGTGCCACGTCCGGATCGACCGAAGTCATGCACAGCGCCCCTTGGTGCGCCGCCCACAACGAGACCATGGCAAAAGGTGATTCGATCACCTGCACCGACGGGTGCACATGCAGCCGCAATGACAACAGTTGCCCGGGCTCGGCCAGTGCCATCTGCAGGGCCTCAGGCTGGACAGCGGCTGCGTCCGCCGCGTGGTAAGCCCGCACCCTGGCCATTTCCAGACGCGCGACATCGGCCAGATAGGGCACCGGTGCAGCCGGCGGAAAAGCGGCCACGAAGTCGGCGAAGGTGTCACCGTAATAGACCATCAGGCGCGAGCGCGGCGGACTCACTTGCGCAAACAACCGCGCCATGGCCCGAAAAAATGCATCGCCCACCAAGGCCTGCACAACGGGGAAGGTGTCGGCCAGCGCATCGATCAGCGACACCATGACGTTGTTGCGGTAGACCGCAAAACGCAGCTCGGGGTCGGAGCCATTCCAGCAGCTGAGGCCGCCGGGGCAAGGCAGGTCCGGGTTCAGCAGGGCGGCGGCAAAGGCGCTCTGGCTGCTCATGCAGTAACCCCCTCGGGGCGCAAAGCGCGCAAGGCCTGGTCGGCCAGACCCGACTCCGCCAACAAAACCGGCCATGCCGGAATGTCGTTGTCACGCTCCAGCAAGGTCGGCACCGGGCCGGTCAGTCCCAGCGTGAAGGCATACAAATCCCACACTGCTTGCGCCACCGGGGCGCCATGGCTGTCGATCAGCAACGGGTCGCCGTGGCCGTCCTGCGTTTGGGCAAACCCGGCCAGGTGAATTTCACCCACCTCACGCAGCGGTAGCGCCCGGATGTAAGACCTGGCGTCGCGCTGGTGGTTGACGCTGCACACGTGAACATTGTTCACATCCAGCAACAGCCCGCACCCCGTGCGGTGCAGCACTTCGGTCAAAAAGGTGGCTTCATCCCGGGTGGACGCGGCAAATTCGACGTAGGTAGCCGGGTTTTCCAGCAACATGCGCCGCCCCAGGCGGAACTGCACTTGGTCAATGTGGTCGCACACCCGCTGCAGGGTGGCGGTGTTGTAGGGCAGCGGCAACAGGTCGTTCAGGAACGCCGGGCCGTGGGTGGACCAGGCCAGGTGCTCTGAAAAGGATTGCGGCTGATAGCGCGCCAGCAGGTCGGCCAGCGCGTTCAGGTGATCGGTGTCGAGCGGGGCATCGGCCCCGATCGACAGCCCCACGCCATGGATGGAGAGCGGGTAATGCGCGCGGATGCGGCTGAGGTAATGGTGATACGGGCCGCCGGCCACCATGTAGTTTTCAGCGTGCACTTCAAAAAACCCGATGTCAGGCAGCGTCGCCAGTATTTCCTCGAAATGTGCGGGCTTCAGACCCACACCAGCCCGGGCCGGCAAGGCTTTGGCGTGAGCCACCTGACGCGGCCACTCAATGGTGAAAGGGCTTGCCATGTCAGGTGCTGCGCTTGCAGGTCCAAAAGATCAGGCCTTGACTTCCTTGAAGGACTTGAGTTGGCCAAAGCCGGTGGGCGAGGTCTTGGACATTGTTTTTTCGCACGTGCCTTTTGGCACCAGCGACCAGGCATTGCCCTGGTAATCGACTTTCGATGAGCCCGCACACGTGGTTCCTGCGCCGGCAGCGCAATCGTTCTTGCCCTTTAATGCAACGCCGAAGCACTTTTCCTTGTCGGCCGATTGCGCGGCGGCTGGTGTTGCGGCAATGGTCAGGGCCGCGCTCATGGCCAGAGCCAGGCCGGCGGCAGAAAGGTAACGTGCGGTGGTGGTGGTCTGAGCTTTCATTTGAAGATCCTTTAACAAGTTAAAACAGGGGTGAAGTGCAGCACGGAACACGGGTTTTGTTCTGCGCTGGTGATGTAGTCGGGGGACTTTGTTTTTTTATTACAGTCGCAGCAACAACAACTCCAAACCAACACAAGAAACAACATGCCTTCATACGACTACCATCTCTTTGTTATCGGCGGGGGCTCGGGTGGCGTGCGCGCAGCGCGTATTGCCGCCACCCTCGGCGCACGGGTGGCCATTGCCGAGAACTTTCGCTACGGGGGCACCTGCGTCATCCGTGGTTGTGTGCCTAAAAAGCTGTTGGTTTACGCAGCCCACTTTGCCGAAGACTTTGCCGATGCCCAGGGTTTTGGCTGGACTGTGCCATCGCCTGAGTTTTCCTGGCCCAGGCTGATCGCGGCCAAAGACCAGGAAATCACCCGCCTGAGCGGCTTGTATGAGAACAACCTGGTGGGCTCCAAGGTGGCCGTCATGCACGGCGCGGCACGTGTGATGGATGCGCACACGGTGGCGGTCAACGGGCAGCAGTTCACCGCTGAGCACATCCTGATCGCCACTGGCGGCACGCCTTTTGTGCCGAAGATTCCGGGTATTGAACACGCCATCACCTCCAACGAGGTGTTTGATTTGCCGCAGTTGCCGCGCCGCGTGCTGATTGTGGGTGGCGGCTATATTGCCGTCGAATTTGCCGGCATCCTCAATGGTCTGGGCGCACAAGTCAGCCTGTGTTACCGGGGTGAGCAGGTGCTGCGCGGCTTTGACGACGACGTGCGGGCGCACCTGCAGGATGAGATGGTCAAAAAAGGCATTGTCGTGATGCTGCAACAAGACGTGGCGCGCCTTGACAAACTGGCTGATGGCAGCCTGTCTGTGGGTGTCACAGGTGCACAAACTTCAAACGTGGTTGTGGATGCCGTGTTGTACGCCACCGGCCGCCTGCCCAACACCCAAGGGCTGGGGCTGGCCGAGGCAGGCGTGGTGCTGGACCAGGCAGGCGGTGTGGTGGTCAATGCCTTTGGCCAAAGCAGCATCCCCAGCATTCACGCCGTGGGCGACGTCACCAACCGCATTGCGCTGACGCCGGTGGCCATACGCGAAGGCGCGGCGCTGGCCAACACGCTGTTTGGGCCAAGCCCGGTCAGTGCCGACCTGACCACCGTGCCCTCGGCCGTGTTCAGCCAGCCGCCCGTCGGCACCGTGGGGCTGACCGAGGCACAGGCGCTGGCGCAGTATGGCGAAATCGACATTTACAGCAGCAAGTTCCGCAACATGCGCCATACCCTGTCCGGGCGCGACGAGCGCACGCTGGTCAAGCTGATCGTGGACAGCGCCAGCCAGCGCGTGCTGGGGGCGCACATGGTGGGCACCGACGCCCCCGAGATCATTCAGGGCCTGGCCATTGCGATCCGCATGGGTGCAACCAAGGCCGACTTTGATGCCACAGTGGCGCTGCATCCGTCGGCGGCGGAAGAGTTTGTGACCTTGCGCGACAAGGTCAGGCGTCACAAAAAATAGCCAAGACCTCACGATCGGACAGGCCATCATTTCGTTTGCTTCGCGTCTGAGTCGATTTACAAGAATCTGCCCGATGTCAGCTGCCTTGTGGCTTTGAGCTGAATTTACGCCGCGTCCAATGTAAGAATCAGAATGTCGGACGCGACTACTCTCGCAAAAGGCGATCATTCGTTGCCTCAGCAAAGTTTAAAGACTATGGGCAAGCCATGAAAAAATTACTGATTCTTGTTACCGCCGCCATTTTGGTGTTTGCCTTTTTTGCGCTGGATTTAAACCAGTACCTGACGTTGGACGGCATGAAGACCAGTCTGGGGCAGTTTGAGGTGCAGCGTGCTGCGTCGCCAGTGACCGTTGGTCTGGTTTTTTTTGCGGTGTATGTGGTGACCACTGCGCTGTCGTTGCCAGGTGCCGTGATTTTGACGCTGGGGGCGGGCGCTTTGTTTGGGCTGGGCTTGGGCACCCTGATGGTGTCGTTTGCCTCCAGCATCGGCGCCACATTGGCGTTTTTGGCGTCGCGCTACGTGTTGCGTGACCTGGTTCAGGCGCGGTTTGGCAATCGCCTGAAAGCCATCAACGAAGGCATGGCCAAAGACGGGCCGATGTACCTGTTCACGCTGCGGCTGGTGCCGCTGTTTCCGTTTTTTCTGGTGAACCTGCTGATGGGGCTGACCCCCATTCGCACGCTCAGCTACTACTGGGTCAGCCAACTGGGCATGTTGGCGGGCACCCTGGTGTATGTGAATGCCGGCACCCAACTGGCCCAAATCAGCAGCTTGTCGGGCATTTTGTCGCCGGGCCTGCTGTTTTCGTTTGCGCTGCTGGGCATCTTTCCGCTGCTGGCCAAGCGCTTTGCCAGCTTTATGCAGAGCCGCCGCGTCTATGCCAAATGGCAACGCCCCAAAAGTTTTGACCGCAACCTGGTGGTGATTGGCGGCGGTGCGGCCGGTTTGGTCACCAGCTACATTGCCGCGGCCGTCAAAGCCAAAGTCACCCTGGTGGAGGCCCACAAGATGGGTGGCGACTGTCTGAACTACGGCTGCGTGCCCAGCAAAGCCTTGATCAAGTCCGCCCGCATTGCGCACCAGATGCGCCATGCCGAAAACTACGGCCTGAGCGCGGTGGAGCCCACATTTAGCTTCAGCAAGGTGATGGCGCGTGTGCACGCGGTGATCGCTGCTGTGGCACCGCATGACAGCGTGGCGCGCTACACCCAGCTGGGCGTGGAGGTGCTGGAGGGCTACGCCAAAATCATTGACCCCTGGACGGTAGAAATCAAGCTCAACAGCGGTGCCACTCAGCGCCTGACCACCCGCAGCATTGTGATTGCCGCCGGTGCGCGCCCGTTTGTGCCGCCCTTGCCCGGCCTCGATGACGTGGGTTATGTGACCAGCGACACGCTGTGGGATGCATTTGCCAAGCTGGATGCGCCCCCGCCGCGGCTGGTGGTGCTGGGGGGTGGCCCGATTGGCTGCGAGCTGGCGCAAAGCTTTGCCCGCCTGGGCTCCCATGTGACGCAAGTTGAGATGGCACCGCGCCTCATGGGGCGTGAAGACCCTGAGGTGTCTGAATTGGCGTGCGCTGCCCTGATGCGCGACGGCGTTGACGTGCTGACCAGCCACCAGGCCTTGCGCTGCGAAAAACTCGGCGAGCGCAAGTTCATTGTGGTGGCACACCAGGGAATTGAAAAACGCATTGAATTTGATGCCTTGCTCTGCGCCGTGGGCCGTGTTGCCCGCCTGCAAGGCTATGGGCTGGAAGACTTGGGCATTCCGACCCAGCGCACCGTGGCGGTGAACGACACCCTCGAAACCCTGTACCCCAACATTTACGCCGCTGGTGACGTGGCGGGGCCCTACCAGTTCACCCACACGGCCTCGCACATGGCCTGGTATGCCGCGGTAAATGCGCTGTTTGGCGACTTCAAAAAATTCAAGGTGGATTACTCTGTGGTGCCCTGGGCGACCTTTATCGAGCCCGAGGTCGCCCGTGTTGGCCTGAACGAGCAAGAGGCCAAAGAAAAAAATATTCCCCATGAGGTGACAAGCTACGGCATGGACGACCTTGACCGTGCCATTGCCGACGGCACCGCGTACGGATTTGTCAAGGTGCTCACCGTGCCCGGCAAAGACCGTATTCTGGGTGTGACCATCGTCGGTGAACACGCGGCTGATTTGCTGGCCGAATTTGTGCTGGCCATGAAGCATGGCCTGGGCCTGAACAAGATTCTGGGCACCATTCACACCTACCCCACGCTGGCTGAGGCCAACAAGTACGCGGCAGGGGAGTGGAAGCGTGCCCATGCGCCACAAAAAGTGCTGGCCTGGCTGGCGCGCTTTCATGCCTGGAAGCTAGGGCGTCATGGAGGCGCAAATCCTCAATCTCAAAGTCAATCTGGAGTCGATGGTGGTGGCGCGCACGGCTGAACTGGCCCATGCCAACGAAAGTTTGCGCCGCCTGGCGCGCTGTGATGTGCTCACCGAGCAGCCCGACCCGACTGCCTGCCCTCTGATGCTGAGTGTGGGGGTGGCGATTGCCAGCGTCGAACAGGTCAGCGAGGACGATGCCGTGCTGGCCGCAGACAATGCGCTGTACCTTGCCCAAAGCCAGGGCCGCAATCAGGTGCAGCGGGCTAGTCGGGCAAGCGCTGCTCCTCTGCCGCATGGCAGGCAATTTTCACCCCGTTGATCGTCTGCAACACCGGCCGCTCGGTTTTGCAGCGGGCGTTCACATGCGGGCAGCGCGGGTGAAAGGTGCAGCCGCTTGGCGGGTTGAGCGGGTTGGGCACCTCGCCGGCCACCGCGGTGCGCGCGCGTCCGGTGTCGTGCATTTTGGGAATGGCATCGAGCAGCATGCGGGTGTAAGGGTGGCGCGGCGTGGCAAACAGCGTGTGTTTGTCGGCCAGTTCCACCAGGGCACCCAAATACATCACGCCCACCTGGTCGCTCACATGGCGCACCACAGCGAGGTTGTGCGAGATGAACAGGTAAGTCAGGGCAAATTTGCGCTGCAGGTCTTTCATGATGTTGAGCACCTGCGCCTGCACGCTCACATCCAGCGCAGAGGTGGGCTCGTCACACACCAAAAAGTCTGGCTGGGTGGCCAGGGCGCGGGCGATCGAGATGCGCTGGCGCTGGCCACCGGAGAACTGGTGCGGGAACTTGATGCGGTCCAACGCCGACAGGCCCACCGACACCAGCAGTTCGCCCACACGCTGGTTGATGGCCTGGGGGTCGCTCAGGATCTCGTGCTCGATGAGCGGCTCGGCAATGATGTCGTGCACCGTCCAGCGCGGGTTCAGGCTGGCGTAGGGATCCTGAAACACCATTTGTACCCGCCGGCGCAGTTTGCGTCCCTCTGCGGTTTTAAAGGCGGCGTGGGCGTCTTGTCCGTCAAACTCAAAGCCGCCCCGGGTGGGTTCGTACAAGCCCACCAGCAGGCGTGCCACGGTGCTTTTGCCGCAGCCCGATTCGCCCACCAGGGCCAGCGTTTTGCCGCGTTCGATTTCGAAGCTGACGCCATCGACGGCCTTGAGCAGCACGCGCGGCTTGCGCTCGATCACGCGGTTGAGCCAGGGTGCCGAGACATCAAAGGTTTTGGCCAGGTCGGTGGCGCGCACCAGAATCCGGTCGGGCGCGCTCATGCGTCACTCCCGCTGTGGTTGAGCCAGCAGGCCGATTCGGTGGCACCGGCGGGCATCAGGTTGGGACGGACCTGGCGGCATTTGTCGTGCACCTTGTCGCAACGCGGGTTGAATGCACAGCCTTGCGGGATGGCGTTGAGCCGGGGCATGGCACCGTCGATCTGGTGCAGGTTGTCGCGGTCTTGTGTCATGTCGGGAATGCAGGCCATCAGGCCTGCCGTGTAGGGGTGCGAAGGGCGGTTGATGACGTTGTGCACCGGGCCGATCTCCACCACCCGCCCGGCATACATCACCGCCACCCGGTCGCAGGTTTCGGCAATCACGCCCATGTCGTGGGTGATCAGCATCACGGCAGCACCCCGGTTTTTGCAAATGGTTTTGAGCAGGGTGATGATTTGCGCCTGAATCGACACGTCGAGTGCGGTGGTGGGCTCGTCGGCCACGATCAGCTTGGGGTCTGCCGCCAGGGCCAGGGCGATCACCACGCGCTGGCGCATGCCGCCGGAAAACTGGTGCGGGTAGTGGTCAATGCGCTGCTCGGCAGCCGGTATGCCGGTGTCCTGGAGCAGTTGAATGGCGCGCTCTTTGGCCTGGGCCGGGCTCATGGGCAAATGGGTAAGGATGGTTTCCACCAATTGGCGCCCCACCGAGTACAGCGGGTTCAGGGAGGTGAGCGGGTCCTGGAAGATGGCGCCAATCTGGCGGCCGCGGATGACGCGCATCTGTTCGTAGGGCAGGTTGTCGATGCGCCGGCCTTCGAGCAGGATCTCGCCGCTTGCGACGCGTCCCGGAGGCTCCAGCAGGCCGATGATGGCGGCGCCGGTGAGGGATTTCCCCGCACCGGATTCACCCACCACACCCAAAATTTCCCCGGGCGCGATGTCAAAAGACACGTCGTCCAGGGCGCGCAGGGTACCCTTGCGTGACGGGAATTCCACCACCAGGTTGTTGACTTGTAACAGGCTCATGGGAGTTATCGCAAACGGGGGTTCAGTGCATCGCGCAGCCAGTCACCCAGCAAATTCACGCTCAGGGCAATCAGTACCAGGGTGGCACCTGGAAAAATGGTGATCCACCACTCGCCGGAGAACAGGTAGTCGTTGCCAATGCGGATCAGGGTGCCCAGCGACGGCGAGGTGGGCGGGGCGCCCACCCCGAGAAAGCTCAGGGTGGCTTCGGTGATGATGGCGGTCGCCACCTGGATGGTGGCCAGCACCAGCACCGGGCCCATGACGTTTGGCAGCACATGTTTGCGCATGATACGCAGCGGCGAGACACCGGTGACGCGGGCCGCCTGCACATATTCCTTGTTGCGTTCCACCAGTGTGCTGCCACGCACGGTGCGCGCGTACTGGACCCAGCCGGTGAGTGAGATGGCAATGATCAGCACCCCGAAGGCCAGCGACTCGTGGGCGTTGGGAAACAGGGCGCGCCCCACGCCGGCAATCAGCAAAGCCACCAGGATCGCCGGGAACGACAGCATCACATCGCACAGGCGCATCAGCAGGCCGTCAATCCAGCCGCCCAGAAAACCAGCCAGCAGGCCCAGGCTGACCCCAACGATCAGCGACAGCAGCACCGAAGCCAAGCCAACCGCCAGCGAAATGCGCGCGCCATAGATCAACGCCGACAGGATGTCGCGCCCCTGGTCGTCGGTGCCGAGCCAAAAACTGGCGTTGCCGTCAGCGTGCCAGGCCGGGGGCAGGCGCGCGTTGCTGAGTTCGAGGGTGGTCAGGTCAAACGGGTTGTGCGGCGCAATCCACGGCGCAAATAGCGCACAAATGAGGCACACCAGCGCGATCAGCGCGGCGAAGATGGCGGTGGGCGAGGTGCGAAAGCTGTAGCCTACGTCGCCGTCCCACCACCGATGGAGCATGGTTTTCAAGGGATGAAGTCCTGTTGGAACAAGGTCATGAAGGGGGTCGTGAAGGGGTTGGCAAGGCTTCAGTGGCCACTGGCGCTGTCAACGCGCAGGCGCGGATCAACCGCAAAATAAAGCAGATCCACCACCAGATTGATCACCACGAAGATCAGCGCAATCAGGCACAGGTAGGCCGCCATGACCGGAATGTCAGCAAACGTCACCGCCTGAATGAAGAGCAGGCCCATACCCGGCCACTGGAACACGGTTTCGGTGATGATGGCAAAGGCAATCAGGCCGCCGAGTTGCAGGCCGGTGATGGTCATCACCGGCACCAGGGTGTTTTTCAGGGCGTGGCCAAAGTGCACGGCGCGGTTGGTCAGGCCGCGCGCGCGGGCAAACTTGATGTAATCGGTACGCAGCACCTCCAGCATCTCGGCGCGCACCAGGCGCAGGATCAGGGTGAGCTGGAAGATGGCCAGCGTCACGGCGGGCAGTGTGATGTGACTCCAGCCCTTGGCACTGAGCAGGCCGCTGCTCCACCAGCCGACCTGGACCACCTCTCCGCGCCCGAAACTGGGAAACCAGCCCAGCGTCACGGCAAACACCAAAATCAGCAAAATGCCGATCAGGAAAGTCGGCAGGGACACCCCCAGCAAGGAGATGGTCATGAACACCTGGCTCATGAAGCTGCCCCGGCGCAGTGCCGCGTACACCCCCATCGGAATACCCAGGCCCAGCGCCAGCACGCCAGCCACCAGGGCCAGCTCCAGCGTGGCCGGCAAGCGCTCGGCAATCAGGGTGGACACTTGCGTGCCCTGGCGCAGGCTGTAGCCAAATTCACCTTGCGCGGCGTTGACCAAAAAATGCCAGAACTGCACCAGGAAAGGTTTGTCCAGACCCAGGGCGTTGCGCACTTCGTTGACTTGCTCTAGGGTGGCATCCTGACCCAACAGGTACACCACCGGATCGCCCACATACTGAAACAGCATGAAGGAGATCAGGGCCACGGTGATCATGACCAGCGCCGCTTGCGCCAGGCGCCGCAATATGAATGCAAACATAGACTAAAAAGTGAGGGTCGCGGACTTTGACCGCGACCCTGTGGGCTTGGGGCAGTGCGCCTACTTGACCTGGATCAGACGCCAGTCAAGGCGATTGTCGGCACGGTGCACCACGGTGATGTTTTTCTTCATGGCCCAGGGGATGACCTGGTTGTGCAACGGGATGTTGGCCACGTCGTCATTTTGCAATTGCAAGGCCTTGGTGAGCAGCTCGGTGCGCAGTTTCAGGTTGGTTTCTTTCTTGGTGCGCTCCACCAGTGCATCCATCTGCGGGTTGCTGTAGCGTCCGACGTTGTAATTGCCGTCGCCCCCTGCGCCCACTGAGCGCACCAGCGATTGCAGGCTGTACAGCGCATCAAAAGTTGGCACGCCCCAGCCGAGCATGTAAATGCTGGCTTCGTTGCGCTGGATCATGGGGAAATAGGTGACCAGCGGCAGGGTGCGCAGCTTGGCCTTGACGCCGATGCGCGACCACATGGCCGTCACCGCCTGGCAAATTTGCTCGTCGTTGATGTAGCGGTTGTTGGGGCAGGCGAAATCGATCTCGAAGCCGTCTTTGTAACCGGCATCAGCCAGCAGCTTCTGGGCTGCGGCCACATCAAACGGGAAGCGCTTGTGGACTGCTTCGGTCCAACCGTTCACCTGGGGTGCCACCAAGGCACCGGTGGGCTGACCCAGGCCGCGCATGGTGACCCGGCTGATGGTGTCAGCGTCAATGGCCTGGTACAGGGCTTTGCGCACCCGCACGTCCTTGAGTGGGTTTTTACCCTTGACGCTGCTGCCCACGAGTTCGTCGCGGAATTGGTCCATGCCAAAGAAAATGGTGCGGTTTTCAACGCCGTCCATCACCTTGAGGTCAGGGTTGGCACGCACGCGCGGCAAATCCTGCGGGCTGGGGTCGAGCACCAGATCAACTTCGCCAGACAGCAGGGCGGCGATGCGGGTGGCTACGGCCTTCACCGGGGTGTAGACGATCTCGGTCACGTTGGACTCCGACTTGCCCCACCAGGTCTTGTTCTGGGTCAGCACCAGTTTTTGGTCTGGCAGCCATTCCTTGAGCATGTAAGGACCGGTGCCATTGGCGTTGCGGTGGGCGAAATTTTCTTCCTGGGTTTTGATGTCTTTCGGGGCCACAGACTTGTTCTTTTCGGCCCAGGCCTTGCTCATGATGCGCAGCTCGGTCATCTGGTTCAGCAGCACCGGGTTGGGGGATTTCGAGTAAACATCAAAAGAGTTGTCATCGACCTTGACCACCTTGTCCACGCCCTGGATGTAAGGGGTGAAATTGGAGGTCGGGGCCATGGCGCGCTGGATCGAGAACACGGCGTCTTCCACCGTCAGGGGGCTGCCATCGTGGAACTTCACGCCCTTGCGCAAGGAGAAGCGCATCTGGGTGGGGGTGATGTCTTTCCAGGCGGTGGCCAGCACCGGCTCGAGCTTGAAGGTGCGGCTGTTGTAGTACACCAGGCTTTCATAAACGGCGGCATGAATGCCGTTTTGGAGGGCGTTGTTTTGGGAGTGGATGTCCCAGGTGGCCATGTCGCTGGCGCTGGCCCACTTGAATGTTTTTGCCTGGAGACCGGCGCTGCCCAAGGCAAGCGCTGCACAGAATGCAATCAATTTGAGTTTCATATTGAATTTCCTGGAAAATAAGACTCAGGCAGTGCCCGGCGCATGCCCACGTGACAGCAGTATAGAACGAGACATACTGCTTTGGCACGGGTAATTCATGCGAGCTTTTGTGGGATTGTTTGCAGCGCCAGTCGAAGAAGCTTGAACACGTTTTGGACACCTGGTAAAACCGCCTGCGCATAAAAAAACCGACTTGCGTCGGCTTTTTATGCTGCGCCCAACCGGGCACAGCGATTTGATACAGCAAGAAATTACTTCAAATGCTTGCCAATCAGGCCGGCCATCTCGAACATGGTGACTTGTGCCTTGCCAAAGACTTCCTTGAGCTTGGCGTCGGCATTGATCAGGCGTTTGTTGATGGCGTCTTGCAGCTTGTTGGCCTTGATGTAGACCCACAGTTGCTTGACCACTTCGGTGCGGGGCAGGGCTTTTGAGCCAACGACGGCTGCCAGGGCAGAACTGGGCGTCATGGCTTTCATGAATGCAGCATTGACGGTGCGCTTGGCAGCGGGGGCTTTCTTGGAAGCGACCTTTTGGGCGGGAGCAGTCTTTTGGGCTGGCGCGGCCTTCTTGGCAGGTGCTGCGGCTTTTTTGGCGGGCGCTGCGGCTTTGGCGGCTACTTTTTTGGCAGGCGCTGCTGCTTTTGCTGGTGCAGCTTTTTTAGCAGGAGCGGCTTTGGTGACAGGGGCAGCTTTTTTAGCCGGTGCTTTCTTTGCAGTTGCCATGAGAAGGTCCTTTTCGTAGTTGAACAATTACCAGCAAAAGAAAGATTGGCTGGTTGGGGTCGAATCCTACTGGAGAAAGCAGCGCTTTCATAGGGGGGTGACGCTAATTCTGCAGGGAAAAAGTCATTAATGTTGCGTTTATTGTAGATTTACAATTTTCAACAATGATGAACCAAGCCAGGACGATTTATATGACCCCTTCTTTTGCCACCTGTGATTTGTGTGATGCCCACAAAAACGAGGCACCCGAGCGCTTTCGGGTGCTGCCGCCGGGCTTGCGCGACTTCGGTGCGCGCCGTGTTTTTTGCGGGCCGGTGGTCACGCTCAAATGCTTTGAAGACAACACGCTGGTCAAGGCCGCGGTGGACTCGGCCGGTTTTGAAGACACGCCTGACGGTCGTGTTGGCAAGGTGCTGGTGGTGGATGGTGCGGGGTCTTTGCGCCGTGCCTTGCTGGGGGGCAATCTGGGTGCTGCTGCGGCCAGAAACGGCTGGGCCGGGGTGGTGATTGACGGCTGTGTGCGCGACGTGGCCGAACTGGCCGTGCTGAATGTAGGCATCCGCGCGCTGGCCAGCAACCCGATGCCCACTGAAAAAAAGAACCAGGGCCTGAAAGACCTGGCAGTGCAAATTCAGGGCGTCTGGGTTCACCCCGGCGACTGGTTGTATGCCGATGCCGACGGCATCGTGGTGAGCGCCACCCAACTCATGCGTTGATGACGCGCCGGGTGAATTGCTCCAGGTAATCCATCAGCGCACTGGCGGCGGCGGCGGCTTGTGCCTCGTTGCCTGAGGCAATGGCTTCAGCCAGCACCATGTGAAAACGCGCGCCCTCGGTGATCTCGCCGGCGGCCTGGTAGCGGTACCAGAAGCGTCGGCACTGGATCACCAGCGGCACCACCGCCTTGACGGCTGAAAAATTGCAGCACGCCTCGTGGTTGACGTTGTCAAGTTCCTGGTCGGCCGCCATGTAGGCGTCGAGCAGGCCGCGCTCGCTGGCTGAGATCATTTTTTCGGCACAGGCCACCAGGGCTTTGCGCTGCGCCGGGGTGGCGCGCCTGGCTGAGCAAGTGGCGATCAGGGTCTCCAACCCGCGCCGCGTTTCAATCAGATCAAGGTGGTCGACCACATCGATGTTGGAGACCCTCAGGCCGCGGCGGGGTTGTTGTTCGATCAGTCCGCTTGAGACCATGCGCATCAGCGCCTCGCGCACCGGGGTGCGCCCGAGCTGGGTCATCTCGGCCAATTCGGCTTCGACGATGAGCGACCCTGGCGCAATGACCAGTCTGGAAATCATGGCCTCGATCCGGTCGTAGGCCAGGTCGGCCACGCGGCGCTTGGGCGCGGGAGGTTTCCGGGTATGGCTGATGGGCATGGTGGGGGCTGGGTTGGCGTCAGAGGGCGCGATTATGGTTGTTCTTTGGTTGCTTCGGCCGGGTCACCGAGCAGCGTTGCGATACGCACCGGCGACAGCGGCGGACGCGGTACCGGTGGCGTCCAGCCATACAAAAACCGGGCCGCAGCACCACACACCCGGCCCTGGCAAGCGCCCATGCCACAGCGGCTGTGCAGCTTGGCATCCATCCAACCGCTGCACTGCGACAGGCTGGCGTGGCTGACATCTTCACAACGACAAACCAGGGTGTCGGCCTGTGGCAGGTGCCGTAAGCCCGGGTCAAGCGCAAAGTGGTGGTTGAGCTGGTTGGCAAAAGCCTCCCAACGGGCGCGGTCCGGCCAGAATGCGTGTGCCGCCTGGGCCTGGTTGACGGCAGACAGCCCGGCGATCTTGCCCTGCACCAGGGCGCCCTCGGCGCCACCAAAGCCGGTGCATTCACCAGCGGCGTAAATGCCGGGCACATTGGTGGTTTGCAGCGCGTCCACCAGGATCGCCTGAGGGCTACCATTTGCCGCGCTCAGGGCGCAGCCCAGCAATTGCCCCAACTCGGTATTGGGCACCAGCCCGAAACCACTGGCCACGCGCTCGCAGGCGATGGTGCTGATGCGGCCGGCCTGGCGCAGCTGGACCGACTCGACCTGTTGCCGCCCGAGCGCAGCCACCACTTGGGTTCCGGCGCGGTAGCTGGGGTCGGCCAGCGTCAGCGCTTGTATTGCCTTGGACGGCCAGCGCCGCAGCTGGGCGGCAAAGGCGGCCACGTGGCCCAGGCTGGCCTGCTCGGCAACGCGCAGCACTTGGGCACCTGCCTTGCGCGCCGTGGCGGCGGCTGCCAGCAACAGCGGGCCACTGCCGGCAATCACAATACGCTCGCCCCGCACCGGCAGGCCGGCCTTGATGAGTGCCTGCAGGCCACCGGCACCGGTGACACCGGGCAGCGTCCAGCCCGGAAACGGCAGCAGCAATTCGCGGCCGCCAGTGCACAGGATCAGGCTGTCAAAGTGCTGGGTCCAGCCGCTTCTTGCGTCTTCCAGCAGCAAAGCTTTGGGGCTGATGACGGAGATGACGCGGGTGCCGCAAAGCACCTGCACGTTGGCGCAGCGCGCCACGGCTTCACGCAGGCGCAGCGCTTGGGGTGGCAGCGCAGCGGCAGGGCCGTCGCGCCAAATCTGGCCACCAGGGGCAATGTTGTCGTCAAGCACTGTGATGCGCGCGCCGCTGGGCGCTGCCGCCAGTGCCGCAGAGAGTCCGGCCGGACCGGCACCCACAATCAGCAGGTCAGTGGGTGGTGCGCTCATTGGGTCACTCCCAGCCGGGTTCCCGTGTTCACCACCATGCCGTTTTGGCACAGCGTCTGGCAAGCCAGGCGCAGTTTGCCGTCCACCAGCACCCGGCATTCCTGGCAAACGCCCATGCCGCACAGCGGCGCGCGCACCTCGCCAGTGACCGAGGTGCGCGCATGGCCAGGGCGGCGCATGGCCAGCGCAGCGGCCAGACTGGTGCCCGCCGGCACCACAAGGGCCTGGCCATCAAGGGTCAATTCAAGCTGGGCGGCGGCGTTCATGCAGGTTCCTGGAAGCGGCTGGGCAGGTAGGGTGCAGCATCGAATGGTGGCGTGCCGCCGGTCATCTGGGCCACCAACAGGCGCGCGGTGCCAGGCGCGGTGGTCACGCCCAAGCCTTCATGCCCGGTGGCCAGCCACAGGCCATCGCGCGTGGGGTGGCGGCCAATCAGCGGCAGGCTGTCGGGCGTGGCCGCGCGAAAACCGGTCCAGGTGCGGATCACGTTCAGGTCTTCCATACCGGGTAAAAAGTCTACGGTGCGGCGCAACATGCGCGCCAGCATGGCGGGCTCGACCGCAGGGTCGGTGGTGTCGAACTGGCGCGACGAGCCGATCATCAGTTGCCCGGTGGGACGGGGCTGGACGTTGAACGCCACCGAGGGGCCGGTGCTGTGGTGCGAACTCTTGATGTAGCCCAGCTCCACCAATTGGTGCGTGATCATGCCGGGGTAGCGGTCGGTGATGGCAATATGCCCCTTCTTGGGTCGAATCGGCAGCTCCGGACAAAACCGGGTTGACTGGATACCAGCCGCCAGCAACACCGCCCCGGCGCTGCGCTGGCTGCCATCGGCCAAGCGCACCACGGTGCCCTCGATGGTGCTGACCGTTTGCGCCTCCACCGTGATCAAGTGGGGTGTTTGGGAGAGCAACCAGCGCGCGGCATTGGGGGCATACACCATGCTGTCGTTGCTGACCTTGAGCGCGCCGGCCAGGCCGGACCGCAGTGCCGGCTCGGCGGCCGTCAGCGCCCGCGCATCGAGCAATTGGCAAGGCACGCCGTGCGCTTCAAGCCGCACCAGTTTTTCTTCGGCAGCCTGCATTTCTTCGGCGTCGGCGGCGATCCAGAGCGTGCCGCAGTGGTTGAAACCACACGCGTCGCCCATGCGCGGCGCCCATTCGCGCCACAGCGCCAGCGAGGCCAGGCCCAGCGTCAGTTCGGCCGGGTTGTCGTCCATCAGCACCAGATGGCCCATGCCGGCGTTGGTGGCGCCACCCAGGTGCGCGTCGAGCACCAGCACCTTCAGGCCTTTTTGCGCCAGCTCGTGGGCACAGGCTGCGCCGACGATGCCGGCGCCGATGATGATGACGTCAAAGCCCATGGGGTGGTTCAGCTGGCAAACCAGGTGTCGTTAAGGCGGTAGCCTTCGGGGAACGGGTCCTCGGGGTCGGCGCCATAGTAGGACAGGCCGGTGATCCAGGCGCGCCCGCTGATGTTGGGCAGCACCGCAGGCTGGCCACTTACCTGGGCGAGCCCATCAATGCGGCAGTTGAAGCGGGTGTCCATGATCGACAGGTGCGTGAACGGCTCACCCACAGCCAGCTCGCCACGCGCGTGCATCAACGCCATGCGGGCCGAACTGCCGGTGCCGCAGGGGCTGCGGTCGAGCCGACCCGGTGACACCACCACCGCGTTTTTGGCGGTCTTGACGCCGTCCACCACGCTCAGCGGCCCGGCAAACTGGGCGATGTCGATGGTGTGAATGCCGGAATTTTCCGGGTGCACACTGGGGATTTGTGCGGCAGCGGCGCGCTTGATGCGCTCGCCGACCTCGGACAGGGCCCGGGCCTCGCTGCGGTCCAGCGAGAAGCCAAGTTTGGCAGCGTCCATGATCACGTAAATCATGCCGCCGTAGGCCACGTCCACCTGCACCGTGCCCATGTTGGGCACCTCCACAAAGCGGTTCTGGTGCATCACAAACGAGGGCACATTCTGAAAGGAAACACGCCGGCATTTGCCGCCCTCACATTCGGCGCGCACCCGCACCAGACCGGCCGGGGTGTCGACACACAGCTCGGTGACCGGGCTGGTCATGGGCAGCATGCCGCTCTCCAGCACCACGGTGACGGTGCACATCAGGTTGGAACCCGACATGGGCGGGTAGCTGTCGGCCTCGATCACGATCATGCCGAAATCGGCCTCGGGCGCGATCGCGGGGGTGACCAGGTTGACTGCGGCGTTGACGCTGCCACGCGGGTCGGACAGCAGCAGGGTGCGCAGCCAGTCCTGCTTTTGCTGCAGCAATTGTTGCCGCTCGAACATGGATGCGGCTCGCGGGGCCAGCACCCCCCCGGTGATCACGCGACCGACTTCACCTTCGGCGTGCGCGCCGATCACGGTGATGATGTTTTTCAGATTCATGAATGCTCCGGTGTTGTCTGACGACGGAAAACGGTGCGGTGTTCAGCGCAGCAGCGCCAGGATGTCGTCGTGCAAGGCGCGCGGAATTTGTACGCCGTGGGCCAGGCTGCGCGCGCGCGCCTCGAAGCGGCGTTGTGACGGCAGGCGTGCGCCCTGGCCGGTGATGGCCTCGAACAGATGCTCGGCGCGCGCCTGGTCAGCGCCCGGTGCGCTGGCCGAAAAGAAACTTGGGTCAAAGGCCAGGATCAGCTCGCCATGGCGCGGCGTGCCGCCAATGGCACCGTCAATCGCCAGCGACTCCAGGCTGGTCAGGTCGCCCAGCAGGGGCCCGGCCAGCAACTCGATCATGGTGGCCAGGGCTGAGCCCTTGTGGCCGCCAAAGGTCAGCATGGCGCCTTGCTGCAACACCGTGGCCGCATCCGTGGTGGGTGCGCCCTCGGCGTCGATGCCCCAGCCCAGCGGCAATGGGCGCCCGCTGCGGCGGTACAACTCGATCTCGCCGCGTGCCACCGCGCTGGTGGCAAAGTCAAACACATAAGGGTTGCCGCTGGGGCGCGGCCAGCTGAAAGCGATCGGGTTGGTGCCAAACACGGCTTGTTTGCCACCGGCCGGCGCCACACAGGCATGCGCCGGTGTGATGGCCAATGCGCAGATGTTGTGGGCTGCCAGGCTTTCCACCTCCGGCCAGAGGGCGGAAAAATGAAAACAGTTGTTGATGACCAGCGCGGCAATGCCGGTGCGCCGCACCTTGTCCACCAGGTGCTGGCGGCCCACCTCGAAGGCCAAGGGTGAAAACGCAAATTGGGCATCAACCGCCACCACCGCCACCGAGCGCTGGCTGACCACCGGCTCGGCATGGCACGCCACCTTGCCCTCACGCAGGCTGCGGGTGCACATCAGCAGCCGAAAAACGCCGTGCGAATGGCATTCGTCGCGCTCGCCAGCCACCATCACGCGGGTGATGGCCTGTGCGTGCGCATCGGATAAGCCGTGGTGCGTCAGAACCTGCAGCGCCAGCGCCCCGACCTCGTCAAGCGACATTGAGACGGTGCTGGTCATGGCCGGATACCCCAAACAAAAGGGTCTTGCGGATCAAGCAGCAGGGTGGCTTCGCTGCTCATGTGGGCGCGCCCGCGCAGGGTGGGAATGATGTCGCCTTCGTCCAGCACATAGCTGGTCTCGAGGCGGCTGCCAATCACGCTGGCCTGGACCCAGGTTGCACCGGGCGCCAGCAGGCCGTCGGCCGCCAGGCAGGCAATCTTGGCACTGGTGCCGGTTCCGCAGGGCGAGCGGTCGTAGGCATTGCCCGGGCACAGCACAAAATTGCGGCTGTCAGCGCCATCGGGGTCATCGGCAAAGAGCTCGATGTGATCCACCTCGGAACCGTCGCTGGCGGTGATGCCCTGTGCTGCGAGCGCCTGGCGCAAGGCTGCGCAATAGGCCGTGAGCGCCGGGATGTTGTCGCTGGCCACGCGCTGGCCGTGCTGGCTGACCAAAAAAAACCAGTTGCCGCCCCAGGCGACGTCGCCACGCACCAGGCCCTGGCCCGGTATCTTGACCGCCACCTGTTGCAGATGGCGCCAGGAGGGCACGTTGCAGACACTCACCATGCCGTCGTCGTGCAGGGTGGCCGTGACGGTACCAACCGGGGTTTCAATGATGTGCTTGCCGGGTTGGATGCGCCCCAGGTAAGCCAGCGAAGCGACCAGGCCGATGGTGCCGTGGCCGCACATGCCGAGGTAGCCGGAGTTGTTGAAGAAAATAACACCCGCCGTGTTGGCCGGGTCAAGCGGCTGGCACAGCAGCGCTCCCACAATGACGTCGTTGCCGCGCGGCTCCAGCACAGTGGCCGTGCGCCAACGGTCATGGTGTAGCCGCAGCAGCTCGCGCCGCTGTGCCATGCTGCCGTTGCCCAGGTCGGGAAAACCGTCCAGTACCAAACGCGTTGGTTCACCGCCAGTGTGTGAATCGATGATCTTGATCTTTTTCATGCGGAGAGATTTCAAAGGCGCATTCAATGCGTTGATTTCAGGAACTCGATGGTTTCGGGCAATTGCGGATGGTCGATGACCTGGTCGGGTGTGCCGATTTCGTGGATCACGCCATTGCGGAAAAACGCCACCCGGTCCGACACATCGCGGGCAAAGCGGATTTCGTGGGTCACCAGGATCATGGTCATGCCTTCGTCCGAGAGCATGCGCATGGTGTCGAGCACCTCGCCCACCAACTGCGGGTCAAGCGCCGAGGTGACCTCGTCGAACAGCATGTAGTCAGGCGACATGGCCAGCGCGCGCGCAATCGCCATGCGCTGCAATTGGCCACCCGAGAGTTTGCCAGGGAACACCTTGAGCTTTTCGGCCAGGCCCACATGGCCGAGTTGGCGCACCGCAATTTCTTCGGCCTCGGCCCGGCTTTTGCCCAGCACCTTGCGTGGCGCCAGCATCACGTTTTCCATGACCGTCAGGTGCGGGAACGCGTTCCACTGCTGGAACACGATGCCGATGCGCTGGCGCAGCTTGTTGAGGTCGGTGCCCCGGGCGTGCACCGGGATGCCGTCGACCTTGATCACGCCTTGCTGGATCGGCTCCAGGCCGTTGATGCACATCAGCAGGGTGGATTTGCCAGAACCCGAGCCGCCGATGATGGAGATCACCTCGCCTTTTTGGACCGTCATGCTGACGCCCTTGATGACTTCGAGCTTGCCGAAGGACTTGTGCACGTTGTCTATTTCAATCATTTTCCTGCCACCTTTTCTCGACCATGGTCCCAAGCCGCGCCACGCCCCAGCTCATCACGTAATAAATCAAACCGGCAATGCACAGCACCAGAATCGGCTCCTGGATGCGGGTGACGATGGTTTGCGAGGCACGCAGCAATTCGATGATGCCGATCCAGAGCACCAGCGAGGTGTCCTTGATCACGCCCAGCGTGAGGTTGATCCAGCCCGGAAACGACACCCGCGCCGCCATGGGCAGCACGATGTGGCGCAGCGTCTGAAAAAAAGTCAGCCCCAGCGAGCGGGCGGCGCGAATCACGGTGGTGGGCACGGCCAGCACGCCACCGCGGATGATCTCGGTGCAATACGACGCGCTGTAAATGCCCAGCACCAGACAGCCCACGGCAAAGGCGCTCCAGTTCAGACCGGCGATGCTGTTGAATGAATTGAACAACACAAACTGGATCAGCAGCGGCACACTGCGAAAAATGTCAAGAAACCAGGACAGCGGCGCGGTGGCGCGTGGCAACACGGCGCGCAGCAGGCCAAACACCAGGCCCGCCAGCGTGCCGATCAGCATCGCCCATAAGGTGAGTTTGAGGGTGACCCAGGCACCTGCCAGCATGAACTGGAGGTCGGTGATGGCAAAACTTGTGTCTAACATGCTTGCCCCTTTAGTACCGGAACAGCCGCCAGGCCATGAGCCGCGCCACCAGGATGATCACTTTGGCGATGATGTAGTACAGCACAGCGGCAATGGCAAAGTACTCAAAAGTGCGGAATGTCAGCACGTTGTAGCTTTGGGTGACACCGGTCAGGTCGTTGTTGAGGCCCACCACAATGCCCAGGGACGTCATCAGCACGGCCCAGACCATCTGGTTGGTCATGGGGTAAAACACAATGCGCAACAACTGCGGCACCACGATCAGGCGGTAGGTCTGAAAGGCGCTCATGCCCAGCGAGCGCGCCGCCTTGATCTGGGTCTCGGGCACTGCCTTGAGGCCACCGCGAAAGTTCTCGGCCAGGTAACCCGCGTTGTTGAAGGTGATGCCCGCCACCAGCGCAAACCAGGAACTCACATGCAGGCCAAAGGCGCCCAGTCCGAAATACAAAATATAGATTTGAAACAGCGCCGGGGTGTTGCGTGCCACCGAGACCCAGGCATCGGCAAAACCGCGCAGCAGCAGGTTGCGTCCGGTGCGCATGGCGGTGAGCCCCAGCGCGATCAGCACGCCGAAAATCATCGAGATCACGGCCGTTTCTATCGTGACCAAGCTGCCGACCAGCATGTCGGGCAGGGCCTTGAATGCCGTGTTCCAGCGAAAGTTGTAGTCAAAGTCAAACATAGGGCAGGGGGCTCCTTGGTCAGGCGGGTGGCGGGCTTGACGCCAGCCAGGCGGGCAGCCGGCCGCTGGCCAGGCCGGTGCAAGCGGTCTCGGAGCAGTCCGCTAGCGCACCAAAGTGCACCTGGCGCCCGGTCAGGCCCGGGGCGTAATGGGCGTATTTGCCCGAGTTGGTCATGATGACCCGGGCCGCCACTGGCACCACGGGTTCTTCCAGCATGCACCAGCAGGTGTCGGTGATCACGGTCACGCCAAAATCCGTGAGCACCGCCAGGTCGCCATGGCGTTCCGCTATGGCACTGACGGCCCGCCCGAGGGTCAGCACGACGGCGGTGTCTGGGTGGCGCTGACGGCCCTGAAGGAGCTGTGCCAGCGCATGGCATTCGGTCTCGGAAAAATGCGGGTTGCCCAGTGCCACCAAGTCAACCTGGGGGTCTGCGGCGCTGTCGAGCTCGTGCCAGGCTTGCTTTAGCTCGTCGGGCGTCAGGTGGTGTTCCAGTTCGGGCGGCAGACCGGCCAGGGCGACCTGTGCGCTGGGGGCTTCGGGCGTGACATTGACAATATGGAACATGGGCGCGGCACTGGTGGTGGCAAACGCAGCGCCAAAGGCCTTGAGATCATCCCGGTTGGGTTTTGCCGATTCGAGGCCGCAAATCACCGGAATACGCGACCCGGCCAGCAGGCCGACCAGGTAGCCCAGCAGCGGGTAAAAAGCGTCGTCAGGCGCTGCCGGCAGGGCTGGCACTTGCACCAGCAGGGTGGCACGGCGATTCGCCATCAGATGGCAGCCGGCCTTGGGTGCGCGCCCGATCAGGGCGATACAAATGTCCAGAAAATCGGCGTATTTGGCGGTGTGGGCACCCAGCACGCTGTTGGCATAGACCACCGCATTGGACTCGGCCCAGACAATGTCTTCGCCGGCCTTGGGGGCGCTGTCGAGTAAATAGGGTGCGCAGGTAAAACTGGCTTGGGCCCCCATGTCGACATAGGCTTGCGCCAGGGCGCTGGCAGGCTCGCCAAAAGCCGGGTCGATGCCCAGGGCACGCCAGCGCCGCTGGTCGACCGAGATCGCGTTCAGCGTGGTCGGAATCTTGACCTGGCCGCCCCAGTCGCGCAACTGGCAGGCAAAGCGCAGGCTGGCTGAGCCGGTGTAGATGCAGCCATCAATATGCGCCTGCACCACGTCGATCAACTCGGTGGCACCTTGCAGGCGGGCCATGCGCAAAACGATTTGCAGGGCCACCTGGCGTGCCTTGCCTTGTGCGCCATCCAGGATGGCCTGGTCGATGGGGCTCAGGTGAATGCCATGGGCGGCTTGGAGCCTGGGCGGCAGAGCGTTCTGCTGCGTGTCCCCCGCCCTGCGGGCTCCTCCTTTTACCTGCGCAGAACGCTCTGCCACCCAGGCTCCTGGCGCAGAAGCTGGCGGTGTTGCAGGAGCTGCTTCAAGCAGTGTGGTGTTCGCTTCGGGCTCACTGGCTACGGTCAATTGCCCGTTGGCTTGCAGACTGACCCATTGCGCGTCGCGCAACTGCGCAAAAGCCTCGGCACCCACGCTGACCACCGGCAGCCGATGGCCAAACACCAACTCGGCCACGATCGCGCCCAGCGCCAAAATTTCATCGGGCTGCGCCAGCACCAGCGCAGCGGGGCCGTGGCCGTTGAGGATGGTCTCCATCAGCACGCTGCTGCCGGTGCAGGAGCCACGGCCACTCGGAATGGCCAACACCTGGCCGGCAATGATCTGGCCGCTCAAGGGGTGGTGGCGATCAATGACTTCGCCGGTGGCAGGATGGACACCGCCCCAAAAACTCAACGGGGTGTCGCTGTAAAGGAGGCGCCCCTGCACGGATCCACCCGTGAGCTGACAAGCAGTCATGGTTTGGCTGCGCATGCTGATTCCCGGGTGTTCAAGGCGCAGGGGCGGTGACGCAAAGCGGTCAGGCCTTGCTTAGTAATAAACGTTGGGCACCAACAGGGTGGGTGGTGTGCCACCTACCCATTTTTGGTACAACTCGGTGTAGCGACCATTGCGCACTTGCTGATTGACAAACAGATTCAGGTAGTTGATCAGGCCGTATTCATTGCGCTTGGCGACCAGCGACACATAGTCAATGGTGTAGGGCGCATCACCAGCCACTTTGAGGCCTTTGTATTTGCCCGACTTGATCGACGCAAAGGCCACGGTTGAGGTGACCACGGTGGCGTCGATGTGGCCCTGGCTGACGGCCAGGATGGTGTCAGCCTGGGTCTGGTACGACCGGAAAGTTCCCTTGGGGTCTTTCCAGGCTTTCACATCCTTCTCCAGGGCAATGGCTTCGAAGGAGCTGACCGTGTTGCCAACCGGGCGGCCTTTGAGGTCCTTGTAGCTGTTGATTTTCTTGTCGTCGCGCGTCAGTACCACCATGGTGAAGGCGAAATACGGGATCGACATGCCCACAGTCTTGGCGCGCTCCAGAGTGTCTGAGGTGGAGCCCACAACCACGTCCACCCGGTTGGATATCAATGCCGGAATACGGTCGGCAAACGGGGTTTCGACAATCTCGGGCTTGACGCCCAGCACCTTGGCCAGGTCACTGCAATAGTCAACGTCGAAACCGATCGGGTTATTGCTGGCGTCGCGCGAACCCATGGGCGGGAAGTCCAGCACCACGGCACAGCGCAGCTTGCCTGATTCGATGATGCTGTCGAGTTTGTCGGCGGAGGCCTGCGTGGCAAACATGCCAAGGGTGCAGGCGGCTGCCAGGGCAAGAGTTTTCATTTTCATAATAAACACCTTTCAGTTGTGGAACACGGAGGGGACCAGGGGCGCACGATGGCGCGATCTCGGGCGAGACCGCGCGATGCTCAGGGAACAGACTGGTATTGCACGGGCCGGGTTGCCAGCGCCTTCTTGACGACAGTCTCGATAAATTCACGCTCGGCGCCGATCAGCGGCAGCCGCGGGCGGCGCATGTGCTCGGTGCTGACACCGGCCACCACGTCAATGAGCTTGAGGTTTTGCACCAACTTGGTGGACACATCCAGGTGCAGCATGGGCGTCATCCACTGGTACAGCTTGAGCGCCTCGGCAAACTTGCCGGCTTTCATCAGGTCATACAGCGCCACGGTCTCGCGCGGGAAAGTGCAGCCCACACCGGCCAGCAGGCCGTCACAGCCCAGCGCCAGGCCCTCGTAGGCCAGGTCGTCCACGCCCAGGAACAGCTGGTAGCGCTGGCCCACGGTGTTGCGCAGGTCGGTGATGCGGCGAATGTCATCGCTGCTCTCCTTGATGGCGACCAGCCACTCGCAATCGGCGAGTTCGAGCATGTGGGCCGGCTTGAGGTCCACCCGGTAGGCGACCGGGTTGTTGTAGATCATGATGGGTTTTTGTGCCGCGTTGGCCATGGCGCGCACGTTTTGCATGGCTTCACGCGCGTCGGCCACATAAATGACCGAGGGCATCACCATGAAGCCATTCACGCCCAGCGCATTGGCCCCCTCGATGTAGCGCAGCGCCTCACGGGTGCTGGTCTCGGAGACATTGGCAAGCACCGGAATACGGCCTGCGCTGGCGTCGAGGGCGATCTTGGCGACCTGCAGTTTTTCTTCGAGGGTGAGTGTGCTGGCTTCGCCCAGCGAGCCGCAGGTGACCAGGCCGTGGATACCGTTGCGGATCTGGAAATCGATGTGGCGGGCCGTGCCTTCGGCGTCGATGCTTTCATCGGCGTGAAATTTGGTGGTGATGGCCGGGAAAATGCCTTGCCAGCGGGGGTTATTCATGCAGGGGGCTCCTTGACTGAAATGAGGGGGAATGGGATGGAAAACGGATATGTTGGAAATATATTTAGCCCGAGAAAAAAACATATCAGTGTTAACCACTAGCCTTTAAATATATTTGGAAGATATGCAAAAGACATGCCAGTCCCTGTTGTAGGTTGTGCAGTTTGGCGCCACACATTTGACTGCTTTTGGGGCTCGGTGCACCAAAGCGCTATTGGGTTGCCCGTTTCAGGGCACTGCGTTCGTCCCGTCAACGGCGCTGACGCGCCAGGCGCAAACCTCAGGCGAATTTCCACTTCATCCAGGCCGCCGTGTTGAAAAAGCTGGCCACCACACTGCCGGGCGCCACCAGCGCATCGCAGGCTGAGCGCAGTTCTTGCGGTAGCTGCATGTCTGCCACCGGCAAGGCGTGCAGCAGTTGGGCCAGGGTGCGCGGGCCGATGATGGGCGCGGTCACACCGGGCTGGTCCTTCACCCAGAGGTAGGCGAGTTGGGCCGGGTCATAACCCGCCTCACGCGCCAGGGCGACAAACTGCAGGCCGACCTCGATGCCGCGTCGCGTGACCCGCTCGGCGTAAATGCCACCGCGCAGCATGGCGCGGCTGTCGGCGGGGGGTGTGTCTGCCAGCGCATAACGACCGGCCAGCATGCCCATGGCCATGGGCGACCAGGTGAGCAGGGCCACGCCGTGTTTCTGGCAGGCCGGCACCAGCTCGTTCTCAATCCGCCGGTCAAGCAGGTTGTAGGGCGACTGCTCACACACGAAGCGGCTCAGGCCGTGGCGCTCGCTGGTGAACAGGCCCTCCACCACCTGCCAGGCCGGCGTGGTGCTGGTGCCGATGTAGCGCACCTTGCCCTGGGTCACCAGCGTGTCGAGCGCATGCAGGGTTTCGTCCAGCGGGGTGTCGGGGTCGGGCCGGTGGGTTTGGTAGAGGTCGATGTAGTCGGTGTTGAGGCGGCGCAGCGAGTCCTCGCAGGCACGCAAAATGTGGTGCCGTGTCAGGCCCCGGTCGTTGATGCCCGGCCCGGTGGGGTAAAACACCTTGGTCGCGATGAACACGTCATCGCGCCGGGGGAGGGTGCCCAGCCATTTGCCGATCAGGGTTTCGGCCTGCCCGGCGGCGTAGCTGTTGCTGGTGTCCACCAGGTTGATGCCGGCGCCCAGCGCGGCATCCAGAATTGCCAGGCTCTCGGCCTCGGGCGTCGGGTTGACCAGGTTGTCGGTGCCCAGCACGAGCGATGAAATTTTCAGGCCGGTGCGGCCGAATGCGCGGTATTGCATGGTGTGTTTGCCTGGTGTTATTGGCTGCTGTAGCCCCCGTCGACATAGACCATGGCGCCGGTCATGTAGCTGGCGGCGTCGCTGCACAAAAACAACGCCACGCGGGCGATTTCCTCGGGCTGCGCCAGTCGCCCCATCGGCACCACGCGCTGCCCCATTTCATGGGCCTGCAAGTCGGTGAGCGGCGTGCTTCGACCGGCAGAGCGCAACATTGGTGTGTCGACCTCGCCCGGGCAAACACAGTTCAAGCGCACACCCTCACGCGCCAACTCCAGCGCAAAGGTCCGTGTGATCTGGTGCACCGCCCCCTTGCTGCTGGCATAGGCCAGCGCGCCGGGGCCGCCCAACTCGCCCCAGATGCTGCCGAAGTTGACGATGGCGCCGCCACCCTGGCTGCGCATGTGGCGCGCCGCTGCACGCGTCATGTAATACACGCCGCCCGCATTGACGGCCATGGCGCGCTGCCATTCCTCGTCGGTGGTGTCCACACCCGTTTTGCGCGCAATGATGCCGGCGGCGTTGACCACCGCGTTGAGTCGGCCCGTGCGCTGCACCGCGGCGGCCACTGCCTGGTTGCAAAACTCGGGTTGGCTCACATCGCCCGCCAGCGCTGTCGCGCCAATGGCCAGCGCGGTTTGTTCGGCCAGTGCGGCGTTGGCATCGACGATCAGCACGTCGGCCCCGGCGCTGGCAAACAGGCCGGCCACCTGGGCGCCCATGCCGCTTGCACCACCGGTCACCAGAACGGTGAAGTGGTTGAAATCAAAGTTGACATTTTTCATGCGCGCCCTTTCTTTGAGGTCTGAATCATGCCCGATTTTGCTGGTGTCCGATTTTTTTGAGCACCAGTGGATTGATCTTTGCCGCTGGAATTGGTACCGTCAACAGGCGCCCGATCATGGAAACTTGACTCGTTTCGGTCAGTCACCCAAGCGCCTCAATTTCAAGGATGTGTTCATGTCAATCGGTGAATTTGCCTACGCCAACAACAGCAACCGTTTTCTGGCGGCGCCCGAGTTGGCACAGCAGCCCTTTGCCGTGGTCGGTGTGCCCTTCGATGGCGCGGTGACCAACCGGCCCGGCGCGCGTTTTGGCCCGCAGGCCATTCGCAGCGCCAGCCTGATGCTGTGCGACGGCATCCACCCGCATTTCGAGGTCACGCCGCTGGGGCACCTGGGCGACGGCCATGACCTGCGCCTGCCCAATGCCTCGCCACTGGCCGAAGTTCGTGCGCGCATCCAGGCCCAGGCCAGCGCACTCATGGCGCGCCACCACTGCATTTTTCTGGGGGGCGACCATTCCATCACCTTGCCGTTGTTGCGCGCTGCACATCAGCAACACGGCCCACTGGCACTCGTTCATTTTGACGCCCACTGCGACACCTGGACCGACCACTTTGGCGAGCCCTCGGGTCACGGCACCTGGACCTATGAGGCGCTGCAAGAAGGCCTGGTGAGCCCGCAGCATTGCGTGCAAATCGGCCTGCGCTCCAGCGGCGCGCGGGCGGCGCGCGAGTATGTGCAGGACCAGGGCGGCCTGATCTTTACCGGCCGCCAGCTGCGTGGCCTTGACGGAGCCGCATTAAAACCGGAGATTGCGCAAATTTTGGCGCGCCTGGGCGACCGACCGTGTTACCTGTCGCTCGACATCGACTGCCTCGACCCTGCCTTTGCGCCCGGCACCGGCACGCCCGAGCCCGGCGGTATGAGCAGTTCGCAGGTGCTGACGCTGCTGGAAGCGTTGGCACCGCTGAACATGGTGGGCATGGACTGCGTCGAGGTAGCCCCCGCCTATGACCATGCCGAACTCACCAGCACCGCCGCCGCCACCTTCGTCTGGACCTACCTGTGCGGCCAGATCGCCAAACTTGCCTGAAAGCCCCGTTGCATGCTGCTCGACTCGGACACCCAACTTAACCAGCACAGCTACTACGAAGCCAGCGTCACGCGCGACGCCGTGGCGCCACCTTTGCAAGGCCACATCACGGCCGACGTGCTGGTGGTGGGTGCCGGTTATGCCGGCCTGTCGGCGGCCATCGAGCTGGCGCAGCGCGGCCACCGGGTCGTGGTGCTGGAGGCCGACCGGATTTGTGCCGGGGCCTCCGGGCGCAACGGCGGCCAGGCCATCGTGGGTTATGCCAGCGGCCAGGAGCCCTTTGAGAAACAACTGGGCCACGCGCAAGCCAGGCAGGCGTGGGACCTGTCGCTGGCTTCGCTGGACCTGATCGACCAGCGCATCGCCGACTTCCAGATCGACTGCGACCGCGAGCACGGCTACCTGCATGTGGCCGACTCGGCGCACAAGGCGCGCGCCCTGGCCACGGAGATGCAGGCCCTGGCGCACTACGGCCTGGTCACCGACTTTGCCCTGGGTGCCGAGGTTCAGCGCCACATTGCCAGCCCGCTCTACCAGGCCAGCGCCTATGAGCGCAAATCAGGCCACCTGCATCCGCTCAAATACGGCCTGGGTCTGGCGCGCGCCGCCCGCAGCCTGGGCGTGCAGATTTACGAGTATTCGGCTGTGACAGGTTTGCAGCGCGGCAAGCAACTCACCGCCAGCACCGCGCAGGGGTCGGTCACCGCGCCCTTCGGTGTGCTGGCCGGCAACTGCACGCTGGCCGAATACGGCCCGGCGGTGGCCCCCGACATCGCACCACGCATCATGCCGGTGGGCACGTACATCATTGGCTCCGCGCCGCTTGACCCCGAACTTTGCCAACGCCTGATTCCCAACAACGCGGCGGTCTGCGACAACAATTTTGTGCTGGACTACTTTCGCTTCAGCGCCGACCACCGCATGCTGTTTGGCGGGCGCGTCAGCTACACCACCCGCACCCCGGCCAATCTGCAAGCGCTGATGGCAACCCGCATGGCCAAGGTGTTTCCCGAACTGCGCCACGCGACGGTCGAATTTTTATGGGGCGGCTTTGTCGACATCAGCATGAACCGCGCGCCCGACTTCGGCCGCCTGGGCGACAACCTGTATTACCTGCAGGGTTTCAGCGGCCATGGCGTGGCCCTTACCGGACTGGCCGGGCAACTGGTGGGGCAGGCGGTGGCGGGCCAGGCCGGGCAGTTTGATTTGTTTGCCCAATTGCAGCACCGCCGTTTTCCAGGCGGGCCGCTGCTGCGCATGCCCAGTCTGGTGCTGGGCACGCTGTACCACCGGCTGCGCGATGTGCTGTGAGCAGGATCTGATACGGGATTTTTTTAATCCAGCTTCGCCGTACTGCGTGCTGCATGCCCAGCTTGTTTCGCGTCGCCTGGGTCACCACCATGGCAGGTCTGCGTCCCTGTTACTGTAGACAAAGCCGCGTCAGCGCTGCCCGACCAGTGCTCGCAAATCATCTTCGTAGCCTTTGAGCACACGCACGGCGTTGGCGCGCTGTTCGGGTGTGGTGGCGTTGTGCAGCGCGGCAAACTGGGTGCAGCCGTGTTGTACCTGGGTCTGGCTGTAGGCGCTGTAGCCGGGCGTGGGGGAATGCATCACGCGGGCGAGGTAGCTGCGGCTGGCGTCCAGTGCGGCAGCGCGCACTGGACCATTGCCATTGCCAACCCCATTGGGTTCCCCCACACCGGCAATGCCCTGAATTGCCTGAACGGTCTGGCGCAGGTCGGCCTGGCGGCGCAGGCGTTCTTGCTGGGTTTTTTGGGCGTCCCATGGCGACTGTTGCAGGCTGCTTTGCAGCAGGTCGCGCTGAGCTGGGCTCAGGCGGCCGTACAGCATTTCGTTGCGGCCCACGGCTTTTTCCAGCCGCTGGCTCAGGCGTTGCTCGGGGCTGCCGCGCAGAAAGTCTTTTTCAAACGACTCGTTGCTCTTGCTCTGGTGGCGCTGCAGATGCGCCTGTTGCTCGGGCGTGAGGCGCAGGGCCAGCCGCGTAAGGGGCTCCAGGCCGCTTTCGCTGGCGCGCAGCACGGCAGCGCGCACGGCGTCAAATTGCGCACAGGCCTGGGCCGGGGTGATGTCTTGTGTCGCCAGCGTTTGCCACTGCTGCAACTGACGGGCGTAGGCAGGCAGTTCGGTGCTGCGGTGCCAAGCCATGAAGGCGTCGATGTCCTGGCGCGCCTGGCCCGACTGCGCGCTGTTGAAGTCCATGTAGCCGTCCAGCCACCAGTAAAGCAGGTTGGGGGCCTGGTTATAGGCCAGCCGGGTGGTGCTGCAGGCGCCCAGTGTGAACAGCGTGGCCACCAGCGCCAGGGCCAGCCACAGGCGGCGGGCGATCGTTTTTGGATCCATCAACCAAGGGCTCCTTTCAGACTCAGCAAAAGTGTTCATGTTGTGCCCATCGGGCGTGGTGATGGCGGTGGGCAAAGAATCGTGCTTAAAAACATATACCTCAAAGTGTTGCACCGTTTGGGTGGGCGTGCATTGGCGCAGCGGATGATCGACTGCGCGGTGCGGTTATGTGTACAAGGTCAAGGAAAAGTAGCCGCTGACGATGCCGATACAACGCATATCGCAAGGGCTACCATTGGCCAATCCAATTCGCTGTTGCGGATGTTGCGGCAAATTTCGGGGCGGTTTGGGAATTACTGTCGGATCACTCCATCGTGCACCGTCGCTGCCTTGATCCCTTAATCACCAGAGATCGTGAATCACATCCCGATGCTGAGCAAATGTGGTCGCGCTATAGTTCACCAGGCAATTTTCCCAATGCACAAGTAACGAAAGACCACCATGGCGTACCCGCCCGAATTTCTCAAGCTCGTCGACAAGTTCATCGATCTCGCCAACCAGTTGGCCGAGGGCGGTCAGGATGGTGAAGTCAGCGCCGCCATACTGTTTGCCGCTGGCCGGTACAACGCCTTCAACTTTCTGTCCAATGATGGTGCCGCCGAGGACCAGGAGAGGGCGGTCGAGTTTTACGTCTCTGAATATCGCAGGGCGATTGAGCAAAACTTGCAGGGAGTTGTCGGACCGGTGGTGAGGCCGCAAGGGTAGCCGCCATGAATCCGGCCAAAGTAGTGCGTGACAAGGTGCATCGGCTGACAGACCTCCCGAACATCGGCCTGGCAATGGCCAAAGACCTTGAACTGCTCGGCATCACCAGCCCAGATCAGCTCACAGGTCAAGATCCGTTACAGCTGTATGAGAAGCTTTGCCTTGAGTGTGGTGTCAGGCAAGACCCGTGCGTATTGGATACGTTCATCTCCGTCACGCGCTTCATGAGTGGTGATGAGCCACAGCCTTGGTGGGCGTATACCAAGGAGCGGAAGCGGGTCTATAGCTCAATTTGAAACGGTGATCGTCAAATGTGAGTTGGCGATGCAGCGTTTTCGGCCATTCAGGAGGCACTCGAAAATTTTGTGCTTGGCTTGGTTGATGCATACACTCGACCAGGCAAATCAGGAGTTTCAGATGCTTGCACTCGTTAAGTTGTTGTCCGAAGCAATGCGCCTCAAGGTACTTTTTCGCCTCGGCTTAGCCACTATTCCAATGATGCGGTATGTGAGGTCCAAACTGATTGAATACACGCCCCAACGCATGGTGGTCCGCATCGACGTTTCACGCCGCAGCAAAAATGGCTTCAACTCCCTGTTCCTGGGAGCACTTGCAACTGGGGGTGACTGTGTCGCAGGTGCGTTCCCCATGAAGTTCATGTATGAAACGGGCCATCGCACCATCCCACTTGTAAAGAGCGCCTCGTCCGAGTACTAGAAGCGGGTCAGTACCTACGCCCTATTTACCTGCACACAGGGCAAAGAGCTCTACAAGGTATGCAACGAAGTTGTTGCCTCAGGCGAACGCCGTGACATCACAGTCCATGTGACCGTCACCGCACCGGCTGAGTTTGGTGACGAGCCAGTCGCAAAAATTTCCCAAGTCATGTCGATTAAAAATTTGAGTGCTAAATAGATACGACTGCTTCGGAGCGCCACGAAAGTCGGTTTTCAGCCTTCTGGAGTCGTTCACGGCCAAAGTCCCTAGGACCGCTTGCTGCGGACTTGACCCACGAAAGTACCGCGTGGCTGATTGCAACGGGTCTTGCCTTGCCCCACAGTCAAGCAAATCCAATGACGGCTCCTGGTCGCCAGACATCGAAAGCCGGGGGTCCTCGGCGATTTTCTGCGTGAGGCATAGCGTCGCAGGCTTCATACGGTTCACACGTCAGTCAGCCCACCACTGCGCAGCACTTGGGTCGCCACCGCGCGCCACAGCACCTGGGCCTGCGGCACCACCAGCATCAGCCGCGTTTTGGCCCGCGTCATGCCGGTGTACAGCAACTCGCGCGTCAGCACCGCCACCGGCCGGTCCGGCAACACCAGGGCCACATGGGTAAATTCGGAGCCCTGCGATTTGTGCACGGTCATGGCAAACACGGTTTCCACTGCGTCCAGCCGGGCTGGCAGCACCCAGCGCAGGCCGCCTTGCCCGTCCGGGAACGCCACGCGCAGGCCCCGGGTGTGGTTGAGGCACAGGCCGACGTCGCCATTCATCAATTTGAGGTTGTAGTCATTGCGCGTCACCATCACCGGGCGACCGGCGTACCAACCCTCGGCTGGCAGGCCCAGGCTGGCGGCAATGCGCTGGTTCAGGCTGATCACGCCCCAGGGGCCGTCGCGCACCGCGCACAGCACCTGAAAGCTGGCAAACGCCTTGAGGGCAGTCAATGCCTGATCGTCGCTGCACGCGCTGGATTTAAAGTCTTGATGTTGTTGCAGCCAAGCCTGCCAGCCCTGTTGTACCAGTGCCTTGAAGCGCGGGTCATGCGCTTGGCCGGGTTGCAGCCGGGTGACGCTGGATGACGCGTCATGGCGCCAGTCAGGGGCTTGGCTCCACAGTTTGGCAACAAGGGCGCTGTCACCGACATTCACCGCACGGGCCCATTGGCCGATGGCGCTGTCGTCGGCAAAGCGGTGGCTCTGGCGCAGCATGACGGTCTGCTGCGCCAGGCTTGAGCCGTCGCCGGCCCAGGCGCTCACGTTGGCGCCGGTGGTTTGTGCCAGCCAGGCCAGGGTGTCAGGGGTGTAATTGCCCAGGTCGGCGCCGGCACACAGTTGGCCCATCACGGCGCCGGCTTCGACCGAGGCCAACTGATCCTTGTCGCCCAGCAAAATCAGGCTGGCGCTCAGGGGCACGGCGGCCAGCAGGCGGGCCATCATGTCGAGGTCGATCATGGAGGCTTCGTCCACCACCACCAAATCCACGGCCAGTTCCGGCACGGTGTCCTGCGCCAGATTGCCGCGCACCTTAAGCAATTTGTGCAGGGTGACGGCCTGGGTCGGGATGTGCTGGCGCAGGGGTTCGGGCAGCTTTTGCACTGCTGACGCAATCGATTCGCCCAGCCGCGCGGCCGCCTTGCCGGTGGGTGCCGCCAGCGCGATGCGCAAGGGCGTGTGCTGGCGTGTCGGGTCGGACTGCAGCAGGGCCAGCAAGCGCACCACGGTGGTGGTTTTGCCGGTACCGGGGCCGCCGGTGATGAGGGTGAAGCGCTTGCGTGCGGCCAGGGCACAGGCCACTTTTTGCCAATCTGGTGCGGCGTTGGGCGGGCCTGCTCCAAACAGTTTCAACAGGGTTTCGCTCAGGTTTTCCGGCACAGGGCAGGGCTGCGCCAGGCGCGTGGTGATCGAGGCCCGGATGCTTTGCTCAGCGTGCCAGTTACGGCGCAGATAGAGCCTTGCACCGTCAAGCACCAGCGGGCTGTTGGGGCCTTCAATCCAGGGCAGGCTGGCCGCGCTCTGGCGCAGTGGCGGCGCCAGCGTGTGCAGGTCCAGGCAGGCATGGCCCTGGCCGAACTGCTGGCTGACTCGGGCGGCCAATTCGTCATGCAGCGGGTCTGGGCTGGGCTGCACTGCTTGCAAAAATGCCACCAGGGCACGGTCCAGCCCGGTCAGGTTCAGGTCTTCGGCAGTGGGGCGTTCGGGGCTCATGCGCTTGGCTCCAGGGTTTCAGCGTGGGCGGAGCTGGCAGAGAACGCTGCATCAAGCGCCTCGATCAGGGCTTTGGGTGGTTTGTCTGCATAGAGCCCGGCGCCAGGCTGGTCAATGCCGCGCAAAAACAGGTAGAGCGCACCGCCCACATGCCGGTCATAGTCGTAGTCTGGCAGGCGCGATTTGAGCAACCGGTGCAGCGCCAGCAGGTACAGGCTGTATTGCACGTCGTAGCGGTGCGCCAGCAGGGCCTGCTGCAGTTGCGCCGGCGCATAGCCGGGCAGTTTGTTGGACTTGTAATCGAGCACGTAGTAGCGGCCTTCAAATGCCAGCACCAGGTCCATGGCGCCGGTGAGCATGCCCTCCAGCTGGCGTGGCTGCATGGCCGGGCGCGGCTGGCCCACCAACACATGTTGCCCGATCAGGTGGTCCAGCCGGGCGCTGCTGAGCGCGTTGACCTTCAGGCTGAAAGCCATTTCGGCCCAGTAGTGGTCGGGCGTCAGGCGGGCCAAAACCAGCCCTGACGCGTCTGCCACGGCCAGGGGCGTGCTGGCGATGGCTGGCACCCAGGTAGCCAATAAATCGCATTCGGCTTCATCGAGCTTGAGCCCAAGCGTCTTGCGGGTCAGCAGCTTTTGCCAGTCAGCGGCAATGGCTTCGGGCGGCTTGTCTCGCCCGGCCGGCCAGCCCTGTTGCGCCTGCCATTCCAGCAAGTCATGCAGCAGCGTGCCGTACTGGCTCCCGGCAGGGAAGGCATTGAAGGGCGGCAACAGCAAGCCGGGCAGAACGGCTGCATCGACGCCTTGGGGCAGGGCGCTGTCGATTTGGGCGTCGCCCAGGCGCTCGTCTAGCGCCGACCCGGGTGCCAGTGCCGGGCTTGAATGTTCCACATCACGCGTCAGCGCGCTAAAGCTGGCGCTCCACCAGCGGCTGCGCAACTGGCGCTGCGGTGTGCGCGCCGGTTTCCAGTGCTTGGTGGCTGCCTGCGGGGTGTACGCGCTGTCGTCGGGTGCAGGGGCGTTGTGCACCACGATATGTTCGGACGCCCAGGCTTGCAGGCACTGCGCCAGGTCGTCCGGAGCCTGTCGACCCAGCAGCGCCGACACCGCACTTTTGACCTTGGGGTTTTTCCCATCCACATCGCCCCGGGTGGTCGTGAGGCCCAGCCACACGGCTTGCTCGGCGCGGGTCAACGCCACATAGAGCAGGCGGATGTCTTCGGCCAGCCGCAAGGGGTCATCCAGCTCGTTGTCTGCGGCACGGTAGTTCGATGCAAAGGGCAGGAACACCAGCGGGTATTGCAGGCCCTTGGCTTTGTGCAGGGTGATCACCTGCACCAGATCGGCATCACTCTCAAGGCGCAATTGCGCGGTGTCGCCGCTGGCTTGCGGGTCGCGCAACTGGTCTTCCAGGTAGCGCAGCAGGGCGCCTTCGCCCTGCAAACCCAGACTGGCGTTTTGCAGTAAATCGCCCAGGTGCAGCAGGTTGGTCAGCTGGCGCTCGCCCTGCGTGCTGGTGGGGTCACCCTGGTTCAGCAGCCGCTTGGGGATCGACTGCGCATGCAGCAACTGGTGCAGCATCGGCAAAAAGCCCTGGCGCTGCCAGACGAGTTGCCAGCCATGAAAACGTTCGCTCAAGTCGTCCCAAGCCACTTCGTCATGAAACAGGTTTTCCAGCTCGCGCCAGGGCAGGCCCCAAAGCGCGGTTGCCAGCGCGGCCCGAATGTATTGGGCATCACGCGGCTGGGCCACGGCGCGCAAAATACGCCACAGGTCGGTGGCCTGCGCGGTGGCAAACACACTGTCGCGCTCCGATAAATACACGCTGCGCACGCCGCGGTTTGAGAGCGCAGTGCGAATGGCGCGCGCCTCCACCCAGTTCTTCACCAGCACCGCCATGGCGCCGGGCCGGGCCGCACCCGCATTGAGCAAGCCCACCATTTGTGTGGCAAAAACCTCGGCCAGTTGCCGCAGCAGCACCGGCTTGCGCGGCATTTTGGCGTGTTGCAGCTGCCAGACGGTCATGGCCGCCTGGGTTTGGCCCGCCACTTGCAGCGGCAGCACATGGGGGTTGCAGGCGGTCACGATTTCATAAGGCACGTCGCCAAAAGGTTTGGCCGCGTGCGCAAACACATGGTTCACCGCCGCCACCACGCCTGCCGTGGAGCGAAAGTTGCCCGACAGCGTGTGAATGGCCTGCGCTTGCTGGCGGGCGCCCAAGTAGGTGGCCAGGTCGGCGCCGCGAAAGCTGTAAATGGCTTGCTTGGGGTCGCCAATCATGATCAAGCCGGTGGCCTGGCTCGCGTCTTCAGCGTTGCCATAGATTTTGGACAGCGCGCCGTATTGCCAGGGGTCGGTGTCCTGAAACTCGTCGACCAGCGCCACCGGAAACTGCTGGCGAATGGCCTCTGCCAGGCGGCCATTCGGGGCCTGCAGCGCGTGGTACAGGTTTTGCAGCAAGTCAGAAAAGTCGAACTGGGCCAGGCGGGCCTTGGCTCGTGCGTAGGCGGCGCCTACCTCATGGGCGGCGTGGGCCAGCAGCTGCTCAGTCACCGGGGGCTCTGTGGCAAGGTGCTCGCACAGGGCCTCAATGTGGGCAAAAGCACGGTGTTGCGCGGCCTCAGCCCAGCCTTTTTCCAGCAGGCGCGACGTGGCAAAACGCTGCAGCGTGTCGAGCTTGATGGACTCAGCTTGCTGCCAGGCTGCCATTTGTTCCAGCCAGCCCGTCAGCCAGTCGGCGCGGTAGCCCTTGATGGCTTTGCGCGCGGCAGCCTCATTGACCCGCGCCACCAGTTCCGGCGTCCAGCCAAGCCGAGCGCTGGAGGCCAGCGCCTGCTGCTGGTGCTGCCAGGTTTCCCATGCCTGAATGATCACATCGGGCGCCAGCTCGGGTGCAGGGCTTGGCTGGGGTGCCTTGTCTGCCAGGGTCCAGCGCGGGCCGAGTTGGTCCAGTAAATCTTGCGGGGTGTTGCCCACCGCCTGCAATGCCCAAATTTGCTCAACCGACAGCGGGTAAAACCACTTGCGCCAATAGTCTTGCACGGCCACCAGTTTGAGCCGCGCGCTGTCTTCAACACGGCTCTGCTGGAACAGGCTGCCGCTGTCAAAGGCATGGGTCTTGAGCATTCGGCTGCTCCAGCCGTGGATGGTGAAGATGGCGGCCTCATCCATCCACTGGGCGGCCACGTCGAGCCGTTCGGCGCAGGCCGGCCGTTGTGCGGCATCTGTCTCGGCGTACAGTGCACGCAAAAAATCATCCGCGTCAAGGCCGGCTTGCTCGCCGTGATGAAAGTAGCGCGCCGCCTGCGACAGGCGCGCCCGGATGCGCCCGCGCAGCTCGGCCGTGGCGGCATCGGTGAAAGTCATGACCAGGATTTGTGGCGGGTACAAGCCTAGGCTGACATCGCTGCCGCCGGGCAAATGACCCAATACCAGGCGCACATACAGCGCCGCCAGCGTCCAGGTCTTGCCGGTGCCGGCCGAGGCTTCGATCACCTGCAGACCAGTGAGCGGCAGGGTCAGCGGGTCAAGCTTTTTGACGGCGGGTGCCGTGCTTGGCAAATCCGTGGGGGGCTGGTTCATGGCTGGTCGGCCTCGTTGGGTGTCAGTCGAATGTGGCGTGCCATGTCGCCATAAAGATGCTCGGCCCAGTCGGGCAACTCGGCCTCGATGTCGTCATAACTCTCAAATGCCCGTGCCAGGTAGGCTGACTCGTGGCGTTCGCCGCCATGGCGCGCGCCTTCAAACACGGTCTGGGCTGCCTCATGCGGGTCTTTGGGGACTTTGTCGGGCTTGGTCTCGGCCAGCCGGGCCGCTTGCGCCTGCGCTTGCAGGTAGGCCCAGGCAGTTTTGCAGGCCACCGGCAGCGGGCGCGCCCAGGCCGCCAGGTAGGCCGTGACCAGCCCTTGCAACAGGCCCAAGGCGTCGGCCTGGGGCAGGGGGGCAAAGACCACCTGGCCGTCCAGCCCCAGTTGCACACTGGTCAGCGGCAAGGCGCTGGCACAGGCCGCCAGGTGCTGCAGCCACAGGCCAAGCACCACATGCACGCGTGCCGTGCGCGCTTCTTTGTCGCCCTCCAGCACGGCGCCCACGCGCTGGTTGAGTTGCAGCCAGCCGGCATCGCCGCGGCACAGCCCCGCCAGCGTGCCCGTCAGGGTGACACCGGCCAGCTGCAGGTCAATGGATTGCGCAGGCAGCGGTTCGGGGTAGCGCAGTGTCCATTCACCGTGCCGGTTCAGCACCACCTGCGCCTTGGTTTGCAACTCGGTGGCCAGGCGCTGGCCAAAGGCGGCCATTGGCAACTGGCCCGAGAGCCGCATGTGTTCCAGAGCCCGGGGCAGATCGGCGGCGTCCAGCAGCGTCTGGCCGGCCTGGTACTGTTCAAGCCCATTGAGCGTGAAGGGTTCTTCGGACTGCTCCAGCTCGTCGACCGTGTCAAGCCGGACCCGCAAGCGCGACTTGAAGAACACCTCGACCGGCTGGCGCAGCAGTTGGCGCAAGTCGGCCAGCGTCAAGTGGTCTGGCGCCGCATCCGAACCTTGAGTAGTCATCGCGAGCGTAGCGTGGCGATCCATGCATTCAGCGGTCATGGATTGCTTCACTTCGCTCGCAATGACGGTCTGTTCATGCACCCGCGCCCAGTCGTGGGCGTAGCTCTCAAAGGGCGAATCCTGTAAAAAATAAGCATCCGAGAAGGCCTGCAGTGGTTGCTGCTGTGGCTCGGGGGCGCCCTGCCAGCCCATCCGCAGGTAGTCCAGCAATTGCGCCACCAGCACCGAGGGCGGTTGCGCGCTGTTGTCGGTGGCGCGGTGGCCTTGCCAGCTGATGTAGAGCTTTTGCCGTGCCGACAGCAGGGCTTCGAGAAACAGGTAGCGGTCGTCCTCGCGGCGTGAGCGGTCACCTGCGCGCCAGCTCTGCGCCATCAAATCAAAGTCGCGCGCGGCTTGTTGGCGCGGGTAATCGCCGTCGTTCATGCCCAGCAGGCAAATCACCTTGAACGGAATGGAGCGCATCGGCATCAGGGTGCCAAACTGCACACCGCCGCCAAAAAAGCGCTGCTGCAAACTGCTTTCTTCAATCTGCGACAGCCAAAACTCGCGCACCACGTCCAGCGGCAGCGGGGTCTCAAGCTGCGCCGCCTCGCAGGCTTGCAGCCACGGCTCCAGCGGCGCCAGGCAGCGCTGGATAAGGCGCTCATCGGCGTCATCAGCGGCCAAAAAGAAGCGTTCCACAATGCCGGCCAGAGTCAACCCCCATTGGGCGGGTGGCTTGCTCTCCGATAGTTCAAGCAGGGTCTGGTTGACCGCGTCGACCCAATCCAACAGGGCACTGATCACGCTGGCGTCCAGCCCGTTCAGCGCTGCCTGTGGCAAGGTGTTGCCCCAGGGCGCACCGGCGCCCACGGCATACCCCAACAGCAGGCGCCGCAGACCAAAGGCCCAGGTGTTTTGGTCCAGGCCCGGCACGCCGGGTGGCACGCCCCAGGCCATTCGGTGCTGGGCGTCCAGGCCCCAGCGCACCCCGGCCTGGGCCAGCCAGTCGTGCAGCAGCGCCACATCGGCCGCATCCAGGCCAAAACGCTGGCGCACAGCCGCCACTTCAAACAGCCCCAGCCAGTCGGCCAGCGACACCCGGGCGTTGGGCAGTGACAACAGCTGCTCCAGCGCCTGCACCAGCGGCGACTGGCGCGGCGTGGTGTCTGCCACCGAATACGGAACATGCCGCACCTGCCCCGTGGCAAAGCGGCCAAACACCGCCTGAATGTGCGGTGCAAAGGCGGCCATGTCGGGCACCATGACCATCACATCCCGCGGCATCAAAGCCGGGTCGGCGTCGAACCAGGCCAGCAGCCGGTCATGCAACACCTCAACTTCGCGCTGTGCGCCGTGGCAGGTCACCAGGCGGATGCTGTGGTCATCTGGCAGCACGTCGCGTTTGACGTCAAGCGCGTTGTGGGCTGGCTCAAGGTTCAAAATGCCCGATTGCAGCTGGTTCAACAGCGTTGGGGCGTCTTGCCCGGCAGCCGGGTCGGCAAAAAAATCCACCCGGTGCATGCCCTGGCGGTACTGCGCCACGTTGTCAAAGTCATCCAGCAGATGCAGGTAGTCGCGCCCCTGCTTGCCCCACGAGGCCAGCAGCGGGTGGCTGTCGCTGGCCACCGGTCTGGCGGCTTGCCGGCGGCGCAATTGAGACCGCAACTGGTCGTGGCCGGCCACGATGTCGCCCCAGTAATACTGACACGGGTTTTGCACCAGCATCAGCACCTGGCAGAACTGCCCGAGTTGTGCCAGCGCCGCGACGGTTTGCATCGGCAGCGATGAGATGCCAAACACCACCAGGCGTGGCGGCAAACCGGGCGGGCGCTGACCGGTGGCCTGGTAGGGCGCCAGCTGCGCCTGGAGTGCGGCCATGAAGCGGGCATGCACGCTGGCGCGTGAGGCATCGGCCAGCGTGGGCCCCACATCGGCCCGGATGTCGCGCCACAGTTGGGCTTGCCAGGCGTGGGCGTCTGCCAGCGCGCCGGGCTGGCCATCGTGGCCGCGCAGCAGGTCGTGTCCGGTCGCCCAGTCGGCTAGCCAGTCGGCGCGGTAGCTTTGGTAAGCATCAAACACATCCGCCACCTGCAGCGCCAATTGGTAGAGCTTGCGGCCATCGGCATCCTGCGTCAGGTAGCGCTGCAGCGGCGCATACACCGTCTGGCTGGCCGCCAACACGGGCAGCAGGCGCATCAGGCGCCAGACCAGATGGCTCTTGTCAAACGGCATGTGCGCCGGCACCGCATCTGCGCCCAGCACGCTGCGGTAGACCTGCCACAGGTAGCCGCTGGGCAGTTCCAGCCGGGTGGCGGCGCAAATGCCTAAAGCGCTGTCGTCGGCCAGCGCCATCTCCAGCCAGTGCTTCATGCCGTTGCTCTGCACCAGGATCACCTCGGGTGTCAAGGGTGGCAAGGGCTGGGTGCCCAGGAATTTGCTGAGCAGGTCGCGCAGGTCTTCCAGGCGGTTGCCGTGCAAAACCATAAAGCCGGGCTTGAACAAAGGCGCACTGGCCTCAGTGGTGTGAGTGGTCATGGTGACGTGGGTTTGCGTGACAGGGCGTTGATGATGGTCAGGGTCAGCAGCGGCCCAAAGTGTTCGATCTCTGCCAGCGGCGCGTAGCCGTAGCCAATGATCAGGCCGCGCAGCCGGGTCTGCTTGAGGCAATAGCTTGACAGCGGGCGCACCGTCAGCCCGAGTTTGCCAAGCTGCTGCGCCAGCGCCTTGTCGTCCAGCGTATCAGGCAGGCGCAGGCACAGGTGCAGCCCCTGCTCGGCCCCGGTGATTTGGGCCAGCGGCCCCAGGCAAGGCTGCAGTGCGGCCAGCAGGCTGGCGCGGCGCTGCGCGTAGCTTTGCCGGGCGCGGCGCAAGGTGCTGGCGAAATGCCCCATCTCGATGAACTCGGCCAGCGCGGCCTGCACCGGCATCTGGCCGGGGCGGTTGAGGTCGTAGTGGGCGCGCTTGAAGGCGGCGGCCAGGCCCTTGGGAACCACCATGTAGCCGAGCTTGAGCCCGGGGTAAAGCACCTTGGAAAACGAGCCGAGGTAGATCACGCGCTGGTCGGTGTCGAGCCCGGCCAGCGACGAAATGGGCGGGCCGCTAAAGCGGAACTCGCTGTCGTAATCGTCCTCCAGGATCCAGGCCTGGTGCTGGCGTGCCAGCGTGAGCAGGTGATGCCTACGGGTCAGCGACATCACGGCGCCGGTGGGGTACTGGTGCGACGGCGTGACGTAGATCAGCCTTGGCGGCGTGGCGTCATCCGCAGGCTGGGGTGCAATACCCTGCTCATCCACTGGCACCGCGTGCAGCGCAAGCCCCGTGGCCATGAAGGCCTTGACGGCGCCCCAGTAGGCCGGGTCTTCAAGCCAGACGGCATCGCCCTGGTTGGCCAGCAGCTGGGCGCACAGCACCAGCGACTCTTGCGTGCCGCTGGTGATGATGACTTGCTCCAGGTCCAGCGGCACGCTGCGAAACACCCGCAGGTAGTCGGCCACGGCGCGGCGCAGCGGCGCGTAGCCGCCGGAGCTGCTGTAGTCGAGCATTTGGGGGTAAGTCATGCGCCAGTGCTTGTTTTGCAGGCGTTGCCACACGCCCACCGGAAACGCACTGAAGTCGGCAATGCCCGGTGTGAAGGGTTGGATTTCGAGGTCGGTGGCGCAAAAGCTGCCGCTCAAACCCAGGCCGCGCGCCGACAGGGTGGCCTGCCCGCTGGGTGCCCCCCGGTGCGCTTGCATCGGCAACCGGGGCACGTTGTCGCTGACAAAGGTGCCGCTGCCGATGTGACTGACCAGGTAGCCCTCCACGGTCAGCTGGTTGATGGCCGCAACCACGGTGTTACGCGACAGTTGAAGGTCTTGCGTCAGGTCGCGGCTGGAGGGCAGGCGCTCGCCGGCGGCCAGTTTGCCGTCCAGAATGGCACGGCGCAGCGCCTCGTACAGCTGGCGGTGCAGCGGCAACCGGGCGGGTGGGTTCAGGCGGGCGATTTCGGTCAGCAACAATTCTGAGAGCATGTCGTTACGAAAGTGACGCAAAATTGGCACCAAGGCCAAGGTTTAAATGGCCCTGATTGTGAACCAATTCTTCGCCCACAATGGTCCCGACAACATCGCGCAAAATGGGTGCCAAGTTTCACCCCGGAGCAAATAATGAATGCCAAGAAGTCAATGAATTTCAACGATCTGGAGCAGTGGCTCAACGAACGCCGCGTGACCGAGGTGGAGTGCCTGGTGCCCGACCTGACCGGTGTGGCCCGCGGCAAGATTTTGCCGCGCGTCAAGTTCACCGAAGACCGCGGCATGCGCCTGCCGCAGTCGGTGGTGGCCATGGGGGTCACCGGGGAATTTCCCGAGAGCGGCCCCTATTACGACGTGATCGACCCCACCGACAAGGACATGCAGTTGCGCCCGGACCCATCGACCGTGCGCATCGTGCCCTGGGCTTCCGACCCCACCGCGCAGGTCATTCACGATTGTTTTGACCACAAGGGCAACATGGTGCCGTTCGCGCCGCGCAGCGTGTTGCGCCGGGTCTGTGACCTGTTTGCCGCCGAGGGCCTCAAACCCATCGTGGCCCCCGAGCTGGAGTTTTACCTCACCGCCCGCAACACCGATCCCAACACGCTGCTGCGCCCGCCCATTGGCCGCAGTGGCCGCAGCGAGACTTCGCGCCAGGCTTACAGCATCGATGCTGTCAACGAGTTCGACCCGCTGTTCGAGGAAATCTACGATTTTTCAGACAAGATGGAGCTCAACGTCGACACGCTGATTCACGAAATCGGTGCCGGCCAGATGGAGATCAATTTCTTCCATTCCGAGCCGCTGGGCCTGGCCGACGAGGTTTTCTTTTTCAAGCGCACCGTGCGTGAATCTGCGCTGCGTCACGACATGTACGCCACCTTCATGGCCAAGCCGATAGCAGGCGAACCCGGCAGCGCCATGCACGTGCACCAGAGCATTCTGGATGTGACCACCGGAAAAAACATTTTCAGCAACCCGGACGGCACGCCGTCCGAAGCGTTTTTTCATTACATCGGCGGCCTGCAGCGCTACATTCCGGCGGCCATGGTGCTGGTGGCACCCTATGTCAACAGCTACCGGCGCCTGTCGCGCAACACTGCCGCCCCGATCAATATCGAGTGGGGCTACGACAACCGCACCGTGGGCATTCGCTCGCCGATTTCATCGCCCGAGGCGCGCCGGGTCGAGAACCGCGTGATTGGTGCCGACGCCAACCCCTATGTGGCGCTCGCCATGACCATGGCCTGTGGCTACCTGGGGCTCAAGAACAAGATCAAACCCAAGCCCGAGATGAAGGGCGACGCCTACCTGTCGCCCTACGCGCTGCCGCGCAGCCTGGGCGAGGCGCTGGACTGGCTGCGCCGGGAATCTGACCTGCACGAGGTGCTGGGCAAGGAGTTCATCACCGTGTACTCGGAGATCAAGGAACTTGAATTTGACGAGTTCATGAAAGTGATCTCGCCCTGGGAGCGCGAGCACCTGCTGTTGCATGTGTAAGGCGCTGCACATTAATTCCTTTCATCGTTGACTCGAGGATCGCCACCATGACCGCTTTGATCGCTTCCCAGGCCCTGTCCACACCTGAAATCCAGGCCTTGGACAGCGCCCATTTCATCCATCCGTTCACCGACCACGGCGACTTGGCCACGCGCGGTGCACGCGTGATTGTCAAGTCCGAAGGCATCTACATCTGGGATTCCGAAGGCAAAAAATTGCTTGATGCCATGAGTGGCTTGTGGTGTGTCAATGTGGGCTATGGCCGCCAGGCGCTGGCGCAAGCCGCCTATGACCAGATGATGACGCTGCCGTTCTACAACAGTTTTTTTCAGACCACCAACGTGCCCGCCGTCAAGTTGGCCACGCGCCTGGCCGCGCTGGCGCCCAAGGTGGGCGACCGCACTTTCGAGCATGTGTTTTATTCAAGCAGCGGGTCTGAGAGCAACGACTCCAACGTGCGCATGGTGCGCCGCTACTGGGACTTGGCTGGCCAGCCGCAGCGCAAGGTCATCATCGGTCGCGTCAATGCTTACCACGGCAGCACCATGGCCGGGGCCTCGCTGGGTGGCATGAGCGGCATGCACGCGCAGGGCGATCTGCCCATTCCCAACATCACGCACATCGAGCAACCGTACTTTTTCGAGAATGGCTTGCCCGGCGAGACTGCTGACGAATTTGGATTGCGCGCCGCAGGCTGGCTGGAAGAAAAAATCCTGGCGCTGGGCGCCGACAAGGTGGCCGCTTTCATTGCCGAACCGATCCAGGGCGCCGGCGGTGTCATCATTCCGCCAGCCAGCTACTGGCCGGAGATCCAGCGCATCGTCGACAAATACGGGATTTTGTTGATCAGCGATGAGGTGATTTGTGCCTTTGGTCGCCTGGGCCATTGGTTTGCCTATGAAAAATTTGGCTACAAACCTGATCTGGTGACCTTTGCCAAGGCTGTCACCAGCGGCTACATTCCGCTGGGCGGCGTCATGGTGGGCAACCGTGTGGCCCAGATGCTGATTGAAAAAGGCGGTGAGTTCAACCACGGTTACACCTACAGCGGCCACCCGGTCGCCTGCGCCGTGGCGCTGGCCAACCTCGACATCATGGAAAGCGAACAGCTGCCGCAACGTGTCAGGGACGACACCGGCCCATACCTGGCGCAATGCTTCGAAGCCATCGCGACGCACCCCCTGGTCGGTGTGGCTGAAACCTGCGGTCTGACGGCTGGCCTGGTGCTGGTCAAAAATAAAGCCAGCCGCGAGCGTTTTGCCGAAGAGTTGTCGGTTGGCATGATGTGCCGACGCCATTGTTTTGAAAATGGCTTGATCATGCGTGCCGTGGGCGACCGCATGATCATTGCACCCCCTTTGACCGTGACCCATGCCGATATTGACGAACTGATGCGCCTGATCAGGCAGGCTTTGGACCTGACACAACAGGAATTGACCCAAAAAGGCTTGATTTAAGCGCTCGTTTGAAAAATTTGCCTGGTCTGGTTTTTGCTAGGCTTAAACTAAGGTTTCCCTTTTTCCTTTTTCTCTTTATCGGAGTGTTTTCATGATGAAAAAATACCTTTGGTCGTTTGCGCTGTCCGCCATCGTTCTGGCCGGTTGTGGCAAAAAAGAGGAGCCACCTGCGGTCGCTCCGGCCCCGGTGGTGAGTGCCCCGGCACCCGCGCCTGTCAACACTGAAGAAAAAGTACTCAACATTTACAACTGGGCCGATTACGTGCCAGAGGGCATGATCGCCACCTTTGAGAAAGAAACCGGCATCAAGGTGAACTACGACACCTTCGAGACCAACGAGGCCCTGCATGCCAAACTGGTGGCGGGCAACTCGGGTTACGACATCGTGGTGCCAGGCTCGGTCTTTGCCAAGCCGCAAATTGAAGGCGGCCTGCTGCAGCCGCTGGACAAGTCCAAGATTCCGAACCTGAGCAATCTCGACGCCCCCATCATGGCCACGCTGGCCGCCAAGACCGACCCCGACAACAAGCACCTGGTGCCCTGGGCCTGGGGCTTCACCACAGTTGGCATCAACAAGACCAAAGTGGCCAAGGCCCTCGGCAAGACACCGATGCCGGAAAACGCCTGGGACCTGGTGTTCAAGCCTGAATACACGTCCAAGCTGAAGTCCTGCGGCATTGCCTACCTGGATTCACCCACCGAAATCATTCCCGTGGCGCTGCACTACATCGGCAAGGACGCTTATTCCAATGACCCCGCTGACTACAAACTGGCCACCGAGATGCTGGCCAAGGTGCGCAAGGACGTTCGCATCTTCAGCTCGACCATGATCGACGACATTGCCGGTGGCAAAGCCTGTGTGGCGATTGGCTGGTCGGGTGACATCAACATTGCCGCAGCACGTGCCAAGGAGAACCAGTCCAAGGACGAGATCGAATCGCTGCTGCCCAGCACCGGCGCGCTGATCTTCTTTGACACCATGGCCATCACCAAGGACGCCAAGCACCCAAATAACGCCCACGCTTTCATCGACTTCTACCTGCGTGCCGAAAATGCCGCGCTCATGAGCAACGAGATGAACTACCCCACGGCCAACAAGGCTGGCGTGCCGCTGGTGAACCCTGAAATTGCCGGTAACAAGACCATCTTTGTCGAAGCTGATTACTTTGCCAAGATGATCCCGCCGAGCAGCTTCAGCAACGAATCCCGTGAAGCCATGGCCAACGCCTACAACAGCTTCAAAAAAGGCAAGTAAAGCCCTGATGTGAGCAAGCCAAAGGGCTGTTTGTACCCAAGGTATGAGCAGCCCTTTTTATGTGATGCGTAGTGCTTAACCAGAGGGTTGACCATGGCCGATGCCGGTACCAAAAAAGACTATCTCGTGACCGAAAAGCTGGTCAAGCGCTTTGATGAAGCCTTGGCGGTCGACGAAGTCAATCTGTCCATCAACCAGGGCGAAATTTTTGCCTTGCTGGGCAGTTCGGGGTGTGGCAAATCGACGCTGTTACGCATGTTGGCGGGTTTTGAGACCCCCACTTCCGGGCGCATCCTGCTCGGCGGTCAGGACGTGGCCAAGCTGGCGCCGTATGAGCGCCCGTTCAACATGATGTTCCAGTCCTATGCCTTGTTTCCGCACCTGGACATCTGGGAAAACATTGCCTTTGGCCTCAAGCGCGAAGGCCTGCCCAAGAGTGACATCAAGCAACGTGTCGGTGAGATGCTCGACCTGGTGCAACTCACGCCCTATGCCAAGCGCAAGCCACACCAGCTGTCGGGCGGCCAGCAGCAGCGGGTGGCGCTGGCACGCAGTTTGGCCAAGAAACCCAAGGTGCTGCTGCTGGACGAGCCGCTGGGCGCGCTGGACAAAAAACTGCGCGAGCAAACCCAGTTTGAACTCGTCAACATCATTGAAAAAGTGGGTGTGACCTGTGTCATGGTGACCCACGACCAAGAGGAAGCCATGACCATGGCGGGCCGCATTGCGGTCATGAGCAAGGGCAGGGTGCTGCAGGTGGGCTCACCTGAAGAGGTTTATGAGCACCCGGCCAACCGTTTTGTGGCCGACTTTATTGGCAACGTCAACCTGTTCGACGGCAAGCTCAGCGTCGACCAGCCTGACCGTTGCGCGGTGCAGACTGCCATTGGCGAGATTCATGTGGGCCACGGCGTCAGCGGCGCGCTGCACATGCCGGTGGCCATTGCGGTGCGTCCCGAGAAAATTGAAATCAGCAAGGAGCGGCCCGACTTGGCGCTTAACCTGTTCTCGGGCAAAGTCAAGGAAATTGCCTATTTCGGCTCCTACAACTCCTTCATCGTCCAGGCCTCGGACGGTACCCGGGTGAAGATCACCGAGGCCAACACCTCGCGCCACGAGCTCAGCAACATCACCTGGGAAGATGATGTGTTTTTTTGGTGGCATGACGGTGCCGGCATTGTGCTGCGCGACTGAGGAGCCGCCATGGGTCTTTCAAGTTTGACCATGCCCGGCAAGCGCTTTGTCATCGGCGTGCCCTTTGTCTGGCTGATCCTGTTTTTTCTGTTCCCGTTTCTGATTCTGCTGTACATCAGCTTTGTCGACATGGGCAATGACATTTCGCCGTTCAAACCGATTTGGGACTCAGCCACCGGCTTGCTCAAGCTCAAGTACGAAAACTACTGGTCGATTTTTCGCACCGGTGAGGGTGGCGCGCTGTTTCAGACCATTTACATCGAGGCCTATCTGCGCTCGATCTGGTACGCGCTGTGCACGGCGCTCCTTTGCCTGGTGATTGGTTACCCGTTTTCCTATTTCATTGCCCGCGCCAAACCCAGTGTGCGCCCGGCCTTGCTGATGATGGTGATGCTGCCGTTCTGGACATCTTTTTTGCTGCGGGTGTATGCCTGGAAAGGCATTCTGGCCGACCAGGGCGTGATCAATCAGCTGCTGATGGCTTTGGGCGTGATTGAGGAACCCATCCAGATGCTCTACACCGACGTCTCGATGCTGGTGGGTATGACCTACGTCTACCTGCCCTTCATGGTGCTGCCGCTTTATGCCAACCTGGTCAAGATGGACTTCAGGTTGCTGGAGGCGGCCCACGACCTGGGTGCCTCGCCCTTCAAGGCGTTCTGGCTGGTCACGGTGCCACTGTCCAAAGTGGGCATCATCGCCGGCTTCATGCTGGTGTTCATTCCGTCGGTGGGGGAGTTTGTGATCCCGTCGCTGCTGGGCGGCCCCGAAAACATCATGATCGGTCGGGTGGTCTGGGACGAGATGTTCAGCAGCAACAACTGGCCGCGCGCCACGGCGCTGGCGGTGGTCATGATCGGCCTGATCGTGGTGCCGCTGGCCATCTATTACCACTACACCGGCGATGCAGCCGAACCCAAAGCCTGAGGCCACCCCATGAAGCAATTCCTGAGTCGTCATTTCGGCAAACTGTGGCTGGGGTTGACCTTCCTGTTCCTGTATCTGCCGCTGTGCTTCATGATCGTGTTCTCTTTCAACAGCACGCGCCAGGATGCCGTTTTCACCGGCTTTTCGCTGCGCTGGTATGAAGCGCTCACGCGCGACACCAAGATCGTTGACGGTTTCTGGCTCTCGCTCAAGATCGCCACGGCCGCTGGCGTGGCCTCGGCCGTGTTGGCCACGTTTGCCGCCTTTGTGCTGGTGCGCTACCGCCGCTTTCCCGGGCGCACGCTGTTCTCAGGCATGGTCAACGCCCCGCTGGTGATGCCCGAGGTGGTGATTGGCCTGTCTTTGCTGTTACTCATGGTGGGGGTGCAAAACGCCTTCGGCTGGCCGCAGCGCGGCATGCTGACGATTGTGCTGGGGCACACCCTGCTGGGCATGGCCTACGGCATGGTGGTGATTCAGTCGCGTTTGCTGGAAATGGACCGCGCCATCGAAGAAGCCGCCATGGACCTCGGCGCCAAGCCCTTTCAGGTGTTCTTTCTGATCACCATGCCCAACATCCTGCCGGCCATTTTTGCTGCCTACCTGCTGGCCTTCACGCTCTCGTTTGACGATGTGGTGATTGCCGAATTTTTGTCAGGGCCCGGCGTCAACACGCTGCCGCAAGTCATCTTTGGTTATGCCCGGCGCGGCATCAATCCGACCATTTACGCAGCGGCCACGCTGCTGATTGTGTCGGTCACGGTGGTGGTCATTGCTTACAGCGTTTGGGTGGCACGCCAGACCCGGCGCCGCGAGCGTGAGATCGCAGCCGCCACGCGGGCCGAACTGGCTGCACTGCAGGCCCGGTAGCTTTTTTTGGCGTCTTGCCTCAGGGTGGCGGGCGCCTCTATTTTTGAGAGTTTGACATGACAACACCGATATATGACGGCCGGGCCCTGATCAATGGGTCGCGCGTGCCTGCCCGAGACGGCCAGACCTTTGACTGCATCTCGCCCGTGGATGGCCGCCTGCTCACCACCGTGGCGCGTTGCGGCCAGGCCGATGTGGATGCAGCCGTCGCGGCGGGACGGGCCGCATTTGACGACAAGCGCTGGTGCGGTCTGGCCCCGGCGGCGCGCAAGCGCGTCATGATCAAATTTGCTGATCAGCTGCTGGCCCATGCCGATGAACTCGCGCGCATGGAGACACTCGACATGGGCAAGCCCATCAAATATGCGCGCAGTGTCGACGTCAACAGTGCCGCCAATTGCCTGCGCTGGTATGGCGAGGCGGTGGACAAGATTTACGACGAAATCGCGCCCACCGCCAGTACTGCGCTGGCGCTGATCCAGCGCGAGCCCATGGGGGTGGTTGGCGTGATCGTGCCCTGGAACTACCCCATGATCATGGCCGCCTGGAAGATCGCCCCGGCGCTGGCCGCCGGCAATTCGGTGGTCCTCAAGCCCAGTGAAAAGTCCCCGCTGACGGCGCTGCGCCTGGCTGAACTCGCGCTGGAAGCCGGCCTGCCACCCGGCGTGTTCAATGTGGTGCCAGGCTTTGGCCCTGAAGCTGGCTCACCGCTGGCGCTACACATGGATGTGGACTGCATTGCCTTTACCGGCTCAACGCGCGTCGGCAAGCAGATTCATGTGATGGCCGGGCAAAGCAACCTCAAACGCGCCTGGACCGAACTCGGCGGCAAGTCGCCCAACATCGTCTTTGCTGACTGCCCGGATCTGGACAAGGCGGTCGAAGCCGCTGTGGGCAGCATTTTCTTCAACCAGGGTGAAAGCTGCAACGCACCCTCACGCCTGTTTGTCGAGGCCAGCATTCGCGATCAGTTTCTGGAAAAAGCGCTGGCACTGGTGCCTGGCTACGCACCAGCCAATCCGCTCGCGCCCGACACCGTGATGGGCGCCATCGTCGACCAGACGCAGATGAACTCGGTGCTGCGCTACATCGCGCTGGGCAAGCAGGAGGGCGCAGCCCTGCTGGCCGGGGGCGAACAGGCGCTGGTGGACACCGGTGGCTGCTACGTGCAACCCACCATCTTTGCCGGCGTCACGCCAGACATGACCATTGCCCGCGAAGAAATCTTTGGCCCGGTGCTCTCGGTGCTGTCGTTCACTGACACGGCAGAAGTCGTGCGCCAGGCCAACCAGAGTATCTACGGTCTGCAGGCAGCAGTGTGGACGCGTGACATCAACAAGGCACACGGTGTGGCCCGCGCGCTGCGCGCCGGCACGGTCCATGTCAACCAATACGACGAAGACGACATCACCGTGCCTTTTGGCGGCTACAAGCAAAGCGGGGTGGGGCGCGACAAATCACTGCACGCATTTGACAAGTACACCGAAACCAAGACCACCTGGATCCGCATCGACAGTCCGGTCTGAGGCCAACAAATCCCGCCATGTCAAACCCCGTTGCATTGTTGCGGTCACGCTGTTGCCAAGCCGCTTGAGGCCACGATGTGAGAATCAACGGTAGCCGTCTTCAAGCACTCGCGCCGCGATGGCGTTTTTCGGCGTTGTCGGCCGAGGTTCGCCTGACGGTCTTGCTGTTTGCGCTCTCGTTCTTTGTTGCGGGGGTTCCGCGCGTTTACACCCAGACGGCTGCCCACACCCTGTTCATTCAAGAGTTCGGTGCGGCAGCCATTCCCTGGGCTTATCTGGCACAGGCGCTGTGTGTGCCACTGGCGGGTTTTCTGTATATGTACGCAGAACGCCGCGTGAGTTTGCGCGCCTTGCTTGTGGGAACGCTCGTGGCACAACTCGTTACGCTGGTGCTGTTTCGACTGGGATTGGGTTTGGGCATCCCCTCGGTCGTGGCCGCCACCATGGTTTATTTTGAAATCGAGTTTGTTCTGTCGTCTCTGCTGTTGTGGGGCTTGTCCAGTCAGCTGATGAATTTGCGCCAGGGCAAGCGCAGGTTCAGCTTTATCAGTGCGGGCGAACCGGTTGCAATCATTGTTTGTGGTTTGAGCACGCCATTGCTGCTGAGTTGGCTGTCTGTGGCTGATTTGTTCTTGTTTTCGGCGTTGGGTGTGGCGGTGGGCATCGGCTTGGTGTTGCACATTTTGCGTCAACATGAAGTGCCTGCTGATGCAGTTTCCGACGACGCAGCCGAGGTCGATCTGCCCAAAGAGGTCTGGTGGAAAAGCAACTATGTTGTGATGATGGTGGTGCTGGTGGCCGTTGGTCAAATGGCCTATTTCCTGGTGGACAGCGCGTTTTACACGGCGTTGGACAAGCGTTACCCGAGCGAGCAGGACATGGCGTCATTTCTCGGCATGTACTCGGCAGCGGTTGGAACGATCAGCCTGATCTGCAGTTTGCTGCTCGGACCGTGGCTGGTGCGCCGGTATGGTGTGCGTGGCGGACTGCTGACTTTGCCGAGTTTTTTGCTGGCTGGTTCGCTGGCCATCGTGCTGTGTGCTGTACTCGACGGATCAATGGAGTTGCTCTTTCTCCTGGTGGTGGGTAACAAGGTGATTGACCAGTCATTCCGGTATACGCTGGACAAGACCACCTTTGTCACTTTGTTCCAGCCCTTGCCGGCGAATCAACGCATCCGTGTACAGGCTGGGCTGGAGAGTATCGTTGAGCCCTTGACGGGTGGTCTGGCAGGCCTGTTGTTGTTTGCCATGATCAATCTGTTGGGTTTTGGCGCTGCTGGCATCACCGGGGTAGTGCTCGCATTGACTTGCGTCTGGGTCGGGTTGGTGGCCGTTCAGTACCGAGGTTACCTTGGCATGCTGCGCACGGCCATTACCGGGCGCAAGGTGAATGCCGATCATCTTTTCTTGTGTGACGACGCGTCGCGCGCCATGCTGCATCAGGGCCTGCACAGTGAGCGACCCGCCGAGGTGCTCTATTGCCTCTCAGTTCTGGATGGCCAGGAGATGACTCTGACCGACCTCGATACCTTGTTGCTCCTGCAGCATCCCTCGCGCGATGTAAGGCTGCACATGGCGCACCGCGCCGAGCGCAGCGGCTTGGCAGTGTCGACCGACAAGCTCGCCGCTGTCGCAGCGTCCGAGCCTGACGGAGAGGTTCAGGGCGTCTTGCTTGAGGCGCTGGCGGCCCACGCGGATGACAAGGTACTGGAGTTGACGGCCTATCTGAACTCTGCGGATGAGCGGGTTCGCTTGGGTGCTTGTTCCGGACTGATCCGGCATGGGGGGGTTGAAGGCGTTCTGGCTGTTGCGCCGGCACTGCTTGAAGATTTGCATGCAGCCGAACCGAGGCGTCGGCGTTTCGCTGCACAACTCATGGCGCGCGCCTGCTCAGACCATTTTTACCGGCCACTGCTCACTTTACTGCGGGACCCTGATGTCGGCGTCGCACGCGAAGCGCTTCGTGCCGCCGGGGGAATCCGTGTGGCCAAGTTATGGCCGGTGATGTTGGAGTGCGTGAACAATCCCGCGCTGGAGCGTCCTGCGATCAACGCGTTGGCTGGCGTTGGCGATGCCCTGCTGCCAACGCTCGATGGGTTGCTGGAACGACAGACCACGAGGTCTGCGCTGCGCTGCACATTATTCACAGTGCTGCAGCAGATGGGCACTTCGGCCGCTGACCAGCGTTTGCTCAGGCACCTCACAAAGCTGCGCCCTGACAGCAGGAACATCAGCGAATTCGACTGCTTGTTGCGCGCGCTTTGGCGCCGCCGTGTTCGTTATCAGGCAGAGCACGGAAAAATTTTGCACGAATTTTTGCTCGCCGAGGTTCAGTCCGTGGTTGGTGTGTTGCACGTGTGGCGCAGCGTGCACCAAGAGCCAACGGTGTCGTTGGCATTGCTACGGTGTGTTGCGCAGGATCGGGTGACGCGAAGTATCGAGAATGTTTTCACGCTATTGGCATTGACCATGGCAGAAGTGGATATTCACGAAGCCTATGCCATCTACAACAGGGGCGAGTCGGCGCGACGGTCGTATGTCATAGAGATGCTTGAGAGTCACCTTGGCGGCGATGTCAAGCATTTTTTGTTGCCGCTGATTGAGGCTGAAAGTATGTCCGAGCGGGTGGCAAAGGTTTTGGGTCTGCCGGGCAGCAGCCAACCGGGGCAGATCGTACCAATCGGTGAGTTGTTGGTCGCTTTGGCTGCGAACGAGCAGGCAAACAGTTTGCTGCGCGCCTGCGCCATCTATGCTGCCGCTGACTTGGGTGCAGCGTCTTTTTCGGGAATTGAAAATTCGCCAGCTGACGATCAGATATTGCAGGAAACATTACTTTGGGCGCGGTCTGGCTGCCCTGGTTTAAAGGAGCGAAAGTTCATGCTGACGATTGAGAAGATGCTGATCCTGCGCAGTGTGGCATTGTTCGCCGCCGTGCGGGAAGAATACGTTGCACACGCCGCCATGATGGCCACCGAAATCCGGCTTGCAGCTGGTGAGGTTTTATTCCAGCAGGGTGACCCTGGCACCGCGATGTTTGTGGTTGCCTCTGGCGAACTGGAGGTTCAGGTGGATGGCGAACGCGTCAACCTGATTGGCGAGCGCGAGGTGGTGGGCGAGATGGCGGTTTTGGACCCTGAGCCGCGCTCGGCCACAGTCATTGCGCTGGACGACAGTTTGCTGCTGCGAATAACCAGCCAAGACCTGGATCTGTTGATGAGCGAGGATGTGGAGGTTGCCCGCGGCATCATTCAGACACTGTGCCAGCGTTTGCGCTCGCGCGACGCAGACCGGGACGATGCACGTGCCTTGCCCACAAGCCCGAAGTCACTGCCATAGGCAAATCCGGATTCAAGATGGCATAAATGTGGCCATCACAAAATCAAGTAGAAAAAAATGGTTTCATATTGTGAAATATTATTTGCAAGCCATTGAATTTAAAAGAAAAAATAATAGTCTTATATAAGACATAAGAAGTAATTCTAGTCTTATATAAGACTAGAATACAGACCAAGGTGGTGGCGTGCAGAGTGCGCAACTACCGTTTGTTTTAACCAACCTAGGAGTTTCTTATGACCCAAATGACCCGCGAAGAACAAATTGCCGCACTCGAAAAAGATTGGGCGACCAACCCGCGCTGGAAGGGCATCAAACGCGGTTACAGCGCCGCCGACGTGGTGCGTCTGCGTGGCTCATTCCCCATTGAGCACACCCTGGCCCGCCGTGGTGCTGAAAAGCTCTGGGACCTGCTCCACACCGAAGACTACGTGAACTGCCTGGGCGCACTCACAGGCGGTCAAGCCATGCAGCAAGTCAAGGCCGGTGTCAAAGCCATTTATCTGTCGGGCTGGCAAGTCGCCGCCGACAACAACACCTCGGCTTCGATGTACCCTGACCAGTCCCTGTACGCGGTGGACTCGGTGCCGAAAATGGTTGAACGCATCAACAACACCTTCCGCCGTGCCGACGAGATCCAGCATTCCCGCGGTATCGATGCTGGCGACAAAGGCTACATTGACAACTTCGCGCCCATCGTGGCCGACGCTGAAGCCGGCTTTGGCGGTGTCCTCAACGGCTTTGAACTGATGAAAAACATGATTCGCGCAGGCGCTGCCGGCGTGCATTGGGAAGACCAGTTGGCATCGGCCAAAAAATGCGGCCACATGGGTGGCAAGGTGCTCGTTCCCACCACCGAAGCCTGCCAGAAGCTCATTGCCGCCCGCATGGCAGCTGACGTCTGCGGTGTGCCCACGCTGGTGATTGCCCGCACCGACGCAGAAGCTGCCGACCTGCTGACCAGCGACTACGACGAAAACGACAAACCTTTCCTGACCGGTGAGCGCACCGCCGAAGGCTTTTACAAATCACGCAAGGGCCTGGACCAGGCCATCAGCCGCGCCGTGGCTTACGCCGACTACGCCGACCTGGTGTGGTGCGAAACCGGCACGCCCGACCTCGAATTTGCCCGCAAATTCGCTGAGGCGGTGCATGCCAAGCACCCCGGAAAAATGCTGGCCTACAACTGCTCGCCATCGTTCAACTGGAAGAAAAATCTGGACGACGCCACCATTGCCAAGTTCCAGAAAGAACTCGGCGCCATGGGTTACAAGTACCAGTTCATCACCCTGGCCGGCATCCATTCGATGTGGTTCCACATGTTCGACCTGGCGCAAGACTATGTCGCGCGTGGCATGTCCGCTTATGTGGAAAAAGTGCAAGAGCCAGAATTTGCGGCCCGCGAACGTGGTTACACCTTTGTGTCGCACCAGCAGGAAGTCGGCACCGGTTACTTTGATGAAGTCACCACCGTGATCCAGGGCGGCAAGTCCAGCGTCACGGCGCTGACCGGTTCCACCGAAGAAGAGCAGTTCCACTAAAAAAGACTGGTCCCGAGGAGGGCAAAGGCTGGCGCTCCCTCGCGGGGGCGGCCAGCCTTTTTTCATGAGGGTGACTGCGGTTAAAATCTCTCACATAAACGCGGAGCTTTCCGCGTTTTTTACTTAACCAAACCTCTTTTCTGCCATGGTTCAAATCACGCTTCCCGATGGTTCTCAGCGCAACTACGACGCCACGGTCACCGTGGCTGAGGTGGCGGCTTCCATCGGCACCGGCCTGGCCAAGGCGGCTTTGGCCGGCAAGGTGAATGGGCAGGTGGTCGACACCAGCTTTGCTATCGACAAAGACAGCAGCCTGGCCATCATCACCGCCAAGGACGCCGACGCCCTGGAAGTCATTCGCCACTCCACGGCGCACCTGCTGGCCTACGCGGTCAAAGAGCTTTTCCCCTCGGCGCAGGTGACCATTGGCCCGGTCATTGAAAACGGCTTTTTCTACGACTTCTCTTTCGAGCGCCCGTTCACCCTGGAAGACTTGGCCGTCATCGAAAAGCGCATGACCGCCCTGGCCGCCAAAGACGAGCCCGTGTTGCGCCGCGTGCTGCCGCGCGACGAGGCGGTGGCCTACTTCAAGGGCCTGGGCGAGCACTACAAGGCCGAAATCATTGCCAGCATCCCTGCCGGTGAAGACGTCAGCCTGTACCGCGAAGGCGCGTTTGAAGACCTGTGCCGCGGCCCGCACGTGCCCAGCACCGGCAAGCTGAAGCATTTCAAGCTCATGAAAGTGGCGGGTGCCTACTGGCGTGGCGACCATCGCAATGAAATGCTGCAGCGCATTTACGGTACCGCCTGGGCCACCAAAGAAGACCTGCAGCAGCATTTGACGATGCTCGAAGAAGCCGAAAAGCGCGACCACCGCAAACTCGGCCGCGAACTCGACCTGTTCCACGTCGACGACCATGCCCCCGGCATGGTGTTCTGGCATCCCAAGGGCTGGGCCATTTGGCAGGCCGTGGAGCAGTACATGCGTCAGGTCTACCGCAATAACGGCTACCAGGAAGTCAAGGCGCCGCAACTGCTTGACAAGGGTCTGTGGGAAAAAACCGGTCACTGGGACAAGTACCGTGACAACATGTTCACCACCGAGTCCGAAAAGCGCGACTACGCCCTCAAACCCATGAACTGTCCGGGCCACATCCTGATCTTCAAGCAGGGCCTGAAAAGCTACCGCGACCTGCCGCTGCGCTACGGCGAATTTGGCCAGTGCCACCGCAACGAAGCCACCGGCGGCCTGCACGGCATCATGCGGGTGCGCGGCTTTACCCAGGACGACGGTCACATTTTTTGTACTGAAGACCAGATCCTGGCTGAATGCGTGGCCTACACCACGTTGCTGCAAAAGGTCTATGCCGACTTCGGCTTCAAGAACATCATTTACAAAATTGCCACCCGACCCGAGCAGCGCATTGGCTCCGATGAGATCTGGGACAAAGCCGAACACGCCCTCATCGAGAGCCTGCGCGCCTCGGGCTGCGAGTTTGAGTTGTCGCCCGGCGAGGGTGCTTTTTACGGTCCCAAGGTCGAATACACCTTGAAGGACGCCATTGGCCGCCACTGGCAGTGCGGCACCATCCAGGTTGACTTCTCCATGCCTGAGCGCCTCGACGCTGATTATGTGGGCGAAGACAGTGCCCGCCATCGGCCGGTCATGCTGCACCGTGCCATCGTCGGCAGCCTGGAGCGCTTCATCGGGATTTTGATCGAGGAAACCGCCGGTGCCCTGCCAACCTGGCTCGCGCCAGTGCAAGTCAAGGTGCTCAATATCACTGACGCCCAGGCCCAATATGCCCGGGATGTCGTCAAAACGCTGCAGAATCAAGGCTTTAGGGTAGAGGCAGACCTTCGCAATGAAAAAATCACGTATAAAATACGCGAGCATTCAATGCAAAAGGTGCCTTATCTGATCGTCATTGGCGACAAAGAGATGGCCTCCGGTGCTGTTGCAGTGCGAGCCCGAGGTGGACAAGACCTTGGCGTGATGTCGGTAGCCGAGTTTGTTGAAAAAATTTCCGCTGACGTCACCCACAAATCATTGCTTTGATTTTTGAATTGTTCAGGGGTTCGTATTGCCCGGTTTTAGCCACCATGCCGGTGGCAGTTTTTGTGAAGGATTAAGTCATCGCTACCGAATTTCGTGATCGCCGTCACCGCGAAGAACGCAAACACCGATTGAATCGGGAAATCATGGCCCCTGAGGTTCGCCTCTCTGGTGTTGAAAACGAGCCCTTGGGTGTTGTCAATATCAATGACGCACTGCGCATGGCGGGTGAGTTGGACGTGGACCTGGTCGAGATTGCTGCAACAGCCAATCCGCCCGTGTGTCGTTTGATGGATTACGGCAAATTCAAGTACCAGGAACAAAAGAAAGCTGCTGAAGCCAAAGCCAAGCAGACTGTGATCGAGATCAAGGAGATCAAGTTCCGCCCTGGTACCGATGACGGCGACTACAACATCAAGATGCGCAACATCAAGCGTTTTCTTGCTGAAGGCGACAAATGCAAGATCACCTTGCGCTTTCGCGGTCGAGAGATCACCCATCAGGAACTCGGCATGGCCTTGTTGAACCGCATTCGCGATGAGTTGGGCGACACGATTTTGGTCGAGCAGTTTCCCAAGCTCGAAGGGCGCCAGATGATCATGATGATCGCGCCCGGTCGCAAGAAGATTGCTGCGGCCAAGCCAGTGGTGACCGAGGTTGCTGCCGGCGCGTAAAGAATTGGGGCAAACACCCGCAAGGTGTTTGCCACTTTAAAAGTGGCTCGGGGCCATCAAGGCTGCAAATTGATTGCAGACGCCTCACGAGCACAATGTAATAGGAGCAGTAAATGCCCAAAATGAAGACCAAGAGCGCGGCGAAGAAACGCTTCCGCGTTCGTCCAGGTGGCACCGTTAAACGCGGTCATGCCTTCAAACGTCACATTCTGACCAAGAAGACCACTAAAAATAAACGCCAATTGCGTGGTGCGACTGCTGTTCATGAGACCAATATGGGTCACATGGCGCAGATGCTTCCAGGCCGTGGTATTTAATTAACGACGAACAAGGAGTACTCACATGCCTCGCGTCAAACGTGGTGTAACGGCTCGCGCCCGCCACAAAAAAGTTCTCGCCCTTGCAAAAGGTTTCCGCGGTCGTCGTGGTAATGTCTTCCGGGTCGCCAAAGAAGCGGTCATGAAGGCTGGGCAATATGCCTACCGTGACCGTCGTACCAAAAAACGTGTCTTCCGTCAGTTGTGGATTGCCCGTATCAATGCTGCTGCCCGTCAGTGTGGCATGACCTACAGCCAATTCGCCAACGGTCTGAAGAAAGCCGGTATCGAGATCGACCGCAAGGTCCTCAGCGATATTGCGATCCGTGACATGGCCGCCTTTGCTGGTATCGTGGAACAAGTCAAGGCCAAACTGGCTGCTTAAGTTGCAATATTTGTAATTGTTGCTATTTAATTTATAGCCACTTGCAATCATATGATGAGGGCTAGAGCTTGAAAAGGCGCTAGCCCTTTTTCCTTGGATCAGAGCTTTCCTGAGTATTTATGAACGACTTGACTGCTGTTGTTGAACAAGCCCGTGCCGCCTTTGAGCTGGCCCTTACCCCTGCTGAACTCGAAAACAGCAAGGCCCTGTACCTGGGCAAAGCTGGCCGCATCACCGAGTTGATGAAGGGTCTGGCTGCCTTGCCGGTCGAGGCAAAGAAATCACAGGGCGCGGCCATCAACCAGGCCAAACAAGGCATCGAAGCCGCGCTCAATGCCCGCCGCCAGGCGCTGGCCGACCGCGAACTCCAGGCCCAATTACAGGCCGAAGCCCTCGACGTCAGCCTGCCTGGTCGCCAGCGTGGCAGCGGCGGCCTGCACCCGGTGTCGATCACGCTGGAACGCATCGAGGCCATTTTTGGCTCCATGGGTTTTGAGGTGGCGCAAGGCCCGGAAATCGAGTCCGACTGGTTCAACTTCACCGCGCTCAACACCCCCGAAGACCACCCCGCGCGCTCCATGCACGACACTTTTTATGTCGAAGGCGGCAGTGATACGGCCCCCAATTTGCTGCGCACCCACACCAGCCCGATGCAGATCCGCCACGCGGTGCAGCACGTCAAGAAACACCGCCTGGCCCATGGCAGCGCGGTGGACGGCACGCTCTACAGCGGCGACATGCCCGAGATCCGTGTCATTGCGCCCGGGCGCACCTACCGGGTCGACAGCGACGCCACCCATTCGCCCATGTTCCACCAGTGCGAAGGCCTGTGGGTGGGCGAGGCCATCAGCTTCAAGGACCTGAAGTACGTCTTCACCGACTTCTGCCGTACCTTCTTTGAAAACCCCGACCTGGTGCTGCGCTTTCGGCCCAGCTTTTTCCCGTTCACCGAGCCCAGCGCAGAGATCGACATCCAGTTTCCCAGTGGCCCGCTGGCCGGTCGCTGGCTAGAAGTCGCCGGCTCCGGCCAGGTGCACCCCAGCGTGATCCGCAACATGGGCCTGGACCCCGAGCGCTACATCGGTTTTGCCTTCGGCATGGGCCCGGACCGGCTCACCATGCTGCGTTACGGCGTCAATGACCTGCGCCTGTTCTTTGATGGCGACATCCGCTTTTTGTCGCAGTTCCGTTGAGCCGCATCAGCCATGTCCCAGATTTGCCATGCCGACCTGCCCCCTGTAGGAGGCCCGCCGCGGGCCGATGGGCTTGGGGTCCATCGCGGCGAGGGCGCAGCTCCCACAGGGCGCCGCTTACACAGGTCACCATGCCACCCTCGGCAAGCCATGTTTAAAAGAATGAATTGATTGAACAACTATGCAATTTCCTGAATCCTGGTTGCGTGAATTCTGTAACCCTGCTTTAAGCACAGCTGAACTCGCTGAAACTCTGACCATGGCCGGTCTGGAGGTTGAAGAACTGAAACCGGTGGCGCCGCCGTTCAGTCACATCGTGGTCGGTGAAATCAAGGAAGCCGCGCAGCACCCCAATGCCGACCGCCTGCGCGTTTGCCAGGTCGACGTGGGCCAGCCAGAACTGCTCACCATTGTGTGTGGCGCGCCCAACGCACGTGTTGGCATCAAGGTGCCCTGCGCCATGGTGGGGGCGGAGTTGCCGCCTGGCGAAGACGGCCAGCCTTTCCTGATCAAGGTCGGCAAGCTGCGGGGTGTGGAAAGCTTCGGCATGTTGTGCTCGGCGCGTGAACTCAAACTCTCCGAAGACCATGGCGGCTTGCTCGAGCTCGCTGCTGACGCGGTGGTGGGGCAAAACATCCGTGAGCATCTGCTGCTCGACGACACCCTGTTCACGCTCAAGCTCACGCCCAATCTGGCACATTGCCTGAGCCTCTATGGCGTCGCGCGCGAGGTGTCCGCGCTCACGGGTGCGCCCCTGAAAACACCGGCTTTTCCCAAGGCCCACTGCGCCCTCACGGACGTGTTACCGGTCAAGCTCAGCGCGCCCGATTTGTGTGGACGTTTCTCGGGCCGCATCATTCGTGGTGTCAACCCCAAGGCCGTCACCCCGGCCTGGATGGTCGACCGCCTGGCGCGTTGCGGCCAGCGCAGCGTGACCGCCTTGGTCGACATCTCCAACTACGTGATGTTCGAATTCGGTCGGCCTTCGCACATTTTTGACCTTGACAAAATCCACGGCGGCCTTGACGTGCGCTGGGGCAGGGCGGGTGAGTCGCTCAAGCTGCTCAACGGCAATACCGTCGTGGTCGACGCCCAGGTCGGTGTGATCGCCGATTCGGGTCAGGTCGAATCGCTGGCCGGCATCATGGGCGGCGAGGCCACCGCCGTGTCAGACGACACCGTCAACATCTATGTCGAAGCTGCCTTTTGGTGGCCCAAGGCCATCGCCGGGCGCTCGCGCCGCTTCAACTTCTCCACTGACGCCGGCCACCGCTTCGAGCGCGGCGTCGACCCCGAGCTCACCGTTGAACACATCGAGCGCATCACTCAGCTGGTACTCGACATCTGCGGCACACCCGCCACCGTGTGCGGCCCCATCGACGACCAGCAGGTCGCCATGCCCCAGCCCACCAAGGTGATCCTGCGCGTGGCGCGAGCCATCAAGGTGCTGGGCATGCCGCTCACCCAGGCGCAATGCGTCAACGCGCTCGCCAGCCTGGGGCTGCCCGTGACCGAGGGTGATGGCGTCATCGAAGTCATCCCGCCGTCTTACCGCTTTGACCTGCAAATTGAAGAAGACCTGATCGAGGAAGTCGTTCGCATCATCGGCTTCCACAACTTGCCGCAAACGCCGCCGCAAGCGCCCATCACGGCCAAGCTTCGCCCCGAAAACCAGCGCAGTCCGTTTGCCGTGCGCCACGCACTCGCAGCCCTGGGCTACCAGGAAACCATCAATTTCAGTTTTGTCGACGAGCGTTGGGAGCATGAGCTGGCGGGTAATCCCAAGCCCATCAAGCTGCTCAACCCCATCGCCAGCCAGATGAGCGTGATGCGCTCCAGCCTGCTGGGCTCGCTGCTGCAGGTGCTCAAGTTCAACCAGGACCGCAAGGCGCAGCGCGTGCGCGTGTTCGAGCTGGGCCGGGTGTTCTTGCGCGACGCATCGGTGGTGAGTTCCGACACCACGGTGCAGGGTTTCGACCAGCCCATGCGTGTCGCCGGTGTGGCTATCGGCGCGGTCGATGCGCCCGGGTGGAGTTTTAAAGAACGCCAAGTCGACTTCTATGACGTCAAGGGCGACCTCGAAGCCTTGTTTGCACCTATCCGGCTGAGCTTTGAGCCTGATGTTCACCCTGCCATGCACCCGGGGCGTTGTGCTCGCGTACGGTGCGCCGGTGTGGCGGTCGGCTTTGTCGGTGAATTGCATCCCAAATGGCGGCAGTCCCTTGAGCTGGTGCAGGCACCCGTCATGTTCGAAGTCGATCTGGCGGCAGCGCTGGCTCGCCCGGTGCCGCGTTTCGAGGCGGTGCCGCGCTTTCAGGCGGTGGAGCGTGACATTGCACTGCTGGTCGCAGAGTCAGTCACTCACAACGCCCTGATGCAAGCCATCTGGTCCGCGCCCTGCGGCGGCATCCTGCGTGATGCGGTGCTGTTCGACATCTACCGGCCCAAACCCCAGGAAGATGACACGCACAAGCTGACGCCGGAGAAAAGCATGGCCATCCGTTTGACGCTCAGCGCGCAAGATGCTACGCTGTCCGAACTGCAAATTGAAGAGGCTGTGGCTGCCGTGGTGGCGGCCTTGAGCCAAAAAGTTGGCGCACGTCAACGTGTTTGAGTCGATCATTAACCCCCTGTCAAAGAGCGGATCATCCATGGACATTGCCGTTGAATCATTGGAAACCCCAACCCTGACGAAGGCGCAACTCGCAGATCTGTTATTTGAGCAGATCGGCCTGAACAAGCGCGAGTCCAAAGACATGGTTGACGCTTTTTTCGACCTGGTCTCCGGTAGTCTGGTCAACGGCGACGACGTCAAGATCACCGGCTTTGGTAACTTCCAGATTCGAACCAAATCGTCGCGTCCAGGGCGCAATCCGCGCACCGGTGAAGCCATCCCCATCGCTGCACGCCGGGTGGTCACGTTCCATGCCAGTCAAAAGCTCAAGGAGCAAATTCAGGTTGGTGGCTCGGCAAATCAAGCACAAGTTTGATTGTTCGCATGTCTTATCTCGATAAGCTGTCTTTACAGTTTGGGTTAAGTTAGAGTACGCTTACACATTTGCAGCTTAGATTGTTGATTCGCATGGAGAATTCGCTCCCCCACATTCCAGCCAAACGCTACTTCACCATCGGTGAAGTGGGCGAGCTTTGCGGTGTCAAACCGCATGTGCTGCGTTATTGGGAGCAGGAATTCACCCAACTGCGGCCCATGAAACGCCGCGGTAACCGGCGCTACTACCAGCACCACGAAGTGCTCATGGTTCGGCGCATCCGTGAATTGCTTTACGACCAGGGCTTCACCATCAGCGGCGCACGCAACAAAATGCAGGAGCTGCTGCAGTCCGATCGCGATAAGCGCCAGTTGCCTGGAAGCATGCCTGACATTGACGACGGCCTGGGCATGGACATATCCGTCCAGCAGGCGACTGGTTTTGCCGAGCTCGACACCGTTTTTCCATCTGGCCCGTCGGACGACCACTGGCGCCAGGTGCGCCATGAGCTACACGAAATACGCGCTTTGCTGTCGCCCTCCCTCTGAAACCAGCGCGCTCTATGGTTATAATTTGATGCTTCGGTGTGTGGCGCAGCCTGGTAGCGCACTTGCATGGGGTGCAAGGGGTCGAAGGTTCGAATCCTTTCACACCGACCAATAAAATCAAGGACTTAGCTCAGAAATGGGCTAAGTCCTTTTTCAATTCTGAGACTGAGGGGTAAATGCTCGGCCACCCTATGGCCAACAACAAGCCACTTGTTGCAAATGTGGCAAAGAAAGGGCGCTGGCTCGGTCGGTGTCTGGTGAGCGGCTCAATGTGGTGAGGCTGGCTCCAACTGACCATGTCATACGTCTTTAAAACGGCGGCTCACTTGTAAAAACCATGGCTTGCCCACTGCCGGGGTGGGTCAGTTCAAGTTGGGTGGCGTGCAGCAGCAGGCGCTCCGCCTTGACCTGGCTGGCGGGGGTACCGTACAAAGCGTCGCCCAAAATCGGGTGCTGCAGGGCTTGCAGATGCACCCGCAACTGGTGCGATCTTCCGGTAACGGGTTCGAGTTCAAGCCGCGTTGTGGCGATCCTCGGGTTGTGTGCCAGCACACGCCAGCGGGTGCAGCTGGGCTTGCCTTGCGGGTCAATGATGCGCTGGGGCCGATTTGGCCAATCCAGCAGGATCGGCAGGTCAATTACGCCCCAGTCGGCACTGGGTGGTGCCAGCACACCGTCCACCACGGCCACATACCGCTTGTGCACCTGGCGGCTGGCAAAGGCCTGGTTCAGCGTGCGTTGGACCGCAGCACCTAGCGCCATCACCAGCAAGCCCGATGTGGCCATGTCCAGCCGGTGCACCACACGGGCGTCTGGGTGATGCTGTTGCACCCGGCTGCTCAGGCAGTCTTGCTTGTCCTCGCCCTTGCCAGGCACGCTCAACAGGCCGGCGGGTTTGTTTAAAACCAACAAGGCGTCGTCGGAGTAGACGACGTTGAAATCAGGCAAGGCTATGTTGCCGGGTGGCAGACTTAACGCGGTGCGTTTTTGAGTTTGCCGCGCACCGGTACCACTGTGGTCACGGTGGGGCGCACTGCGTCAGCCGACACCGGCTTGGGAGGTGATGTGTCTTTTTTTGGTTTTTTGACCATTTTGTTGTTGCTCTGCTGACCTTTTGCCATGATGTGCTCCTGAGTTGGGTGATGCGATGAAGTCGGTTACGAATTTGACCCGTCGCATTATCGGCTGACACAGGCTGGCGTCATGCGCTACCTGCAGGTTTGATTGCATTGAGTTTGCGGTACAAGGAGCGTTCGCTGATACCCAGTTGCGTGGCCAGCTCGGCGCGGCTGCCGGTGTGTTGGCGGGCAAGCTGCCTGAGCGCTGCTTGCGTGACCGATTTCAGCGTACTTGCTGGCGCCAGCCCGGCAGATGTGCTGTTTGCGGCGCCAGGCGTTGCCGGGGCGGCATCTGAAGGCAGCGCAGCAGAGGCAGCATCAGGCGCCGCCGCACTGCGCCGACCAGAGCGCAACGCTTGCATCACATGGCTGGCCTCCAGCGTGTCGCCATCGCACAGCAGCGTTGAACGCTCCAGCAGATTACGCAACTCACGCACATTGCCGGGGTAGTTTTGCGCTTGCAGCACTGCCAAAGCCTCGTCGCTGACCGCCAGTTTTCGGGGCGCAGCCACCCTTGAGAGCAGGGCGCTGGTCAGCAGGGCAATGTCTTCACGCCGCTCACGCAAGGCCGGCAGGTGGATCGGAAAAGTGCTCAGGCGGTAGTAAAGGTCTTCGCGAAAGCGCCCTTGCGCCACCATCTGGTCCAGATCCCGGTGGGTAGCAGACACCACCCGGATATCGGCATGACGCTGCTCGGTGCTGCCCACGCGCCGGTAGGTGCCGGTCTCCAGCAGGCGCAGCAACTTGACCTGCATGGTGAGCGGTATGTCGCCAACTTCGTCCAAAAACAAGGTGCCGCCGCTGGCCGACTCCACCAAGCCGCTGCGGGCGCTGTTGGCACCGGTGAAAGCACCGCGTTCATGGCCAAACAGTTCGGACTCAAACAGGTTTTCGGGCAGACTGGCGCAGTCCACCGGCACCAGCGCTTTGGCGGCACGGTTGCTGGCCTCGTGCACCGCGCGGGCCACCAACTCTTTTCCGGTGCCTGATTCGCCCAGCAGCAGTACCGTGGCCAGCGACGGCGCCACCCGCGCCACCAGACCGAGCATGTACGCAAAAGCCGGACTGCGGCCGATCAACCCGGTCGCCGTGGCCTGGCCCTGCGCTACCCGCAGGGATTCCATCTTTTCAATGTAAAAGGCCTGTTGGCCGTTGGCGTCAAGCAGCGGTGCGAGTTCGATGTTGACGTATTCCTCACCCTTTGGGGTGTGGTGCAGGTGCAGCACGCGTTCGCGCTGGCCCGACTCGCGCGAACGCATCAGCGGGCAGGATTCACCGGCCTGATCGCAGGGCACGTTAAAGCGGTGTGACACTTCATAACAGGTGCGCCCCACCACACTGTGTTGCGAGCTGAACTGGCGCCGGTAGGCTGCGTTGGCCGCCAGGATGCGGTATTGGGTGTCAAACAAGATGTGGGGCTCGGGTAGGCCTTCAATGAAGGACGTGAGCTCTGGCAAGGGTTTCATGGGAGAATCATTCGAAGGATAATTTAATGAGTCATGTCAAAAATGGCTGGTCTCTGTCAATTATGGCAGTTTTTGCGGTTCGGATGTAACTAACCTGAATCCGTCAGTCAAGCTAAGTGTCTGTTTTTCATGGATTTTTCTACCTGGATGCAGATGGCACGTTTCTTGAATATGCGAGGGAATGTGTGATGTCTGGAATGACTGTGTACTTTCGTATATTGAACAACGATGCCAGCGGTGAGCTGACCTATCTGCTGGCGGATCTTGACGCCCGCGAAGCGGTGCTGATTGACCCCCACGGACGGGACCTGCCCTTGCTGCAGGCGCTGCTGGACGAGCGGGATTTGCGCCTGCGATGGACGCTGCGCACCCACCACCACGATGCCTTGCAGCCAGATGAGCACGCCCAGTTGACGCGCCTGGGTGCTCCGCTGGTTCAGGGGGACAGGTTGACAGACTTGCCCTGGGTTGAGGGCGATGTGTTGCCCTTTGGGAACGCCTTGGTGCGTGTCTTGCCCACGCCCGGCCACACGCCTCATTGTTTGAGCTTTGGCTGGCGCGACCGCTTGTTTTGCGGTGGTTTGCTGGCCGTGACGGGCTGTCCGCACCAGTCGCAACCGGCAGCGCCCGAGGCACTGTGGGACAGTGTGACCCAGCGTGTATTTACCTTGCCTGACGAAACGCTGTTATTCGCCGGCCACGATCTACGCGCCCGCGCTGTCAGCACGGTGCTGGAACAACGCCGCTGGCACCCGCATTTCGCAGGCCGGACCCGTGATGAATTTCTGGCGCACATGGCTGCTTTGCCAGAGCGCAAATAATCTGTCTTATATTTTGAGGAACCCCTGATGACGATTGAAAACAAAGTGCCAAAAAAGGTGATTCCCATTGCTGCGGCAGCGCCAGACGAGGAGTTGGTGTCGCTCTACGCGGCTCAGCAAAAAATTTACCCGCGCAGCGTCTCCGGCCTGTTCTCAAATTGGCGCTGGATCATGGTCTGGGTGACGCAAATCATCTTCTATGGCCTGCCGTGGATCGAATGGGGTCAGCGCCAGGCGGTGCTGTTTGACTTGAGCGTGCGCCGTTTTTATATTTTTGGTCTGGTGCTGTACCCGCAGGACTTCATTTACCTGACCGGTTTGATGATCATCGCGGCCTTGTCGCTGTTTTTGTTCACGGCGGTGGCGGGGCGCTTGTGGTGCGGCTATGCCTGCCCGCAGACGGTCTATACCGAAATCTTTTTATGGATAGAAAAAAAGCTTGAAGGCGACCGATCCGCGCGCATGCGCCGGGACGAAGGCCCGATGACCGCCGAGAAATTCGCCCGCAAGTCGGGCAAGCAATTTCTGTGGATTGCGTTTGCCTTCTGGACCGGCTTCACCTTTGTCGGCTACTTTGTGCCGATGCGCGAAATGACAGGCGCCTTTTTGGGCGGTCAACTGGCGGCCTGGGAGTTTTTCTGGGTCTTTTTCTACGGCTTTGCCACTTACGGCAACGCCGGTTTCATGCGTGAGCAGGTCTGCAAGCACATGTGTCCCTATGCCCGTTTTCAGAGTGCCATGTTCGACAAGGACACCCTGATCGTGACCTACGACGCCGAGCGTGGTGAGCCGCGCGGTGCCCGCTCCAAAAAGGCCGACCTTTCCAACCTGAATCTGGGCGCCTGTGTGGACTGCAGCTTGTGTGTGCAGGTCTGTCCTACGGGCATCGACATCCGCAACGGCCTGCAGTACGAATGTATTGGCTGCGGCGCTTGCGCTGACGTGTGCGACACGGTGATGGACAAGGTGGGCTACCCGCGCGGTCTGGTCAAGTACTCGACCGAAAACGCCATGAAAAATCATTGGACGAAAGATCAGACCGTTAAACGGGTGTTACGTCCCCGGGTGCTGGTCTATACCGCCATCTTGCTGGCGATTGTGGTGGCCATTTTTGCCAGTCTGGCAACACGCACGCCGTTCAAAGCCAACGTGGTACGCGACCGTGGCGTGATGGCACGCGTGGTCGAAGCTGGCAAGGTGGAGAACGTGTACCGCATTCAGGTCATGAATGCAACGGAAGCCCCGCAACGTTACAAAATATCGGTGGAGGGCTTGCCTGATATCAAGATCATGTCAGACGACACTGTCAGCATTGCATCTACCGAAGCCCGCTGGGTGCCGGTGCGGGTCCAGGTGCCCCCCGAGGCTGACAAGCCTGGATCACATGAAATTCATTTCACAATCGACTCTCTGGACAGCCCGGGAAGTTTGCGTGAAGAATCCAAGTTCATCATTCCACAGTGAAGCCCGAACAGTGTGACACAAGGCTGATGTGGTGTTGACGGGGCTGGGCCTGGGCTTGGCAGGCCTTGCTGGCCTGTGGGGCTTGCGTTTGGCTGCCCATGCCCTGATTTTGAAAGGCTTGCGTGCCCCGCGCGTTGCCGCGCAGACTGGCCCCGAGTCTCTGGGCCTGACAGCACAATCTGTCAGTATTGCAGGTGCGAACGGAAAAACATTGTTTGCCTGGTTTGTGACAATACCGGGTGCTGTCAGGGCACCGGCCGTGCTGGTGATGCACGGCTGGGGCGCCAATGCCAGCATGATGCTGCCATCGGTCGCGCCCATGGTTGGCGCAGGGTGGTCGGTGTTGCTGCTGGATGCGCGTTGTCATGGTGCCAGCGGTGATGAAGACTTTACGTCTTTGCCACGCTTCGCGCAGGACATTGAATCTGGCCTGGATTGGTTGGCTGGGCAAGCGCAAGTGGATGGCAGCAGATTGGCGGTGTTCGGGCATTCAGTGGGCGCCGGTGCGGCACTGCTCAGCGCCACGCGGCGCCCTGACATTTGTGCCGTCGTCAGCGTCAGCGCCTTTGCGCATCCGTACGAGGTGATGCGGCGTTTGCTCGCGGCGCACCATATTCCCTACTTCGGGGTTGGCTGGTATGTGTTGCGCCATGTGCAGCGTGTCATCGGGGCATGTTTTGACGACATTGCGCCCATCCACAGCATCACCCGCGTGCGCTGCCCGGTGTTGCTGGTGCACGGTGAAGATGACGAGATGGTGCCTTTTGACGACGCCCGTCGTCTGCTCGCCGCCGGGCAACAGGGCAGGGTACAACTGCTGGCCGTGGCAGGTCGGCACGACCTTGGCGCAGCGCTGCAGACCGAGCAGGCGCAATTGCTGGCCTTTTTGCAAGACCAGTTCAGCTCAAACAAGATGTAGTGCGCCTCAAGCCAAGTGCAGCCACCCAGCCACTGCAGCCATCCCCATGGCCAGGTGAAAAATACTCCAGCGCAAAAAATGCCGGCGTAGCGCCTGGGGCGACAGGGCGGAAATCAAAAACAGGCGCCCGTCCTGAGGTGCGCGCAGCACATGCACACCGGGCTGCTGGCGCAGGGTGCGATGCTCGCGCTCAACGGTCTGGGTGGCCTGTTGGCGGGCCAACTCCCACTCCTGCAGGTCGACGGTGCCGTTGCGGTCGAGGTCAAAACGTGCTTTCAGACTGGCCTGGTCCTGCTTCCAGAGTGCCAGCAGGGCGCCCACGTCTTCGCGCACGCTCAAGGCAGAGCTGGCCCCACCCAGGGTCGAAAAATCACCCAGCACATAAATTGTGCTGCCGCCAAACAGGCATTCCTCCACCAGTTTGTCATTGCCCGGGTAAGTCGTGCGCGCTTGCGCACCCACCACTTCGGCATGGTCGGGGTCAACCGTGCAAACGCCGGTGGCGTCGCTGATGTCAAAGGTGCTGCTGCTGGTGCCGCTCTCAACCTGGCGCCATTCACGTTTGGCGTTGTCTCTGGAGTACAGGCGGTAGCGGTACCAGATGCAGGCCATGCCGCCGAGCGGGGTATAAATCAGCTGGGTGGTGTCGCTGTTGGCGCGGCCCAACAACTCCACATAACCTTGCGCAGCCGTGGCAATGCGTGAGGTCGCCAGTTCGGCAATGGCGCGGGCGCGGCGCAGGCTGGCCAGCCAGGCAACGCCTGCCAGCACGGCCACGCCCGCCAGACACCAGCGCGCCTGTGGCCCCGGACCCAACTGCGCGGCGGCGGCCAGCAGACCAAAATAAAGCCCTGTGACCAGACCGGTCAGGTTCAGCCCCAGGTGCTGTAAACCGCGCAGGCCGCGCACCAGCATGGCGTCAAGCCTTGAAGCGTTGCGCGATGTCGACGTCAGTCAGTTCTACTGCGGCAAATTTCAAAAGCACAAAGGCCTTGAAGTTGAACAGGCGCGCCAGCAGCACCCCCGGAAACTGCTCAATGGCCACATTGTTGATGTTGACGCTTTCGTTGTAGAACTCGCGACGATCGGCAATCGCGTTTTCAAGGCCGCTGATCCGCGATTGCAGATGCAAAAATTGCTCATTGGCTTTCAGGTCGGGGTAAGACTCTGCCAGCGCAAACAACTGCCCCAGGCCACTGCGCAGGGCGCTTTCGGCCAGTCCCAGCGCACCCAGGTCGTGCGATTGGCGCGCCTCTGAAACCCGGGTACGGGCTTGAGTCACTTTCTCCAGAGTGCTTTGTTCGTATTGCATGTACTGCTGGCAGGTGTCGACCAGCTTGGGCAACTCGTCATGGCGCTGCTTGAGCAGTACGTCGATGTTGGACCAGGCTTTGGCCACCGCATTCTTGACATTGACCAGGCTGTTGTAAAGCGTGATGGCGTACACCAGCACCAGAGTCAGCACGATCCAGAAAATTGCATCCATGGGTTACTCCTTTTAATTCACGCGGGATTGTCTTACTGCAGCAGATTGTCCCAAGAATGGGGGCAGTTCAAGCGGTCTTCGCATCCTATACTTCAAGTCCAACAAGGCATCCACATGAAAATTCTAATTTGTAACGACGATGGTTTTCGTGCGCCCGGCATTGTGGCGCTGTATGAGGCGCTGAAAGACGTGGCCACCGTTGAAGTTGTCGCGCCCGAGCACAACAACAGCGCCAAGTCCAACGCGCTCACGCTGCACACGCCGCTGTATGTGCAACGCGCGCCCAACGGGTTCAGATACGTCAACGGTACGCCGGCCGACTGCGTGCACATTGCCCTGACCGGGCTGCTTGACTACCGCCCCGACCTGGTGCTGGCGGGCATCAACAACGGTGCCAACATGGGCGATGACACCATTTATTCAGGCACCGTGGGCGCCGCCATGGAGGGTTACCTGTTTGGCATCCCGGCGATTGCCTTTTCGCAGGTGGAGCGGGACTGGCACAACCTGGATGCCGCAGCCATCAAGGCGCGCGACATGGTGTTGCAAATGGCGCAGCAAAACCTGATCGGCAACGCGCCGTGGTTGCTCAATGTCAACATCCCGAATCTGCCGCTGCCAGAAATGGGACACCTGAAACTGTGCCGCCTGGGGCGGCGCCACTCTGCTGAAAAGGTCATCACCCAGATGAGCCCGCGTGGCGAGACCATGTACTGGATTGGTGCAGCCGGCCAGGCCCTGGACGACGCCGATGGCACCGATTTTCACGCCACTGCCCAGGGCCACATTGCCATGACCCCGCTCAAGGTCGACCTGACCGACCACGACCATCTGGGGTACTGGGCGCAAACAGCCGCCAAACTCGCCAGCGTGGTTGATTGATGGCGCAACCCAGCCCGAGCAACGCCAAACCGCGGCCCGGTTTTCCGGCCAGACTCGACACCCACCCCAAGCCGGCAACGCCCGCCCGGTCAGCCCTGGCTGGTAGACCGTCGCCTGCGCCTTTGCCAGGAAAAACGTTAACGCAGAGTGTGGGCCTGGATTCGAGCGCGGTGCGGCAGAGCATGGTCACCAAATTGGCCAGGCAAGGCCTGACGGATACCGAAGTATTGCAGGCGATGGGTCGCATCGAGCGCCACCGCTTTGTGGATTCGGCGCTGGCAAACCAGGCTTACGAAGACACCAGCCTGCCCATTGGTTTGGGGCAAACCATTTCAAAACCTGGTGTGGTTTGCCGAATGCTTGGGCTGCTGCGCCAGGACAACCCGGGCCGGCTGGGAAGGGTGCTGGAAATTGGCACGGGTTGCGGTTATCAGGCGGCGCTGCTGAGCCAGCTGTGCCATGAAGTTTATTCAATGGAGCGCTTGCGCGCGCTGCATGACAAGGCGCGCAACAACCTGCGCCACTTGCGCCTGGCCAATGTGCATCTGCTGTTTGGTGACGGCATGCCGGGTTATGCCAGGGGTGCGCCCTATGCCGGCATCATCGCCGCAGCGGGTGGCGAGGCCGTGCCGCAAGCCTGGATCGACCAGTTGGCGATGGGCGGTCGGCTGGTGGCGCCTGTGGCTGCGGGTGCGACCGGCTCTGGCAAACAAGTGTTGATGGTGATCGACAAAACGCCGCAAGGCATTCGCCAGGCGGTTATGGAAGGGGTGTTCTTTGTCCCCTTAAAATCAGGCATTGCATGATGGGGGTTGATATGACGGGTTTGAAACGACGGTTGGGTTGGTCTTTGGCGGTCACGTGTTTGCTGTTGACTTTGGTCGGCTGCAGCAGCAGAGCAGTCAACCGTGCGCCGGTCGAGGAGCGGGTCACCCGCGCAGGTGATCCGGCTGGCGTTGCTCCGATCGTCAAGCCGCCACAGGGCTTTGAGCATGCCGGAAAACCGGGTTACTACACCGTCAAGCCCGGTGACACCCTGACCCGCATCGCCCTTGAAAACGGACAAAGCCCGCGCGACATCGCGCTTTGGAGCCAGGTTGATAACCCCAACCGCATCGAAGTGGGGCAGGTCTTGCGGGTGGTCCCGCCATCAGGCCAAGAGGTTCAGGTTCAAGCGGTTTCCCGACCCGTGGTGAGCGCGGGCAGCCTGACACTGCCACCGGCCCCCGCGCCCGGCGCTTCGGCTGCGCCAGCGCCCGCGCCTCTTGCGGCCGATGCCCGGCCCGCGGCTGCAGCCGACATCGACATCAATTGGATCTGGCCGTCCAACGGAGTGGTTCTGGCAAGTTTCGATGATGTCAAAAATAAGGGCATCGACATTGGCGGCAACGCCGGCGACCCTGTGGTGGCGGCTGCCGATGGCCGCGTGGTGTATGTGGGAGCCGGTCTGCGGGGTTACGGCAACCTGATCATCTTGAAACACAACAACGTTTATTTGACCGCCTATGCCCACAACCAGACGCTGTTGGTCAAGGAAGACCAGTCGGTGCTCAAGGGGCAAAAAATTGCCGAGATGGGCAGCAGCGACGCTGACCGTGTCAAGCTGCACTTTGAGGTGCGCCGCCAGGGCAAGCCGGTGGACCCCGCGAAATACCTGCCTGCCAGGTAACACTGTCCTTCCATGTCCGGCATCCCGGCCGGACCATACCAAAAGTTGAATTGAATGACTGAACCGACTCATCCCGCGGCCGACAAGCCTGCCGTGCCCGCCGATTGGCTGTACGTGGAGTCCCTCGACCTGGAAGCGCAGGGCGTAGCCCACAAAGCCGATGGCAAAGTGGTGTTCATTGAAGGCGCGCTGCCCTTTGAGTACGTCAGCGCCAATATCAACCGCACCAAGCACAGCTGGGAGCGCGGCACACTCACAGCCGTGCACCGCGAGTCTTCCCAACGGGTAACGCCTCAGTGTCCGCATTTTGGCTTGCACCAGGGTGCTTGTGGTGGCTGCAAGATGCAGCATTTGCATACCAGCGCGCAAGTTGCCGTCAAGCAGCGCGCCCTGGAAGACAATTTATGGCACCTGGGCAAACTCAAGCCTGAGACCATTTTTCGGCCAATTGAAGGCCCGGCCTGGGGTTACCGTTACCGGGCCCGGTTGTCTGTGCGTTACGTGCGCAAAAAAGGCACGGTGCTGGTGGGTTTTCACGAGCGCAAAAGCCGTTATGTGGCCGACATGCAGGTGTGCCCGGTGTTGCCGCCGCATGTGGACGCCTTGCTGATGCCCTTGCGTGCGCTGATTGCCTCGCTCGACGCCGTCGAGACCATTCCGCAAATTGAATTGGCCTGCGGCGACAGCGTGACGGCGCTGGTGTTGCGCCACCTGGAACCCCTGTGCGTCGCCGATGTGACCCGGCTGCGCGACTTTGCCCACCAGCACGCCGGTGTGCAATGGTGGCTGCAGTCCAAGGGGCCGGAAACCGTGTGCTTGCTCGACGAGGGCGGCGAGGTATTGAGTTATGCCATGCCCGAATTTGGCATCACCATGCCGTTCAAGCCGACTGATTTCACTCAGGTGAATCCGCAGATCAACCGGGTGCTGGTGTCGCGCGCGCTGCGCCTGCTGGACGTGCAGGCCGACGAGCGCGTGATCGACTGGTTTTGTGGTCTGGGAAATTTCACCTTGCCCCTGGCCACCCTGGCCCGCGAAGTGCTGGGCGTTGAGGGCAGTGACGCGCTGGTAGCCCGGTCGCGAGAAAATTATCTTAGGAACAAGCATTCAGCCAAGCCCGGCAACACACTGGCTGCGACCGAATTTGTTGCCAGAAACTTGTTTGACATGAGCCCAGAGCTGCTCATTGCGGATGGCATTGCCGACAAATGGCTGATCGACCCACCACGCGAAGGTGCCTTTGCGCTGGCACGTGCACTGGCCAGTCTGCATCAGCAAAAGCTGGGCCTGTCAGATGAACCCACCACCCCGGGTGGCAGTGCCTGGCAGCCCCCCAAGCGGATTGTTTATGTGAGCTGCAACCCGTCCACACTGGCGCGTGATGCTGATTTATTGGTGCATCAGGCCGGTTACCGCTGCAGCGGCGCAGGTATGGTCAACATGTTTCCGCACACGGCCCATGTTGAAAGTATTGCGGTGTTTGACCTTATCGCGCCAATGCCTTAAGGGCCGTGGCCATTGCAAAACAGGAGTCCTTTATGCTTCAAAAATTCTCTGCTTTTCCCGGCGTTCCCGGCCCGGTGGTCGTCATCGTCATGGACGGTTACGGCCTGCCCAAGCTTGACGTGGGCAGCGCCATTGCCGCCGCCCGCAAGCCCACCCTGGACCGCCTGATGGCTGAGTGCCCCCACATTAGCCTGCGCGCCCACGGCACGGCGGTGGGCATGCCGTCTGACGACGACATGGGCAATTCCGAGGTCGGCCACAACGCCATTGGCGCCGGGCAAGTCTACAGCCAGGGTGCCGCATTGGTGGCCAATGCCATTGCCGACGGCTCGATCTGGCAGGGTCAGGCCTGGCAGCAGATCGTGGCTGGCGCCAAGCATGGCAGAAGCATGATCCATCTCATTGGCCTGTTTTCTGACGGCAATGTGCACAGCCACATTGACCACCTGAAAGCGATGGTGGTTCAGGCCAGGGCTGAGGGAGTGAAAACGGTACGCATCCACGCCCTGCTGGACGGACGCGACGTGCCCGAGACCAGCGCGCTGGACTACGTGGTGCCGTTCGAGGCTTTTCTGAGCGAACTCAGCAGCGACGGTTTTGACGCACGCATTGCCTCTGGCGGAGGCCGCCAAAACATCACCATGGACCGCTACGACGCCAATTGGCCGATGGTCGAAAAGGGCTGGAAAACCCATGTGCTGGGCCAGGGGCCACAGTTTGCCAACGCCACTGCTGCAGTGAACGGCCTGCGTGCCAACCACCCAGGCACCATCGACCAGGATCTGCCGGAATTTGTGATTGCGCAAGACGGCCAACCCATTGGCACCATTGAGGACGGAGATTCGGTGGTGTTCTACAACTTCCGGGGCGACCGAGCCATTGAAATCACCCGCGCCTTTGTCGAACAGGAATTTACCCGGTTCGACCGGGTGCGCACGCCTGAGGTGACCTTTGCCGGCATGCTGCAGTACGACGGCGACCTGCAACTACCCAAGCGTTTTCTGGTCACCCCACCGGCTATCAAGGACACCTCGGGTGAATGGTTCAGCAAAGCCGGCCTGACCCAGTTTGCCTGTTCCGAAACCCAGAAATTTGGCCACGTCACCTACTTTTGGAACGGCAATCGCTCCAATAAATTTGAGGGCGAGAGCTGGGCTGAGGTACCCAGCGACGTGGTGCCTTTTGAGCAACGCCCGTGGATGAAATCGGCCGAGATTGCCGATGTGATGATCGCCGCCGTGCAAAGCGGCAAGTACAAGCTGCTGCGCTGCAACTTTGCCAATGGCGACATGGTGGGCCATACCGGTAACTTTCGGGCCACCACCATGGCTGTGGAAGCGGTTGACCTGGCCCTGGCGCGCCTGCTTCCGGCGATTGAGGCAGCAGGTGGCGTGGCCCTGATCACCGCCGACCATGGCAATGCCGACGAGATGGTCGAGTTGGACAAAATAACCAGGCAGCCTTCCCTGAATACCGATGGCTCTTTCAAGGCCAAAACCGCGCACACGCTGAACCCGGTGCCGCTGATCCTGTTCGACAAGGTCAGTGGCGGCAAGCTGGGTTTGAATCAATTCGCCACGTCTGGCTTGTCGAACATTGCAGCAACAGTGGCCAATCTGGCAGGACTGGAGAAACACGCCAAGTGGGACGAGAGCCTGCTGGTGGTCAGGTGAGCTAACTTCTTGGCTGCTGTCAAGCGGCTGGCTGCCCGAACCCAGTGGCTGTGTCGTCTTGGGTGGACGTCAGCAGTCGGAAAAGGACCTTCGGGCTTGCCACATCCTGACCGTCGCATGCGCTTCTCCTTTGGTACTGGCACACGTGGCAAAAAACGTCTTTGTACGCGCGACTGTGTTGGCCAACGCACCGTCAAACCAGGCGTCGTTGCCTAGACTGGCGCGACGGGTCTGTGCCCGGTGTTGAAACCAAAGGAGTTTTTTATGTCTTCCATGATGAAAGCAGCTGTGTTCGTTGAGCCAGGTCGCATTGAAATTATTGATAAGCGCATCCCCGACGTCGGCCCCAATGATGCCTTGATGCGCATCACCACCACCACCATTTGTGGCACCGATGTTCACATTCTCAAAGGCGAATACCCGGTTGCCAAGGGCCTGACCATTGGCCATGAGCCGGTCGGCGTGATTGAAAAACTGGGCAGTGCCGTGCAGGGCTACAAGGAAGGTCAACGCGTGATTGCCGGCGCGATTTGCCCTAACTTCAATTCCTACGCAGCCCAGGACGGAGCACCGTCGCAGGACGGCAGCTACCTCATCCCGCTGGGCCTGTGCGGTTGCCATGGTTTGAAGGCCACCGCCGGCTGGCGCTTTGGCAATTTGATCGACGGCACACAGGCCGAGTACGTGCTGGTGCCCGACGCCCAGGCCAACCTGGCACCCATTCCCGACGGCTTGACGGATGAGCAGGTGTTGATGTGCCCAGACATCATGTCCACCGGTTTCAAGGGTGCAGAAAACGCCAACATCCGGATTGGCGACACCGTGGTGGTGTTTGCCCAGGGCCCGATTGGCCTGTGTGCCACCGCCGGCGCGCGCTTGCTGGGTGCCAGCACCATCATCACCGTGGACGGCAATGACCACCGACTCGGAATTTCTCAAAAAATGGGGGCTGACATCGCGCTGAACTTCAACCATTGCGATGTGGTCGCCGAGATCATGCGGCTCACCGGCGGGCGCGGCGCAGATTCGTCGATTGAAGCGCTGGGCACCCAGGCCACGTTTGAGTCGGCACTGCGCGTGCTCAAGCCGGGAGGCACCTTGTCCAGCCTGGGGGTGTACTCCAAAGACCTGACCATTCCCATGTCGGCCTTTGCCGCCGGTTTGGGTGATCACAAGATCAACACGGCGCTGTGTCCTGGCGGCAAGGAGCGCATGCGCCGCTTGATGAACGTGGTGGCGTCAGGCCGGGTTGACCTGGGCGTGATGGTGACGCACGAGTACAAACTGGAAAATATTGTGGCTGCATACGAACTGTTTGCCAACCAGCGAGACGGCGTGCTGAAGATCGCAATCAAGCCATAAACGCGGCGGGCGGGCTCGCCTGCCCGTCGACCAAGGCGACATGGTTTTGTCGCCTGCACAAAAGCTTGTCACTGCCGCAAGCAATCAGCGTGTCTTGCGTCGACAGCCATAAAAAAAGGCTCCCGAGGAGCCTTTTTTTGGAGAGTACGAAAACCTTATTCGCGATCGCCGCCGAAAATACCAAGCAGGGCCAGCAAAGCCTGGAACACGTTGACGATGTCGAGGTAGAGGGCCAAAGTGGCGCTGATGTAGTTGGTTTCGCCGCCGTCCACAATGCGTTTCAGGTCGTACAGCATGTACGCGCTGAAAACGCCAATGGCTGCCACCGAGATGGCCATCATGCCAGCGGTTGACCCCACAAACACGTTGATGATGCCGCCCACGATGATCGCCATGGCGCCGACAAAGAGCCATTTTCCCATGCCCGAGAGGTCACGCTTGATGACGCTTGACAGGCTGGCCATCACAAAAAAGACACCGGCAGTGCCACCAAAGGCGGTCATGATGAGTTCTGGCCCGTTTTTGAAACCCAGCACCATGGCAATCATGCGCGACAGCATGAGGCCCATGAAAAAGGTAAAGCCCAACAACACTGGCACGCCTGCAGCCGAGTTTTTGGTTTTCTCGATGGCATAAATAAAGCCAAACGCGCCACCCAAAAACAGCACCAAGCCCATGCCGCCACTCAGGGACTGGGTGATGCCGGTTGCCACGCCCAGCCAGGCGCCGAACACCGTTGGGATCAGGCTCAGTGCCAGCAACCAGTAAGTGTTGCGCAAAACCTTGTTGCGCTCTTGCGCCATGGCGCCAAAGCCATGGCTACGTTCGATGGAATGGACGTTGTCAGTCATGTTCAAGCTCCTTGCTTGGGTTGAGAAAAAAACATTGATGATTTTAGAGGGTGGTGGATTTTTTTGTAAGTCAATCACAAACGGGCTCCTACTTTTTTTGAGGATACTTTAACCCGTAACGCAGTTAAACAAGCGTTCAAGCCGCGTTATGCTTGCGCAACATTTTTTACAGGTAACACTTCATGAAGAACAAACCCACACTGGAACTGTCTGACATCAAACGAATCGCTGCAGCAGCCGAGGCCGAAGCCTTGCAAAACAAATGGGCGGTCACGATCGCCGTGGTGGACGACGGCGGCCACTTGCTCTGGTTGCAGCGCCTGGATGGCGCAGCTGCCTTGTCCGCGCACATTGCGCCCGCCAAGGCGCACACGGCCGCGCTGGGTCGTCGTGAAAGCAAGAGCTACGAAGATGTGATCAACGGTGGCAGGACTTCATTTTTGAGCGCGCCCACCGTCGCGGGCATGCTCGAAGGTGGTGTACCGATCATGAACAACGGCGTTTGTCTGGGTGCGGTGGGCGTCAGCGGTGTCAAATCCACTGAAGACGCGCAAATCGCGCGGGCTGGCATTGCCGCCCTGGGTCTGGCCTGATCTTTGTTCGCTCCGTGTGCTACTGCAATGCAAATTGAATTGGTACGTTGAACCACATCGCCTGCACTGTGCCCGCGTTGCGACCAGGCACATAGCGCCAATCCATCACTGCGGCCAAGGCGGCCTGGTCCAGACGGGCATAGCCGCTTGATTGGTGGATATCGCCTTGTTGCGGATGGCCGTTTTCGTCAATCAACACCCGAATCACCACTTTGCCCTGCTCGCCCAGCCTGCGACTGATGGCTGGGTAGCGCGGTGCCGGATTGTTCAAATAGTCGGCATCGCTGGATGGCGGGGTAGGGCTGGCCGTTGCGCTATGCGCGCTTGCTGCCGAAGGCCCATCTCCTGCGTTGGCGCCAGACGGCTCAGGTGCCGTGCTGGTGTTCTCGTTTGGCACCTGGGCCGAGTTTTTAGGCGCTTGAACGAGCGAGGGCGCTTTTTCAGTCTGCCCGGTGGCCGGGCTGGGCCGAGCCGGCACCGTCGCCACGGATAGCTTTGGGGGCTGAGAGATGGCTGGTCGTTTTGGTGGAGCTGACTGTGGGGTTGGCGTTGGGCTCGTCACCATTTGGAAGCGCACGGGCTGTGTCGACGTAACCAAGGGCGCCAGCGCCGCATGGAGCCACCAAAGCAGTAACAGATGGCCACCCAGCACTCCTGCCACCAGGGCAAGATGACGCCACATATTAATAAGCTCCCTTGTGACAGTAAATTCAATACGCTGCGTGCTCAATCCGCAACTCTTGCAAGATGGTGGTGGCAATTTCCTCAATCGACTTGGTTGTGGTGGATAACCACTTGATGCCGGAGCGGCGCATCATGGCCTCGGCCTCCTTGACTTCATGGCGACAGTTGGCCAGCGACGCGTACTTGGAGTTTGGTCGGCGCTCGTTGCGGATTTCACTCAAACGCTCGGGTTGAATCGTCAGGCCAAACAGCCTTTTTTGGTGGGGTTTGAGTGCGGGTGGCAAATCTTGCCGTTCAAAATCTTCTGGAATCAGGGGGTAGTTCGACGCCTTGAGCCCGTACTGCATGGCCAGATACAGCGAGGTGGGTGTCTTGCCGCTGCGGCTGACCCCCACCAGAATCACGTCAGAACTTGCCAGGTCGCGGTGAGACTGACCGTCGTCATGGTCCAGAGAAAAGTTGATGGCGTCAATGCGGGATTGGTATTGCTTGCTTTTGCTGGCGTCACTAAAACGACCGATCCGGTGGTTGGACTTGATGCCAAGTTCTTCTTCAAGCGGGTGCACAAAGGTGCCAAACATGTCCATCAACATGCCCTGGCAGCCCTGACTGATGACGTTCATCACTTCTTCATTGGCCAGCGTGGTGAAGACCAGCGCCTTTTTGCCCTCCAGTGTGCTGGCTTGATTGATCTGGCGCACTGCCTGATGCGCCTTGTCAACTGTGTCGGTAAACGGAATGCGGACCCGCCGAAAGTCAACCTCAAACTGGTTGAGAATGGCGTGTCCAAAGGTTTCGGCGGTGATGCCGGTGCCGTCAGAGACAAAAAATACGGTGCGATTGGGCATGATGGGAAAGGGTGTGATTAGATTTTCGAGCGAGCCAAAGCCTACAATAATTATCTAGCCAAATTCAACACAGCAAGCAATTCAACAAATCAAGCAACAAAGATGCGCTTGCCTTTTGAGGTGCAGACTAACCTGCATTTCATGCAGCCCGGTTTTTTAACTTTTGGAGTTTTCTCATGACAACAAGATTTGCAGCGACAGACCTGGTCGTTCCCTTTGAGGCATTGCGCATGACCGACGTGGATTCGGTGGGTGGAAAAAATGCCAGTTTGGGGGAAATGATTTCCAATTTGCCAACCGGGGTTAAAGTGCCCACAGGCTTTGCCACCACGGCCCACGCATTCCGTGAGTTCCTGGCTTTTGATGGTCTGACCGACAAAATCAACACCCGCTTGAGCACGCTGGACACGGAGGATGTGAATGCGCTGGCCGTGGCCGGTGCCCAAATTCGCGCCATGATCGAGTCGCAACCCTTTCCTGCCGACCTTGAACAAGAGATCCGCAAGGCCTTCATCACGCTAAACGGGGATAACGCCAAGGCCTCTTATGCCGTGCGTTCGTCGGCCACGGCCGAAGACCTGCCCGATGCGTCCTTTGCCGGCCAACAAGAAACTTTTCTGAATGTGACAGGCATTGAAGAAATCCTGCACAAGATCAAGGAAGTCTTTGCCTCGCTTTACAACGACCGCGCCATCAGCTACCGGGTGCACAAAGGTTTTGCCCACGAGCATGTGGCCTTGAGCGCTGGTATTCAGCGCATGGTGCGGTCGGATCTGGGTGCTGCCGGCGTCATGTTTACCCTGGATACCGAGTCCGGTTTTGACCAGGTGGTGTTCATCACTTCGAGCTACGGTCTGGGTGAAACGGTGGTGCAGGGGGCAGTGAATCCGGATGAGTTTTACGTCCACAAGCCCATGCTCAAAGCCGGCAAGTTGGCGCTGATCCGCCGCAATCTGGGCTCCAAACTGATCCAGATGCAGTTTTCTACGCCAGAAGAGAAGGCTGCCAACGGCCATTTGGTCAAAACAACGGACGTACCCACCGAACTGCGCAACCGCTATTCCCTGACCGATGCCGATGTTCAAAAACTGGCGGCCTATGCCGTGGTGATTGAAGAGCATTACGGCCGCCCGATGGACATCGAATGGGGCAAGGACGGCATCGACAGCGAACTGTACATCTTGCAGGCGCGCCCCGAAACGGTCAAAAGCCAGGCCGCGGGCAAGGTCGAGCACCGCTACAAACTCAAAGGCAAGGGTACCGTGCTGGCCGAAGGCCGAGCCATTGGTCAAAAAATTGGTACCGGACCGGTTCGGGTGGTGCACAACCTGAGCGAAATGGATCGGGTCCAGCCTGGCGATGTTTTGGTGACTGACATGACCGACCCCAATTGGGAGCCGGTGATGAAGCGGGCCGCAGCCATTGTTACCAACCGGGGTGGGCGTACCTGCCATGCGGCCATCATTGCACGCGAGTTGGGCATTCCTGCGGTGGTGGGTTGTGGCCATGCCGACCAGGTGCTCAAGGACGGGATGTTGGTCACGGTGAGTTGTGCCGAAGGCGACACCGGCTTCATTTACGACGGCTTGATCGAGACCGAAGTGACCGAGGTGCAGCGCGGCCAGATGCCCGAGATCGATGTCAAGATCATGATGAACGTGGGCAACCCCCAACTGGCCTTTGATTTTTGCCAGTTACCCAATGCCGGCGTGGGCCTGGCGCGCCTCGAATTCATCATCAACAACAACATTGGCGTGCATCCCAAGGCGATCCTGGACTACCCCAATATTGATTCGGATTTGAAAAAAGCGGTGGAGTCAGTGGCCCGAGGCCATGCGTCACCACGCGCTTTTTATGTTGATCGGGTGGCAGAAGGTGTGGCCACCATTGCCGCAGCATTTTGGCCCAAACCGGTCATTGTTCGTCTGTCGGACTTCAAGAGCAACGAGTACCGCAAGCTCATTGGCGGTAGCCGTTACGAGCCGGAAGAAGAAAACCCGATGCTGGGTTTTCGCGGTGCCGCACGCTACATCAGTGCCGAGTTTGGTGAGGCGTTTGCCATGGAGTGCGAGGCCATCAAGCGAGTGCGCAACGACATGGGTTTGACCAATGTTCAAGTCATGGTGCCCTTTGTTCGGACTCTGGGCCAGGCACAAAAGGTAACCGAGTTGCTGGCACAAAAAGGGTTAAAACGTGGTGTTGATGATCTCAAGCTCATCATGATGTGCGAGATCCCAAGCAACGCGATTCTGGCCAAAGATTTTCTGCAGTATTTTGACGGTTTTTCGATTGGCTCCAACGACCTGACCCAGTTGACGCTGGGTCTGGACCGTGACTCCGGTCTGGAAGTTCTGGCCAAGGATTTTGACGAGCGCGATCCGGCTGTCACGCGTCTCATCAGTCAGGCGATCGAAGCCTGTCTGGCAGAAGGCAAATACGTTGGTATTTGTGGACAGGGTCCCAGCGACCATCCTGACTTTGCGGTCTGGCTGATGGCGCAGGGTATTTCGTCAATCTCCCTGAACCCTGATACCGTGGTGGCGACCTGGCAAAACCTGGCTCAAGGAAAGTAACGTGGGCATGGCGTGCGCAATTAAGGATGTCCGCTTCCGCTGATGGCTGACGCAGACGTGCCCTTGGCCAACAGCCTGCCAGTTGCAAAGCTGACGCCTTTGCACGGTTGGCTGTTGCTGGTTTGGTTTGCTGCGTCTTTTGGCCTCGTTTTTTTTGCCCACGACTTGATGTTGGTCGTGGCGGGATGGCCCTTGTCCTACTGGTTTGCAGCGCAGGGCAGCGTCATCATTTTCATTGGCATCGTCGCTGTTTTTGCCTGGGTAGCTAATAGGCAGGAGGCGCCCGAGCCTTCTGAACCGGCTGGTGTTCGCGCTTATCACCGCCGCATTCACCTTCGATTTGCCACTTTTGTCGTTTTGCTCATCATGTTCATCCTGGCCTTGGCCTTGGCAGAGCAGGGCGGGCTGCGAAAAATTTGGGTGGGCGCGATTTTTCTTTTTGCCACCGTCTTTTTGTACGCGCTGATCGGAATTTATGGGCGCACATCAAACGCTCAAGAATATTATGTGGCCGGTCGGCGTATACCGGCTGTTTACAACGGCATGGCGGTGGCCGCTGACTGGATGAGCGCGGCTTCGTTCATCAGCATGGCGGGCGGGCTCTACCTGCAGGGATTTTCGGGTTCTGGCTCGCAACCGGGTGGTCTGGTTTATGTACTGGGCTGGACCGGCGGTTTTTGTCTGGTTGCCTTGTTTGTTGCGCCTTACCTGCGGCAGATGAATCTGTACACGCTGCCAGAGTATTTTGCCCAGCGTTTTGGCGGACGCTGGCCCCGGATCATTGCTGCCTGGTCGGCTGTGCTGTGTTCTTTTATTTACGTGGTGGCGCAAATTTATGGCGTTGGGCTGATCACCTCCCGTCTGACGGGTGTGCAGTTCGAAATAGGTATTCTGTTGGGCTTGGGAGGGGTGCTGGTGTGTTCGTTTTTGGGGGGCATGCGTGCGGTCACCTGGACTCAAGTGACGCAGTATGTGGTAGTGATCCTTGCATTTTTGATCCCTGTTTCCTGGCTTGCTTACAAGCAATTGGGCAATCCTGTGGCCGCAGTGGTCTACGGTCAGCAATTGCCAAAGATTGCGGCACTTGAATTGCATCTGAATAACTCGCCGGAAGAACAAGATGTCATCCAGGAATACCTGCGCCGCGCAAGCGACTACGAGCGCAAACTGGCCCAATTACCCAACTCCCTGGAGCAGGAGAAAAAGGAACAAAAGGCAACCATTCAAAAATTGACGGCAGCAGGTGAAGACGAGTCTGTCATCGTGGCTGCTCGGCGAAAGTTGGCAGACCTGCCCCAGGATGCAGAGGCTGCGCGCTCGCGCTGGACGCAAGCTCGGCAAGAGAACTTGAACCGTGCCCAGCCATTGGCAGGCATGCCTGCGCATACGCAGCCATTTGCTGGCAACCCTGACGGCACAGCGCAGGAGCAAAACGCCTTTGAGGTATCACGGCGTAATTTTCTGGCCTTGATGTTTTGTCTGATGATCGGCACGGCGGGCTTGCCGCACTTGCTCACGCGTTTTTACACCACACGCACGGTGGCCGAGGCCAGAAACTCGGTCACCTGGTCACTGTTTTTTATTGCGCTTCTGTACCTCTCCGCGCCTGCCCTGGCGGTTCTGGTGAAGTACGAAGTGATGAGTCAGCTGGTGGGCATGCGCTTTGACGAGCTGCCGGTCTGGATTGCGCAATGGGCCAAGCTCGACCCGACGCTGGTGTCTGTGAGCGACATCAATGGCGACCGGATTCTTCAATTTGCCGAGCTCCAACTGGGCCCCGATATTGTCATGCTCGCCACGCCAGAATTGGGTGGTCTGCCCTACGTGGTGTCAGGGCTGGTGGCGGCAGGCGGGTTAGCCGCTGCCTTGTCCACGGCAGACGGCCTCTTGCTGACCATTGGCAACGCCATGGCGCATGACCTTTTTTACTGGAAAAATACAGACCGCGCCGGTGCAGTTCGACGAGTGATGTTGTCAAAATTTGCACTCTTGCTGGTAGCCCTGGTTGCGGCCTACGTGGCTGCCCAGCGGCCAGCAGACATCCTTTTTCTGGTGTCAGCGTCATTTTCATTGGCTGGTTCAGCTTTTGTGCCGGTCATGATTTTGGGCATTTTCTGGCGCGGTGTGACCCGTGTTGCGGCTGTCGCTGGCATGCTGACCGGCTTATCCGTGTCGCTTTATTACATGCTGATCAACCTGGCATCTGTCAGGTCCTTGCTCTCATTGCAAGGCTCAGGTCTTTGGTTCGAAATCGAGCCTGTTTCTGCTGGTGTTTTTGGTGTTGGCGCCGGGGTCTTGGTGACGGTGTTCATGAGCTTGCTGACACGGGGCTCTGCAGCACCTGCCAGGTGATGTGAAAAACTTGCAGGCCTATAAACTGGCTATAATCACGGGTTACCTTACCACACCTCAACTAGACGCTGAGGGTGGTTTCTTGCCTCATATGAGGTTTATCCAGAAGGAGTTTCAATGCGTCATTATGAAATCATCCTCATGATTCATCCGGATCAGAGCGAACAAGTTCCAGCCATGCTGGAGCGTTACAAAGGCATGATCGTTGCCGGCGGTGGCAAGGTGCACCGGGTAGAAGACTGGGGTCGCCGCCAGTTGGTCTATCTGATCAACAAATTGGCCAAGGCACACTACCTGTGCGTCAACATTGAAGCCGACCAAGCCGTCATGGCTGAACTTGAGCATGCTTTCAAGTTCAATGATGCGGTGTTGCGCCATCTGACGGTTCTCAAGAAAAAGGCCGATACCGGTCCTTCTTCCATGATGAAAACCGTCGAGCGTGAAGACGCCCGCAAAACGCAACAAGCCGAATACCAGGCTTAAATTTTCTGAGTGACAACACCTAGTGCGATTGTTGCCGTTAACCAATTGGTTTTAACGGCGCAAATTGTCGAATCATGCACCATGCGTTATACGCCCTCTGGTGTGCCGGCCTTGAACTGTTTGTTGGAGCATGCCTCCGAAGCACTTGAAGCCGGTCAGGTAAGACAAGTCAAGGCAATGCTGAAATCTGTGTCATTTGGTTCTGTGGCCGAGCGATTGGCGCAACAGGAAATTGGAAGCAGTTGGCTCTTCAAAGGGTTTTTGGCTTCCCCACGTGGCACCAAGCAACTGGTGTTTCATATTCAAGAATTTTCTCAAAGTTAAAGTTTTAAAAATTTAAGGAGTCCATCATGGCCGGACCAAAACGTTTCAATAACAAAGACAAGCGCCCCAAGCGCCCAGCTCAAAATCTGCTGTTCAAGCGCAAGCGCTTTTGCCGCTTTACGGTAACAGGCGTTGAAGAGATCGACTACAAAGACATCGACACTCTGCGTGATTTCATTGCCGAAAACGGCAAGATCATTCCCGCGCGTTTGACCGGCACCCGCGCCATTTTTCAGCGCCAGCTCAACACTGCCATCAAGCGCGCACGCTTTTTGGCGATGCTGCCTTACAGCGACCAGCACAAGATCTAAGGACCACAACCATGCAAATCATTCTGCTCGACAAGGTTGTGAACCTTGGTAATCTGGGTGAAATCGTTCGTGTCAAGGACGGTTATGCCCGCAATTTTTTGATTCCTACCGGCCGCGCCCGTCGCGCCACGGCATCTGCCAAACAAGAGTTTGAAGCGCGTCGCGCTGAACTCGAAAAAGCAGCTTTTGCCAAATTGGCAGAGTGCCAGGCAATTGGTGAAAAGCTGGCAGGCACCACCTGCAAGTTGACCCAAAAAGCGGGCGTTGATGGCCGCTTGTTTGGTTCGGTGACCAATGCTGACATTGCCGAAGAGTTGACCAAGTCAGGCTTTGCCGTGACCAAGTCGCAGATTCGTATGCCCAACGGTCCGATCAAGACGGTCAGCGACAGCACGGTGAGCGTGGCGTTGCACACCGATGTGTTGGTGGACATTACTGTTTCGGTGTACGGCGAAACTGCCTGATCATTGACTCGGTCAAAAAAAGCCGCCAGTGGCAACACGGGCGGCTTTTTTATGGTCAATTGAAAGCAATGCGCTCAGGAAGTCGTGAGCCCCTTGAACAACATATAAGCGGCCAGCAAGTACAAAATGCTGGCAAAGACACGCTTTAGGCGTTTGACCGGTAACTTGTGCGCTGCCTTGGCGCCCAGGGGGGCAGTTAAAACGCTGCAACTGGCAATGACAAGCAAACCCGGCAGCCAGATGTAGCCCATTGCATAAGGTGGCAAGTTTTCAAGCTTCAAGCCGCTCAAAACATACCCGGTTGCACTGGCCAGGGCGATTGGAAAACCCAGCGCAGCAGAGGTGGCAACAGCGTTGTGTATGGCCACGTTGACCCAGGTCATGAACGGCACGCTGATAAAGCCACCGCCCGCACCCACCAGACCTGACAAGAAGCCGATCACCGAACCCGCACCCAGCAAACCCAGGGTACCGGGCACGTCGCGGCCGGGCAGTGGTTTTTTGTCCAGGAACATCTGCGTCGCTGAGAACCCAACAAAGAGTGCAAAAAATATGGCCAGGGAAGAGCCTTTGAGCAAGGCAAATACGCCTATGCTGGCCACCATACTGCCCAGCACGATGCCCGGTGCCAGCTTTTGCACCAGGTCCCAGCGCACCGCCCCCCGTTTGTGGTGTGCCCGCACACTGGCAATAGACGTGAAAACGATGGTCGCCATTGATGTAGCAATGGCCATTTTGATGGTGAGTTCAGGAGCGACGCCCCGGTTGGTGAGAATGATGGTCATGAACGGCACCATGACCATGCCGCCACCAATACCTAAAAGGCCAGCCAAAAACCCCGTGCACAAGCCCAGCACCGCCAATTCAAAAATAAGGAGGGGTTCAAAAATCATGAAGGGAAAAAGAAGATGGGGTGCCTGCGCGTGTTACCGGATTCGCATCCTGAACCGGGGTTCAGGTGGGCGAGGTCAGTCTGAGTCTTGGGTTCATCTAACGCGAGACGATCACGCTGACCAGACAATGTTCCAAGCCCGTGCTACAAGAGCATTGGTTCAGAGAAATATAGAACCCGGTAGACACGGCAAGCAAGATTATTGTAATGTGAGCAAAGCGCTCGGCGTCAAGAAATACGAAAAAAGCTTGCCTAAGCGCCCTGCGGTCAGCAGGCTATATGCCAATGATGGCTTGTCAGCGTTTGGCGATTTGGACGTAAATTTCATTGACCTTGATCATGCCGAGCTCCATGCGCGCCTTCTCCTCGACCATTTCAAGACCTTCCTTCAAATCCCGAACTTCTGCCGCAAGTTCCTGGTTGGCTTGCACTGATTGCTGGTTTAGCTGCTCTTGTGCCTTGAGTTGCGCCTTGAGCTGCGCCACGTTAGGAATGCTGCCGCGCCCAAGCCACAACTGCGCGTGCAAAATCACGAGCAGTGCGATCAAGGAGAGCATCACCGAACGTGAGCCCATGGCCGGATCTAGCGAAGGTTGTAAAAGGCTGCACGCCCAGGATAGCTGGCAATGTCACCCAAATCTTCTTCAATGCGCAGCAATTGGTTGTACTTGGCCATGCGGTCTGAGCGGCTGAGTGAGCCAGTCTTGATTTGCAGGGCATTGGTACCCACCGCGATGTCGGCAATGGTGGAGTCTTCGGTTTCACCCGAGCGGTGGCTGATGACAGCGGTGTAGCCCGCACGCTTGGCCATCTCGATACAGGCGAAGGTTTCGGTCAAGGTGCCAATCTGGTTGATCTTGATGAGGATTGAATTGGCAATGCCCTTATCGATACCTTCCTTGAAGATCTTGGTGTTGGTAACAAACAGGTCATCACCCACAATTTGGACTTTTTTACCCAGGCGATCGGTCAAAACTTTCCAGCCGTCCCAATCGTTCTCGGCCATGCCGTCTTCGATGCTGATGATGGGGTATTTGTCGACCCAGGTGGCCAGCATGTCGGTCCAGGCTTCGGCGCTCAAGACCAGACCTTCACCCTTGAGGTGATACTGCCCATCCTTGTAAAACTCGCTGGCCGCGCAGTCCAGACCAATGGCAATTTGTTCGCCAGCGGTGTAGCCGGCTTGGTCAATTGCCTGCAAGATCAGCTGAATCGCAGCTTCGTGGTTTTCAACGCTGGGAGTGAAGCCGCCTTCGTCGCCCACGGCGGTGCTCATGCCTTTTTCGTCAATGATCTTCTTCAGGGCATGGAACACCTCGGCGCCATAGCGCAGGGCCTCCCGGAAACTGGGTGCACCCAGAGGGATGATCATGAATTCTTGCAAGTCAAGGCTGTTGTTTGCATGTGCGCCGCCGTTGATGACATTCATCATGGGTACTGGCAATTGCATGCCACCCATGCCGCCAAAGTAGCGGTACAGCGGCAAGCCGGATTCTTCGGCTGCCGCACGGGCAACCGCCATCGACACAGCCAGCATGGCATTGGCGCCCAGTCGGCTCTTGTTTTCTGTGCCATCCAGATCGATGAGGGTTTTGTCCAGAAAGGCCTGCTCGGATGCGTCCAGGCCCAACACAGCCTCTGAAATTTCGGTGTTGATGTGCTCAACCGCTTTGAGCACGCCTTTGCCCAGGTAGCGGGATTTGTCGCCATCTCGCAACTCAATGGCCTCACGGCTGCCAGTAGAGGCACCAGACGGCACCGCAGCGCGGCCCATGGTGCCTGACTCCAGCAATACATCACATTCGACTGTGGGGTTACCACGGGAATCGAGGATTTCACGACCAACAATATCAACAATCGCGCTCATGGGTTTATTTCCTTTTTAAAAAATGCTTCAAGGTGACTGCAGTGTGGGCGGAGGGCTCACGCTGCGAAGTGATTTTCAAGAAAGCCGTGTCGCTTGGTCACTTGGTCCAGTGCCAACAAGGTTTCCAGCAAGGCTCTCATGTGTTTTAGCGGCACGGCATTGGGGCCGTCGCTCAGGGCCTTGGCCGGATCCGGGTGGGTTTCCATGAATAAACCGGCTACACCAACGGCCACAGCGGCGCGCGCCAGCACAGGCACCATCTCGCGCTGACCACCGCTGCTGGTGCCCTGGCCGCCAGGCAACTGCACCGAGTGGGTGGCATCGAACACCACCGGCGCACCGGTATCGCGCATGATGGCCAGTGACCGCATGTCGCTCACCAGGTTGTTGTAGCCAAAACTCACACCGCGCTCGCAGGCCATGAAATTGTCTTCGGGCAGTCCTATTTCTCGTGCAGCGGCGCGGGCTTTGTCGATCACGTTTTTCATGTCGCCAGGCGCCAAAAACTGCCCCTTCTTGATGTTGACGGGCTTGCCCGACTGCGCCACGGCACGAATGAAGTCAGTCTGGCGGCACAAGAAGGCCGGGGTTTGCAGCACATCGACCACTGCGGCTACCTGGGCAATCTGGTCTTGCGAGTGAATGTCGGTGAGCACCGGCAAGCCCAATTCGCGCTTGACCTTGGCCAGAATTTCAAGGCCCTTGTCGATGCCAGGGCCGCGAAACGTGCTGCCACTGGAGCGGTTAGCCTTGTCAAAGCTGCTTTTGAAAATGAACGGAATACCCAGGCTTGCCGTGATTTCTTTCAGGGTGCCGGCCGTGTCCATCTGCAACTGCTCGGACTCGATCACGCAGGGTCCGGCGATCAGAAAAAATGGCTGCTGCAAGCCGACATCAAAACCGCAAAGCTTCATCAGGCCACCGCCTTGAGGGTGCTGGAATTGACTTGATGCTCCAGGGCTGCCCGAACAAAGGCATTGAACAGGGGGTGTCCGTCCCAGGGCGTGGACTTGAACTCGGGGTGAAACTGCACACCCACATACCAAGGGTGCACGTCTTGCGGAAGTTCCACAATCTCGGTCAGGTGTTCGCGCTGCGTCCGGGCAGAAATCACGAGGCCTGCCTGGCGCAAGGTGTCAAGGTAATTCACGTTGGCCTCGTAGCGATGGCGATGGCGCTCGGTCACCACATCGCCATAAATTTTGTGCGCCAGCGAGCCTTTGGTCACATCAGAGCTCTGCGCGCCCAGGCGCATGGTGCCACCCAGGTCGGAGTCCTGGTTGCGTGTCTTGATGCTGCCGTCTGCATCTTTCCATTCGGTGATCAGGGCAATCACGGGCTGGGGCGTGGCCGGGTTGAATTCCGTGCTGTTGGCCTCAGTAAGACCGGCCACATGGCGCGCAAATTCGATGGTGGCGACCTGCATGCCCAGACAGATGCCGAGGTAGGGCACCTTGTTTTCGCGGGCAAAGCGTGCCGCGCAAATTTTGCCCTCGACACCGCGCACGCCAAATCCACCTGGCACCAGAATGGCGTCGAATTTGGCCAGCCGCGCGACGTTGTCCGGGGTGATGGACTCGGAATCGATGTAATCAATTTTGATGCGCACATGGCTTTTCATGCCTGCGTGCCGCAAGGCCTCGTTGAGCGATTTGTAGCTGTCGCTCAATTCCACGTATTTGCCCACCATGACAATGTTGACATCACCTTGCGGATGGGCGGTTTCATACACCAGATCATCCCAGCGCTTGAGGTTGGCGGGTGGCGTGTTCAGGCGCAGCTTGTCACAAATCAGGCCATCCAGGCCTTGCTCATGCAACATGCGCGGCACTTTGTAGATGGTGTCCACGTCCCACATCGAGATGACACCCCAGATGGGCACATTTGAAAAGAGCGAAATCTTTTGCCGCTCTTCTTCAGGAATGGGACGGTCGGCGCGGCACAGCAGGCAGTCAGCCTGGATGCCGATTTCACGCAGTTGTTTGGCGGTGTGCTGGGTCGGCTTGGTTTTGAGTTCGCCGGCGGCGGCAATCCAGGGCACATAGCTCAAATGCACAAACGCGCTGTTGTTGGGGCCGAGTTTCAGGCTGAGCTGGCGCACAGCCTCCAAGAACGGCAGCGACTCGATGTCACCCACGGTGCCGCCAATTTCCACAATGGCCACATCGACCGCCTCGGGCGTGTCGAAACCTGCACCGCGCTTGATGAAGTCCTGAATTTCGTTGGTCACGTGGGGAATGACCTGCACCGTCTTGCCCAGGTAATCACCCCGGCGCTCTTTTTCAAGAACGCTTTTGTAGATTTGACCCGTGGTGAAGTTGTTGGCCTTCTTCATGCGCGTCTCAATGAAGCGCTCATAGTGGCCCAGGTCCAGGTCAGTCTCGGCGCCATCGTCCGTCACAAACACCTCGCCATGCTGGAACGGCGACATGGTGCCGGGGTCGACATTCAGATAGGGATCGAGCTTGATTAAGGTGACTTTGAGGCCGCGCGATTCGAGGATCGCAGCGAGAGAAGCGGAGGCGATTCCCTTGCCAAGGGAAGACACTACACCGCCGGTGACGAAGACAAATTTGGTCATGTCAGAGTGAGTTGTGAACTCAGGAAGCTGGTAAAGCGAGATTATAGGTGCCGCTTTCATGCCATCCCCATGGTCTGTTACATTGCTGCGCATGAAAGATTTAGCTGGAAAACACATTGTTCTGGGTCTCTCGGGCGGTATTGCCTGCTACAAGGCGGCCGAGTTGTGCCGTTTGCTGATCAAGGCCGGCGCCTCGGTGCAAGTCGTCATGACGCAGGCTGCAGAGCAATTCATGACCCCGGTCACCATGCAGGCCCTGAGCCAGCGCCCTGTGTTTGGTTCGCAGTGGGACAGTCGGGCTGCCAACAACATGGCGCACATCAACCTGACCCGGGAAGCCGATGTTTGTTTGATGGCACCCGCCAGCGCTGACCTGATCGCCAAATTGGCCCAAGGGCAGGCTGATGATTTGCTCAGCTTGATGTGTCTGGCGCGTCCCGCAGAGCGGGTTCCCCTGTTGATTGCGCCGGCCATGAACCGTGAAATGTGGCAACACCCTGCCACCCGGCGCAATGTCGCGCAAGTGACGGCTGACGGTGCTTTGATGCTGGGCGTGGGCCATGGTGACCAGGCCTGTGGCGAAACGGGTGATGGCCGCATGCTGGAGCCACTTGAGTTGCTGGATGAACTGATTGCCTTCTTTCAACCCAAGGTGCTGAGCGGTCAGCATGTGCTGGTCACGGCCGGCCCGACTTACGAAGCCATCGACCCGGTGCGTGGCATCACCAACCTGTCAAGCGGCAAGATGGGTTTTGCCATCGCCCGTGCCGCGCGTGAAGCCGGTGCCACGGTGACCCTGGTGGCCGGGCCGGTGAGCCTTTCCACGCCGCGCGGTGTCCACCGGATCAATGTGAAATCTGCCCAGGACATGCTGGCCGCCGTGACGGGCCAGGTGGATCAAGCCAGCGTTTTCGTGGCGACCTCGGCCGTGGCCGACTGGCGTCCCGCCTGTGCCTCAGCCTCAAAAATAAAGAAGGACGGCAGTGGCCGGCCGCCAGAGTTGCAATTTGTTGAAAACCCCGACATCCTGGCCATGCTGGCGCAGTCCGAGCGTGGCAAGAGCCGCGCCCTGTACTGCGTGGGTTTTGCCGCCGAAAGTCACGACTTGCTGGCCAACGCCCAGGCCAAACTGCGGCGCAAGGGTGTGCCGCTGCTGGTGGGCAATATTGGTCCTGACGCCTTCGGCCAGGATGACAACGCCTTGCTGCTGGTGGATGAAACCGGGTCAAGAGAACTGTCGCGTGACTCCAAGCTCTCGCTGGCGCGCAAATTGGTGGCTGAAATTGCCAGCAGAATTGGCGCTGGAGTGCAATCATGATGAACATCGATGTCAAAGTGATCGACCCGCGTATGGCCGGCCAGCTTCCCGCGTATGCCACGCCCGGCAGTGCGGGTCTGGACCTGCGCGCCTGTCTGGATGCGCCCCTGACGCTGGCACCCAATGCTTGGCAACTGGTGCCCACCGGTATTGCGATTTATTTGCAGGACCCCGGCTTTGCCGCCCTGATTTTGCCGCGTTCCGGACTGGGTCACAAGCATGGCATTGTGCTGGGCAATCTGGTGGGGCTGATCGACAGCGACTACCAGGGCCAGCTGATGGTGAGCGCCTGGAACCGCAGCGACGTGGCTTTCACGATTGATCCCATGGAGCGTATTGCGCAACTGGTGATCGTGCCGGTGGTGCAAGCGCAGTTCAACGTGGTGGCCGAGTTCCCGGCCAGCCAACGCGGCGAAGGCGGCTACGGCTCGACCGGCAAAACCTGAGCCAGCCCTATTGAAGCAAATCGCTGCCCGGCGCCAGGCTGTGCATGGGCGTGATCTTGAAAAAACCGGTGCCGGCACTGCCGCAGCCAATTTCATCTTCCGTGGCTTCGCGCACCCCGCGCACCTGCAGGGTCAAGTACAGCGCGATGCCTGCCAGCGGATGGTTACCGTCCAGCACCACATGCTCGGGGTAAATGTCGGTCACGGTGTAGAGCACGTCCTGCGGCATGGCAGGGGTGCACCCGGCGGGCAGGGCAGCGCCCTCGAAGGTCAGGCCCTCTTCAAGCTCAGGGGGAAAGAGTTCGCGACGCTCCAGAAAAATCAGTTGGTCGTTGAACTCGCCAAAACCCTGCTCGGGCTCGATGTGCAGGTTCAGGGTGGCGCCAACCTCGTGGCCTTGCAGCGCGGCCTCAATCACGTCAAACAAGTCATTGCCCCCCACCAAAAATTCCACCGGCTCATCGAGCACGTCCAATTCTTCACCCAAAGAATCTTTGAGTGTCCAGCTTAAAGCGACGACGCATTGTTGTGTGATTTCCATACGAGAATTGTCGCAGACAATAACCCGAACGGAGAAACCCATGGATGTCACCCAAGCACTGCCTTTGTTAGGCGGTATCAGCCCCCAAGTGTTCATGAAACGCTATTGGCAAAAAAAACCCTTACTCGTCAGGCAGGCCGTGCCCGGCTTCAAACCCTTGCTGGATCGCGTTCAACTGTTTGAACTGGCAGCCAATGAAGACGCCCAGACCCGCATGGTGATTCAGGAACCAGGCAGCAAACCGGGATGGCGCTTCAAACACGGGCCGTTCCAGCGGCGCGCCTTGCCGCCCCTGAAACAACCGGGCTGGACCATTCTGGTGCAGGGCGTCGATTTGCATCATGAGCGGGTGCATGACCTGATGAACCAGTTCCGGTTTGTGCCGGACGCCCGGCTGGATGACCTGATGATCAGCTATGCCACCGATGGCGGTGGCGTGGGACCGCATTACGACAGCTACGACGTGTTTTTGTTGCAGGCCCAGGGGCAACGGCGCTGGCGAATTGGCCGTCAGAAGGATCTGAGTCTGCAGCCCGACGTGCCCTTGAAAATTTTGGCCAATTTTGAACCCGAGGTTGAATATGTGCTGGAGCCGGGCGACCTGTTGTATTTGCCGCCGCGTTATGCCCACGACGGCATCGCCGTGGGCGAATGCATGACCTATTCGATTGGTTTTCGTATTCCCAATCGGGCTGAACTGGCCCGCGAGCTGTTGCAGCGTCTGGCCGAAGATTCCGAGGAAACGGTTGGGCTAGCTTTGTACCGGGACCCCAATCAGCCCGCAGTTGATCAGCCTGCTGAAATCCCGGCCGGGCTGCTGGAATTTGCCCAGGATGCATTACAAGAAGCCTTGCAAGACAGCCGTGCCCTGGCGCGTGGACTGGGTGAGTACATGACCGAGCCCAAGCCCAATGTTTGGTTTGAAGCGCGTGCTGAGTCAGATGGTGACATGCAAGCGCTTCAGGCCCAGGGCATTCGCCTGGATCGGCGCACCCGGATGATGTTCGATGCCCACCATGTTTTCATCAATGGCGAGAGTTTCATTGCCTCTGGGCGCGACGCCACCTTGATGCGCATACTGGCCAACGCGCGCACTTTGTCAGCTCAGCAGCTTGGCAAACTCAGTGGGCAAGCGCAGACTCTTTTGATAGGATGGTGGGACGCCGGTTGGCTTCAAACTATTGAATGAGAGCAGTGCTTGACTAGAGATAGATTGTTGCAAACATATAATGAGTTTTTAGTCAAGCGTGAAAACCATTATATTTCCAATATAATTCGGCCCCGGGCCCACACAACACTCGCTGTGTGGGCTCGGTTTTATGGGTTCCCATGAAACACATTCCGGAATTTTTTTATCAGGTATCTCAAATGAATAAATCTCTCGTTCTGATCGCTGTGATCGCTGCTGCTGCTCTCGCTGCTTGCGGCCAAAAAGAAGAAGCCCCTGCACCTGCACCGGCACCTGTAGAAGCGGCGCCTGCACCCGTCGCTGTTGAAGCTGCTCCTGCTGCCTCTGAGGCTGCTCCTGCTGAAGCTGCTGCTCCTGCAGCATCGGAAGAAGTCAAGAAATAATTGCTCAGCAATGTTTCACAAAAAGGCCACCTTCGGGTGGCTTTTTTCATGGCAATTTTTCTTTGAAAATAAGCCGGGCCGCATGCCAGGGCACGCCCGAGCGTGCCGTTTTGGTGCGGCTCACACGTAATAGAGAATAAGAAAACCCAGCAGCAGCACCAACACCCACAACGCCATGCTCCGGGTAGACCAGGTTCTTGCAAAGCGTCCGTCCTGGCGGTGCTGGTAAAGCACCAGTGCGGTGGATTCCATGATCAGCACATAGGCTGCATGCACCAGCATTTTCCAGGCTCTGGTCAGCGGCATGCCCACGTGGCGCAACAGCGCTGGCAGAAAAGTGCGCCAGAGCCAGTCGGTATCAAGGGTGAGGGTCAGTGAGCGCGTCAGGTAGGGCAGCAGCACAAAGAAGGCCAGCCCCGAGAACATCAGCAACTGCAATTGCGTCACCACATGCGCGCCGGTATAGGGCACATAGTTCACGGCGTAAGGTAGCAGTGCATACAGTGGCTCGGGCCAAATCCCCAGCGCAATACACAGGAACGAAAACAAAACCATGGCCCAGCGCATGCTGCGCGGCGGCTCAGCCGGGCGCAAGCCGCAATCTTTCTGGAAAAAAACAAACCAGATGAACTTGAACCCGGCGTGCAACAACACACCAGCCGATGCCACTGTCAGCAACAACCAGATCCACAGATGATGCCCGTCAAGCGCCGCCTGTGACACCATTGACTTTGAGATAAAGCCGGAAGTAAGCGGAAAAGCCGAGATGGCCATGGCTCCTACGATGCCGCAGCTTGTGGTCAAAGGCATGGTACGGAACAAGCCACCAAGCTCAGTGCATTTGCGTTTACCTGTCATCAGAATGACTGAACCTGCCGACATCAACAGCAACCCAACATAGATCACGCCGACAAAGGCTTGCGCTGCCGCGCCGTTCAGGGCCATGTCTGTGCCAATACCAACACCCACCATCATCAGACCGCCCTGGTTGACGATGGTGTAAGCAAGGATGCGTCGAATGTCGTTTTCCAGCAGGCCGAAGATGATGCCGTAAAACGCCATGAAGAGGCCAAGCCAGATCAGCAATTCGGTACCTGGAAAACCACGAATCAACACATACACCGCCGTTTTGGTGGTGAAGGCCGACAAGAAGACGGTGCCGCTCCAGGAGGCTTCGGGGTAAGCATCTGCCAGCCAGGCGGACAAGGGTGGAGCGGCCGCGTTGACCAGAAAACCGACCAGGATCAACCAGTGCGCGGGCGAATCCAGTGCCAGGCGGGTAAAGGCCACCTCACCCGTGTCAACAATATGACCAGTGACCCCGGCAAACAACAGCACGCCGCCCAGCAGATGAATCATCAGGTAGCGCCGGGCTGCGTTGTAAGCCGCGTCAGTGCCCTGACTCCACAGCACCAGGGTTGAACCGATCGCCATCAGTTCCCAAAATACAAACACCGTGACCAGGTCGCCAGCCAAAGCCACACCAATGGCCGAACCGGCATAAACAAAAGCCGCGGGCACCTCGACGCGGCTTTTTTGCGTCATGGCAAACAGGCCACCGCCTGCGGCCATCAGCGCAAAGATGGTGGCAAAGAGGCGCGACAACTTGTCGCCTTGTAACGGTGTCAGGGTGTAATCGAGAAAGCGCAACTGCCAGGCCGGGCCGTCTGGCACCTGCCACACCAACGCCAGCACCAGCAAAGGCAAGGCCACTATGGCCACAGAGCGCAGCGTGCCGCGCAACAAGGTCAGCAGCAGGGCGCCCACAATGAGCACCAGCCCGGGATGAAGCAGAGCCTCAGTCATGGTCTTTGCCGTAATGTGTGTCAGGGCGCTGCAGCACCAGCGCCAGGCCTTTGGCCACCAGAATCAGCAAAGCGCAGGCAAGTAAACCATACCAGGCGTAAAAACCAAACACGGACTCAATTTCGAAATGCGGGTGCATGGGGACCAAAAACTCAGCCAGTACCAGCAGCAGCAATACCACCAGAAAACCGCGCCAAAGCAGTTTCACATTGCGGGGATGATCCAGCCAGTGGGTTTTTTCGTCCATTGGTTTCATTCTTACGGGTTGAGCATTTGACGGGCGAGCGCCAGCGGGACGTCAGGGAAGAAAAATAACAGTACCGTCACCGTGGCGGTAGCTGTCAGGGCAATCACCATCAGCAAGGGTGCCTCGCCGTGCGGATGGCCATGCGGGTCTGCCGGTGGCGCGACAAAGAAAGCGCGGTAAATGATGGGCAGGAAATAGCCCGCATTGAGCAGCGTGCTCAACACAATCACACCGACCGCCAGCCAGTGCTCGCTGGCCATGGCGCCCGACACCATGTACCACTTGGAAATAAAACCCACCGCCGGCGGCAGGCCGATCATGGACAGCGCGGCAATGGCAAAGGCGCCCATGGTCCAGGGCATGCGTCGACCGATGCCATCGAGCTGACTGATCTCGGTTTTATGGGCGGCGGTGTAGATGGCGCCAGCAGCGAAGAACAGGGTGATCTTGCCCACCGCATGGGCTGCGATGTGCATCACGGCGCCCACCAGCGACAACGGGGCCAGCAAGGCAGCAGCCATGGTGACATAAGACAGCTGGCTGACCGTTGAATAGGCCAACCGGCGTTTCAGGTTGTCTGCGTTCAGTGCCACCACCGAGGCTGCAATGATGGTGAACCCGGCCATTGCCACCAGCCAATTGGTGGCACCCGCAGTGGCCAGGGTGTCCACACCAAACACATACACCATCACCTTGACCACGCTGAATACGCCGGCCTTGACCACGGCCACCGCGTGCAGCAGTGCCGACACCGGCGTTGGAGCCACCATGGCGGCGGGCAGCCAGCGGTGGAAAGGCATCAGGGCGGCCTTGCCGATGCCGAAGACGCACAGGCCCAGCAGCAGCGCGAGTTCGCCGGGTTTGAGCTTGTCGGCCAGAATGCCGCCTACCGTGAAGTCGGTGGTGCCGGCGATGTACCAGATGAAGACCAGCGCTGGCAGCAGCAACACGGTGGACGTGCTCAACAGCAGACCCAGGTAAACCCGCCCGCCGTCGCGCGCTTTGTCAGTCCCGTGGTGGGTGACCAGGGGGTAAGTGCTGAGCGTCAATACTTCGTAAAAAATGAAAAGGGTTAACAGGTTGCCCGAGAAAGCAATGCCCATGGTGGAGGCAAGGGCAATGGCAAAGCAGACAAAAAAGCGTGTCTGGTGCGCCTCGTTGTTGCCGCGCATGTAGCCAATCGAGTACAGCGAATTGACAATCCACAAGCCAGAGGCAATCAGGGCAAACAACATGCCAAGCGGCTCGACCTGGAACGCAATGTCAAGCCCTGGCAGCAAACTGAACAGCACCAGGCTGGGTCGCCCGCCTGCCATTACCAATGGCAGCAAGGTCAACACCACCGCAAAAAGAACGGCAGCGGTCACCAGCGTGATGGTTTCACGCAGGTTGGGCATGCGCCCGGCCAGTGAGATCAGAATGGCACCCGCCGAGGGCACAATCATGGACGCCAAAATGGCCTGCTCAGGTGTCAGCATCAGCGCTGCCCTCCCAGCAGTGCGGCCGCCGCGTCAGCGGCAGTGCCAATCGTGAATGAGGTGTCCAGGCCGAAGTACACGGTAGCGATGACCAAAATGGCGGTTGGCACGCCCATCGACCAGGGTGTAGGCGCAACATTGGCGGTGTCCTCGCGCGGCGCACGGAAATAGGCCACTTCAACAAAGCGCCAGACATAGACTGCCGCCAGCAGCGAGGACAACACAATCATGAACACCAGCCACCACTGGCCTTGCTCAAGTGCCGCCAGCAGCAAATACCACTTGCTGATGAAGCCAGCGGTGCCCGGAACGCCCATCAACGAGAGCCCGCCCACCACAATGCCGAAACTGACCAAAGGCATGCGCCGGCCCAGACCCTGCACCCGTGCCAGCGTGGTGCCACCCATGCCTAGCGCCACGCAGCCCAGCAGCATGAAAATGGCGCCCTTGGTGACGCCATGGTTGAACAGGTGCACGATGCTGGCGGTCAGACCGTTGGCTGAGTTGAAGGACAGGCCAAGAATGATGTAGCCGATTTGTGCCACGCTGGAGTAGGCAAACAGGCGTTTCAGGTCAGTCTGGAAGATGGCAATGGTGGACGCTGCAAACATGCCGGCCAACGCCAACACCAGCATCATTTGCTGCATGGGCAGTTTGTCAAACACGGCCGATTCACCAAACACCGAGAAATAAAAGCGCAGCAGCACATACACCGCGACCTTGGTCGCCGTGGCTGCCAGAAAGGCCGACACCGCCGACGGAGCAAAGGTATAGGCATTGGGCAACCACTGGTGCAGCGGGAACAGCGCCAGCTTGAGCGAGATACCCACGGTAATGAAAGCCAGCGCCGCCAGCACCGGTCGCGTGCCCTGCACCGAGGCCAGGCGTTGCCCCATGTCGGCCAGGTTCAGGGTACCGGTCATCAGGTAGAGCAGGCCAATGCCAATGACCAGAAAGCTGGCTCCAATGGAGCCCATCAGCAGGTACTGGTAGGCTGCAAACAGCGCGCGACGATCACGCCCGAGGGCAATCAGCACATAGGTCGACAGTGAGGAAACTTCCAGAAACACAAAAATATTGAACGCATCCCCGGTGATGGAAATGCCGAGCAACCCAGCCAGACACAACACAAACATGGTGTAAAAAAGGTAGTGCTGCTGCTGCGGCACTTCGGCTTCTATGCTGGCGCGGCAATAAGGCAGCACCAAGGCAGCAATGCCAGACACCAGCACCAGCAGAAACGAGTTCAAGCGGTCGACCCGGTACTCGATGCCCCAAGGGGGGGGCCAGTTGCCGATGGCGTAGCTGATGGTGCCGGTGTTGGCCACCTGCCACCACAGCAGCAACGAGATTGCCAGGGTGAGCCAACTTGCCACCAGCGCCACGGTAAAGGCCACACTGCGCCGGCGCAGCAAGACGGTCAGTGGGGCCGCAATCAGCGGCACGACCACTTGCAGGGCGGGCAGGTGCGGGGCCAGATTCATGATGCTTTACCGTTGTCTTCTGTCTGGGCATCCAGTTCCAGGATGTCATCTTCTTCGATGGTGTCGTAGGCTTCGCGAATCCGCACCACCAGGGCCAGGCCCAAAGCCAGCGTCGCCACTCCCACCACAATGGCGGTCAATATCAGCACATGGGGCAGGGGGTTTGAGTAAATCGTGAAAGCGTCGCTCAAAATTGGCGCCGTGCCCCCGATCAACTTGGCTGGTGCGATGTAGAGCAAATAAACCGAGGTCTGAAAAATACCGAGGCCAACCATTTTTTTGATCAGATTGGCGCGCGAGATCACGATGAAGAGGCCCGCGACCATCAGAAAAATCGTGATGAAATAAGTGAAGTGACCGCCCAGGGTCATGGAGGTCGTTGCGCCGGTCATTCGTCGTCCACCTTGGCGCGGTCGGCGAACATGTAAAACATTTTCAGCATGACACCCGATACCGTGGTGGCCACACCCGCCTCGACCCAAAAAATGCCGCGATGTTGCCCTTGCACCGGGTCGGGGTCGAGCACAAAGTAGTCAAGGTAGTTGCCACCCAGCACAATGCCTGCCACGCCCACGCCGGCATACAGCAACACGCCTATGGCCATCATGGATTCCACCAGGGGCTCCGGTACCACCTTGCGCGCGTCGGCCAAGCCGTAGATCAGGGCATAAAAAATGACGGCGGCGGCCAGAATCACGCCCGCCTGGAAGCCACCACCCGGTCCAAAATCGCCATGAAATTGCACATAGAGGGCAAACAGCAAAATGAACGGGATCAGCAACTTGGCAATGACGCGCAGGATCAGGTCATGTTTCATGACTTGCTCCCTTTGCGACGCCGACGCAACAGCGCAACCACCCCGGCACCCGCCGTAAAAACCACGGCGGTTTCGCCCAGCGTGTCGAAACCACGGTAGCTGGCCAAAACGGCGGTGACCGCGTTGGGAACATCGACCTCCTGTTTCATTTCGTTGAGATAGCGCGGCGCCACATGCATGTGAATCGGTGCCTGGGGGTCCGAGAATTCAGGCAGGCCCAGTGTGCCGTAAACCAACATTCCGCCAACAGACATGGAGACCAGGAGCGGGAGAAATGGCTTGCTGGGGGGGCGAGCCTCTTCGCTTTTACCCAGGTACAGCGCACCCAGAAAAAGAACGGTCGAGATGCCTGCCCCCACCGCCGCCTCGGTCATGGCCACATCGACCGCGTCCATGGCCACCAGCACCGTGGCCATCAGGAAGCTGTAAATGCCGCTGAGCAGAATGACGGCAAACAAATTGCGGCTGCGGATGATGACCAGCACGCTCACGGCCATCAATAACATCAGCACGTTGATGATCAGGGATTCGATGATGGAGTCTCCTCGACGGCAAGATGTTTTACCCCCCGCACCATGGCCGCGCGCGCCAGCGCATGGGTGGCGGTGGGGCTGACAAACAGGATCAACACGCCCACCATGAGCAGTTTGACGGCAACCAGGGTGAATCCTGCCTGCAAGATGAGGCCCAGCAAAATCAGGCCAGCGCCCAGCGTTTCGATCACGCTGGCGGCGTGCATCCGGGTAAAAAAATCTGGCATGCGCAGCAGGCCGATGGCGCCCACCACACAAAAAATGCCGCCGAGGACCAGACTCAACCAACTCACAACGGTGATGAACAGACTCATGAGTTTGGATCCTTCTTCGGGTCTGACTCGTCTTGTTCGTCGCCCGGGTCACCCAGATCGCCGTGACGGAAATACTTTAAAACGGCAATCGTTCCGATCACGTTAAGCAAGCCATACACGATCGCCAGGTCCAGAAATTCAGGGCGGCCATTCAAAAAGCCCATCACGGCCAGCAACAGCATGGCGACTGTGCCGATCGTGTTTGCTGCCTGCGCGCGGTCAAAAACAGTTGGACCCAACGTGGCTCGGGCCAAAGCCAGTACCAAGGTGACCAGCAGCGCAATGGCGGCGGCTGCGAACATCAGGCCTTGCCCTCACACGCCGTGACGCGCCGATCCATCTCACTGTCCACCACGGCATGCGCTGAGGCACGCGTCAGGCCGTGTACCAAAAACTCGTGCGCATGGGCTTCGATGGCGATGGTGCCCGGTGTCAGTGTGATGGAGTTGGCATGCAGCACCAGGCCGACATCCGTTCTTTGGGAGGGCTTGAAGCGCACCAGCGTCGGACTGATCGGCAACTTGGGATGCATGATGATTTTGCTGACATCCCAGGCCGACTTGATGATTTCTTTAAAAAGCCAGGCCCAGTAGAACAAGGCGTGAGGGCCGAGCTGGATCGGATGGCCCTCTGCGTCAACCACATGCATGCGCCGCGCAAACCAGGTCACCACCAACGCACAACCGACGCCAGAGATCATTAAAAATGGCGTGAAAAACCCTGACAGCAAAAGCCAAAACAGGTATAAAAAAACGAACAGACTGAATGAGCGAATCACATTAATCAGGGCTGGATATTTTAGAGTTCTGCGATTGTAGACAAGTCTGGCGTCTTTAAAAGACGATTTAATTCGCGTCCAAAATTGATAAAAATAGAGGCGCTGGGAAAGTCCAAAATTCGCTAAATAAATTAATTTTTCAGGGGACAATATTATGCTAAAAAATCGCTGTAATGCTTTTCAACTGTGTCAGGAGACAAAAAATGAAACCGAGTATTTTGGTTGCGCGCGCTGTGTTCCCGCAAATTTTGACGCTGCTGGAGCAGCACTTTGATGTCACTGCCAATCAGGACGATGTCATCTGGACGCCCGAAGAACTGATCCATCAGCTGCAGGGCAAGCAAGGCGCTTTCACCACCGGCAGCCAGCGCATTGATGCCCAGCTTCTGGCGGCCTGTCCCGACCTCAAGATCTGCGCCAACATGGCCGTGGGTTACAACAATTTTGATCTTGATGCCATGACCGCTGCCGGCGTGCTGGCCACCAACACACCTGATGTGCTGACCGAAACCACTGCTGATTTTGGTTTTGCCCTGATCATGGCGACCGCTCGGCGCATGGCTGAAAGCGAACGCTTTTTGCGCGCCGGTTTGTGGACCAGTTGGCGCTACGACATGTTCGCCGGCTCCGACGTGCATGGCAGCACGCTGGGTATCCTGGGCATGGGGCGCATTGGTCAGGCTATCGCCCGGCGTGGCGCGCATGGCTTTGGCATGAAGGTGATTTATCACAACCGTTCACGCCTTGACGCTGCCACCGAACTGGCCTGCGGCGCCACCCTGGTCAGCAAGCAGGAACTGCTTGCGCAATCTGACCATTTGATTTTGGTCTTGCCGTACTCCCCAGAGGCACACCACGCCATCGGGGCGGCTGAGCTGGCGCAAATGAAGCCCACCGCCACGCTGGTCAACATAGCGCGCGGCGGCATTGTTGATGACGCTGCCTTGGCCGCTGCCTTGAAGCAAGGCACCATTGCGGCGGCAGGACTCGATGTGTTCGAGGGCGAACCCAAAGTGCACCCGGATCTGTTGACTGTGCCCAACGTGGTGCTGACGCCGCACATTGCCAGCGCCACCATGCCAACCCGTCTGGCCATGGCGCAACTCGCGGCTGACAACTTGGTCGGTTTCCTGGTGCATGGCAAGGCAGTGACCCCCTTGAACCTTCAGGTTGTGAGCGCTTGATGCGCGGTTTTTGCATGCGCATGCCATGCGAAAGGGTTGCAGCGTGAACACGGTTTTTGCTTGGGTACTGCTGGTTCTGGGCATGCTGAATTTGGTGGTCCTGCTCTTGGTGTTCATGCTGCGCTCAGGCGCAGAGGCGTCAAGGGTTGATGATTTGACGCAACAGGTCAAAAACAGCACGGAGCGGCTGGAGCGTGAACTGCGCCGCGACATTCTTGAGGCTTCGCGCGACAGTCGCCAGGAACTCGCCTTGACCCTGTCGACTTTCCAGCAAACCCTGGTGCAGCAAGGCGCAGAGGCCACGCGTACCCAAAACACGCAAATCGATGCCTTTGGCCAGCAGCTAGCCGTGCTGCAAAAGACTTTGCACGACACGCTCACCAGCCAGCTCTCGGGCTTGAGTGAGTCCAACGCGCGGCGCATGAACGAGATCCGCGAAACACTCGAAAAGCAACTGGCGCAATTGCAGAGCAGCAACGCGGCCAAGCTCGATGAAATGCGCGCCACAGTCGATGAAAAATTGCAAAGCACATTGCAAACGCGCCTGGGTGAAAGCTTCAAGCAGGTGGCCGACCGCCTTGAACAGGTGCACAAGGGCCTGGGCGAAATGCAGACCTTGGCGCAGGGTGTGGGCGACCTCAAGCACCTGCTGACCAATGTGAAAACGCGGGGAATATTTGGCGAGGCGCAACTGGCGTCGCTTTTGGAGCAGGTGTTTGTGCCGGACCAGTACGCGGCGCAGGTGGCAACTCGCCCGGGCAGCAAGAACGTGGTGGACTTCGCCGTCAAGTTGCCCGGCCGCTCTGATTCTGGCGCACCCTTGTGGCTGCCGATCGATGCCAAGTTTCCCAATGAAGACTACGAGCGCCTGCTCGACGCCCAGGGCCGTGCCGATGCGCCGGGCGCCGAACTCGCGGCCCGCGCTCTGGAGCAGCGCATTCGGCTGGAGGCCAGGTCAATTGCCGAGAAATACCTGGAGCCGCCGTTCACCACTGACTTTGCCATCCTGTTCTTGCCCTCCGAAGGCCTGTATGCCGAGGTGCTGCGCCGCCCCGGCTTGATGGAATCCCTGCAGCGCGACTGCCGCGTCACACTGGCTGGGCCCACCACCTTGCTGGCCATGCTGAGCTCGCTGCAAATGGGTTTCAGAACCCTGGCGCTCGAGAAACGCTCCAGTGAAGTCTGGCAAGTGCTGGGCGCGGTCAAAACCGAATTCGGCAAATTTGGCGACGTGCTGGCCAGGGTCAAGTCGCAGACCGAGACCGTGCTCAAAACCATCGACGGCGCCCAAACCCGCAGCCGCGCCATGGGGCGGGCGCTGAAAAATGTCGAGGCCCTGTCTGACACCCAAACTGCTGCGCTGATCGTGCACGACGCAGATTTCGACAGTCCGGAGGCTTCCCAATTGCCATGAACACCGCTGTGCCACCGCTGCGCTCGGTGGCGCTGACCCGCCTGATCGCTGGCCACATCAGCTTGCACGCCTGCATGGCCGGCATGCGCATGGCCGCACCGCTGATGGCGCTGCGCGAAGGATACAGCGCCTTGGCAGTGGGCTTGTTGCTGTCCCTGTTCGCCCTGACCCAGGTGTTTTTGGCACTGCCGGCGGGGCGCTATGCGGACCGCAACGGTTTCAAGCGTCCGGTGGGGTTTTGCGTGCTGCTTGCCAGTGCAGGGGCTGGCCTGGCGGTGGCATTTCCGGTCTTTCCGGTGCTGTGCCTGAGCGCCTTGATGACCGGTGGTGCCACCGGCGTGGCCTCCATCAGCCTGCAACGCCATGTTGGGCGTTCGGCGCAAAACAACACAGAACTCAAGCGCATGTTCAGCTGGCTCTCGATTGGTCCGGCGCTGGCCAATTTTGTTGGTCCTTTGACGGCCGGTTTGCTGATTGATCTGGGGGGTTTCCAGGTGGCATTCTTTGCGCTTGCCTGCATGCCTTTGATGACCTGGCTGTGGGTGCGTCACACCGTGGAGCTGCCCCCTGTGCCGTTCAACCCGGACACGAAAAAGAGCGGCGCCTGGGATTTGCTGCGTGACCCGATGATCCGCAGGCTGATGCTGGTCAACTGGTTGCTCTCTTCCTGCTGGGACGTGCACACCTTCGTGGTGCCGGTGCTGGGGCATGAGCGCGGCTTGAGCGCCTCGGCCATCGGGGCGATTCTGGGCAGTTTTGCCCTGGCCGCAACCGCTGTGCGGGTGGCCTTGCCCTTGTTGGCCGCCCGCTTGCATGAGTGGGTGGTGGTGACCACCGCCATGCTGGCCACAGCCTTGCTGTTTGCGCTTTACCCGTTCATGCCCAGCGCGCTCACGATGGGCCTGTGCTCTGTTTTATTGGGCATTTCGCTGGGCTCGGTGCAGCCCATGATCATGAGCACCTTGCACCAGATCACCCCCGAGGCGCGACATGGCGAAGCACTGGGCATCCGTCTGATGGTCATCAACGCCTCCAGCGTGCTGATGCCCATGCTGTTTGGCAGCGCGGGTGCCGTGATGGGCGTGTCACTGGTGTTCTGGACGGTTGGCGCCAGTGTGGCCGCTGGCGCGCGCACGGCCTGGCATCTGCGTCCACCCGCTCACAAGCCGTAAAAATCCTTGATCACGTTCCAGGCGGCTTCGGGCTCATCCACGTACTGAAACAGCTTGAGGTCATCTGCGGCGATCGCGCCTTCTTCGACCAGAACGTCGATGTTGATCAGGCGTTTCCAGTATTCGGTGCCAAAGAGCACGATGGGTACCGGTTTGGCCTTGCGAGTCTGCACCAGGGTAATGACCTCGAACAACTCGTCAAGTGTGCCGAAGCCACCAGGAAAAGCCACCAGCGCCTTGGCGCGCATCATGAAGTGCATCTTGCGCAAGGCAAAGTAGTGGAACTTGAAACTCAGGTTGGGCGTGACGTACGGATTGTGTTTTTGCTCGTGGGGCAGGGCGATGTTGAGGCCGACGCTTGGCGCCCCCATTTCATGCGCGCCGCGGTTGGCCGCCTCCATGATGCCGGGACCGCCGCCGGTGGCGATGAACAGGCGCTCTTCGGGGCGGCGGTGCATGCTGTAATCTGCCACCAAACGCGCAAACAGGCGAGCCTGGTCGTAATAGCGGGCGTTGCGTACCAGCCGTTGCGCCACGGCCAGCGCGCTGGCGTCACCGCTCAGCTGCGCCTCGTCGAGCTTGTTCTGGGCGTCCTCCGGCGCTGGAAAGCGGGCACTGCCAAACACCACGACGGTGTTTTCAATGCCTTGCTCGGCCTGGTCCAGGTCGGGTTTAAGCATCTCCAACTGAAAGCGGATGCCACGGGTTTCCCGGCGCAGCAGGAATTCGGGGTCAGCGAAGGCCAGACGGTAGGCATTGGCCTCCAGCGGGCTGCCTTGGTCGGCGTAATGTTGCAGCTCAGCCCAGGCGTCTGCCAGCCGGCGTTCGGTCAGGTGCTGGGGTGTTTTGGTATTTTCTGTGTGGTTCATGGCAGCCATTGTGGAGGATAAGGAAGGGAGAGCAGGCTTGCTTCTGAATGATTATTCGCAATCGGATGGATGCGTTTCAGCCCTAGGATGCTTGGCATGGGGAAATCACACGATGCCAATTTTTGATCCGCTGCGTTTCAGTTCGGTGTCCATGGACGTGCTGGTCGGCGGACGGGCGTCGGCGCGGGCGCTTTCAGAGCTTCAGTCAGCCCGGCTCGGAATGCTGATTGCCACCGCACAGCGTGAATCACGATTTTACCGCGAGCATTTGCATGACATCGTGCCGGGTCTCACGCCGCTGAACCAGCTGCCCCCCGTGTCCAGGCACGCCTTGATGGACCGATTTGACGACTGGGTCGCAGACCCGCGACTCAAGTTGAGCGCGCTGCGCGCTTTTACCTCAGACCCCCAGCGTATTGGGCAGGCCTACCTGGGCGAGTACCTGGTGTGGGAGAGCTCGGGCACCAGCCACGAGCCTGGAATTTTTGTTCAAAACGCACAAACCATGGCCGTCTATGACGCACTTGAACTGCTGCGCCGCAGCGCGCCACGGCCACTCCGACGCTGGTTGGATCCTTTGGCCATGTCCGAACGCATTGCTTTCGTGGGTGTTACCAGCGGTCACTTTGCGAGCTTTGTGAGCGTGAAAAGAATGCGTGAGCTCAACCCGTGGCTGGCGCCCTTTCTGCGGAGCTTTTCGATTCTTCAGTCCACCAGATCACTTGTGGAAGCACTCAATGCGTTTGCACCCACCGTGATTGCCACCTATCCGAGCGTAGCAGCGATGCTGGCCGATGAAACAGACCGTGGCGCGCTGCAGTTCAGGCCTGACGAGGTCTGGACCGGCGGTGAGACCCTGAGTGCCACCGTGCGGCAACGGCTGGAGTGTGTGCTTGGCTGTACCGTGCGCAACAGCTACGGTGCCTCGGAATTCATGTCCATCGCCTGGGAATGCGCCCAGCGGCGGCTCCACGTTAACGCGGACTGGGTGATTCTGGAACCGGTGGACGAGCGCGGTCGCCCGACGCCGACCAACGAGCCCTCTTTTTCCACCCTGCTCACCAATCTGGCCAACCATGTGCAACCGCTCATTCGATATGACCTGGGTGACCAGGTGACGATGCATGCCCAACGCTGTGACTGCGGCAGTAACCTGCCGGTGATCGAGGTGTCCGGGCGACGCGATGATGCGCTGGTGATGGCGGGCCGGGCGGGTCAGACCATCACGCTGTTGCCAATGGCACTGACCACGGTGCTTGAAGACGAGGCGGGTGTATTTGATTTTCATTTGCGCCAGCGTGATGACCACACCCTGGAGCTGCGACTCCCGTTGCAAGGCGCTGACGGGGAAAAAGCGTTGGCGCGGTGCCGCCTTGAACTGAACAAATTTGCGCTTGCGCAGGAGCTGCAACCAATTCGCGTGATTGGCGAGTTGGGCCAAGCCATGCCGAGGGGTCGCAGTGGCAAGGCCAAGCGCATCGTGGCCTGCCGTGCCGGCTGAGTCCGCCATGCGGATGGCTGACTACGGCAAACCGGTTTGAAGTCGGTCCAGCGCTGCAGCAAGCTCGCTGGCCATGCTGACGACATTGCTGGGGTGCGCAATGCAGTCGGTGCTCCAGACTTCTCCGATGCCTGCGTCCTGCATCATTTGCAGGGCGTCGCCAGACAGTAGTGCATGGGTCACCGCCACATCGACCGACTCGGCACCCGCCGCCAGCAGCAATTTGGCCGCGCAGGCAACGCTGTGCCCGGTGCTGGCCACATCATCGAGCAGCACCACCTGCCGGCCGGTCAACGCCACTTGGGGTAGCGCAACCTCGACATCACGGTCACCATGGCGCAGCTTGCGGCACACCGCGTGGTCAAAGCCATGGCGGGCCGCCGCCAGCGCCAGCCACTGCGCCGATTCTTCGTCGGGCCCGATGAGCACAGGATTTTGACGACGCACTGCAATCCAGTCGGCCAACAAGGGTGCCCCGCTCAGCACGATGGCGTGCTCCAGTGGCACGGCTTCCTGCAGGGTGCTCACCCGGTGCAAGTGCGGGTCGACCGTGATCACCGCGTCAAACAGCTCGGCCAGGAACTTTCCGACGATGCGCTGGCTGATGGCCTCACCCGGGAGGAAAGCCATGTCCTGGCGCATGTAGGCCAGGTACGGCGCCACCAGCGTCAGGTGTGTGGCCCCGAGCGTGCGCGCAGTCTGTGCCACCAGCAGCAGTTCAACCAGTTTGTCATTCGGGTCGTTCAGGGTGCGAAACATCACCACCCGTGCGGGCAGGGTCTCGGGCAGGCGCAGCTTGATCTCACCATCGGGAAAACGGTGCCGCTCGATCATCCGGGCTGGCAGATGGGCTGCCTGAGCCAGGCGCGAGGCGCCATTCAACTCGTCTTCAAAATACAGCAGCATGGTGTCAGAACTCCACAAAGACATGCGGCACCTCGCAGGCCTTGCCCAAGGTGTAGCCGCTGAACCGGGTACTGGCCTGGCGCGCAAAGCCAAGGTCGCTTTGAAAACTGGCATGGACCCGGTACAAAACATCGCCCGCCACCACCACATCGCCCAGTTTCCGAAACAGATCAATACCGGCGCAGGCCACTTTGGGCGCACCAGCCAACCGGGCAATTCGCGCCACCTGGACATTGTCAATGTTGGTCACGACACCGTCTACGGGCGCGCTAACCTCGAAACTCAGCAAGCCCAGCGGCGGCTTGTTGTAGTCAAACTCCTTGGCGCCCTGGGCCGCAATGATGGCGTTCATCTTGGCGAGCGCGCGGCCCGAGTCCAGAATATCGCGGGCAATGGCAAAACCGTCGCCACCCCGCACATCAGGGTGGCATTCAATCAGCCGTCCGGCCAGGCGCAAGGCCTTTTGCCGCAGGTCGTTGGGCGCCAGCGGGTCGTTCTCCAGCACACGCATCACGTCGCGGGCTTCCAGCATCGGCCCAACGCCGCGCCCGATCGGTTGCCGCCCATCGGTGATGACCACGTCAAGCGACAGGTGCAGGCGACCGGCGACATATTCGAACAATCGGCGCAGCCGTTGTGCCTCGGGCATGGAGCGCACTTTGGCGCTCGGGCCAATCGGAATGTCCAGCACCAGGTGGGTTGAGCCGGCGGCGATTTTTTTTGACAGGATGGAAGCCACCATTTGACCGGGCGAGTCGATCGCCAGCGGGCGCTCCACTGCAATCAGCACATCGTCAGCCGGCGACAGCTTGGCGGTACCGCCCCAGGCCAGACAGGCGCGGTGGTCGCGCACGATGTCGGCCAACTGCTCAAATGGCAGCTCCACGTTGGCCAGCACTTCCATGGTGTCGGCGGTGCCGGCGGGCGAGGTGATGGCGCGCGACGATGTTTTGGGGCACAGCAGGCCGTGTGCGGCCACGATAGGCACCACCAGCATCGAAGTGCGGTTGCCCGGGATGCCGCCAATGCAGTGCTTGTCGACCACCAGGCTGTCGTGCCAGTCGAGTTTTCTGCCGACGCCGACCATGGCTTCGGTCAAAAAATAGACTTCTTCGCGGTCCAGTTCATCGCGGTTGGTCGCCACCACAAAGGCAGTCAATTCAATTTTGGAATAGTGAAGTGCGGCGATGTCGTGGGCGATGGCCTGAAAATCTTCACGGCCCAAGCGCTCGCCCGCTATTTTTCGGTAGAGCGCATCAATCGAGGCAGGCGGCTCGGCTTGCGCCACCGACACCACATGGCCTGACGCAACGGCAAGTTGTAAAAAAGCATCTTCAGACAATCCCAACTCATCGCAGCCGACGATGGCGGTATCGTCCACCACGTTCAAGGTAGCCAAAATGTGCTGGCCATTGGCGCGCACCTCGATCTTGGACAGCGCCTGAAACCCTTCGGCCCGGTACAGCGCGCAGTCGCGGTGCAGGTAGGCCACGTTTTCATGGTAGGTGTCAATGGCGACCCGGCGTAATGCGAGCCTGGATCCGGTCAAATCCTGATCTGCTTGTGCAGTTGGAATGTCATGTTGCGCTTGGTCGTGCTTCATATCGGTAGCCTACACCGAAAACCCTAACAAAAAAGGCTTCAAGAGAAGCCTTTTGATGCGATCAACCCCAGTGGGGCCAAACTTTAAACACGCTTGCGGTATTCGCCGGTGCGGGTGTCGATTTCGACCTTGTCGCCTTGCGCCACAAAAATCGGCACGCCGATCTCAAACCCGGTGGCCAGCTTGGCGGGCTTGAGCACTTTGCCCGAGGTGTCACCTTTGACGGCTGGCTCGGTCCAGGTGATTTCACGCACCACGCTGGTCGGCAGTTCGACCGAAATCGCCTTGCCGTCGTAAAACACCACTTCGAGCGGCATGCCGTCTTCAAGGTAGCTGAGCGAGTCGCCCATGTTTTCGGCTTCGACTTCGTACTGGTTGAATTCCTCGTCCATGCAAATGTACATGGGGTCGGCAAAGTACGAGTAGGTGCAATCCTTCTTGTCGAGGATCACGTTGTCAATTTTGTCGTCGGCGCGGAACACCACCTCGGTGCCGAAGTTGGCGATCAGGCTTTTGAGCTTCATGCGCACGGTGGCGGCGCCACGGCCGCCGCGGGCGTATTCGGTTTTCAGGACGACCATGGGGTCTTTGCCGTGCATGATGACATTGCCGGCGCGAATTTCTTGAGCGATTTTCATATAGGAGGAAGCGTAACGATGAAAGTAGGCCGCGCGTCAGGCGGCGAGGGCGGTCTGGACTTTGGTGATTTCAAGCCTGTGCCGCAAAACGCACTATTTTAAGGGATTTTTGCAATAAAGTTGAGCAGCTGGGTGCTCAAGTCGCCTTGCTTAAGCAGGCTGGCGCGTGCCTGCGCCATGCAGTCCTGCCAGCGCTCGGGGTCAAACGGCGCCTCCGGCAAGTCCGGGCCTGGCCCAACCAGGCCATTCCAGCGGCGGTGAAACGCGCGCAGCGATGCGGGCGCCTGCAGCCAGTCCAAAAAGGCCTCGAGCTTGTGGGCATGAACCCCGTCGTGTTGCGGGTAGATGTGCCACACCAGCGGTTTGCCAGCCCAAAGGGCGCGCACCAACGAGTCTTCGCCGCGTACAAAATTCACATCACTGGCCCACAGCAAATGGTCAAAATCAGTTTGGCTGAGCTGGGGCAGGTAAAAAAATGAAAGCACTTGTTTTTGATTCCACAGGGGATCATGCGCATTCATCTTTGCCATCTCGGTGCGTACGGCGGCACTGGCGCGTCCGGGCGTCACCAGCAAGCAGCTCGACTCGGTGCCTCTGGCCAGGCAGCGCAGCAGATCGCCAAGACCGGCGGGTTCATAACAAAACAGCGACACCAGGCGCTCACCCTGGCGCGGCAGCCCCAAGTCGGCCAGCCAGGCCTGGCGGTCAAATTTGGCTTGCCGTGCCAGCAGCTCAGGCTCGCGCAACAGGCCGCCGGTGTCGGCCGTGAAGCCCGGGTAGAAAAAATATTTGATCAAGCCGTGGCCAGGTCCGCTCATGACCGGTGAAGGCAGGCCGTGGCAACGCGCCGCAAAGGCTTCGGCGCTCAGGTATTCCAGATTGATCCAGGCGCATTTTGTGTCGCTAATTCTGATTTTTGTCGCGTAGCCAGCCAAGAATCCCTCATCAATCTCGCAGCCAAAGGTCTCTAGAAGCACGTCACCCGGGGTGATGTCGGTCATGTCGATGGGGGTGGTCCAGGTTTTTACCTCGACACCTGGCGCACCCTGCGGCGCCATCCAAGTCAGTGCGGACGCATCGTCTGCCCACAACCGCACCCCCTGGCCGCGTCCGGCCAGGTTGCAGGCCAGACGCCAGGCCACGCCCAGGTCGCCAAAGTTGTCGATGACCCGGCAAAAAATATCCCAATGAAGTTTGGGGGCGGGAGAATCTTGGTCCATGGCCAGATTGTCCACAATACCACCCTATGCCTGAAACCGTCCCGAACACTTCACCCGCTGAGTTCACCGACCCAGCCCCTGTGCCGACTCACCCCGAGCAGTTGCTCAGCGATGTGGCCAGCCTGCCGGCCTTGCCTGGTGTTTACCGCTATTTCGACGCGCCGGGCAACGTGCTCTATGTGGGCAAGGCCATCAATCTGAAAAAGCGGGTGTCGAGCTACTTCCAGAAAAACCATGGCGGCACCCGAATCGGCCACATGGTCAGCAAGATCGCCCGGTTGGAGACCACTGTGGTGCGCTCCGAGGCCGAGGCGCTGCTGCTGGAAAACAACCTGATCAAGACGCTCAACCCCAGGTACAACATCCTGTTCCGGGACGACAAAAGTTACCCTTACCTGAAGATCACAGCGCTGGGCAAGAGCGGCAGCGAGCAGTTCCCGCGGGTGGCGTATTACCGTGGTGCGGTCGAAAAAAAACACCATTATTTCGGCCCTTATCCGAGTGCCTGGGCGGTCAAGGAAGCCATTTTGCTGATGCAGAAGGTGTTCCGACTGCGCACCTGCGAAGACCCGGTGTTCAACAACCGCACCCGGCCCTGCCTGCTGTACCAGATCAAGCGTTGCTCGGGGCCGTGTGTGGGCCACGTGACGCCCGAAGCCTACGCGCAGGACCTGTTGGATGCCGAGCGTTTTTTGAATGGCGACGCGCGTGAAGTGATGGCTGAGTTGGAAGCCCGCATGATGGCGCACGCCGACAAGCTGGAGTTCGAACAGGCCGCCGAATTGCGCAACCAGGTGGCGGCCTTGTCCAACGTACTGCACCAGCAGTCGGTGGACAACGTGTCGGACCGCGACGTGGATATTCTGGCGGTGAAAGTGCAGGGCGGTCGCGCCTGTGTCAACCTGGCGATGGTGCGCGGCGGGCGGCACCTGGGTGACCGGCCGTATTTTCCGGTTCACGTCGAGGACGCGGCCGAACTCGACGACCCGGACGCCAGCGACAGCGCGGCTAGTGTGCGCAGCGTGGAAATGCAGGTGCTGGATGCCTTCATTGCCCAGCATTACCTCAACGTGCCCGCGCCGCCCTCACTGGTGGTGAGTGTGCCGGCCGACAAGGGTTTGCTGCAGGCGCTGTCCGAGCAAACCGGGGTCAGGATCAGCGCCGTGCACAACCCGCGCGAGCAGCGCCGGGTCTGGCTGGAAATGGCGCAAACCAATGCGGGCCTGCAATTGGCCCGGCTTCTGGCCGAAGAAGGCTCGCAACAAGCCCGCACCCGTGCGCTGGTGGTGGCGCTGGACCTGCCACTCGATAACCTCGACGAGTTGCGGGTCGAATGTTTTGACATCTCCCACACGGCGGGCGAATCGACCCAGGCTTCGTGCGTGGTGTTTCACCATCACAAGATGCAAAGCGCCGAGTACCGACGTTTCAAGATCAACGACATCACGCCCGGGGACGACTACGCGGCCATGCGCCAGGTGCTGTTGCGCCGCTACGGCAAACTGGCTGAAACCTTGCAGGAGGCCAAGCGCTCCGGCGCCACGCCCGCAGGCACCGGTCGCCTGCCCGATTTGGTGCTGGTGGACGGTGGCAAGGGCCAGGTGTCGATGGCACGCGACGTGTTCGAGCAACTCGGGCTTGACCTGTCGCTGATCGTGGGAGTTGAAAAAGGCGAGGGCCGGCGCATTGGTCTGGAAGAACTGGTGTTTGCCGATGGTCGCGACAAGGTTTATCTGGGCAAGGACTCCGCCGCGCTGATGCTGGTGGCGCAGATTCGGGACGAAGCGCACCGCTTCGCCATCACCGGCATGCGCGCCGCACGCGCCAAAGTGCGCATGGACGGCGGCAAGCTTGAAGAAATTCCCGGCATCGGCCCCAAAAGGCGCGCGCGCTTGCTGCAACGTTTTGGTGGCGTGCGCGGCGTGGCGCTGGCGTCCGAGGCCGACATTGCCCAGGTCGAAGGCATTTCAACCGACTTGGCAGCGGAAATTTACCGCGCCCTGCATTGACGCGTCAGTTTTTTTGAGAAGCAACGCATGCCACAATTGAGGCATGTTCTGGACCATCCCCACCCTCATGACCTGGGCGCGCATTGCTGCGATCCCGTTGATCGTGGGCGTGTTTTATTTGCCGATCGAGCCTGCAACCAAAAATCTGGTCGCCACTGTGATGTTCGTGGTGTTTGCAGCCACCGACTGGCTCGACGGTTACCTGGCCCGCAAGCTCAATCAGGTGTCTGCCTTTGGCGCCTTCCTGGACCCGGTGGCCGACAAATTTTTGGTCTGCGCCTGCGTGTTGGTGCTGGTGCATCTGGGCCGCGCCGACGTCTTTGTGGCGCTGATCATCATTGGCCGCGAAATTGCCATCTCGGCCCTGCGTGAATGGATGGCCCAGATTGGCGCAGCCAAAAGCGTGGCCGTGCACATGATCGGCAAGCTTAAAACCACCGCACAAATGGTGGCGATCCCGTTCCTGCTGTTTGACGGCATGTTATTTGGGACCATCAACACCCACCTGTGGGGCGTCTGGCTGATCTGGATTTCAGCGGTGATGACCGTCTGGTCCATGGTCTATTACCTGCGAAAGGCCTTGCCTGAAATCAGGTCGCGCGTGCAGTGACGGTGTCCCTTGAGCGGCCCTTGATTCGGGCCATGCCGGTGGTGTTTGTGCTGATCTGGAGCACCGGTTTCATCGTGGCGCGTTACGGCATGCCCTACGCACCCCCCTTCAAATTCCTGGTCATTCGTTACGCCCTGTCGATTGCCTGTTTCATGCTCTGGATTGTGCTGGCGCGGGTCAAGTGGCCAAGCCACCGCGACCAATGGGTGCATCTTGCCGTCACAGGCATCTTCATGCATGCGGGCTACCTCGGCGGCGTGTGGGCTGCCGTCAAGCTTGGTATGGGGTCCGGTCTTTCGGCCCTGATTGTGGGTCTGCAGCCTGTGCTGACCGCGCTCTGGCTGGCGGCCATCGGCAGCAAAATTCTGACACGCCAATGGCTGGGTCTGGTGCTGGGTTTCATCGGGCTGCTGATGGTGGTGTCACGCAAATTTGGCACTGGCGGCGAGGCCAATTGGGCCAATATTTCGTTGGGTGTGGTCGCCTTGCTCAGCATCACGATCGGCACGCTTTACCAAAAACGCTTTGTCACATCATGTGACGTGCGCACTGCCAATACGGTGCAGTTGGGTGCCGCGCTGCTGGTGACCTTGCCGCTGGCCGCTTTGGAACTCGAAGTCATTCGTTGGCACCCCGAACTGCTCGGAGCCATCGCCTGGTCGGTGCTGGCCCTGACGCTGGGTGGCAGTTCCTTGTTGTACCTGCTGATCCAGAAAGGCGCAGCCGCCTCGGTCACCAGCATGATGTACTTGGTGCCGCCCGTGACGGCATTGATGGCCTGGATCCTGTTTGCCGAACCCATCACGCTGACCACGGTGCTCGGAACGCTGCTGACGGCTTTTGGTGTGGCGCTGGTGGTGCGTCAGCCAAAACGTATTTGATTTACGTATTTAAAAAATTGCCTCAGGCAAACGGGCTGCTATGCCAAACCCGTCTAGAATCCACCGCTTGTTGCGGTTTTGATGTACTGATTTCGCTTTTCGAGCACAACCGGTGATTTGCCATTGGCCTGCCACCATCGCAAAAATTCAACGAGACAATCAATTGCGACGCCAGAGAGGGCTTTATTGTGAATAAGACAGAATTAATTGATTTCATTGCCACCGATGCGGACATACCCAAGGCAGTTGCGGCACGAGCGCTGGAGTCAACGCTTCAAGCGGTCCTGTCAAGTCTAAAAAATGGCGATTCAGTTGCTTTGGTAGGCTTTGGTACTTTTGCTGTGAGTAAGCGTGCAGCCCGAACCGGTCGCAATCCTCGCACTGGCACCTCGATTAAAATCAACGCTGCCACGGTCCCAAAATTTCGTCCAGGCAAGGCATTGAAAGACGCCTTGAACTGATCCGTTTATCGGTGGGGTGATTAGCTCAGTTGGTAGAGCGGCGCCTTTACACGGCGTAGGTCGGCGGTTCGAGCCCGTCATCACCCACCACCCATACTAAGGCGAACATTGTGTTCGCCTTTTTTTGTTGCCACACAGGAGCGCCTGCGCATGTTCGACATTTTCCGGAAACACACCAGAATCATGATGATGGTGATGTTCTTGCTCATCATTCCTTCTTTTGTACTGCTGGGAATAGATGGTTATAGCCGCATGGACGAGTCCGATGTGCCCGTAGCCCGCGTCGGACGGACCGACATCACGCAAAACCAGTGGGAAGCCTCGCACCGGGCCGAAGCAGACCGCCTGCGTGCCGCCATGCCCGGCATCGACGCCAAACTGCTCGACTCCCCAGAGGCCCGTTACGCCACCTTGGAGCGCCTGGTGCGCGAGCAGGTCGTGGCACAGGCTGCAGACCAGTCCCGGCTTTCCACAAGCGATGCGCGATTGGCCAGATTTCTTCAGGAAGACCCGACCATTGCTTCCTTGCGAAAAGCAGACGGCAAGATCGATATGGACCGTTACCGCCAACTGGCTGGCAGCCAGGGCCTGACGCCAGAAGGCTTTGAAAACAACGTGCGCATCGATCTTGCGCGCCAACAGGTCGAAGCCAGTGTCAGTACTTCCGGTTTTGTCGCCCCGGTCGTGGCTGATGTCGCCTTGAATGCTTTTTTTGAGAGACGTGAAGTTCAAGTTGTCAATTTCCTGGCCAGTGACTACGCAACCAAAGTCAACCCCACCCAGGCCGAACTGGAAGCTTTCTACACCAAGAACCAAACCCTTTTTCAGGCGCCTGAGCAAGCCCAGGTTGAATATGTGGTGCTGGACCTTGAGGCCGTCAAGAAGAACATCCAAATTTCCGACGCTGAATTGAAGGCATATTACGAACAGAATGCCCAGCGTTTGAGCGGCGTTGAAGAGCGCCGAGCCAGCCATATCCTCATCAGCGCCCCCAAAGACGCTGCAGCCGCCGATCGCCAAAAAGCCAAATTGAAGGCCGAAGAACTGCTAAAGACCGTGCGCGCCAACCCGGCTGTGTTTGCCGACGTCGCCAAAAAGAACTCGCAGGATCCGGGCTCTGCGGCCAAAGGTGGCGACCTTGATTTCTTCGCGCGCGGTGCCATGGTCAAGCCGTTTGAAGATGCTGCTTTTGCGATGAACAAAGGAGCGATCAGCGATGTGGTTGAGTCTGATTTTGGTTTTCACATCATTCAGCTCACTGACATCAAGCTGCCGCAACAACGTTCATTCGATGATCTTCGGGCCAACCTTGAATCTGACTTGAAGGACCAGCAAGCGCAGCGCAATTTCGCCGAGGCTGCCGAGGTATTTACCAATGCGGTGTACGAGCAGTCTGACAGCCTTAAGCCTGCTGCCGACAAGCTCAAGCTCGAAATCAAGACAGCTGACAAACTGGCGCGCCAGCCTTTGCCCGGGATGACGGGTGCGCTGGCCAGCGAGAAATTCTTGAGCGCTCTGTTTGCGGCCGATACCCTCAACAATAAGCGCAATACCGAGGCAATAGAAATGGCCGCCAATCAATTGGTGGCGGGGCGTGTAGTCACTTACCAACCAGCGCGAACATTGCCATTAGCCGAAGTTCAAGCGCAGGTTCGTGCGCGAGTCATCGCAACCCAGGCCTCGGAACTGGCCCAAAAAGAAGGTGCAGAGAAGCTGAAGCTGTGGCAAGCAGGTACCGCGCCTGCAAGCCTTTCCCCGGCCCAGGTTGTGTCTCGCGACGAGTCTCTCAATCTGCCTGCGCCGGTGCTTCTGGCTGCATTGCGCGTCGATACCGCCAAGTTACCAGCTTGGACTGGTGTTGACCTGGATTCGCAAGGTTATGCTGTAGTACGGGTCAATCGAGTGGTTGCACGTGACGTTGCGGCGCAAGCCAGTTTGGTCCAGAGTCGAGACCAGTATGCACAATGGTGGACAGGGGCCGAGTCGCAAGCTTATTACGCATTGCTCAAGGAGAGACTCAAAGCCGAAATCCTGGTTCCCAATCCTGTGAAAAAACAGGCAATATCCCAGTGAACCTCAAGCTAAACCCCTGGCTTTCTTGAGGTCTGCCTAGAGTTTCATCGGTTATAATTTTGCCTACGGTGGCTGTAGCTCAGTCGGTAGAGTCCAGGATTGTGATTCCTGTTGTCGTGGGTTCGAGCCCCATCAGCCACCCCAGATAAAGCCTTACGACATATAAAAAGCCTGCTACTTAAAACATAGCAGGCTTTTTTATTTTTGGCTTTGCTTCCTCATTTACAGACTGTTTACAGACTGCGGTACGGAGTTTTGCACCAAATTCAGCGCCGTCAGTCCAAAAAAAATCCATCGGGTATGCTGCTTTGTGTTGACCTTTTCAAACACCACTCAGTGGAACTGTCGCCGTTCAACCCGGTTTCGAGGCGGGTCTAGCTGGGCAAAACTGTTACGCGGCCTCCAGATGCACCACGGCACGGGCACCAACGGCCTGTGCATATCGCTCCACGGTCCGCATGGATGGCGCACGCCTGCCAGACTCCAAACGAGCAACAACGCTTTGGGTCGTGCCCATGCGGGCGGCAACTTCGCCCTGAGTCAATCCGGCACGGCTGCGGGCGGCTATCAGTTCGCGGGCCATGCTGAATTCAGCGGCCATGGCGTTGTATTCGGCGCGGGTGTCAGGGTCGGCCAGCAGTTCGGTTTTGAGTGATTTCAATGTTTTCATGGCTTGGCTCCAATCGTTTCAGTGCAGTTGCAATCGCGCTTCGTGGTGTGGTCTGTGTCTTTTTCACGAACACATGCAGCACCAGCAAGCGTCGGTCTTTAATGGCGGCGTACACGGCGCGGGCTATCCCGTCACGGCCCTGTATCCTCATTTCCCACAGCTTGCTTTCCAGTGGTCGAATGTGGGGCAGTCCTACACGCTGCGGGCCAAATTCCTCCAGCATTTCAGCAATGCGCAAAAACCGGGCTCGCATGTCAGCAGCCAATGCCAGCAATTCGGGTTCTGCCAGCGGGTGTAGGGTCACCATCCAAGTGTTCATAGTATAGCTATTTTGCGATATTTATGCAGCCACCGCACGCAGCTTGCCGGGCTCTGCTTTGGCGTCAAACACAATCCCCGCTTGTTCCAGAATCCACGCCTCGATGCGCTCATGGTGAAGCGCCAGCAGTTCCAGCGGTCTTACCGTGTAATGCTTTTCAGCCGTGGCGCTGGGTTTGTGGCCTTGAATCTGTGCCACCACGCCCACGGGCACTTCCAGCCACTCGGTCAGGCTTTTGAATGAACGGCGCAAACCGTGCAGGGTCAGGCCATCCAGCCCGGCGGCTTTGCATGCGCGGGTGTGCGGTGTGGTCGGCTCGGTGATGTAACCACTGGCGCTTGTTTCAAGGATTGCGCCCGTTGGTGCGGCCTTGCCTTTTGCGGCACTTTTGCGCTCCCTTCGCTCTTTGTTTTTTGGGTTCATGTCCAGCATCCGGGCGGTTGAAAAAACGAAAGCATTGCGGCGGGGCAGGGCGGCCAGCAGGTGCGCCACATAAGGAGTTAACGGAACTTCGCGCTCGCCTTCCACCTTGTCACGAATTTGGATGCCTTTCCATTGCGTGTTGATGTCCTCCCAGCGCAGGGAAACCACTTCGCCCGGCCTTGCGCCAGTCAACAACAGGGTTTGCAGGTAGGCACTTGCAACCGGGTTTTCTATCTGGCGCACGGCGGCGAACCATGCGGCCAGTTGGCTCTTTTGCAGGTTGTCGGTTTTGGTGCCGGCCTTGCCCAGTGATTCGCGGGCCTTTTTGGTCTTGGCTGGGTTCTTGGCAGGCAGCAGGTCGGCATAGGCGGGTTGTTCGCTGCACCACGTTAAAAACACGGTCAGCAGTCGCCACGCAAGGCGGGCAGAACTTGGGCGGGACTTGCCTTCCTTCGCGGCCCAGGCTTCAATTTTGGCTTGGTCAAGGTCGCACAGTGCCAGCGGCATCAATTCAGCCAGCGGCCCCGGCTTGGTCAGTTTGTCGCCACCACCACGCCTTTTAGACGGTAAGCCCCCGGCCTTGGCCTTGTTGATATGGTCGAGGTAATGCAGGTCACCCCAATGCGGGCGGCGCTCGGCAATGTAGGCTTGCCACACTTCGCCCACGGTTAAGGCTCGGGCGGCTTCCTGTTGGGCTTGTTGGGTGGCGGCGGCTTCAAGGGCAGCGGCATGGGCGGCTTCTTGCTCGCGCTCAATCTCGCGCGGGTCAACGCCCTGTTCAGTCAAACCACGCAGGCGGTGCGCCTCGGTCTTGGCTTGGTCAATCGACACGGCAGGCCATTCACCCAGAGCACGGGTGAACAGTTTGCCCTTGATGCGGGTTTCAAATTGCCAGTGCTTGCCCCCAGCCTTGGTCACGCGCAGTCGTAACCCTTTTTTGTCGGTATCCCGCACAAGCACGAACGGCAGTTCAGCGGGGCAGGCGGCACGCTCTAACAATCCATAGGTCAGGTCGTGGGCGGTGGTGAAGTCAACAGTAGTGCGGCTTTTTTAATTCGGGATTTTTTTATTCGAGTAACCATCACCCGGCTAAGCCGGCGGATGGTTACTTCAGGGGCAGAAATGCTCAAGCCAATTGACAAACGTCAATGCTGTGCGCGCTCGAAGGCGGCCAGGCGGTCTAGCTCGGCGCAGACGTCGGCCATGCGCCCGGAAATGACCATGCGCCCGACGTGCGATGGCTTTTGCCCCGCCTCCAACACACGCAACACACGCAAGGGCCGCAGCGCGTTCGAATGTACAGCGCTGCTTGCCCCGGTATTGGCGCGCGTGCAAGCACGCGGGTTGGCGGCCTTGAAGTGCGCCAGACCGGGTAGCAAAGAGGGTGACAGGTACGCAATGTTCATGGTTTGATCATCTAGATGGTTTAAGGCAGGGTGGGCAGCGGTGGGGTGGGGTTATTTACATCAGCATGGTGTTGCGGATCAGGCCCACGGCCAGGCCTTCAATCTCGAAGGCCTCACCGGGCTCGACCACGATGGTTTGGTAGTCGGGGTTTTCCGGGTGCAGTTCGATGAAGTTGTTGTGGCGCATGAAGCGTTTGACGGTGACTTCATCACCCAGCCGGGCCACCACGATCTGGCCGTTTTTGGCTTCGCGGGTGCTTTGGACTGCCAGCAGGTCGCCGTCCATGATGCCGGCGTCGCGCATGGACATGCCGCGCACCTTGAGCAGGTAGTCTGGCTTGCGCTGGAACAGGCTGTCTTCGAGGTAATAGGTTTTATCGATGTGTTCTTGCGCCAGAATGGGCGAGCCTGCCGCCACCCGGCCAATGAGGGGCAGTGCCAGTTGACCCGCAAAGTCGGCCATCGACTGCACCAGCGATTTGCTGCGTGAGGCGTTGATGGCCTGCAAGGCATCGCTTTTCAGGCGGATGCCGCGCGAGGTGCCGCTGACGAGTTCGATGGCCCCTTTGCGGGCCAGTGCCTGGAGATGTTCTTCTGCGGCGTTGGCAGATTTGAAGCCGAGTTCAGTGGCGATTTCTGCGCGTGTGGGCGGTGAGCCGGTGCTGGCGATGGCGCGCTGGATAAGATCGAGGATCTGTTGCTGGCGATCAGTCAATTTGGGTCTGATTAGCATGGCGGCTCCTGAAGGTGACGGTGTAACAAAGCACTGGTTTCTTATCCAGTAACTGTATTTTTAACCAGTTTATGAAAGACCGCAAGTGGCTAATGAAAAAAACTTGAAAAAAATTGTGGTGTTGGGCACTGGCGGCACCATTGCCGGCACTGCGGCCCGCGCCGGCGACAACATTGGTTACAGCGCTGCCCAGGTGGGTGTGGCCGAATTGCTGGCGGGCGTGCCGGGCATGATGGATGTGCTGCAAGGCGATGCGCTGGTGGCAGAACAGGTGGCACAAGTCGACAGCAAGGACATGAGTTTTGCCATCTGGTTGGCGCTGGCGCTGCGGGTGCAGCAGCACCTGGCGCAGGACGATGTGTGTGGCGTGGTGATCACACACGGCACCGACACGCTCGAAGAGACCGCGTTCTTCCTGCACGCGGTGCTGCCTGCCGCGCTGCAGTTGCGCAAGCCCGTGGTGCTGACCTGCGCCATGCGGCCGGCCTCGGCGCTGAGCCCGGACGGCCCGCAGAATTTGCTCGATGCCGTGGCCTTGGCGCGCACGCCTGAGGCCAGCGGTGTGATGGCCGTGTGCGCGGGTGTGGTGCACTGCGCGCTGGCGGTGCAGAAAGTGCATGTGTACCGCCCCGACGCGTTCAGCTCGGGTGACGCCGGGCCGCTGGGTTTCATGGAAGAGGGCAGCTTGCGCCTGATGAAAGCCTGGCCGCTGGCGCTTGACCATCGGTCAGGGGTATCACTAGAGAAGATCGCCAGCACCACGACCTGGCCGCGTGTGGAGATCGTGATGAATTACGCGGGTGGCAGCGCCGCCGTGGTGGATGCGCTGTTGCAGCCCATGCCTGGCGTGACGCCACTGCGCGGCTTGGTGGTGGCGGGCACCGGCAATGGCACCCTGCATGTTGAATTGATTGCCGCGCTGCAGCGCGCTGAGCAGGCGGGGGTCGAGGTGGTGCTCGCCAGCCGATGTGGCGAGGGGCGGGTGTTGCCGGTGGCGGGTAAAGAGTTTGCGGACAGCCAAGGCCTGTCACCGGTCAAGGCCAGGGTGGCCTTGATGCTTGAGTTGATGTGATGACCATCGCGGCGAGGGCGCCGCTCCCA
>CAZIGL010000007.1:0-59540 GCA_964538895.1 uncultured Rhodoferax sp.
AGGTCATCGTCAGGCTCCTATGCCTAAACGCCCAATCGCTTGATTGGGCGTTTTTTTTTGTGCGCCCAGCATGGGCGCACACCTGCGGGTGCAAGTCCCGCTGCGAGCTGGTCACAGCGAGCAAAGTGAAGCGCAACTGCGTGAGGGTGACCGAACGTGGGAAGGAAGCGCGGAGCGTAAATCGTGAGCCGATGAACAAGAACCGCATAGAAGGCGCTGCCGAGCAGGGCGAATGGGCATGAAACCACGAAGCTCTTGTGACCAAGGCGAGGCGGCGTAGATGCGGCGGTTGTGCGATGAAGGTGTGCGTTCTTACCTGGGGAGATCTCGCCTTGTGCCTGAAAGGGCGACGGCTGTGCCGGAGCGAGAAGTCAGCAAAGGCCGTAGTAGTTGTAGCCGGGGCTGATGAGGCCAGAAGGCGACAGCGAAGGGCCGAACGAGAGTGAGTGACCGAGGACTAGGGGATGTCAAAGGCCAAGCGTCAGATGCTGGAGCAATCCGGGCGGGCAAGCGTAGTGCGCGGTGAAGCTGCGGGCGATCTTGCCAGCGACGAAGCCTGCGGCCCGCCCCTTGAAAACCCGGACACAGGGTCGGCAAAGCAGGCGGGGGGCTTTTGTCAGCCCGACTTTTCACGTAGTTGGTGTACCCATTTTGAGATCGGGTCATCCCGGTGATGTGCTGTATGGACGGCCGCCTTGGCGCCCTGAATAAGCAGCATACGCACATACATATTGATCTTTGCCGTCCCCGTATATTTTGGCCGTCTTGCCCATCAACGATCGTGAACAGCAGGCCATCAGATGCGGTGATCACACTCACGGGCAGGCCCCCCTGTGGCACAAGGCACAATCGCAATCCAAGTAAGGTGACTCTTGTGTGTGTCGCCCTGCAAATAGTTCAGTAACTCAGCGACGCCACTTTTTATTCGTACCCATGATCACCCTTTTCAAACTGTTGTCAGTCTGGCCTTTGTGGCTGGTGCACGGCATGGGTGTGGTGCTGGGCTGGTTGGCGTTTGTGGCATCGTCCGCGTACCGCAGGCGTTTTGTCAGCCATGCCGGCCTGGCCGGCCTGACTCGGACCCAATGGCTGAAGGCAGTGGGAGAGAGCGGCAAACTGGTGCTTGAGTTGCCGCGCCTGTGGCTGGGGCGTCCGGTGCCCGTGGTGTGGGACGGTGCAGAGCATGTGACAGCGGCGCTTGCGCAGGTTCATGGTGTCGTCTTTTTGACCCCGCATCTGGGATGTTTCGAGATCGCAGGGCGCGCATATGCGCAGTGTTTTGGTCAGGCTGGCAAGCCCGTGACGGTGTTGTTTCGGCCACCCCGACAGCGCTGGCTCAAGGCACTGGTGGCCAGTGCCCGGCTGCGTCCGGGTTTGCAAGCGGCCCCAACCAATTTGTCGGGCGTCAAGCAGTTGATCAAGGCGCTAAAAAAAGGTGAAGCGGTAGGCCTGCTGCCAGACCAGGTGCCGCCTCAGGGCATGGGGGTCATGGCCCCATTTTTTGGTCGTCCGGCTTACACCATGACCCTGTCGGTGCGCCTGATACAGCAAACAGGTGCGACGGTGTTGCTGACCTGGGGCGAGCGTCTTCCGCTGGGGCGCGGCTACCGGGTGCACGTGCGCCCGCTGGCGCAAGCACTGCCGGCCGACATCACGGACGCGGTCACGGTAATCAACCGCGCCATGGAAGCACTGGTGCTGCAGTGCCCGCAACAGTATTTGTGGGGCTATGCGCGTTACAAACAGCCGCGCACTGCTTCTGATGGTCCGTGAAGCGCCAAAGCCATGGGAACCCGATTTGTTTTGTATTTGATGCGCGTTTTGGCACCATTGCCGTTGGCCTGGGTGCGCGCACTGGGCTGGCTGCTGGGTTGGCTGCTGTATGTGGTGGTGGTGCCGCGCCGACGCGTGGTGCGAACCAATTTGCGCCTGTGCTTTCCCCGCCTCAAGCCGGTCGAAATACGGCGTTTGACGTGTCAGGTTTTTGTGCGTTTTGCCCAAGCCTGGCTCGACCGCGGCTGGTTGTGGCATGGCTGCGCTGCGCTGGTGGGAGCCCGTTTGACCCTGGCAGGCGCAGTTGAAGAGCTCCAGGGGAGCGATCCGGTGGTGATTTTTGCGCCCCATTTTGTCGGGCTTGATGCCGGCTGGACCGCGCTGACACAGCAATTGCCGCGCCACTTCACCACCATTTATACCGATCAGACCAACAAAATTGCAGACGCCTGGATTCTGCAGGGGCGCCAGCGCTTTGGTTCAGGCCGCTTGTTTGGTCGGGTTGATGGCGTCAAAGCCATAGTGGCGAGCCTGCGTCAGGGTGATCCGCTTTATTTGCTGCCCGACATGAACTTTGGCCCGCATGAGTCATTGTTTGTGCCGTTTTATGGCGTGTCAGCTGCCACCGTGCCCAGTTTGTCGCGCTTTGCCCGGCTGGGTCGGGCCAAAGTGGTGCCGGTGGTGACCCGCATGACGGCCCGGGGTTATTCGGTTCAGGTCTTGCCGGCGTGGCCAGATTACCCGACCGACGACCTGCTGGCCGACACGGCGCTGATGAACACACGCCTGCAAAGCTACATTGATGCCATGCCGGAACAATATTACTGGGTGCACAAGCGCTTCAAGGATCGACCGCCGGGCGAGCCGGCTGTTTACCGCTAATCGGCGCCCTGGGGCACGGGTGTTGTGGGGGCGCTGTCAGCAGCTGCTGTCGGCGCAGGATGAGCCCATTGCCACAGCAGCGTGGCCACCTCATCAATGCCCTGACGTTTGGTGGCTGAAAACAAGCGCACCTCGCCGCCTCCGGCTTGCAGCTTCATGATGGACAAGGCCTTGTGTTGCTCGGCCCGGGTCAGTTTGTCGGCTTTGGTCAGGACGACCAAAAATTTCAAACCCTCTTCCACCCTGGGTCGAACCACGTCTAGCAGCACTTCGTCGAGTTCTGTGAGGCCGTGGCGCGGGTCACACATCAGCACAATGGCCTTGAGGTTTTCGCGCGTTACCAAATAGTTGGCCATCACCTGTTGCCAGCGAATCTTGTCTTGCTTGGGCACGGCGGCGTAACCGTAGCCCGGCAAATCGGCCAGCACCGCATCGGTGATGCCTTGTTTGCCCAGCGAGAACAGATTGATGTGCTGGGTTCGCCCCGGTTTCTTGGACGCAAAAGCAAGTTGCTTTTGCTGCGTCAAGGTATTGATACAGGTGGATTTACCGGCGTTGGATCTGCCCACAAAGGCAATTTCAGGTACCACCAGGGGGGGCAAAAAATGCAGTTGCGGTGCCGTGGTGAGGAATTTGGCCGTGTGCAGCCAACCCAAGGCAACCAGCGGCGTCACCGTCAAAGGGGCTTGCTCGTCCGGCAATATGGACTGAGATGCACTTGGGCTAAGTTGTATTGTCATAAGGTGGGCACTGTTGAGTTAGGCCATTGTAGAATTAGAGGGTCATCCCACACCACCAACTGACCTGCCCACCTATGAAGCTGATTGCCACTTTCACCATCGCCGCCGCGCTGGTCACCGCTGTTTTTTCAAGTGTTGCCGCAGAGGCTGTTGTCGCTGCCAAGGCGGACTTGGCCAAAGGCGAGGCCAGCTTTGCAGGGGTCTGCGCAGCATGCCATGCGCCTGACGGCAATTCACTGATTCCGGTCAACCCCAAGTTGGCACAGCAACACCCCGAATACCTGGTCAAACAATTGCTTGAATTTAAGGCGGGCAAGCGCGAAAACGCCATCATGCTCGGCATGGTGGCCGCAATAAGCGAAGATGACATGAAAAACATCTCCTATTGGCTGGCTGCCCAAAAAGCCACGCCAGGTGCAGCCAAAGAAAAAGACACGGTGTTGTTGGGTGAAAAAATTTACCGTGGTGGTATTCCAGACCGCCAGATTCCAGCCTGTGCGGGTTGCCACAGCCCGAATGGCGCCGGTATTCCTTCCCAGTACCCGCGTTTGAGTGGTCAGCATGCCGAATACTCGGTGTCTCAGTTGATCGCTTTCCGCGATGGTGTACGCAACAACAGTTTGCAAATGAACCAGATCGCAGCCAAGCTCAATGACCGCGAAATCAAGGCGGTTTCTGACTACATTGCCGGTTTGCGTTAATTTCAAGGGCGGGCCCAATGCCGCAGGGGCCGTTACCCTGCAAGTTTAAAAAATTGACAGTTTGTTTATCGCAGACTGTCTTTTTTTTGGCCGAAAGTGTCAGGGTGTATTTTTTCCGGTGCAGGCAGATAGATGTAAGAAAGTCTATGCTTTGACGACTTAAGTCACAAAGGACATTCCCATGCTTATCAAAACCCATACCGACGGCTTTACTCATCCCATTGCCAGCGACATCACCCCACTGACAGCCTACCAGTCACGGCGTGACCTGATGCGCTGGATGGCCACGGGCGCCGCCGGTGTGGCGCTGGCATCCTGGGCTGCGCGCGAGGCGTTGGCGCAAAGTTGGGCGGCTCCGGGGCAAAACGCAGCCCTGGCGCGCACCCGGTCCAGCGTTGCCGGGGCTCTGGTGATGGAGAAGCTAACCGATTACAAAGACGCCAGCGCATATAACAATTTTTATGAATTTGGCACCGACAAAGCCGATCCGGCCAAACAGGCGCGCAGCCTCAAGACCAGCCCCTGGTCGGTAGAGGTTGAGGGCCTGGTCAAAAAACCAGGTCGATTCGCCCTGGAAGACTTGCTCAAGCTCAGTGCCCAGGAAGAACGCATTTACCGCTTGCGCTGCGTTGAGGGTTGGTCCATGGTGATTCCATGGGTGGGGTATTCGCTGTCTGAGCTGATCAAAAAAGTCGAGCCTTTGGGCGGCGCCAAATATGTCGAGTTTGTCACTTTGGCCGACCCTAAAACCATGCCCGGCTTGGGCTCGCGGGTGCTCGACTGGCCCTATGTGGAGGGCTTGCGCATGGACGAAGCCATGCATCCGCTGACCCTGCTGGCTTTTGGGATGTATGGTGAAGTGTTGCCAAAGCAAAATGGCGCCCCGCTGCGGCTGGTGGTGCCATGGAAGTACGGTTTCAAGAGCGGCAAGAGTCTGGTCAAGATCCGCTTTACCGACAAGCAGCCCGATACCGCCTGGAACAAGGCTGCCGCCAACGAGTATGGCTTTTATTCCAATGTGAATCCGGGCGTGGACCACCCGCGCTGGAGTCAGGCCACCGAGCGCCGTATCGGCGAAGACGGTTTGTTTGACAAGAAGCGCAAAACACTGATGTTCAATGGCTACGAGGCCCAGGTGGGGCAGTTGTATGCCGGCATGGACCTGAAAAAATTCTTTTGATGCATTCAGGCCAGGCCGCCGCTTCCACCGCTTGCGCCGAGTATTGTCGGCACCCGTCTGCCAAGCTGCTGGTGTTTGTGCTTGCCTTGTTGCCTTTTGTGTATTTGCTTTGGGCGGCAGTGGCTGACCAGCTTGGTGCCAATCCGGCCGAGGCCTTGGTTCGTGCCACGGGTGACTGGACCCTGCGCATGTTGTGCGTGTTGTTGGCGGTGACGCCGCTTCGGGTGCTTACAGGCAACGCGGCATTGGCCAGGTTTCGCCGTATGTTGGGCTTGTTTGTGTACTTTTATGCGCTGCTGCACCTGCTGAGCTACAGCGGCTTTGACATGGCTTTTGATCTGGCCGACATCGCCCGGGACATTGTCAAGCGACCATTTATTCTGGTGGGTTTTATCGCCTTTGTGGTGCTGACCAGTCTGGCGCTGACCTCGACCAATCGGGCCATCAAGGCGCTGGGCGGGCACAACTGGCAACGCTTGCACCGCGCCGTGTATGCGGTGGCTGGCCTGGCGATCTTGCATTTTTTCTGGATGCGTGCAGGTAAAAACGACTTTGCCGAGGTCATTGTTTACGCCAGTGTGCTGCTGGCGTTATTGGGCTGGCGACTTTGGCGATGGCAGCACAAAAAGGGCTGAGTCCTGCCAAATCCATCCCGGATTGCGCTTGGCAGCTTCCTGGCTTCGGCAGCAGTTCAGCCAATCAAGTGTTCCAGCCGCATTTGATCCGAGTAACTTTCCCGCGTGCGAATCAGGTGTACCTGGGCGCCATCCACCAGCACTTCGGCGGCCCGGTTGCGCGTGTTGTAGTTGCTGGCCATACTCATGCAGTAGGCGCCTGCAGACAGCACGGCGAGCAGGTCACCCTGGGTCACGCTTAATTCCCGGTCGTGGCCAATCCAGTCGCCACTTTCACAAATCGGACCAACCACTTCCCAGGTGTCGGGGGAGGCGGCGCATGGCTTGAGCGGCACGATCTGGTGAAAAGCCTGGTACATGGCTGGGCGCGGCAGGTCGTTCATGGCGGCATCAATGATGCAAAAATTCTTCTGCTCGCCCGGTTTGAGGTACAGCACTTCTGTCACGCACACGCCAGCATTGCCCACCAGGGATCGGCCGGGTTCGATCATCAGCGCCCGCTTGCCGAAACCCCGGGCATCGAGTTTTGCCAGCAATTTGCACCATAAGGCGGCTGCTTCAGGCGGGGTTTCACCGTTGTAGTCAATGCCCAGGCCCCCGCCCATGTCAATGTGGTGAATCGGCACCCCTGCCGCCTCAATGGCTGCCACCAGGTCCAGCATCCGGTCCATGGCATCCAGATAGGGAGACTCCTGGGTGATTTGTGAGCCGATATGGCAGTCGATGCCCTGAACGTTCAAGCCGGGCAAGGCAGCGGCGCGTTGGTAAGTTTGCACCACACGCTCATGGGCGATGCCAAATTTATTTCCCTTCAGGCCGGTTGAAATATAGGGGTGCGTTTGCGGGTCGACGTTGGGATTGACGCGAATACTCACAGGCGCCTGCAGGCCCAGGCCCAACGCCACTTCGTTGAGCACCTCCAGTTCGGCCTCGCTCTCCACATTGAAACATCCCACACCCGCTTTGAGCGCCGCATGCATCTCGGTTCGGGTTTTGCCCACCCCTGAGAAAATGATGCGGCTGGCGGGTCCGCCTGCGGCCAGCACGCGTTGCAATTCACCCAGCGACACCACATCAAATCCACATCCTGCCTTGGCAAAAAGTTGAATCACCGCCAAGGTCGAATTGGCCTTCATGGCGTAGCAAATCTGCACCGGCCGCCCGGCAAACCCTTGTTGGTAGGCAGCCAGAGCAGCCAGCATCGACGCCTTGGAGTAAACAAACAAAGGCGTGCCGTACTGCTGCGCCAGAGCGTTTAACGGAGTCTTTTCAACACAGAGTTCGTTGCCAACATAGGCGATATGGGGGTGGCCCGGTAAATGGTCAGAGTGCATGAGATTTATGGTGCAGAGGCGGCGCTTGCAGGTTGGGATGCAGGCGGCAACGTTGAACTGCCAGTCGCAGTAATTGGGGTTTTGCCGATGGATGGCAGCAAGCTCTCGAGCAAGGTAGCCTGATCTGCCGTACCAGTCGGCGGTAAATACAGAGGGCCCTGCTGACCGCAAGCTGCCAAAGCTACCGCACTGGCACCAAGGGCAAACGTGCGCACTAGAATTTGAGGAATTAACAGCATGGTGAAATTGTAATGACAGACTCCGAATTCATGGATCGCGCAGAGCATGTGCTCAAGGCCGTCGAGGCGAGTTGCGACCGCATCAACGACGAAACCGCTGCCGATATCGACAACCAGCGAACCGGTGGCATGATCACCCTGGCCTTTGCCAACCGCAGTCAGATTGTCATTAATTTGCAAAAGCCATTGCACGAGATATGGTTGGCTGCGAAGGGCGGCGGTTTTCACTACCAATTTGATGGCACACAGTGGTCAGATACCAAAGGCCAGGGTGAGTTTTTTGCTTGCCTTTCGCGCTATGCCACCGCGCAGGCAGGCCAGCCGCTCAGTTTTACACCTTGACAAAGAAGGTGCCGCGTTGCACGCGCGCGGCGGCTTTGGCTATCTGAACAAGTCCAGGATTTTTCGTTTCTCGTCGGCTTCTGGCATAGGAATGATTTGTGGCTGGGATGGGTCGGCGCGATCAGTCAAGCCCAGACTGGAAACACCTGCGGGTCCCGCATATTCGTCATAAAACCACTCTCCATAAAGGTTGACCACACCTTCGGGCACAGTCGATTCCATCACGGGAGTGTTCTTCAAGGCTTGCGCCATGAACTCAATCCAGATCGGTAAACTCAGGCCGCCGCCGGTTTCACGCGCCCCAAGTTTTCTTGGCGTGTCGTAACCGACCCAGGTGACCGCCATCAAGGTCGGCTGATAACCTGCAAACCAGGCATCCAGCGAGTCATTGGTCGTTCCTGTTTTGCCATACAAGTCGGGGCGCTTGAGTGTGGCTTGTGCGGAAGCGGCTGTCCCGGAGCGGGTAACGTCTTGCAGCAGGCTGCTCATGACAAAAGCGTTGCGGGCATCAATCACGCGCATGGACTCGTTCAGGGTAGGTACTTGCATCTCTGTGAGCACTTTTCCCTTTTGATCGGTGACACGGCTAATCAGCCATGGATTCACGCGGTAGCCACCATTGGCAAAGACGGCATAGGCGCTGGCCATTTGCATCGGTGTCACCGAGCCTGCTCCCAGCGCCATGGTCAGATATGCCGGGTGTTTGTCAGCATCAAAGCCAAATCGGGTGACCCAGTTCTGGGCGTTTTGCGCACCGACGGTTTCCAGAATCCGAATCGAGACCATGTTTTTGGACTTGGCCAAGCCACGGCGCATGGACATGGGGCCTTCAAACTTGCCATCGTAATTTTTGGGCTCCCAGGGCTGGCCACCGGTTACGCCGGCGTCAAAAAACAAGGGGCTGTCGTTAACGACGGTGGCTGGCGTGATGCCCTGCTCCAGCGCGGCAGAGTAAATAAACGGTTTGAAGCTTGAACCCGGTTGGCGCCAGGCTTGAGTGACATGGTTGAACTTGTTTTTCTCAAAATCAAAACCACCGACCATCGCCTTGATTGAACCATCGCGCGGGTCCAGCGCCACAAAGGCGCCTTCCACCTCGGGCAGTTGGGTAATGCGCCAGGCCTTTTTGGGTGTCTGCACCACCCGAATCACGGCCCCTCTGCGAATCTTGATGTTGGCAGCTGCCTTATCGGACAAACCGGACGCAGCCGCTTTGAGCCCGTCGCCTGTAATTTCAAGCAGCTCGCCATTTTGCCGAATGGCCTGAATTTTTTTGGATGAGGCCTCCAGAACGACAGCAGACATCAGGTCGCCATTATCCGGGTGCTCCTGCAAAACCTCGTCAATCACATCATCCATGGCTTGCGGGTCGCTGGGCAGGCTGACAAACTTTTCGGGCCCCCGGTAAAACTGACGTAGCTCATAGTTCAAGATGCCATTGCGCAACGCCTTGTAGGCCGTGTCCTGCTGTTCGGCATTGAGCGTGGTGTAGACGTTCAAGCCGCGGATGTATGTGGCATCTCCATACTGCGCAAACATCAGTTGACGCACTGTTTCCGCCACAAACTCGGCATGGATGCTGGTGTTGTCAGAGTTCGATTTGACTGTGAGCGGTTCAACTTTGGCGGCCTCGGCCTGCGCCGGCGTGATGAAACCGTTGTCCAGCATCCGTTCTATGATGTGAAGCTGCCGCGATCTGGCTCGTTTGGGGTTCTTGATCGGGTTATAGGCCGATGGCGCTTTGGGCAAGCCAGCCAACATGGCTGCCTCAGCCACGGTGATCTGTTGCAGTTGTTTTCCAAAGTAGGCCTCTGCTGCGGCAGCAAAACCATAAGCCCGGTTGCCCAGAAAAATCTGGTTCATGTAAATTTCAAGAATCTGGTCTTTGCTCAGCAAGTGCTCAAGCTTGAATGTCAGCAAAATTTCGTAAATTTTACGGGTGTAGGTCTTCTCGGAGGTCAAGTACACGTTGCGTGCCACCTGCATCGTGATGGTGGATGCCCCCTGACTTTTGATACGCCCCAGGTTGGCCAGCGCGGCACGCAAAATACCCTTGTAATCAACGCCACCGTGTTCATAAAAGCGGGCATCCTCAATCGCCAAAACGGCATCTTTCATGATCTTCGGGATGTCTTCGATGGGTGTCAGGCGGCGCCGCTCTTCGCCAAACTCCCCGATCAAAGCCCCCTCGGAAGAATAAACCCGCAAAGGCAACTTGGGGCGGTAGTCTTGCAAGTCTGAAATGTCAGGCAAATTTGGAAACGCGACCGCCATGGCAATGCCCACCAAAAGCACCAGCATCGCAATACTCGCAAACACCAGGCCACCAGCCCAGAGAACCAGTTTTATAGCCCAGTGAGGTGCATTTGTTTTGGATTTTTCTGTAGCTGACACTTGCTTGTGCACCTTGTTGGAGGGGTAAATGGCCATAAAAAAACGGACGATGAAGACGGACCATTATAAAAACAGGGCAGGCACCGCGCCAAGGTGAGCCTGGTGAACATGTGACCAAAGGTTAAATTGTGACTTTTAGTCAAAATTAATGACCTGCTGCGCTGATTTTCAGGGCTTAAGCGTCTATATTCGGCAACATTCATTTTTGTTAAAAAACGGGATTTTGTTTACGCGGCTTAGAGCTTGCTGATAATATTGACGTAACTTCTCAAGTGTTGCAAAGTGTTTTAACCTTGTTCAGGGGATTGTGTTGGTTTCTTTGAGATCATTGTTTAACCGCCAACTTGCGCCCATGCTGGGGCTGGATGTCAGTGCATCCAGCGTAAAGCTTGTCGAGTTGGGACAAGATAAGGCAGGCAATCTGACCCTGGAAAGCTGCGCCATTGTGCCCCTTGAGCGTGGCTGGATCAATGACGGCAACATCGAAAAATTCGATGAGGTCGCCGATGCGGTCAGACGCCTGATCAAAAAGAGCGGCTCCAAGACCAAAAATGTTGCCATGGCCTTGCCTCCGTCGGCCGTTATCACAAAAAAAATTGTGCTTCCAGGCGGCATGTCAGACCGCGACCTGGAGATGCAAGTCGAATCCGAGGCCAACCAGTACATTCCTTTCCCCCTGGACGAAGTCAGTCTCGACTTCTGTATTTTGGGTCCAAGTGCTGGTGTCGCTGGCGATGTGGATGTGCTGATTGCAGCAACTCGGCGCGAAAAAGTCCAGGACTTGCAAGGTCTGGCCGAAGCGGCCGGGCTCAAGCCCGTGATTGTTGACGTCAAGTCTTATGCGTCGCGACTGGCTGCCAGCCGCCTGATCACCGGCATGCCGGACCACTCCAAAGACCGAATCGTGGCTTTGTTTGAAGTCGGCTCGCTGACCACCAGCATGCAGGTAGTTCGCAACGATGAACTTTTATATGATCGCGACCAAGCGTTTGGCGGGGCGCAACTGACGCAACTGATCGTTCGCCAGTATGGGTTTTCCCCCGAAGAAGCCGAGATCAAAAAGTGCAGCGGTGAGCTGCCTGAAGACTTCAAATCGACGGTCTTGCAGCCGTTCATTGAGAGCCTGGTTCAGGAAATTGGACGCGCGTTGCAATTCTTTTTTACCAGCACCTCGCACAACAAGGTGGATTTGGTCATGCTCGCTGGCGGTTCCGCAGGTTTGCCTGGGCTGACGTCCCTGGTCACCAAGCAGTCCCGCTTCCCGTGTGTGGTCGCCAATCCGTTTCACGGCATGCACATGGCAGAGGGGGTTGGACAGAAAAAAATGCTGCTTGATGCGCCGTCTTACCTCACTGCCTGTGGTTTGGCTCTGCGGAGGTTTTTGTAGTGATTTTGATTAACCTGCTGCCGCACCGGGAAATTGCCCGCAAGCGCCGAAAAGAACTGTTTAACGTGAGTCTGGGTGTGTCTGTCTTTGTGGGCGGACTCATTGCTGGTTTGATCTACCTTTGGTTTCAGGCACAAATCTCCTCGCAGCAAGATAAAAACCAGGTGCTGCAAACCGAGATCGCCAAATTTGACGTTCAAATCAAGGAAATCGCCGGGTTAGAGGGCGAAATTGCAGCCCTGTTGGCCCGCCAGGAGGCGGTCGAAAACTTGCAAGCTGACCGCAATATGCCGGTATACCTCCTGACCGAACTGGTTCAACAACTTCCCGATGGCGTCTACATTGCGTCATTGCGCCAGGACGGGCAAAACGTGGCGCTGCAAGGTGTCGCCCAGTCAAACGAACGGGTCTCCGAACTTCTGCGCAACCTGGCCAACAATTCTCCCTGGTTTGCCCGCCCTGAATTGGTTGAAATTGTGGCCGGATCGGTCAATTTAACCCCGCGGGATGCGCGACGCGTGTCAAACTTTCAGATCAGGGTCAAACTGGTTCGTGCCACCGAGGCCCAAAACAAGCCAGCGCAAGGCGCTTCGGCAGCAGCGGCTCCAGAGGCCACCCGGTAAAAGGCGGACACGATGGCCAAGCAATTAAAAATTAACTTCAATATCGATTTCAAAGAGAAACTGGAGGCGGTGGCTTCGCAGTTTCGGTATCTGGACAGCAAGGATCCATCAAGTTGGCCGGTACTGCCGCGCTTTTCGGTATTGGTCGGATTGGCACTCACCTGCGTTGTTGCCCTCTGGTTTCTATGGCTCAGCGACATCGAAGTCGAACTGACCCAGGCACAAGCGACCGAAGTCAAGCTACGTGACGAGTACCAGGTCAAGCTGGCCAAGGCCGTGAATCTGGACGCACTCAAAAAGCAGCGCGAGCAGGTCCAGCAATATGTCACCCAGCTTGAGAAGCAATTGCCCAGCAAGGCCGAGATGGACGCCTTGCTGTCTGACATCAATCAGGCCGGCTTGGGACGAAGCCTTCAATTCGAGTTGTTCAGGCCGGGCCAGGTCGTCATCAACGACTACTATGCCGAACTGCCCATCGCACTCAAAATTACCGGGCGTTACCACGACATGGGTGCTTTTGCCTCTGATATTGCCAACCTGTCGCGTATTGTCACACTCAACAATCTGGTTATTACCTCCGTCAAAGAAGGTACCCTGACCATGGACGCCACCGCTAAAACCTTCCGCTACCTTGATAGCGACGAGGTCAGTGCCCAGCGCAAGGCGGCTCCCAAGCCGGCCAAATCATGATGATCACACTCAGATTTGCCGTTGTCCTGGCCATTGCCGCCGCTGTGACCGGCTGTGGAACATCATCAGGTGATGAATTGAGCCAATGGATGGCTGCGCAAAGGGCGCAAGCACAACCCAAAGTCAAACCCATTACCGAGCCCAAGCAATTCAAGCCTGAAAACTACACGGTGGGCAATGAGGCTGATCCATTCAGCAAGTTAAAGCTCACCCAGGCGTTGGGCAAGGACGCCATTCAGGCCGCTTCCAACGGCGCCCTGATCGCCCCCGAATTGAGGCGCCGCAAAGAACCCCTGGAAGACTTCCCCCTGGACACCATGACCCTCGTCGGCAGCATGGTACAGAATCAAAAGCCGGTTGCTTTGGTCAAAGTCGGGACCTTGCTGTACCAGGTTCGCCCCGGTGACTACCTGGGTCAAAACTATGGTCGTGTTGTCAAAATTGTTGAAAATGAAGTCACATTGCGTGAAATTGTGCAGGACGCAGTCGGTGAGTGGATTGAGCGCCCAGCCAGTCTGCTGCTGCAAGAGAGGTCAAAATGAAAAATAAGCAAGTTGGTTCGGGTGCACGCTGGTGGCATCAACTCGGTTTGAGTCTGGGACTGCTGCTCACAGCAACCCTGGCGCAGGCCCAGGTGGCGATCGAATCGGTATCGGGTTCGCTGCAAAGCGGTGTCGAGGTCGTCAAAATCGATTTGAGTGAAGTACTCACAGCGCAGCCTGCAGGTTTTTCAATTCAATCGCCAGCCCGGATTGCGCTGGATTTTCCCGACGTGGTCAGCGCCATCGGCCGCTCGACGATTGAGGTCAACCAAGGCAATTTAAGATCTGTCAGCGTGGTGCAGGCGGGTGGACGCAGCCGGGTGGTGATCAACCTCAAGCAGTCAACCACCTACACAACCCAATGGCAGGGCAAGTCGCTGCTGGTGCTGCTGGGTGCCGTGGCAGATTCGGCCCCGGTACCGGCCGCTCAAGCATTTACAGAGACCCAGGCCCGCGGTGTTCTGCCGCTGCGCGACGTTGACTTCAGGCGTGGTGATGAAGGCTCGGGTCGGGTTGTGGTGTCCTTGCCCAGCAGCCAGGTGGGTGTGGACATCCGCCAGCAAGGCGCATTGCTCGTGGTTGAATTCATGAAAACATCTTTGCCCGAGGGCTTGCGCCGCCGCCTGGACGTGAACGACTTCGCTACCCCCGTCAAGACCATCACCACCACCCAGGTGGGAGACCGGGTGCGCATGGTGATCGAGCCGCAAGGCTTGTGGGAGCACAGTGCTTACCAGACCGACGAGCAGTTTGTTATCGAAGTCAAGACCGTTAAAGTGGATCCGTCCAAGCTGACCCAAGGCCCGGGCTATGCTGGCGAAAAATTGTCGCTGAACTTCCAGAGCATCGAGGTGCGCTCGCTGCTGCAGGTGATTGCAGACTTTACCAAGTTCAACGTCATCACCTCCGACTCCGTTACCGGCACGGTCACCTTGCGTCTGCAGGATGTGCCTTGGGATCAAGCGCTTGACATCATTCTGCAGGCCAAGGGGCTGGGCATGCGTAAAACCGGTAATGTCCTTTGGATTGCGCCCCAAGAAGAAATTATTGCCAAGGAAAAACTGGAGCTTGAATCAAAGGCCGCAGTACTCGTCCTGGAGCCGCTACGGACTGAAACCTTTCAAATGAGCTATGCCAAGGCCGAAGACATTGCCAAACAATTGACCGGCGCAGGTGGCGGCGAAAAAAGTGATGGGCGCGCGCTCAGTGCGCGTGGCAACGCCACTGCCGACCCGCGCACCAATCTTCTTTTTGTAACAGATGTGCCATCCCGGCTGGAGCAGGTGCTTCTGCTTTTGCAAAAACTCGATGTGTCGGTGCGCCAAGTGATGATTGAGGCACGCATCGTTGAGGCAACCGAAGATTTTGGCAAATCCCTGGGCGTCAAGTTCGGCGCCACAGATCTCAGGGCACAGCAGGGCGGCGACGGTGGTTACCAGATATCCGGAAACAATCGAGTGGCCATCGGTACCAGTTACAGTGATGCGGTTGCTTCCAGCGGAGCGGGCGGCACTAACAATCTGACGGGAACGTTTGTCAATTTGCCCGCTGTCGGCGCCTTAGGTCAGGCCCCTGCCACCTTTGCCGTCTCCATCTTCAATGCGGTCGCCAACCGATTCCTGAATCTGGAAATCTCCGCGCTGGAGGCCGACAGCAAAGGGCGGGTGGTGTCGAGTCCGCGAGTAGTGACTGCTGACGGCAAGCAGGCGACGATCAAACAGGGCGAACAAATTCCTTATCTCAACTGCTCCGGTGGCTCCAGTTCCACCTGCACGACTGAATTCAAGGATGCCTCCCTCAAGCTTCAGGTCACGCCACGCATCACGCCTGAAGGAACCATCATCATGGACCTGGACGTCAGCAAAGACTCACGGGGTGTGGAAACCACAGCTGGCCCAGCGATCAATAACAAAAATATTGTGACTCAAGTCCTGGTTGACAACGGCGGTACGGTTGTTATTGGCGGAATTTTTGAAATCTCAGAGTCAAATGATGAGGCCAAGGTACCCTGGTTTGGAGATTTGCCAGGCGTTGGTAATTTGTTCAAAAACAAGTCCAGAACACAGACCAAACGGGAGCTGCTTGTATTTGTTACGCCGCGGATCATTACCGAAAAAGCGATACGGTAGTATTTAGATAATCAAGTGATCATTGAGGAATCTTTAGTATGAATTTCATGAAATGCGTCGTGGCGATCGGGTTGACGTTCACTTTGGTTGCTTGCGGGGGCGGTGGGGGGGATGCGGGGACGCCGTTGACAGGAACAGGAACGGGAACGGGAACAGGAGTTGATACTGGCACTGGAGCATTGCCAGAGGCGACGGCCACCATGGAGCCCTTGACTGTTGTTGATGGTACTGGAGTTGCAATAACAAATCACATTTTGTCGCAGACCCAGGCTCAGTTTCTCAAGGTTGTTTTGAAAGATCGCGCAGGCTTGGCACTTCCCTACACGAGGGTGACCGTCACACTTGATTCGTCAGCTGCCGTACTTGTTCCCGTGAGCGGTACTCAGCTAACGGATGTCTCGGGCGTTGTCTTGATGCGCATTGCTCCAGCCAGTGTGAATTCAACGGGCACTGTGCTTGCTACAGCTGTATCCACAGTAAATGCCACTGAGCTCAAACAAACTTATGATTTTCAGATAACTGCTGGTACGGTCAGTCTGTCAGCTGTGACTGTTTCTCCTGTATCTGTTCAAAATGGACAGTCAGTGAACGCCTATGTTGATGTTGTGGTCAACGGTGTGCCAGCAACTTCCAATTCGGTGGCTGTAAATTTCAATTCCACCTGTGGCACTGTGACGCCATCTTCCTCGTTGGTTGACTCTGCGGGTAGAGCGTTTGCTGTTGTGCAAACCACCAGCACGGGTAGTTGCTCAGTTGATGCGTCCGTCAACGGTGTTAACTCTTTGCCTGCAGCTTTTACGGTAACGGCTCCCCCTATTTCAGGGATTCAATTCGTGAGTGCTGCACCTAGCTTGATTTATCAAACAGGCTCAGCAGGTGTAAACACATCTATCGTTACATTTAAAGTAATTGACTCGTTGGCGGAGGGAGTGCAGGGCGTTACCGTGAATGCAAGTTTGACAAACACGGATGGGGGAATTAATTTTTGCGGGTCACCTGCCACGGGTTCTTCTGCCGCCGACGGCACTGTTTCTTTCTCTATTTGTGCTGGCACCTTGCCTGCCACGGCTCAAGTAAGAGCGATGTTGGCAGACACTCCAGCGGTTTTTACAAGCTCCAACTTGTTAACTGTTCAAACTGGTTTGCCTACCCAACGGTTTTTTGACATTTCAGCTACGCAGTTGAATTTTTATGCAGGTGGATATTTCACCTCAAAGTTCAACGGTAATACTGTCGCCATATCCGTTTTTGCAGCTGATCGACAAGGCAATCCGGTACCAGATGGCACAAAAATTATTTTTGTGGCTGAAGGTGGTCAAATCAATTCCTCTGGTCAGAGTAGTTGTTTATTAACCAGTGGTCGGTGTAGTGTCGATTTGATTGGGCAGGACTATAGGCCGATGGGGTCTTCAGTCCTTGACGGCGATCCGCGCCCAGGTCGTGTGACTGTGCTGGCCTACGCGGATGGTGAGGAATCTTTTATTGATAAACCTGACGCCAACGGTTACTACAACAATCGTTATGACCTTGACAAAGGTGAGTTGTTCGAAGATCTAGGATCACCTTATCTTGATAAAGATGAAAGTGGAGCATTCTTGTCTGCTTACACCAATTTAATTACGAATACCAACGAGGGAGAATCCTCATACCCGATGCCTATTGGATCCATCGATAACGCGACGTGTCCTGGTAACTCCAATGTTGGACTGTCCGTTGCTAACACCTGTAACAATGTCTGGGATGGTTACAGCAAAGTACGCCGACAGATTGTGATTGTTTTCTCTGGTGGGGAAATTGGTCAACCAGGTGACTTTGATGCAGTCAGTAATGTTAGTGGTTATGACGCTTCTATTCCTGCTGATAAACGATCCAAAATAATAACTAACACTTTGTCTGTGGCTAGCGTTCGGCTTGCTGATCGTAATGGCAACTCGTTGCCTGCAGATGCTGCTTTGTCAGTTGAAGTTGTCACAAAATCTACGGATGGAAAATGTGCGGCAACTCTTCTGGACAGCCAGATTGGTAGTTCCACAGAGCCAACGACACATGTTGCAACCCTGAAAGATTGCGTAGCAGGTGACTTGATTCGGTTTAAAGTTACCGTTAGTTCTGGGGCTGCTTCCAAAGTAACCGTACTCGATGTCTTGTTGCCTTAGCCAGTGGCAGATGTTTGTAGATTCAAATCGATATTGAAAATCGCCCTCATCGGCCTCCCCGGCTCAGGCAAATCCACCGTCGGGCGGCAACTCGCCCGGCGGCTGCAGCTTCCCTTTTTTGACTCCGACCATGTCATAGAGCAGCGGCTGGGCTGCTCTATCCGCGAATATTTCGAGCGCGAGGGTGAAGACCGCTTTCGCGACATGGAAGCCTTGGTCATCGACGAACTCACGCAAAAGCCCGAGGGTGTGGTGTCCACTGGCGGCGGCGTGGTGTTGCGGCCCGAAAACCGACAGCATCTGCGCGCGCGAACCCAAGTGATTTATTTGAATTCGTCGCCCGACGAGTTGTTTCGCCGTCTGCGCCACGACAAGAGCAGGCCACTGTTGCAAGTGGCCGACCCGCTGCAGCGTCTGCGGGATTTGTATGCCCAGCGTGACCCGTTGTACCGCGAGACGGCACACTTTCAGGTGGATACCGGGCGCCCGTCGGTGGCCACGTTGGTCAATATGATCCTGATGCAGTTGGAGTTGGCGGGCACACAAAGTAGCCACTGAACGGTTTGTCATTTGCCCAGTTCGCTAAACTCTGGGCCATGCATTCCACCGACCTCCAAACCGTAGCCATCAACCTGGCCGAGCGCAGCTACCACATTGCCATCCGTGGCTCGCTGTTTGACAACCCCTTGTGCTATGCCGAGTTGCCCAACGCACACAGCGCGCTGATCGTCACCAACACCACCGTGGGGCCGCTTTATGCCGCGCGCTTGCAAAAGGCGCTGGCGGGTAAATACCCGCAGGTGCATACCGTTGAGTTACCCGACGGCGAGGTGTTTAAAACCTGGGAAAGCCTGAATCTGATTTTTGACGCCTTGTTGCGCCACGGTTGTGACCGCAAGACCACTTTGTTTGCACTCGGCGGCGGCGTGGTGGGTGATATGGCGGGTTTTGCCGCTGCCAGCTTCATGCGTGGCGTGCCGTTTGTGCAGGTACCCACCACTTTGCTGGCGCAGGTCGACTCGTCTGTGGGCGGCAAGACGGCCATCAACCACCCGCTGGGCAAGAACATGATCGGCGCCTTTTACCAGCCGCTCAAGGTGGTGTGTGACCTCGACACGCTCAAGAGCCTGCCTGCGCGCGAGCTCAGTGCCGGCCTGGCCGAGGTCATCAAATACGGGCCCATTGCCGACATGGATTTTTTGGCCTGGCTGGAGGCGAACATGGACGCCTTGCTGGCCCGTGAGCCGGCGGCGCTGGCGCACGTGGTCAAGCGCAGCTGCGAGATCAAGGCCGACGTGGTGGGGCAGGACGAGCGCGAAGCGGGCTTGCGCGCCATTCTGAATTTTGGCCACACCTTTGGCCATGCCATTGAGGCGGGCCTGGGTTTTGGTGCGTGGTTGCACGGCGAGGCGGTGGGCTGTGGCATGGTGATGGCGGCGCATTTGTCGCAGCGTCTGGGCTTGGTGGATGCGTTTTTTGTCAACCGACTGGTGCATTTGATTCAAAAGGCGGGTTTGCCTGTGAAAGGGCCGCAACTGTCGGCCACTGACAACGCCGGGCGTTACCTGGAACTGATGCGGCTGGACAAAAAGAGCGAAGCCGGTGAAATCAAGTTTGTCGTAATAGAGCAACCCGGCCGTGCCGCCGTGCGGGTCGCACCTGACGATCTGGTGCGCAAGGTGATCGACGCGTGTTGTACCGCCTAACGCCCTTCGCATGACACTGGCTCCCTACGCCTGTGACCCGGGCAAGACGCGCGGGCGGCGCTATGCCCAGGCACCCGCACCCACCCGCACCGACTTCCAGCGTGACCGCGACCGCATTGTGCACAGCACGGCGTTCAGGCGGCTGGTCTATAAAACCCAGGTTTTTCTGAACCACGAGGGTGACTTGTTTCGCACCCGCCTGACGCATTCGCTGGAGGTGGCGCAGCTGGGGCGCTCGGTGGCGCGCTCACTGGGGCTTAACGAAGACCTGGTGGAAGCCATTGCGCTGGCGCATGACCTCGGCCACACGCCGTTTGGCCACGCCGGGCAGGACACGCTGAATGCCTGCATGGCCGACTATGGCGGTTTTGAGCACAACCTGCAAAGCCTGCGCGTGGTGGATCACCTGGAAGAGCGCTACCCCGAATTTGATGGCCTGAACCTGACTTTTGAAACCCGCGAAGGTATCCTCAAGCACTGCTCGCGCGCCCATGCCGAGCAGCTTGAGCGTTTTGATCCGGGTGGGGTGGGGCAGCGTTTTTTGACTCGCACCCAGCCCAGCCTGGAGGCGCAGTTATGCAATTTGGCCGACGAGATTGCCTACAACGCGCACGACATTGACGATGGCGTGCGCTCCGGGTTGCTCACGCTGGCGCAGTTGCAGCAGGTGCCGCTGTTTGACGATTACAGGCGCCAGACGCTGGCGGATTTTCCGGCGCTGCAAGACAAGGCGCAGGGGCGACGCCTGCTCTACGAGTCAATCCGGCGCATGTTGAGCGCGCAGGTCTATGACGTGATCAATGCCACGCAGGGCGCATTGCAGGCGGCGGCACCGGGCACGGTGGATGAGGTGCGCCGGTCGCCTGCCTTGGTTCAATTCAGCACTGCCATGCGCGCGCAGTCGCAAGCCCTGAAGAGTTTTTTGCTGGAAAAGCTGTACCGCCACCCGCGGGTGTTGGCAACCACCGCACAGGCGCAGCAGGTGGTACGCGATTTGTTCGCGTGTTATCTGGCGCAGCCCGATCACATGCCAGACAGCCACCGGCGTCGACTGGCGGCGGCACTGGCGCACGAGCCCTTGCCCAAGCGCGCCTTGGCACGGACGGTGGCCGACTACATTGCCGGCATGACCGACCGATTTGCGTTGCGTGAACACCAGCGCCTGACGGGCCAAAGCCTGGTGTTTGATTCCTTTTGAGCGATTACCCTTTGAATGAAAAATATTGATATGACTCCCCACGACCTTGCGATTGCAGATACCCAGGCTTGGCTGGAGCGTGCCGTGATTGGCCTGAACCTGTGCCCGTTTGCCAAGAGTGTGCACGTCAAGGGCCAGGTGCATTACTGTGTGAGCGCGGCCACCACGCCGCAACAACTGCTGGAGCATCTGCGCACTGAATTACAGGCATTGGTGGCGCTGGATGCCAAACAGCGCGACACCACGCTGTTGATCGTGCCAGACTGCTTGCAAGATTTTTTGGACTTCAATGATTTTCTAGCCCGGGCCGACCGCGCACTGGCGGACCTGGACCTTGACGGCGTGTTGCAAATTGCGTCGCTGCACCCCGATTACCAGTTTGCCGGCACGCGCGCGGACGACATCACCAACTTCACCAACCGCTCGCCTTACCCGACGCTGCATCTGCTGCGCGAAGACAGCATTGACCGCGCGGTGGCGGCTTTTCCTGACCCCGAGTCGATTTATGAGGTCAATATGCGCACCATGGAACAGTTAGGCGCGCAAGGCTGGGCGGCTTTGAAAGTAGGGCGCACGCCATGAAACCGTCAAAAGCAGAAAGCACCCGCACGCCCAGGGCATCAACGCCCGGTCCTGCCGCGTTGGCCGACGAGATCCGCCCTGGTCAATCCATCGAACTGCTCAAGGAATTGCACATTTTGACCCGGGACGGCAAGCTGAACCAGGACTCCCGGCGCAAGCTCAAGCAGGTTTACCACCTGTACCAGTTCATCGAAAAGCTGCTGCTGGAATTGGGCGACAAACCAGCCAACGCGGCAGGGGTGACCCTGGCCGACCATGGCGCGGGCAAGTCTTACCTGGGTTTCATCCTGTACGACCTGTTTTTCAAGGCCCGGTCAAGTGGGCACATTTACGGCATCGAGACCCGCCCTGAATTGGTGCAAAAGTCTCAGGCGTTGGCGCTGCAGCTGGGTTTTGCGCGCATGTCGTTTTTGAACCTGACGGTGGCCGAGTCGGCCAAGTCAAGCCAGTTGCCGGCGCGCATTGACCTGGTTACCGCGCTGCATGCCTGCGACACCGCCACCGACGACGCGATCGCCTTTGGCCTGCAAAAGCAGGCGCGTTTCATGGTGCTGGTGCCGTGCTGCCAGGCCGAAGTGGCCCGGGTGCTGAGCCAGCACAAGGCGCTGACGCTGTCACGCACGCCCTTGTCGGAGCTGTGGCGCCACCCCTTGCACACGCGTGAGATGGGCAGCCAGATCACCAATGTGCTGCGCTGCCTGTATCTGGAGGCCTGTGGTTACCAGGTGACGGTGACCGAGCTTGTGGGCTGGGAGCACAGCATGAAAAACGAGCTCATCATCGCGCGCCATACCGGTCACAAAAAAGTGGCTGCAGGGCAACGACTGCGCGCATTGCTGGATGAATTTGGCCTGGCTGACCTGCTTCACACACGCTTTACCGCGCTGCCTGACAATGCAGGCCTTGCGCCAGAGCGGCAGTCTGAAGCAGGCGCTGCGGCACCTCAACAGAATTAACCAAGGAATTTGCCATGAAACGAATGATGCAAAACGGCCTGTTGGCCCTGTCTGCCAGCCTGTTGATGGCCTGCGCCAGCAGCAACCCCGATGTGATTCAGCGCGGCGACGCCCAGCGACTGTCGCAAGTTCAGGATGGGGTGGTGCTGTCGGTCCGCAATGTGGTGGTCGACGGCAGCCAAAGCGGCGTTGGCGCGGCCGTGGGGGGTGTGACGGGTGCCGTGGCCGGTGCCACGCGCGGCGGCTCCAGCGCCGAGAGCAATGTCATCGGCCTGCTGGTGGGCGTGGCAGGCGCCGTGGCGGGTAACGCCATCGAGCGCATGGCCACCCGTGAAGACGCGGTGGAGGTGCTGGTGCAGCTCAAGGGCGGTGAGCGCCGTGCGGTGGTGCAGGCCAAAGGCGAGCAAACGCTGATGCCGGGTGACGCTGTGATCCTGGTCACCACCGGCGGCAAGGTCCGGATCGCCAAGGCGCCCAGGTAAGCAAACCAACTTCCATGGCCCGCCAACCCCGCCTGACTCTGCCGGGCTACCCGCACCATGTGATCCAGCGCGGCAACAACAAGCAGGCCATTTTTGCCACTGCAGCGGACCATGCTGTGCTGCTGGCGCTGCTGGAAGAAAGCGCCAAAAAGTTCGATGTGGCCATTCATGCCTATGTGCTGATGAGCAACCACTTTCATTTGTTGGCAACACCTAAAACTACAGAGGGTTTGCCCAAAATGATGCAGGCGCTGGGGCGCAGCTATGTGCGCCATTTCAACGGCACACAAAAGCGCACCGGCACCTTGTGGGAAGGGCGTTACAAGTCCACACTGATCCAGACCGAGCGTTATTTGCTGGCCTGTATGGCCTGCATCGACCTCAATCCGGTGCGCGCCGGCTTGGTGGCGCAGCCGCAAGACTACCCATGGTCGAGCCATTTGCACTACCTTGGCGTGCGGTCAGACCGCTTGATCACGCCACATGCACTGGTTTGGGAGCTGGGCAACACCCCGTTTGCGCGAGAAGCCGCCTACGCCGAATTGGTGCAAGCTGGCATCAATCCGGTGCAGCAGGCGGCCATCACGCAGGCCACCTTGAGCGGCTGGGCCTTGGGTGAGGCCGATTTTGTGGCGGATTTACAAAAGAAAACGGCGCGACGTGTGGCAAAAGCAGGTGCTGGGCGGCCACTTTCTGTGAACAAGTCAAGCGCCAAATAAATTTGGATGTGTCATTTTTAAATGATTTGATGCTATTGTTTTTGATGTGTCCCTTATTAAATATAAAAATCCGTTTTTGAAGATTAATTGGAATCTGACCCCAATTAATTTGTTTGGCACGGATGCTGCAATGCGGTAAAGTACTTCTTTGTTAAATTTTTTTTAGGAGCGCCCATGACGACGGCAGCCGAGATCCAGCATCTCCAGGACAAGGGTTTGTATTCAGCAGCGCAAGAGCACGATGCTTGCGGGGTGGGTTTTGTGGCCCACATCAAGGGCGTCAAGTCGCACGACATTGTCAAAAACGCGCTCAAGATTCTTGAGAACCTCGACCACCGGGGTGCGGTGGGCGCCGACAAGCTCATGGGCGACGGCGCCGGCATCTTGATTCAGCTGCCCGATGCGCTGTACCGCGAAGAAATGGCCGCGCAGGGCGTCACCCTGCCGCCACCCGGTGAATACGGTGTGGGCATGGTGTTTTTGCCCAAAGAGCACGCCAGCCGCCAGGCTTGCGAGCAGGAACTCGAGCGCGCGGTGCAGGCCGAAGGCCAGGTGCTGTTGGGCTGGCGCGACGTGCCGGTGGACCGCGACATGCCGATGTCGCCCAATGTGCGCAAAAAAGAGCCCATCTTGCGCCAGATTTTCATCGGCCGTGGCAATGACGTGATCGTGCAGGACGCGCTCGAGCGCAAGCTGTATGTGATCCGCAAATGCGCCAGCAAACACATCATGGCGCTCAAGCTCAAGCACAGCAAAGAGTATTACGTGCCCAGCATGTCGAGCCGCACGGTCATCTACAAGGGCTTGCTGCTGGCCGATCAGGTCGGCTCCTATTACCTTGACCTGAAAGACGAGCGCTGCATTTCGGCCCTCGGTCTGGTGCACCAGCGTTTTTCAACCAACACCTTCCCCGAGTGGCCGCTGGCGCACCCGTACCGCTATGTGGCGCACAACGGCGAGATCAATACCGTCAAGGGGAATTACAACTGGATGAAGGCGCGCGAGGGCGTGATGAGCTCGCCGGTGCTGGGTGCCGACCTGCAAAAGCTCTACCCCATCAGCTTCCCGACCCAGTCCGACACCGCCACCTTTGACAACTGTCTTGAGTTGTTGACCATGGCCGGTTACCCGATCAGCCAGGCCGTGATGATGATGATTCCGGAACCCTGGGAAAACCACACCAGCATGGACGAGCGCCGCCGCGCTTTTTACGAATACCATGCCGCCATGCTGGAGCCGTGGGACGGTCCGGCCAGCATCGTCTTCACCGATGGTCGGCAGATTGGTGCCACGCTGGACCGCAACGGCCTGCGTCCGTCACGTTATTGCATCACCGACGACGATCTGGTGGTGATGGCCTCCGAGTCCGGCGTGTTGCCCTTCCCCGAGAGCAAGATTGTGCGCAAGTGGCGCCTGCAGCCGGGCAAGATGTTCATGATCGACCTGGAGCAGGGCCGCATGGTGGACGACGAAGAGATCAAGTCCACGCTGGCCAACAGCAAGCCTTACAAGCAGTGGATCGAAAACCTGCGCATTCGCCTGGACGACGTGCCAGGTGCGGGCGAACCCGCCAGCGCGTCCGAGTCCGAAGACACCTTGCTGGACCGCCAACAAGCCTTTGGCTTCACCCAGGAAGACTTGAAGTTTTTGATCGCCCCGATGGCGGCCAACGGCGAAGAAGCCATTGGCTCCATGGGCAACGACAGCCCGCTGGCGGTTTTGAGCGACAAAAACAAGCCGTTGTACAACTACTTCAAGCAGTTGTTCGCTCAGGTGACGAACCCGCCGATCGACCCGATCCGCGAAGCCATCGTGATGAGCCTGGTGTCGTTCATCGGCCCCAAGCCCAACTTGCTCGACATCAACCAGGTCAATCCGCCGATGCGCCTGGAGGTGAATCAGCCGGTGCTCAACTTTGCCGACATGGCCAAGCTGCGCAACATTGCCAAACACACCCATGGCAAGTTCCACAGCTACACCATCGACATCACTTACCCGCTGGCCTGGGGCCGTGAAGGGGTCGAGGCCAAACTGGCCTCGCTGTGCGCCGAGGCGGTGGATGCCATCAAGAATGGCAACAACATCCTGATCATCAGCGACCGCGGCATGAACGCGACCCAGGTGGCCATTCCCGCCTTGCTGGCGCTCTCGGCCATTCACCAGCACTTGGTGCGCGAGGGCTTGCGCACCACCGCCGGCCTGGTGGTTGAAACCGGTACCGCGCGTGAAGTGCACCACTTTGGCGTGCTCGCGGGTTATGGTGCCGAGGCCATCCACCCGTACCTGGCCATGGAAACCCTGGCCAGCATCTGCAAGGACCTGCCGGGCGACCTGAGTGCCGACAAAGCCATCTACAACTACGTCAAGGCGGTCGGCAAGGGCTTGTCCAAGATCATGTCCAAGATGGGCGTGTCGACCTACATGAGCTACTGCGGCGCGCAGTTGTTCGAGGCCATTGGCCTGTCCACCGACACCATCGACAAATACTTCACCGGCACCCCCAGCAAGGTCGAAGGTATGGGTGTGTTCCAGATCGCCGAAGAAGCCATTCGCATGCACAAGGCCGCTTACGGCCCCGACCCGGTGCTGGCCAACCGGCTGGACGCCGGTGGTGAATACGCCTGGCGTGCCCGCGGTGAAGAGCACATGTGGACGCCTGATGCCATCGCCAAGTTGCAGCACAGCACGCGCGCCAACAACTGGAACACCTACAAGGAATACGCCCAGATCGTCAACGACCAAAGCAAGCGCCACATGACGCTGCGCGGCTTGTTCGAGTTCAAGATCGATCCCGCCCGGGCGATTGCGCTGGACGAGGTCGAGTCTGCCAAAGAAATCGTCAAACGCTTTGCCACCGGCGCCATGTCGCTGGGCTCGATCTCAACCGAAGCGCACGCCACGCTGGCCATCGCCATGAACCGCATTGGCGGCAAGAGCAACACCGGTGAAGGCGGCGAAGACCCGCAGCGTTACCGCCAGGAGCTCAAGGGCATCCCGATCAAGCAGGGTCAGACCATGGCCGACATCATCGGTCATGACGTGGTCGAGGTCGACATCCCGTTGTTGCCGACAGACTCGCTGCGTTCGCGTATCAAGCAGGTGGCGTCCGGCCGCTTTGGCGTCACGGCCGAGTACCTGGGCAGTGCCGACCAGATCCAGATCAAGATGGCGCAAGGCGCCAAGCCGGGCGAGGGCGGCCAGTTGCCGGGCGCCAAGGTGTCCGAGTACATTGGCCGTTTGCGCCACTCGGTGCCTGGTGTGGGTTTGATCTCGCCGCCACCGCACCACGACATCTATTCGATTGAAGACCTGGCCCAGCTGATTCACGACCTGAAAAATGTCGCCCCCAAGGCTGGCATCAGCGTCAAGCTGGTGAGTGAAATTGGCGTCGGCACCATAGCCGCCGGCGTGGCCAAGTGCAAGGCCGACCATGTGGTGATTGCGGGCCATGACGGCGGCACCGGTGCCTCGCCCTGGTCGTCCATCAAACACGCCGGCAGTCCGTGGGAAATCGGTTTGGCAGAAACCCAGCAAACGCTGGTGCTGAACCGCCTGCGCAGCCGTATTCGGGTGCAGGCCGACGGCCAGATGAAAACCGGCCGCGACGTCGTCATCGGCGCGCTGCTGGGCGCCGACGAGTTTGGCTTTGCCACCGCGCCGCTGGTGGTCGAGGGCTGCATCATGATGCGCAAGTGCCACCTCAACACCTGCCCGGTGGGCGTGGCCACGCAAGACCCGCTGTTGCGCGCCAAGTTCTCGGGTAAGCCTGAGCATGTGGTGAACTACTTTTTCTTCATTGCCGAAGAAGTGCGACAGATCATGGCGCAGCTGGGCATCCGCAAGTTTGACGACATGATCGGTCGCTCGGACCTGCTCGACACCCGCCCTGGCCTTGACCACTGGAAAGCCGGCGGTCTCGATTTCAGCCGCCTGTTTGCCCAGCCCAATGTGCCCGCCGATGTGCCGCGCTTCCAGTTCGAGGAGCAGGACCACGGCCTGGACAAGGCGCTCGACAACGTGCTGATTGCCAAGAGCCGTGCGGCAATAGACAAGGGTGAGCGTGTGCAGTTCATCGAGGTGGCGCGCAACGTGAACCGCTCGGTGGGTGCCATGCTCTCGGGCGCGGTCACGCAGGTGCACCCGGAAGGCCTGCCCGACGACACCATCCGCATTCAGTTGGAGGGCACAGGAGGCCAGTCCTTTGGTGCCTTCCTGGCGCGCGGCATCACGCTCTACATGATCGGCGACGCCAACGATTACACCGGCAAGGGCTTGAGCGGCGGCCGTGTGGTGGTGCGCCCCAGCATCGACTTCCGCGGTGACGCGGTCAAGAACACCATTGTCGGCAACACCGTGATGTTCGGCGCCACCAGCGGTGAGGCGTTCTTCAGTGGTGTCGCCGGTGAGCGTTTTGCCGTGCGTCTGTCGGGCGCCAGCGCGGTGGTGGAAGGCACGGGCGACCACGGCTGCGAGTACATGACCGGCGGCACCGTGGCGGTGCTGGGCGTGACCGGGCGCAATTTTGCCGCCGGCATGAGCGGCGGTGTGGCCTACGTCTATGACGAAGACGGCAAGTTCGCCAAGCGCTGCAACACGGCCATGGTGAAGCTGGAAAAAGTGCTGACCACGGCCGAGCAACAGGAAGCGCTGGACGCCAGCCTGTGGCACCGGGGCCTGAGCGACGAAGCGCAGCTCAAGCAAATGCTGGCCGACCACAACCGCTGGACCGGCAGCCGCCGTGCCCGCGAACTGCTCGACAACTGGGAGACCTCGCGCCTGAAATTTGTCAAGGTGTTCCCCATCGAGTACAAGCGTGCGCTGGGTGAATTGCATGCCAAAAAAGAGGCACAAGCCAAGGCCAGTCGGGCGCAGGCAGCCACTCAAAAAGAAGTCACAGCGGTCGCGGCCAAGTAAAGCGGCACGGACCAACGATCAAGGAAAAATATCATGGGAAAAGTTACCGGTTTTATGGAATACGAGCGCATTGAGGAGGGCTACAAGCCCGTGCCCGAGCGCTTGAAAAACTACAAGGAATTTGTCATTGGCCTGGACGACCAGGCCGCATCCAAGCAGGCCGCGCGCTGCATGGACTGCGGCACGCCGTTTTGTAACAGCGGCTGCCCGGTCAACAACATCATTCCGGACTTCAACGAACTGGTTTACCAGGGTGACTGGAAAAATGCCATTGACGTGCTGCACAGCACCAACAACTTCCCCGAGTTCACCGGGCGCATCTGCCCGGCACCTTGCGAAGCGGCCTGCACACTGAACGTGAATGATGACGCCGTGGGTATCAAGTCGATCGAGCACGCCATCATTGACCGAGCCTGGGAGAGCGGCTGGGTCACACCCCAGCCCGCCAAGATCAAGACCGGTAAAAAAGTGGCGGTGGTCGGCTCCGGCCCGGCGGGCATGGCGGCGGCCCAGCAGCTGGCGCGCGTCGGGCATGACGTGACCCTGTTCGAGAAAAATGACCGTGTGGGTGGCTTGCTGCGTTATGGCATTCCCGACTTCAAGATGGAAAAAACCCACATCGACCGCCGCGTTGAGCAGCTCAAATTGGAGGGCGTGACGATTCGCACCAGCGTGCTGGTGGGCGACCTGCCCAAAGGCCTGAAGGTGACCAACTGGGCCAAGGAAACCATTTCTCCCGCCCAGTTGCAGGCCGACTTCGATGCCGTGTTGCTCACCGGCGGCTCCGAGCAGTCGCGCGACCTGCCGGTGCCCGGACGCGATCTGGACGGCATTTACTTTGCGATGGAATTTTTGCCGCAGCAAAACAAGGTCAATGCCGGCGACAAGCTCAAAAACCAGTTGCGCGCCGACGGTAAACACGTCATCGTGATTGGCGGTGGCGACACCGGCTCCGACTGCGTGGGCACCAGCAACCGTCATGGTGCGGTCAGCGTGACCCAGTTCGAGGTCATGCCGCAACCCCCCGAAGAAGAAAACCGGCCGCTCACCTGGCCCTACTGGCCCATGAAGCTGCGCACCAGCTCCAGCCACGACGAAGGCTGTGTGCGTGAATTTGCCATTTCCACCAAGGAATTCATCGGTGAAAAAGGCAAGCTGACCGGCCTGAAAACCGTGCACCTCGAGCTCAAGGACGGCAAAATGGTCGAAGTCCCCGGTTCTGAAAAAACTTACAAGGCCGACCTGGTGTTGCTGGCCATGGGTTTTGTCAACCCGGTGGCCACCGTGCTCGACGCCTTTGGGGTTGATAAAGACAACCGTGGCAATGCCCGGGCCAGCACCGACTTTATTGGCGGTTATGCCACCAATGTCGCCAAGGTGTTCGCTGCCGGTGACATGCGGCGCGGCCAAAGCCTGGTGGTGTGGGCCATTCGCGAAGGCCGTCAGGCTGCCCGCTCGGTCGATGAATTCCTGATGGGATTCAGTGATCTGCCGCGCTGATTTGCAGGGCAATAACATGGCGCTGGCGCGTCCCTAGGTGTAATCCCTTATGATTCTCTGGCCGGGAATCCCCGGCCTTTCTATTTATTCATGGCCTTAAATTCCTCAGACGCGCTGGTCGAACTCCGCAACCTCACCTTCGGGTACGGAGAGCGGGTGATCCTGGACAACGTTTCCTTGTCGATTCCGCGCGGCAAGGTGACGGCGCTCATGGGCGCCTCGGGTGGCGGCAAAACCACCATCCTGCGCTTGATGGGCGGGCAAAACCGGGCCCAGTCGGGCCAGGTGCTGTTCGACGGGCAGGACGTGACGCCCATGAACCAGGCGCAAATCTATGCCGCGCGGCGTCGCATGGGCATGTTGTTCCAGTTTGGCGCGCTGTTTGCCGACCTGTCGGTGTTTGACAACGTCGCCTTTCCGCTGCGCGAGCACACCAATTTGCCCGAGGTCTTGATCCGGGACATTGTGCTCATGAAGCTCAATGCGGTCGGCCTGCGCGGCGCCTTTGACCTGATGTCAAGCGACCTGTCGGGTGGCATGGCAAGACGCATTGCGCTGGCGCGCGCCATTGCGCTCGACCCCGAACTGGTGATGTACGACGAGCCCTTCTCCGGTCTCGACCCGATTTCGCTCGGCACGGCAGCACGCTTGATTCGTCAGCTGAATGACTCAATGGGCCTGACCAGTGTTTTTGTTTCACACGAGCTGGAGCAAACCTTTGCCATTGCTGATCACGTCATCATCTTGGCCAACGGCAAGATCGCCATGCAGGGCACGCCCGAGCAAGTGCGTCACAGCACCGACCCATTGGTTTACCAGTACGTGAACGCCTTGTCTGACGGACCGGTGCGTTTTCATTACCCGGGCCCTTCAGTGGCCGAAGATTTTGGTACGGAGGCCTGCGTATGAGTTGGTACAAACCTGCAGACATTGGCCTGGCCGTGCGCAGTCAGCTGGCTGACATGGGTGTGGGCGCAAGGCTTTTTGTGCGGCTGCTGGCCACATTTTTCAGCAGTTTCAGGCGCTTTGGCCTGATTCGTGACCAGATTCACTTTCTTGGCAATTATTCGCTGGCCATCATTGCGGTGTCGGGCTTGTTTGTCGGCTTTGTCTTTGGGCTGCAGGGTTATTACACCTTGCAGCGCTACGGCTCCTCCGAGGCCCTGGGCTTGCTGGTGGCGCTGAGCCTGGTGCGTGAACTCGGGCCGGTGGTCACCGCGCTGCTGTTTGCCGGGCGCGCTGGCACCTCGCTCACCGCCGAGATTGGCCTGATGAAGGCGGGCGAGCAAATCAGCGTCATGGAAATGATGGCGGTTGACCCGGTGCAACGTATTTTGGCGCCGCGCTTTTGGGCCGGTGTGATTGCGATGCCCCTGCTGGCCGCAGTGTTTAGCGCCATGGGCATCATTGGCGGCTGGGTCGTGGGCGTGCTCATGATTGGCGTTGACGCGGGTTCCTTCTGGAGCCAGATTCAGGGCGGCGTGGATGTCTGGAAAGATGTGGGTAACGGCGTGATCAAAAGCATTGTGTTTGGCTTTACAGTGACCTTTATTGCGCTGCTGCAAGGCTTTGAGGCGCAACCCACGCCCGAAGGCGTGGCCAGCGCCACCACCCGCACCGTGGTGGTGGCTTCACTGGCGGTGCTGGGGCTGGATTTCATCCTGACGGCCCTGATGTTCACGATTTGAATGCAAGACGCTGTGGGAAAAACCGAAGTTAGGTAATAAGAAAGAAGTTTTATGCAACGTTCAAAAAATGATGTCTGGGTGGGTCTTTTTGTGCTCATCGGCGCGGTGGCCATTTTGTTTTTGGCGCTCCAGGCGGCCAATTTGCTGAGCCTGAGTTTTCAGAAAACCTACCAGGTCCAGGCCAAATTTGACAATGTGGGCGGTGTCAAGCCCAAGGCAGCGGTGCGCAGTGCCGGTGTGGTGGTGGGGCGGGTGGAAAGCATCGTTTTTGACGACCAATCGTTTCAGGCGGTGGTGACGCTGGCGCTGGAAGACCGTTATGTGTTCCCCAAAGACAGTTCGCTCAAAATCCTTACCAGTGGCCTGCTCGGCGAGCAGTACCTGGGCATAGAGGCTGGTGCCGACGACAAAAATCTGGCAGCGGGGGACACCATCTCCAGCACCCAGTCGGCCGTGGTGCTCGAAAACTTGATCAGTCAGTTCTTGTTCAGCAAGGCTGCAGAGCCAGCGGCCGATAGCAGCAGCGGGGAAAAATAATGAAACGCTTAGCCAATCCAAAAAGTGCTGTCAGGGGCCGCAGTCAGTGGGCCGGGTTCGCCTTGATCGTATTCATGCTGGGTGGCTGCGCCACCGGCCCCAACGCCGACCCGCGTGACCCGCTGGAGCCTTTGAACCGGGGCGTGTACCAGTTCAATGACGCGGTGGACCGGGCCGTGGTCAAGCCGGCGGCCACGGTTTACCGCGATGTGCTGCCGCGGCCGGTGCGCACCGGCGTCACCCATTTTTTTGCCAACCTGCAGGATGCCTGGTCGTTTGTGAACAATGCCCTTCAGCTCAAAGGCGAGGCAGCAGGCGACAGCCTGGTGCGTTTTGGCGTCAACACCTTCATGGGGCTGGGCGGCGTGCTGGACATTGCCTCCGAAATGCGAATTGAGCGCCACACCGAAGACTTTGGCCAGACGCTGGGGTATTGGGGCGTGGATGCCGGCCCCTACGTGATCTTGCCACTGCTGGGCCCTTCAACCTTGCGTGACACGCTGGCCTCGCCCGTGGATGCGTATGGCAATTTCGTTGCGGGCGTTGACCATGCGGCGACACGCGACGCGCTGACGGCCGTGAATTTATTGAACCGCCGCTCGCGTTTGCTGGAGGCCTCCAACATTCTGGATCAGGTGGCGATCGACCCCTACACCTTTACCCGCGATGCCTTTTTGCAGCGTCGCCAAAATGCGGTCTACGACGGCTACCCCCCTGACGAGGCCGAGCCGGCTGAATCGGCACAATAAAATCCAGCCAAATGGCGATGAAGGGAAAATAAATCATGAACAGACGTTTTTTAAACCGGGGCCTGTTGGCCCTTGCAACCGGCTTGTCTTTGCTGCTGGCTGTGCCCGTGCAGGCGGCAGACGAAGCCCCGGATGCCCTGATCAATCGACTTACCAAAGAGGCGCTTGACACCATTCGGGCCGACGTGGCCGTGCAGGCCGGTGACGTGTCGCGCATCATGGAGTTGGTGGACGAGCGCGTCATGCCCCACCTCAATTTTCAGCGCATGACGGCGTCAGCCGTGGGCCCGGCCTGGCGCAAGGCCAGCCCCGAGCAACGCAAGCGCCTTGAGGCTGAGTTCAAAACCCTGTTGGTGCGCACCTATGCTGGCGCCATGGGGCAGGCCCGGGACTTGAGCTTTAGCGTCAAGCCCCTGCGCGCTGCACCTGATGACCAAGAGGTGATCGTGCGCACCCTGATCACCGGCCGTGGCGACCCGGTGCAGCTCGACTATCGGCTTGAGAAAACACCAGGTGTGGGCGCTGGTTGGAAAATTTACAACCTCAATGTGCTGGGCGTCTGGCTGGTGGAAACCTACCGCAGCCAGTTTTCGCAAGAAATCAATGCCCGGGGCCTCGATGGCCTCATCACCACGCTGACCGATCGCAACAAGGCCAACGCGGCTGCCAACGCCAAACCGGGCAAAGCCTGACATGCTGGTGTTGCCCGAGGCCATCACCCACGCCAGCGCCGTGGCCTGCCTGGCTGACCTGTCCAGGGCCCTGGCCAAGGAGGCCGAGTCCGACGTGGTACTGGACGCCGGAGGATTGAATCGTTTCGATTCGGCGGCGCTGGCCGTGTTGCTTGAACTGCGCCGCAACGTGGTCAAACTAGGCAAAAACCTCGTGCTCAAAGACGCCCCACAACGGCTGCAAGACTTGGCCGCCCTGTATGGCATTGCCGAATTGTTGCAGCTCAGGGCCTGAGGCCCCGGTAAAATAGTGGCCCCATGCCCGCCATCTCCTTTCAAGCCGTCTCCAAAAGCTACCCATCCCCACGTGGCCCCGAGGCCGGTACCTTTCTTGCGCTTGACAATGTGAGTCTGGACGTTGAGAAGGGCGAGTTTTTTGGTTTGCTTGGCCCCAATGGCGCTGGCAAAACCACGCTGATCACCATCTTGGCGGGGCTGGCCAAGGCCAGCGCCGGGCGCGTCAGCGTGATGGGCCACGATGTGCAAACCGACTTTGCCGCCGCCCGTCGTGCCTTGGGCGTGGTGCCACAAGAGTTGGTGTTTGACCCCTTCTTCAAGGTGCGCGAGGCGTTACTGTTCCAGTCGGGTTACTTCGGCGTCAAGAACAATGCTGCCTGGGTGGATGAGTTGCTGGACAACCTGGGCCTGGCCGACAAGGCCAATGCCAACATGCGCGCCCTCTCGGGCGGCATGAAACGCCGCTTGCTGGTGGCGCTGGCGCTGGTGCACAAGCCCCCCGTGATTGTGCTGGACGAACCCACCGCCGGTGTCGATGTGGAGTTGCGCCAAACGCTTTGGCACTTTATTGCCAAGCTGAACAAGCAAGGGCACACCGTATTGTTGACCACCCATTACCTCGAAGAAGCCGAAGCCCTGTGCGGTCGCATTGCCATGCTGAAAACTGGCAAGGTGGTGGCGCTTGACAGCACCAGCGCACTGCTCAGTGCGGCGTCGGGCAATGTGTTGCGCTGCACGGTGGATGGCGACTTGCCGCCCGAACTGGCCAGCCTGGCGCGTGTCACCGGGCGCGTGGTGCAGTTGCCCGCCAAAGATGCGGGTGCGGTGGAACACTACCTGGCACAAATCCGCCAAGCCGGCCTGCAGGTGCAGGACATCGAAATTCGCCGCCCCGACCTCGAAGACGTTTTTTTGCAAGTGATGCACCAGCACCCCGGGCGTGACGATCGGAGCCCCGCATGACAGGCTGGCAAATGCTGTTTTTCAAGGAGGTGCTGCGCTTTTGGCGGGTGGCGGCGCAAACCATCACCGGCCCGATCCTGACCGCGCTGCTGTACTTGCTGGTCTTTGGCCAGGCGCTGGAGTCCCACGTCAAGGTCTATGACAACGTGAGCTATACCGCTTTTCTGGTGCCCGGTCTGGCCATGATGAGCCTGCTGCAAAACGCCTTTGCCAACAGCTCCTCGTCTTTGGTTGCCAGCAAGGTGATGGGCAACCTGGTGTTTTTGTTGCTCACGCCCTTGTCGCCCTGGCACTGGTTTGTGGCCTATGTCGGCGCCGCCGTGGTGCGCGGCCTGGTGGTGGGCGCCGGCGTGCTGGCGGTGGCCATGCTGTTTGCGGTCCCGCCAGTGGCGCACCCGCTGTGGTCCCTGCTGTTTGCGGTGCTGGGCGCGGCCCTGATGGGCGCCCTGGGCGTGGTGGCGGGCTTGTGGTCGGAAAAATTTGAGCAGATGGCGGCTTTCCAGAACTTTGCCGTGATGCCCATGACGTTTTTGAGCGGGGTCTTTTACTCTGTCCATTCGCTCCCTGCCTTCTGGCAAACGGTGAGCCATTTCAACCCGTTTTTCTACATGATCGATGGCTTCCGTTATGGCTTTTTCGGCGTCAGCGATGTCTCGCCCTGGCTTAGCCTGGGCATTGTGTCGGCCGCCACGGTGGCTGTTGGCTTGTGGGCGCTGCAACTGCTGCGCATGGGCTACAAAATCCGAAGCTGATGAAAGTATTTGGCCGTCATTGCGAGGAGCTTCAGCGACGCGGCAATCCAGGAGCCCATGGATTGCCACGCTACGCTCGCAATGACAACAATTTCAAGAAAGTAAACAAATGACTGCTGACCAAATCAAACAACTCATTGCCAGTGGCCTGGCGTGTGACTACCTCACCCTCGAAGGCGACGGCCGTCACTGGTATGCGGTGGTTGTCTCACCCGAATTTGATGGCAAACGCGCCATCGCGCGCCATCAAAGGGTCTATGCCACGCTGGGCGACAAGATGAAAACCGACGAAGTGCACGCCCTGTCAATCAAAGCTTTCACGCCCGCCGAATGGGCGGCACAACCGGTCTGAACCATGGATAAATTACTCATTCGCGGCGGCCGCCAACTCAAGGGCACGGTCACCATTTCGGGGGCGAAAAATGCCGCTTTGCCCGAGCTTTGCGCGACCCTGCTGACCCCCGAGCCGGTCAATCTGATCAACGTGCCGCGCCTGCAGGATGTCGCCACCATGCGCAAGCTGCTCAGCCACATGGGGGTGCAGACGCAGACCCACGGCGAGCGCGGGGGCATGAGCTTCTGCGCGGCTGGGCCCATCACCCCTGAAGCGCCCTACGAGTTGGTCAAGACCATGCGCGCCTCGGTGCTGGTGCTGGGGCCCTTGCTGGCCCGCTTTGGGCACGCCCGCGTGTCGCTGCCCGGGGGCTGCGCCATCGGCTCACGTCCGGTGGATCAGCACATCAAGGGCCTCACCGCCATGGGCGCGGAAATTGTGGTTGAACACGGTTACATGGTGGCCAAGTTGCTGGCAGGGCGCACACGCCTCAGGGGCGCGCGCATTGCAACCGACATGGTGACCGTCACCGGCACAGAAAATTTCATGATGGCCGCTGTGCTGGCCGAGGGCGAAACCATTCTGGAGAATGCCGCGCAGGAGCCCGAGATTCCCGATTTGGCCGAGATGCTGATCAAAATGGGCGCCCGCATCGAAGGCCACGGCACCAGTCGCATCGTCATCCAGGGGGTTGAGGCTTTGCACGGCTGCACCCATCAGGTGGTGGCCGACCGCATTGAAGCAGGTACTTTTTTGTGTGCCGTGGCCGTCGCCGGCGGTGACGTGGTGGCGCAGCATGGCCGCATTGAGCACCTCGAAGCGGTGGTGGAAAAGCTGCGCGATGCCGGGGTGACCGTGACCAAGGTGGCCGATGGCATTCGGGTTCAGTCCGCTGGCGCCAGGCAGCTCAAGGCGCAAAGCTTTCGCACCACCGAGTACCCCGGTTTTCCGACCGACATGCAGGCCCAGTTCATGGCGCTCAACACCGTGGCAAACGGTTCAGCGCTGGTGACCGAGACCATTTTTGAGAACCGCTTCATGCACGTCAATGAGTTGGTGCGCTTGGGCGCCAATATCCAGATCGACGGCAAAGTGTCGATGGTGGAAGGCGTGCGCGCCTTGTCCGGCGCGACCGTGATGGCGACCGACCTGCGCGCCTCGGCCAGCCTGGTGATTGCCGGCCTGGTGGCGCAGGGCGAAACCCTGGTGGATCGCATTTACCACCTCGACCGTGGCTACGACCAGATGGAAGCCAAGCTGCGTGGCCTCGGGGCCGACATTGAAAGGGTGAAAGCATGATCACCCTGGCCCTGTCCAAAGGACGCATTTTTGAAGAAACCCTGCCGCTGCTCAAGGCCGCCGGCATCGAGGTGCTGGAAGACCCGGAAAAATCGCGCAAGCTGATCCTCAGCACCAACCAGCCCGATGTGCGCGTGCTGGTGGTACGCGCCACCGACGTGCCCACGTACGTGCAATATGGCGGCGCCGACCTCGGCATCACGGGCAAGGACACGCTGCTGGAACACGGCAGCCAGGGTCTGTACCAGCCGCTCGATCTGCAAATTGCCAAGTGCCGCATCAGCGTGGCGGTGCGCTCTGATTTTGACTACGCGAGCGCGGTCAAGAAAGGCTCGCGCCTGACCGTGGCGACCAAATACGTGGCGATCTCACGTGACTTTTTTGCCGCCAAGGGCGTGCACGTGGACCTGATCAAGCTCTATGGCAGCATGGAGCTGGCGCCGCTGGTGGGTATGGCCGATGCCATCGTCGATCTGGTCTCGACCGGCAACACCCTCAAGGCCAACCATCTGATCGAGGTCGAACACATCATGGACATCAGCTCGCGCCTGGTCGTGAACCAGGCCGCGCTCAAGCTCAAGCAGGCCCCCATTCGCCGCATCATTGATGCGTTTGCTTTGGCCCTTGGCAAATAAATCCGGAATACACGCCATGTCACTCGCCGCCACGCCCGCCCTTTTGTCAACCGCCAGCAGCACTTTTGAGGCTGACTTCAAGGCGCGCCTGCATTGGTCGGCTGAGACCGATGCCGGCATCGAGCAGCGTGTGGCCGACATCCTGCGCGACGTGCAACAACGTGGCGATGCCGCCGTGCTGGACTACACCGCGCGTTTTGATGGCCTGCAAGCCACCGCGATGACTGAACTGGAACTGACCCAGGCCGAGCTCAAGGTGGCTTTTGATGGCTTGCCGGCAGTTCAGCGCGACGCCCTGCAAGCCGCCGCCGCCCGGGTGCGCAGTTACCACGAAGCGCAGCGCAAGGCCAGTGGCGAGAGCTGGAGTTACCGCGACGAAGACGGCACGCTGCTGGGCCAAAAGGTCACGCCGCTGGACCGCGTTGGCATTTACGTGCCCGGTGGCAAGGCTGCTTACCCGAGCAGCGTGCTGATGAACGCCATTCCGGCGCACGTGGCAGGTGTGGCCGAGATCATCATGGTGGTGCCCACGCCCAGAGGCGAGAAAAATGCCCTGGTGCTGGCCGCGGCCTACGTGGCCGGCGTCAGCCGCGCCTTCACCATTGGCGGCGCCCAAGCGGTGGCTGCGCTGGCCTACGGCACGGCCACCATCCCCAAAGTCGACAAAATCACCGGCCCCGGCAATGCCTATGTGGCCGCCGCCAAACGCCGTGTGTTTGGCACGGTGGGCATCGACATGATTGCTGGCCCGAGCGAGATTCTGGTGCTGGCCGATGGCAGCACACCGCCCGACTGGGTGGCCATGGATTTGTTCAGCCAGGCCGAGCATGACGAACTGGCGCAAAGCATCTTGCTGTGCCCCGATGCTGGTTACATCGACCAGGTGCAGATGAGCATCAACCGCTTGCTGCCCGAGATGCCCCGGCAGCAGATCATCGCCAAGTCGCTCACCGACCGCGGCGCCTTGATTTTGACCCGCAGCATGGAAGAAGCCTGTGATATCAGCAACCGCATTGCGCCGGAGCACCTGGAGGTCTCGAGCCGCGACCCGCACCGCTGGGAACCACTGCTGAAACACGCCGGTGCCATTTTTCTGGGTGCCTTCACCAGCGAGTCGCTGGGCGACTACTGCGCCGGCCCCAACCATGTGCTGCCCACCAGCGGCACTGCGCGTTTTTCATCGCCACTGGGGGTTTATGACTTTCAAAAGCGCAGCAGCCTGATCGAGGTCAGTGAAGCCGGCGCCCAAACCCTGGGCCAGATTGCCTCCATCCTGGCGCATGGCGAAGGCCTGCAGGCCCATGCAAGGGCGGCGGAGATGCGGCTGCGCTGAAGTTGGCGGGTCGACAGCAGTTTAAATTGCTCGCCCGATCCCTGGCATTGGCGCTGGTTGGCCAAGCAGTGGGGGCGGCAAATCCAGGGGGGGTCACCCGGATCGCAGGCTGTTTCAAGGTGCGGTATTTGGCCTTATGGGGTTGAGTTTCCGTAGCAAGTTCTGGGGCGCGCCCGTACACTGTGCGGTGTTTTGACCCACAGCAGTGCACCCATGCCAGAATCCAGCATCACGCGCATCAACCCCCAAGCCCAATGGTCCGACGCCGTGGTGCACGGCCACACCGCCTTTTTTGTGGAAGTGCCCGACAGCGGCACCGACATTGAAAGCCAGACCCGCGCCCTGCTGGCACAGGCCGAAGTTACGCTGATCAAAGTGGGGTCGGACAAAACTCGCCTGCTCATGGCCACCATTTACCTCAAGCACATGGCGGATCGTGCCGCCTTCAACGCCTTGTGGGCCGAATGGCTGCCCCAAGGCTGCGCCCCGGCCCGCGTGTGTGTCAGCGCCGAAATGGCCAGCCCCGACTACCTGCTGGAGATCGCGTTCACTGCAGCCTCGCCGCTGTAACAGAAAACTGCTGTGGCGGGCGAGTCCCTGCAAGGTCAAGTCCGCAGCGTTTGCAGTCATCGGGAATTTGACCTTGAGTGACGCCAGAAGGCTGATCACTGACTTTCAGTTGCTTGAATTGCCCGCTTTAAATGAGTCATTCAATGGTCGAGACGACTAAGGGAATTTACGAGTTTTGCAACAGCTTTAAGGCCAACAAGGCTTTGCTTTCAAGGGCAACCGGCACAAAAATGTGGTCGTGGTAGGCACCGGCGACAACATTGCAGCTAATTCCTTCCTCCGCTAGCGCCTTAGAAAATGCCGATGTCAGCCCACAGGCATTCAAGTCAGAGTGCACGTTGAGAGTAATCCAAGAGCAACGATAAAGAACCGGCAATCCATTTTCCAGGGCCTGCTTTTCCGAAACAACCAGGGTAATCCCCTCGACTTCCTTGATGGAAGCAATTGAATCAATGTTTGAAGTGTCTGTCCCGTGGGGCACAGATGTGTAGACATAGGCGCCATCATTTAAGACTGGTTCCATGCTAGAAATCATCAGCTTCAGGTCTGAAATTGGTTTGCTCATCGTTTGACTATAGCCAATTGAGTTCGGCATGAGCGGCCTGCTGTTGAGAAATGTGGCGGCATCAGACCCGTTGCTGCCGCTCAGGCCGAGTTTGCTTAAGTCAAGCGAGCAGCGGAAGCAGCCCTTCAGCCGCGCCTCGCCATGGACTATAGTAAAGACCAAGCCTTTAACCGAATGCGCTCTACTTCTCCACCTACCTTTGTAATCATTCTTGGTTGGATCGCGATTATCACGATTCCTGCCACGTTCTTTGTCTTTGGCTGGAAGGATATCGAGCTTCATTGCCAGCGCTCCGCCGTGAGTGCATTACCCACCTGCACGATCAGCGAGTCATTTGCCATGAAGCTATACACGCGGAGTATCAGTGCAAATAACATCACGAACATTGGCTATCGAACAGGAACCACAAGACAAACCAGCACAAAAACAGGGTTTGTTACCGTGCATCCCAGTACCATGGTATTTGACACGACGAGTGGCGAAGTCCAGATTGGTCATGTCACCAGCGCAATCGACAGTTCTGCGGAGCGAGAACTGATACTGAAAACGCGCGAATTCCTGAACGCGCCGGGTGCTGTAAGCTTTCGGCATGAAGCCAGTCTCCACAGTATGTTTGGCTATGTTGGCCTAGTGGGCGTAGCAGGTTTGTTGTTGATATTTTTTGCGGTGCTGTGGCATCACCTGCGCCGAATTTTTCTGTGATGATCATCGCGTTCATGCTCAAGTCCAACCCGGCAGTCCACACGGACGCTGCGCGATAAAGCCGCGCAGCGCCGGTTAGCTCTACGTTAAACCTGTATTTCGAGAGACAGCTTTGGAACGAAGCATCAGACGGCAATGTGCCTTATTGGAGTCATTCACGTCCAAAACCCGGATGAATCATAACGCTGCGGACTTGACCCTTGAAAGTGCCGCGTGGCTGACCGCAATGGTCTTTTGCAGAATTTCGTCTGTTTTGTCATCGGCTGCGCTGATCTCAGTCAAGCGCTTGGTTGTCAAACCTTACGCGCTCTTCAGCATGCCCTTTTGTTCAATGAAGGCCACCACCTGCGCCAGGCCGTCCAGCGTTTTCAGGTTGGTCATGACAAAGGGCTTGAGCCCCTTGGGCGTGCTGCGCATGCGGGTAGTGTCCGCGTGCATCACGTCCAGGTTGGCGCCCACGTAAGGGGCCAGGTCGGTTTTGTTGATGACGAACAAGTCACTTTTCGTGATGCCGGGGCCGCCCTTGCGCGGGATTTTTTCGCCTGCCGCCACATCGATCACATAGATTGTCAGGTCGGACAATTCGGGGCTGAAGGTGGCGGCCAGGTTGTCGCCGCCGCTCTCGATGAACACAATGTCGGCATCCGGAAAATCCACCAGCATGCGGTCGATGGCTTCCAGGTTGATCGACGCGTCTTCACGGATGGCGGTGTGCGGGCAACCACCGGTCTCCACCCCCATGATGCGCTCGGCGGGCAGGGCGCCGCTGACCGTCAGCAGGCGCTGGTCTTCCTTGGTGTAGATGTCGTTGGTGATGGCCACCAGGTCGTACTGCGCGCGCATGGCTTTGCACAGCATTTCCAGCAGCGTGGTTTTGCCGGAGCCCACCGGCCCGCCAATGCCGACGCGCAAGGGGGGCAGGTGTTTGGTGCGGTTCTTGATGTGATGCAGTGAGGTCATGGTGTGGCTCAGGAGCGGAAAAGACGTGAATACTGGACTTCATGCCGGGCGCTCAAAATGGCCAGCATTGGTGAAAAGGCTTGGCGCGAGTGGTCTGGCACCGCTAGCGCGTGCTCGATGGCTGCGGGAATGGCGGCCGTCAAGGCAGAAAGAATGCGCTGCCCGGCGCTTTGGCCCAGCGGCACCGATTTGATCGCGGCCTGCACCATGTTCTCGGCCCAGCCAAAGGCGTAGGCCAGCAGGCACTCGCGCTCCGGCGCGCCGGTGGCACTCGCCGCCAGCGCAAAGGCCAGCGGGTAGGTGGGCTGCAGTTCAGCCAGCAGCCCGATTTGCGCCGGGGCAGCAGTGGTGTGGTTGCGCAGCCATTCCAGCAGGGATCGGCCCATTTGCTCGGTCTGCGCGCGCAGTTCGCTGCTCTCGCGCGTTTGCAGCACCCAGGTGTTCAGGGCGGCAATGCGGCTGGCGTCTGCGGCCCGCCATGCCGGAATGGCCTGGGCCAATACCGCCAGGTCGCAACGCGCCAGGTTCAGTTCAAGCTGGTCGAGCAGCCAGGCCGCAGCCTCAAGTTCCGTTGTGACACGGGCCGACTCAACCGCTGCCTCCAGCCCTTCCGAATAAGAAAAACCGCCAATGGGCAGCGCTGGCGAAGCCAGCCACATGAGTTGCAGCAGGCTGCTGTCATGCATGGGGGTGATCGTGGTCATGCCCATGCCCGTGCAAATGGCCGCCGCTGGCATAGGCGCCGTTCTCCGGCTCAAACGCCTCATTGACCTCCACCACGGTCAGGTGCATGGCGCGCAGCATGTCGGCCAGCACATGGTCGGGCTCGATCTTGAGGTGGTCGGGCTTGAGTTCGATCGGCACATGGCGGTTGCCCAGGTGGTAGGCGGCGCGGATCAAGTCGAAACTCGAGCCGTGGCTGCTGCAGGGTGTGATGCGCAGCACGGTTTGTGGTGCGGCCATGACCCTGATCAGTGAACCATCTTCGGCGATCAGCACATCGCCGCCGCGCAGCGCCGTGCCACGTGGCAGAAAGATGCCAATCTGCCGCCCGGCAGAGTCGCTGGCTTCAAACCGGCTTTTCTGCCGCACGTCCCAGTCCAGCTCGACCTGCGTTGCGCGCTTGAGCAAGGCAGCCGCCAGGCCCTGGCCTTGCGCAATGAGTTTGTTGATGGTGAGCATGGGGCGATGTTCTTAATGCGGTGTCTCTGATTGAGCAAAAGTCGTGCCGGTTCGCATGTATCTCTTGAATTCGCATATCCAGATCGTCACATTGGCATCACCCAAAGCGTTCATGTTTGGTGCTAAAGTAAGGAATTCTTACTTAAGGAGTTTTATGCTCGCCAAAATGACCTCCAAGAACCAGTTGACCTTACCCAAAAGTATTGCCGCGATGGTGGGGATGCCAGAGTACTTTGAGGTGGAGGTGAAAGCCGGGCAAGTTGTTTTGACGCCGGTTCGAATTCAGCGCGCTGATGCGGTTCGCGCCAAATTGGCAGAGCTGAACTTGAGCGAGCTTGACGTGGCAGAAGCTGTTGCATGGGCGCGTCAATGAGGGTTGTGCTTGACACCAACGTAGTGCTGTCTGCGCTGGTATTTGGTGGCGGTTTGGCTGGCAGACTGCGCATGGCTTGGCAAAACCACGAGGTCTTGCCGCTGGTCAATACCGACACAGCCCAGGAGTTGATACGCGTGCTGGCCTATCCCAAATTTCGATTGTCATTGCCGGATCAACAAGAGTTGTTGGCCGATTACCTGCCTTACTGCCAAACCGTCCACATGCCCGAATCGATGCCGCCAGTACCCGAGTGCCGCGATCCGTATGATGTGATGTTCATGCGTTTGGCGGTGGTGGGGCAAGCGCAAGTGCTGGTCAGTGGTGATAAAGATTTGTTGAGCTTGGCCACTGCCTTCAAATCAATGACCGGGTGCGCCGTCCTTGGTGTTGAGGCGTTTTTCAATAGGCAGTGATCAAGATGCAATGACCGATTCCGTTCAGCCTAAAACAAAAAGTACCGCTGCGCCATCGGCAAACTCACCGCTGGCTCGCAGGTGAGCAGTTCGCCGTCGGCACGCACGCTGTAGGTTTGGGCGTCGATCTCCATGTGCGGCAGGTAGGCGTTGTGAATCATGTGCTCTTTGCGGATGCCACGGATGTTGCGCACCGCGCTCACGTTTTTGGCCAGCCCAAAGTGTTCCTTGATACCGGCGTTTTCACCCGCCTGCGAGATGAAGGTGATCGAACCCCTGGCCAGCGCGCCGCCATAGCTGCCAAACATGGGCCGGTAATGCACCGGCTGCGGTGTGGGGATGGACGCATTGGGATCGCCCATGGCGGCCATGGCGATAAAACCGCCCTTCAGAATCAGCGCGGGCTTGATGCCAAAAAAGGCGGGTTTCCAGACCACCAGGTCGGCCCATTTGCCAACCTCGATGCTGCCCACCTCATGCGCCATGCCGTGGGTGAGTGCGGGGTTGATGGTGTATTTGGCGAGGTAGCGTTTGACGCGGTAGTTGTCGTTGCGCTGTAGTTGTTCCACCGGCGCATTGCGACCGCTGGGCGGCGCCAGCCAGCCGCGCTGCGCCTTCATCTTGTGTGCGGTCTGCCAGGTGCGGATGATCACCTCGCCGACGCGGCCCATGGCCTGGCTGTCGCTGCTCATGATGCTGATGGCGCCCAAGTCGTGCAGGATGTCTTCGGCGGCAATGGTTTCCTTGCGGATGCGGCTCTCGGCAAAGGCCAGGTCTTCTGCTATGGCAGCATCCAGATGGTGGCAGACCATCAGCATGTCGACGTGTTCGTCGAGTGTGTTGACGGTGTAAGGGCGTGTCGGGTTGGTGCTCGAGGGCAACACATTGGGTTCGCCCACCAGTTTCATGATGTCGGGCGCATGGCCGCCGCCGGCGCCTTCGGTGTGAAAGGTGTGGATGCTGCGGCCCTTGAAGGCGGCCAGTGTGTCTTCCACAAAGCCCGATTCGTTGAGGGTGTCGGTGTGAATGGCCACCTGGGTGTCGGTGAGTTCGGCCACGTTCAGGCAGTTGTCGATGGCCGCCGGCGTGGTGCCCCAGTCTTCGTGTAATTTCAGGCCGATGGCGCCGGCGTCGATCTGCTCGTGCAGTGCCTGCGGCAGGCTGGCATTGCCCTTGCCCAGAAAACCCAGGTTCATGGCAAAGGCGTCGGCGGCTTGCAGCATGCGCTCGATGTGCCACGGCCCGGGCGTGCAGGTGGTGGCAAAGGTGCCGGTGGCAGGGCCAGTGCCACCGCCGGTCATGGTGGTGATGCCGCTGCTCAAGGCCTCTTCGATCTGCTGCGGGCAAATGAAGTGGATGTGGCTGTCAAAACCCCCGGCCGTGACGATGCTGCCTTCGCAGCTGATAACTTCGGTGCCCGGGCCGATGACGATGTCCACGCCCGGCTGGGTGTCGGGGTTGCCGGCCTTGCCAATGGCCACGATGCGGCTGTCCTTGAGGCCGATGTCGGCCTTGATGATGCCCCAGTGGTCGATGATCAGGGCATTGGTCATGACGGTGTCGACCGCGCCCTCGGCCCGGGCGCGCTGGCTTTGCGCCATGCCGTCGCGGATGGTCTTGCCGCCGCCAAATTTCACTTCTTCGCCGTAGCCGCCGGCGCGCAGGGTGAGGTCGTCTTCGACCTCGATGATCAGGTTGGTGTCGGCCAGGCGCACCCTGTCGCCCACGGTGGGTCCGAATATTTCTGCGTAAGCGCGTCGTCCCAGCGTTGCCATGTGTGTTCTTTCTAAAGGGGGCCTTGGGTCAGGCCACGAAAGCCGTAAACGATGCGGCTCCCGGCATAGTCCACCAACTCCACGGTGCGCTGCTGGCCGGGCTCAAAACGCACTGCCGAGCCTGACGGAATGTTCAACCGCATGCCTTGCGCCGCGGCACGGTCAAAGCCCAGCGCGCCGTTGGTCTCGGCAAAGTGGTAGTGCGAGCCGACCTGGATCGGGCGCTCGGACGCATTCACCACCACCAGGGTCTGGGTCCGTCGCCCCGGATTCAGCACATGGTCGGCGCCGTCGGTAAAGAGTTCGCCAGGGGTCATGGTCTGCCGCCCTACCTGCCGCCGCGCGACAGCCAAAGCGCCACGGCAATCGCTGCGCCCAGGGCGACAAAGCCCAAGACATCCGTGGCATGCCAGTGGCTGCCCTGCAGGCCATGGTCGTCATGGGCCAATGCCAGGCTGGAAGCACCCAGCAGCGCCGGGGCAAAAAGGTATTGAAGTTTTTTCATGTGGCTGCCTCAAACAATGGGTTGATGGACTGTGACCAGTTTGGTGCCATCGGGGAAGGTGGCCTCGACCTGGATGTCGGGAATCATGTCGGCGATGCCGTCCATGACGTCAGCGCGCGTCAGGATGGTACGGCCAAAACTCATGAGTTGCGCCACGGTCTGGCCGTCGCGGGCTCCTTCCATGACGGCGCAGCTGATCAGTGCCACGGCTTCCGGATAGTTGAGTTGCAGGCCACGTGCTTTTCGGCGCTCGGCCAGCAAGCCAGCGGTGAACAGCAGGAGCTTGTCTTTTTCACGCGGAGATAGTTCCATTTCGTTTCACTCAATGCTTCATTCATTAGCGCGTGCGGCCGCAAATGCCGGCCGAACACGGGGGGTAAGTTCCATGATTCCAATAATGCAAAAGCCGTGCCTGAGATTTTGCAGGGCCTATCTTGTCATTGCGAACGCAGTGAAGCAATCCATGACTTCCGACTGCATGGACTGCCGCGCTCCGCTCGCAGTGACGACGTGCAGTTGCATGGCATGAATACTGCACCGTTGTGGTGTGACTTCACCACCCCAGCCTTCATCCAGTTCGGTGCATCAAGATGCCCCGTCACAGCGCATCACCTTGGTGCGTCGGGACTACAACGCCTGGGTGGCCAGTGAAACACTGGAGGACTACGCCTTGCGTTTCACGCCGCAGGGCTTTCGCCAGTGGTCACCGTGGCGTGTGGCGCTGACCGCGCTGGGCGGTGCTGGCGCTTTTTTGATTCTGGAGGCGATAGGCGCCACGCTGCTGGTGCAGTATGGTTTTGTCAACGCGTTTTGGGCGATTCTGGCGACCGGGGTGATCATCTTTTTGGCGGGTTTGCCGATCAGCATCTACGCCGCCAAGTACGGTGTCGACATGGACTTGCTCACGCGGGGTGCCGGTTTTGGCTATATCGGCTCGACGCTGACCTCGCTGATTTATGCCTCGTTCACCTTCATATTTTTTGCGCTTGAAGCGGCGGTGATGGCTTATGCGCTGGAGCTGGCGCTGGATATTCCGCCGAGCTGGGGCTATCTGATTTGCGCGCTGGTGGTGATTCCGCTGGTGACGCACGGCGTCTCGACCATCAGCCGGCTGCAGGTCTGGACGCAGCCGCTGTGGTTGGTGATGTGGCTGCTGCCCTTTGCCTTTGTGCTGTGGCGCGAGCCCACGGCGTTTGCGGGCGTGGTGCACTATGTTGGTGACAAGGGGCAGTCGGAGGGGTTCAGCCTGCCCCTGTTTGGTGCGGCGCTGACGGTGGGGGTGGCGTTGATGACGCAAATGGGTGAGCAGGCCGACTACCTGCGCTTCATGCCCGCCCTGACACCGGCCAACCGCAAGCAGTGGTGGTTCAGTGTGCTGGCGGGCGGGCCGGGCTGGGTGATTCTGGGGGTACTCAAAATGTTGGGTGGCGCCTTGCTGGCCTACCTGGCCATCAGCCACGCGGTGCCGCCGGAGCGCGCGGTCGATCCGAACCAGATGTACCTGGTGGCCTACGAGTATGTGTTTCCGCATTACGGCTGGGCGGTGGCCGCCACGGCGCTGTTTGTGGTGGTGTCGCAGCTCAAGATCAATGTCACCAACGCCTACGCCGGCTCACTGGCCTGGAGTAACTTTTTCTCGCGCCTGACGCACAGCCATCCGGGGCGCGTGGTGTGGGTGGTGTTCAACACGCTGATCGCTTTCATGCTGATGGAGATGAATGTGTTTGCCGCCCTGGGCGACGTGCTCGGGCTCTATTCCAACATTGCCATTGCCTGGATGATGGCGGTGGTGGCCGACCTGGTCATCAACAAGCCGCTGGGCCTGAGCCCCAAGGGCATCGAGTTCAAGCGGGCCTATTTGTACGACGTCAACCCGGTCGGCGTGGGCGCCATGGCGTTGGCCTCCATCCTGTCAGTCACGGCCCACCTGGGGTTTTTTGGGCCGCTGGCACAGGCGTTTTCGGCGCTGATTGCGCTGGGCACCGCCCTGATCACCTCACCCCTGATTGCGTTGGCCACCGGGGGCAAGTACTACCTGGCACGGCAGGCCGACACTTTGCCGACCGCAGATGCAGGCACCACCCCGCGCCTGCGCCTGCAGCGCTGCGTGATTTGTGAGCGCGACTACGAAGCGCCCGACATGGCGCATTGCCCCGCTTACCAGGGGCCGATCTGTTCGCTGTGCTGCACGCTCGACGCCCGTTGTGGCGACCTGTGCAAACCGCATGCCAGTCTGGCCACGCAGTGGACGACTACGCTGCGCTGGCTGTTGCCCCGGCGCAGCTGGGCGCTGCTGGACAAGGGCCTGGGCTATTTTTTGCTTTTGATGCTGGTGATTGCGCCCTTGCTGGGGGTGGTCTTTGGCCTGCTTTACCACCACGAAACGGGTGCACTGGCGAAGTCTGTGTTTGATGCGTCCCTGCTGCCAACTGGCCAGCAGGCGCTGCGCTCGGGCTTTGTCAAGGCCTACATGGCATTGCTGCTGATCGCCGGGCTGGTGGCCTGGTGGGTGGTGCTGGCGAACCAGAGCCGCCGGGTGGCACAGGACGAATCGAATCGGCAAACCCGCCTGTTGCAACGCGAAATTGACCTGCACCGCCAGACCGATGCCGCCCTGCAGCAGGCCAAACAGGCGGCCGAGCGCGCCAATCAGGCCAAAAGCCGCTACATCAGCGCCATCAGCCACGAACTGCGCACCCCCCTCAACAGCATTCTGGGCTATGCGCAGCTGATGGGGCAGGACACCGGCATTCCGCCGCACCGCCAGCAGGCCGTGGCTGTGATCAAACGTGGTGGTGAGCATTTGCTCTCGCTCATCGAGGGCACGCTGGACCTGGCACACATCGAGTCGGGCCGGCTCAAGCTGAGTCCCCGGCCACTGGCGTTTGCCGACTTCATGCAGGACCTGGCCGACATGTTTGCGCTGGAGGCCGAGCGCAAGGCACTGCGCTTTGTCTTCGAGGTGCAGGGCAAGCTGCCCACCGTGGTGCGGGCCGATGAAAAGCGGGTGCGCCAGATTTTGCTGAACCTGCTGGGCAACGCCATCAAGTTCACGGCCAGTGGCCAGGTGGTGTTGCGCTTGCGCTACGCCGTCGAGATGGCGCACATCGAGGTCGAGGACACCGGGCCGGGCTTGAGTGCAGAAGATATCAATCATGTGTTTGAGCCCTTTGCCCGGGCCAACGCACCCGGCCTGGGTGCGCCCGGCGCCGGCATGGGCCTGACCATTGCCCGCATGCTGACCGACCTGATGGGCGGTGCGCTCAGTGTCGGCAGCCAGCCGGGCGTGGGCTCGGTGTTCAAGGCCAAGCTCTTTTTGCCGGAGTTGCCCACCAGTTTGCCCGCCACCGGGGGCACTGGCGTGCTGCGCGGCAAGCCCTTGGCCGCAGCGCCCAAACCGCGTCTGGGCTACGCGGGGCCGCGCCAGCGGGTGCTGGTGGTGGACAACGAAGAGGCCGACCGCGAACTGCTGGTGCAATTGTTGCAGCCGCTGGGTTTTGAGGTGCGCACTGCCGCCAGTGGTCACGACGCCTTGGACCTGCTGGCCAGTGGTTACCAGCCCCACGCCGTGTTCATGGACCTGGCCATGCCCGGCATCGATGGCTGGGAAACCGTGCGCCGGCTGCGGGTGCTCGAACAAGCCATGCAAAGGCCCTCCGCCCAGATTGCGATCGTCTCAGCCAACGCCTTCGACAAGGGACTGGTCAATCCGGTCGGGCTACCCGGTGACGACTTTTTTTGCAAACCGGTGCGCCACGCCGACCTGCTGGACTGGCTGACCCTGCGCCTGGGCCTGGTCTGGCAAGAGGCCATCGAGTTGGCCTTGCCAGCGCCCAAGGCCGTGCCGACCCAGGCGCTGGTGTATCCGCATCGGGTCCCGCTGGACGCCCTGCAGGAGGTGGTCACGCTGGGCTTTTACCGCGGCATCCTGAACCAGCTCGACGCGCTGGAAGCGGCGCAGCCCGAGTGCACCGAATTCGTCGTGCGTATGCGCGACCTGGCCCGCCAATTCCAGTTTGAAACCATGAGCCAGCAACTGGCCGGCATTGACCATGACCAATAATTTGAGCAAGGGGCTGGACCGCACGCTGGACCGCGCCAACAGCGACGTGGTGCTGATCGTCGACGACGTGCCTGACAACCTGGCGGTGTTGCACGACGCGCTGGATGAATCCGGCTACACCGTGCTGGTGGCCCTGAGCGGTGTAGCCGCGCTGCAGCGCGCGGCGCAAGCGCTGCCCGACGTGGTGCTGCTCGACGCGATGATGCCCGGCATGGACGGCTTTGAGGTGGCGCGCCAACTCAAGCTCAATCCGCAAACTGCGCACATCCCCATCATTTTCATGACCGGCCTGACCGAGACCGAGCACCTGGTGGCGGCGCTGGAAGCCGGTGGTGTGGACTATGTCACCAAACCGATCAAGCCGAAAGAGGTGCTGGCGCGCATGGCGGTCCACCTGCAGGGCGCGCGCGAGAAGCGCCAGACCCGCAATGCGCTCGATGCCTTCGGTTACGCCAGCATCACGGTGCGGGTGAGCGACGGGCGCCTGATGTGGCAAACCTCGCTGGCACGCGAGTTGCTGATGCGCTATTACGGCACCGACGCGCCCACCACACCCATCCCCGTGCTGACCTGGCTGCGCCGCCACGTGGCGAAAGGCTTGACCGGGGTCGAGCCGCCGCGTCTGAGTGTTGAAGTTGGTCCGAAACGACTGACGTTCAGGCTGCATCAGCAAATTGGCGACAGCGAGGGTGGCGGTGACTGGCTCATCATCATGCAGGAGGTCAGCGATGAGAGTGTGATCGAGACCATGGCCTTGAGCTTCAAGCTCACCCCCAAGGAGGCCGAGGTGCTGTACTGGGTGGTCAAGGGCAAGATCAACCGCGACATCGGCGACATTGTGGGCTCCAGCCCGATGACCGTGAAGAAACACCTCGAACACGTGTTTGCCAAACTGGGGGTCGAGACCCGCACCGCCGCGGCCGCCATGGCCATGCGCCGCATCCGGCAATTACAGCCGCAGTTCGAGGGTTAACCGGGCGGTTTATTCCGTTTCCAAATCATTTGTGTCCAGGAGCCTGGGCGGCAGAGCGTTTTGCGAAGGTAAAAGGAGGAGCCCGCAGGGCGGGGGACACGCAGCAGAACGCTCTGCCGCACAGGCTCCCAGGCGCGAAGCCACAGGCAGTGCGATGGCACGACAAGCCGAAGCAACAACGAAAATGATGCGGTTTTGTGGGTCAGACCACGCGCGTGGCGACGTGCTCTGACCCCAACTGATTAAGAAATGGAATTACCAGGTGCGCACGCGCCCGGTGTCGATATGGACAAACTGGTCGCGCGGGTAATAACCCACGCCGCCTGCCTTGAGCGACAGGGCTGCATCACGCAGCTCGGCCAGCGGCACGCCGGGCAGGCGAATGTCGATGGCCTTGCCCTCCATGTGCAGGCTGCGCTTGGCCACGCCGCCGCTGCGTGTGTCGCGCAACCGGGCATTGGTGAGCGGGCTGCGGTAGCCTGAAATGATTTGGTAGGACAGCGGCACCTGGCTGCCCAGCGCTTGGCGCACGTTGTGCAGCAGGTCGAACAACTGCGGGTCGATCTGGCCGACCTCGCCCGAGTAATGGTCACGCAAAAAGTGGTTCAGCGAGCCCAGCGCCTGCGGCAGGTACTGCTCGCCCGAAGCGTACACCAGGTCGATGCGTTCGCGTGTATGGGTGTGGTCGAGCACCAGGCTGCGCACGCTGGGGGCGGCAGCCCGTGCCGGCCTGCCCGCCAGCCCCAGCGCGCCGCCGAGCAGCACCGCCTGGGCCGAGCGGTGGAGAAAGGTGCGCCGCGAGGGCGTCAGGGGGATCGAGCGATTCATGAGGGCGGATTTTAATGACTTGCGCTTTTCGGCAAGCCTTATGGGGACAAGGCGGCCGCATGCTGGCGCAAGGCCTTGGCCAGCAAACGGTCATGGCCGTACAGGTCGGGGTAAAAAAACACCCGACCCGCCTTGACCACCACGGTGCTGTAGGCCATCAGCACGGTGACCGGTTGCCTCAGGCGCAAGGTGTTCGACTGGCCGCTGGTCATGGCAGCACGGATGCGCTCCTCTGGCCAATCGGGGTCGTCCTGCAGCACAAACTTGGCCAATGCCACCGGCTCCTGCACACGGATACAGCCGTGGCTGAAGTCGCGTCGGTCGCGCTCGAACAGGCCAGGCGACGGTGTGTGGTGCAGGTAGATGTTGTCGTTGTTGGGAAAGACAAACTTGATGTCGCCCAGGGCATTCTTGGAGCCCGGCCGCTGGCGAATGCGCCACGACCCGGACAACACCGCGGCCAGATGGTCCGGCGCCATGCTGGTCACCACCTGGCCGCTGGCCGTGACAAACTCCATGTCCTGATGCGCCAGATAGCCCGGATCGGCGCGCAGCTTGGGCACGGTTTCCTGGCGCGCGATCGAGGGCGGAATGTTCCAGTAGGGGCTGAACTCGATGAAGCGCATTTCTTCGTCGAACAGGGGCGTGCGCGTGTCCAGCGCCTTGCCGACGATCACTTTCATCGTCAGCTTGACCTTGATTTGTCCGTTCTGCACCTCGTAGGCGCGCAGCACAAACTCGGGCACATTCACCACCACCATGCGCGCGGCCTGGCGCAGCGGCGTCCAGCGCAGCCGTTCCAGGCTCAGCGCCATCTGCTCGGCGCGTTGTGCGGGCGTGATGTTGAGTTGCTGCAGGGTTTTGACGCCCAGCACGCCGTCGGGCGTCAGCCCGTGGCGTTCCTGAAAACGCATCAGCGCAGCCATCAGTTCACCTTCAAATTGTGCTGGAACAGGGGTTCCGGCAGCCAGATCCCCCAGTGCCTGCAGACGCTGTGCCAGCAGCGTCAAGCCGGCATAAGCCTGACCGGCTTCCAACTTGCGTCCGGGCAATGGCGCCAGGGGGGATTGCCACGCCGGGTGGTTGACCAGCGCGCGGTACTGGGCCAGCGCCTGGCGCAACGGGCCCGCCATGGGCGCCTGCGTGGCCAGTTGCGCCACGGCCGTACTCAGGCGCTGCTCGCGCACGGCCAGGCGCAGCCAGGCAACAACATCCACGGCGGGCGCGTCGGGCGTGGAAAAGTTGGCCCTGATCTGGCGCGGGTTCACCCGCCCGCGGCTCAGGTCGCTGAGGTAATGCTGCATGGCACGGGTCAAGGCCGAGTCCAGTCGGGCTTGACCGGAGGGTGCCAGTGCCGGGTCGGTAACGGCCTGCGTCACTGCCAGGTTCAGCTCGGCAGCCTGGTAGTGCTGCGGCACCAGGCCCTCATTGGCGGCGCTGAGCAACAGCTGCACAGCCTGGAGCGCCTGTGGCGTGGGCCGGTCGGCGTCAAACCAAAGAGGCGTCTCTGGGTCCAGGTCGGCGGTGGCTGCAGATGGGCCAAGTACGCCGAGGAAAAGCCAGCTGAAGATCAAATAACAAGGCAGCAGCCAGCCACTGACATCACGAACCCGGGTGCTGGGCCTGAAGCGTGGACTTGTTGTCTTGTTCTTTCTGGTTTTCATAACACGCGGTCGTTGCGATGCCTTCATTCTGGCCATTGCACGGAACTTTGTCCAGATCCAGCCAGACCATCAGTTTGTGCATCTACGCCACTAGGCGTATTTCCCAAACGCTTGCGCCTGCCTAAAGTCGAACCATCGCTGCGCAAAAGTCTGAGCCAAACAACAGGCCCTAGCCCGGCGACAACGGTTTCATCAACTCTGGAGTAGCCCATGCAAACTTTGAATTCACGTCGTTTCACGCTCAAGGCGCTCACCGCCGCCGTCGCGCTCAGCACCCTCACAGCGCTGCCCGCGCTTGCCGCCGACACCATCAAGGTCGGTATTTTGCACAGCTTGTCTGGCACCATGGCCATTTCGGAAACTGTGTTGAAAGACACCGTGCTGATGGCGATTGACGAGATCAATGCCAAGGGCGGTGTGCTCGGCAAGAAACTCGAGCCCGTGGTGGTGGACCCGGCCTCCAACTGGCCGCTGTTTGCCGAAAAGACCAAGCAGTTGTTGGGTCAGGACAAGGTCGCTGTGATTTTTGGCTGCTGGACCAGCGTGTCGCGCAAGTCGGTCCTGCCGGTGGTCGAAGAAATGAACGGCCTGCTGTTCTACCCGGTGCAGTACGAGGGTGAAGAGCTGTCCAAAAACGTGTTTTACACCGGTGCCGCGCCGAATCAGCAGGCCATTCCCGCGGTGGACTATTTGATGAGCAAGGACGGTGGTGGCGCCAAGCGCTGGGTGCTGCTGGGCACCGACTATGTCTACCCGCGCACCACCAACAAGATTCTGCGCGCCTACCTGAAATCCAAGGGCGTGAAAGACACCGACATCGACGAAAAATACACCCCGTTTGGCCACTCGGACTACCAGACCATCGTGGCTGACATCAAGAAGTTTTCTGCCGGTGGCAAGACCGCCGTGGTGTCGACCATCAATGGCGACTCCAACGTGCCGTTCTACAAGGAACTCGGCAACGCCGGCCTGAAAGCCAAGGACGTGCCGGTGGTGGCGTTCAGCGTGGGTGAGGAAGAACTGCGCGGCGTCGACACCAAGCCGCTGGTGGGTCACCTGGCCGCCTGGAACTACTTCCAATCCATCAAGAACCCGACCAACGACGAGTTCATCAAGAAGTGGGCCGCCTATGCCAAGGCCAAGAACATCGCCGGTCACAAGGACAAGCCGCTGACCAACGACCCGATGGAAGCCACCTACATCGGCATCAACATGTGGAAGCAGGCGGTTGAAAAAGCCAAGAGCACCGACGTCGACAAGGTGATTGCCGCCATGGCCGGCCAGACCTTCAAGGCGCCGAGCGGCATTGTGAGCAAGATGGACGAGAAAAACCACCACCTGCACAAGTCGGTGTTCATTGGCGAGATCAAGGCCGACGGCCAGTTCAACGTGGTCTGGAAGACCCCCGGCCCGGTGAAAGCCAAGCCCTGGAGTCCGTACATCGAAGGCAATGCCTCCAAGCCGGACGAGCCGGCGAAGAAGTAAGGCCCTCTGACGTCATTGCGAGCGAAGCGCGGCAATCCATGACCCCTTGGATACATGGATTGCCACGGCGCTGACGCACCTCGCAATGACGGATCTCTAAAGGAAATTGCAGCGTGGGCACTGTCAACGTGCCCACCCTACAGGGTCCCCTATGTTGTTATCAAAATTAATCTTTACTGCCATTGTGTCGTTCGCCGCCAGCGCCCACGCGATCAGCGTGGACGAGGCCAACGCCATCAGCAGCGGCGAAACCGATGCCCGTATCGAGGCCTTGAACAAGGCCGTAGTCCAGGCAGACGCCGGCACTGCGGTGTTTTTGCAGGCACTGGCCGATGACGCGGTCAAGCTGGTGCGCGGCAAGGCCATCATGGTGCGTGGCGACAAAGGCATCGACCCCGCCTCGGGGGCTGAATTTGCCTTGCCTGTTGATGCCGAAGACGTCATCAACAACAACCGCATGCGCGGTGAAATTGACTCGGCCCTGGCCGCACTCAAGCTGTTTTCCAAAGACGACAAGGTGCGCATGGCGGCGGTGCAACAGATGCAGCGCGACGCCGACCCGAGCAAGCTGGCGCTGATCGAACAAGCCTTGAAAGCCGAGCAAAACCCCAAAATCAGGGACCAGCTGGCGCTGGTGCGTGCCGCTGCGCTGCTGGGCGGTGACGACAAGGCCCAGCGCCTGGAAGCCGCGGCCCTGCTGGGCTCCAGCAACCAGTCCGGTACCAAGACCATTCTGCTGGCGCACCTGCAAACCGAAACGGACAGCGGGGTCAAAGCCGCTTTGGGCAAGGCACTGCGCGAGGTGGAGGCCCGGCTGGCCTGGGGCGACAAGCTGGGTGCGGTGTTCAGCGGCATCAGCCTGGGCAGCATCCTGCTGCTGGTGGCGCTGGGTCTGGCCATCACCTACGGCCTCATGGGCGTCATCAACATGGCGCATGGCGAGTTGATGATGATTGGCGCCTACGCCACCTACGTGGTGCAAGGCCTGTTTCAGCGCTACCTGCCCGGCGCCTTTGACTGGTACCTGCTGGCCGCAGTGCCGGTGGCCTTCATGGCGTCGGCGCTGATGGGTGTGCTGCTGGAGCGCACGGTGATCCGCTTCTTGTACGGTCGGCCGCTGGAGACCCTGCTGGCCACCTGGGGCATCAGCCTGATGTTGATGCAATTGGTCCGCACGATCTTCGGCGCGCAAAACGTGGGTGTGGAAAACCCCTCGTGGATGAGCGGCGGCGTGCAGGTGCTGGGTAATTTGTCGCTGCCCTACAACCGGCTGGTGATCATTGCGTTTGCCCTCTTTGTGCTGGGTGCCGTGGCCTGGCTGATCAGTAAAACCCGGCTCGGCCTGTTTGTGCGTGGTGTCACGCAAAACCGGCCCATTGCATCGTGCATGGGGGTCAACACCGCGCGCATCGACACCTACGCCTTTGCCCTGGGCTCGGGCATTGCAGGGCTGGCCGGTTGCGCCCTGAGCCAGGTCGGCAATGTCGGGCCGGACCTGGGCCAGGGCTACATCGTCGATGCCTTCATGGTGGTGGTGCTGGGCGGTGTCGGCCAACTGGCGGGCACCGTCTATGCCGCCCTGGGCCTGGGTGTGTTGAACAAATTTCTGGAAGGCTGGGCGGGTGCGGTGTTGGCCAAGATTGCCGTGCTGGTCTTCATCATCATCTTTATCCAGAAACGTCCGCAAGGCATTTTCGCCATGAAAGGCCGCAGTGCGGAGGCCTGACACCATGACCCCTTCCATCCAACTCCCTGTGCCTGCACCGTTGCTGACCCGCACCGGCTGGAGCGCTTTTATCCTCGCCCTGATCGTGGTCTGTGCCGTGGCCCCGGTGCTCAATCTGCTGGTGCCCGCCGACAGCGCTTTTCACCTGAGCGATTACGCGGTGGGCCTGCTTGGCAAGATCATGTGTTACGCCATTTGCGCCCTGGCCATGGACCTGATCTGGGGCTTTTCCGGCATCCTGAGTCTGGGCCATGGTCTGTTTTTTGCGCTTGGCGGCTACGTCATGGGCATGTACCTGATGCGCCAGATTGGCACCGACGGCAACTACAAAAGCGAGTTGCCCGACTTCATGGTGTTCCTGGACTGGAAAGAGCTGCCCTGGCACTGGACCTTTTCTGACAGCTTCATCGCCACCCTGATTCTGATCGTGGCGGTGCCGGGGCTGGTGGCCTTTGTTTTTGGTTACTTCGCTTTCCGTTCGCGCATCAAGGGGGTGTATTTCTCCATCATCACCCAGGCCCTGACCTTTGCCGCCATGCTGCTGTTCTTTCGCAACGAGACCGGATTTGGCGGCAACAACGGTTTCACCGACTTCAAGCGGATTCTGGGCATCCCAATGGCAACGCAAGAGATGCGCATGACCCTGTTTGTGCTGACCGGCGTGACGCTGCTGGGTTTCTTTTTGATGGCGCGCTGGCTGGTTGGCAGCAAGTTCGGCCGGGTTCTGCAGGCCGTGCGTGATGCTGAAACGCGGGTCATGTTCAGCGGCTACAACCCGTTGGGCTACAAGCTCACCATCTGGACCATTTCGGCCATGATGTGCGGCGTGGCAGGTGCCCTGTACGTGCCGCAGGTGGGCATCATCAATCCGAGCGAGATGAGCCCGGCCAACTCGATCGAGATCGCCATCTGGGCGGCCGTGGGCGGCCGCGCCACACTGATCGGACCGATTGTGGGCGCCTTCATTGTCAACGGCGCCAAGAGCTGGCTGACGGTGGCTTACCCCGAATTCTGGCTGTACTTTCTGGGCCTGCTGTTCATTGGGGTGACACTCTTTTTGCCCAACGGTGTGGTGGGACTGGTTCGAAAGTTATCTGCAGGTGTGTCATGGCGAGCGAAGCGCGGCAATCCATCTGTCAAAAGCGGAGGTTCCAAATGACCCCCGAATTGATGGAGCAGGGCGCCAAGCGTCTGGAAGCCTACCAAGCGGCTCAGGCGGCCAGGGTCGGACAGACCGAGTCGGGCGGCAGGCAAGCCGGCTTTTCGCGCATTGCCACACCGGGTGAAGTCGACATCACGCACGGCCGCATTCTTTACCTTGAAGACGTGAGCGTGAGTTTTGACGGCTTCAAGGCCATCAACAAGCTGAGCCTGGACATTGCGCCGGGCGAGCTGCGCTGCATCATCGGCCCCAATGGTGCCGGCAAGACCACCATGATGGACATCATCACGGGTAAGACGCGCCCGGATGAAGGCCAGGTGTTCTTTGGCAGCACCATCGACCTGCTGCGCTACAAGGAATCCGAAATTGCCCAGATGGGCATCGGCCGCAAGTTCCAGAAACCCACGGTGTTTGAGCAATTGAGTGTGTTCGAGAACCTGGAACTGGCGCTCAAAACCAACAAGGCGGTCACGTCATCGATGTTTTTTCGCCTCGACTCCGCGCAGAGCGACCGCCTGGCCGAAGTGCTCCACACGATCCACCTGAATGAGCGCGTGCGCGGTCAGGCCGGTAACCTGAGCCATGGCCAAAAGCAGTGGCTGGAAATCGGCATGCTGCTGATGCAGGACCCCAAATTGCTGCTGCTCGACGAACCGGTGGCGGGCATGACCGACGAGGAAACCGAGCGCACCGCCGAGCTGTTCTTGAGCCTCAAAGGCAAACACTCGCTGATGGTGGTGGAGCACGACATGAGTTTCATCAACACCATTTCCGACATCGTCACCGTGCTGTGCGACGGCGCGGTGCTGGCGCAGGGCACGCTGGCGCAGGTGCAGAGTGATGAGCGCGTCATCGAAGTCTATCTGGGCCGCTGAGATGGCAACCCCCATGCTGAACGTCAAAAACATCAACCAATACTACGGCGGCTCGCACATCCTGCGCGACGTCAGCCTGCAGGCCACTTTGGGCAAGGTCACGGTGATTCTGGGGCGCAACGGCGTGGGCAAGACCACGCTGCTGAAAAGCCTGATGGGACTGGTGCCGATCAAGAGCGGCAGCATCGAGTTTGACGGCAAGCCGATTCACAACGCCACGCCTTACGAGCGCGCCCGCGCTGGCATCGGATTTGTGCCCCAGGGGCGCGAGATTTTTGGCCGCCTCACAGTGCAGGAAAACCTGGCCATGGGCCTGGCCTACAAGCCCGCCAGCACGCCCATTCCGCCCGAACTGTTCGAGCTTTTTCCCGTTTTAAAGCAAATGCTGCACCGCCGTGGCGGGGATTTGTCGGGCGGGCAGCAGCAGCAACTGGCCATCGCCCGTGCGCTGGCAGCCGGCCCCAAGCTGCTGATTCTGGACGAGCCCACCGAAGGCATCCAGCCCAGCATCATCAAGGACATCGGCCGCGTTATCCGTATGCTGGCCGACCGCGGCGACATGGCCATTGTGCTGGTGGAACAGTATTACGACTTCGCCCAGGAACTCGCCGACAACTATGTGGTGATGGAGCGTGGTGCGGTGCGCGCCCAGGG
>CAZIGL010000007.1:59640-129586 GCA_964538895.1 uncultured Rhodoferax sp.
CGCGTGTTGTTGGTGACCAGCGTCACGCCCAGGGCGAGTGCGTGCGCCGCAATTTGCTGATCAAGCGGGCCGATGGGGGTGTCCTGCTTGTCCAGGAAAGCGCGCAACTCGCCATAGCGCCGTGCCGTCGCGTGGTCGTAATCAAGAATTGTCAAGGGGGACAGAAATTTTTCCAGGGCAGTCTGGTTGCGCACCGAACCACTCTTGCAGACACCCCAATAAAGCTCGCTTGCTGTGATGGCTGAAATGCCCAAACCATCGATTTCATGGGCGATAAACCGAGCCAACACAGCGGGCGGTCTGGCGTTGATCACGTAAATGCAGATGTTAGTGTCGAGCAAGTAGCGAATGGACGCTTGGCCGGATGTGGCTTGCATGCCAGGGCTCAGGCTTGCGCTATGGGCAGCAAATCAGCGCGCACATCGGTGTGCGCCGGTTGTGCGCGGTGCAGGGTGAACGCTGGTTCGAACTCATTCAGGGCGTCGAGCAAATTCTGAATGGGCGCTTTGGCCTGGCTGCTGAGCACCACGTCGGCGCCCACGCGCCGCACAAACACCTCGGTCCCTTCAAAGCGAAATTCCTTGGGCAGGCGAACCGCTTGGCTGCGGCCATGGAGAAACAACTTGGCGCGCGCGGGCTGGCTGTTGTGGGTGTTCATGCTGGCCTCCAAATCAAAGTGGTAGATACCAAATATACACCATTGGCTTTAAGATGCCAGTTGCACGACTCACCGAGGCATAGGCATCGTGCAAGCATGCATAGAGGTCTTCACGTCGACCAGATGCGCGGCACGCTGGCGGGCAATTGCCAAAAGTGCTGCCGCCAGGCCTGCCAGACCTGGCGCAGCAGGTCCGCTGCGGGTTCCACCAGCGGGGCCAGCACGCGCAGCACCATGACTTGCTCGTTCGGACAGGTGACGCCGGCCATCTGTCCCAGCGGGTGCGAGTCGATCACCTGGCGTGCCAGTTCCAGCCCGGCTTCCCGGCGACCGCGCGACATTTTGCTGCCACTGATAAAAAACAGCGACGCCATGCAGCGCTGCCCGGCCAGGCCCAGCGGGCCGTTCATCAGGCAGTGGTCATGGGCCTGCATCCGCCCGCGCTCCAGCCAGACGCCGGGCACTTCGATGTGTTGTAAAAAATGGCCCTGATCAAATGGCAGTCCCGCGCTGGGCAGGCCAAGAGCGGTGATGTCCCAGCCCATGAATTCGGCCTGTGGTTCCAGCGAAACGGTGAGGTGGTTTTCTGCGAGGCAGGCGTTGTAGGCGATGGCTTCCAGGGGCAACCATTCCAGCCGCGCCTGATCCTGCAGCGTGACGCGGGTGCGCTGGATGGCCGACTCACCCAGGCTGCGATAAAAGCGGGTGGCGCCCGGCGTGGTGATGAGGCCATGGGCTGCGCCATTCGCCGCAATCGTCATCTCCAGCGTGTCACCGCCCACCAGGCCGCCGGGCGGATGCACCAGCACGTTGTGGCAGATCGCGTCACCCTCGGGGTACAGGCTTTGCAGCACCCGCAGCGGCCCCATGTGGCAGTGACGCGCCACGGAGCGCTGCTGTTCGACCTGGTAGTCAATGTCAAGTTTGGCGTGCCAGGTCATGAACTTTAGCGTCGCTCAAAAACGGTGGCGAACGCCCAGACCCAGGCTGTTGCCACTCTCGAACGTGGTGATCTTGTCGTTCATCAGCATGGCATACACGTCGGTGCGCTTGGACAGGGTGTAGTCGTAGCCGACGGTGATGGTGTCACGGGTGTTGCCCCCAGTCACCTTGGTTTTGGCCCAGGCCGCCAGCACCTTGCCGCTGCCCACCGGTGCTGACAGACCCAAGGACGTGGTGGATGCACTGCGTGCGCCGGCCAGGTCCGATGACGACTTGCCATGGGTCATGAAGCCCTTGACTACCGTGGCGTCGTAGCTGCCCCCCAGCATCCAGTTGGTGCGTGTGGCGCCCCCTGCCAGTGCAACTGGCACTGGATTGGTCACCTCGTTGCGCTCCCAGAAGGCGGTCAAGCCCAGCGGGCCTGAAAAATACATGAGGTTCAAGCCGATATTGTTCTTGCCGTTGTCAGCGGCAACTTCACCGAATTGGTAATGCAGATTGGCTTTGAGTCCGGCCAAGCTTGGCGTGGTGTAAGTGATCTGGTTTGACCAGCCAGTGTCTGACGAGGTGGTGGCACCCCAGCCGGTGCCGTTGAACAGCGGCACATTGGCATGTAACACCAAGGGCGAGAAAGTGAACGAGTCACCCAGCGGGTTGAAGGCGATGGTGGGCAAGAAATTGGGCGCCTTGCTGCGGCCCAGGGCCAATGCGCCAAACGATCCGGCAAGACCTACATAGGCATCCCGAGAAAACTGCGTGTCGCCTCCAAAGCGGCCTGTTTCCCCGGTGTCCGTACGGAAAAATCCATTCAAGGCAAAGCTGGCTGTCAGCCCGCCACCGAGATCTTCCGTGCCCGACATGCCCCACCAGGAAGTCGTCATGCCGCCGCTGCCGACGACGGTCTTGCTAGCGGGATCGCCGGCCATGCGCATGGAACCGATGTAGGCGTCTACCAGCCCGTTTAATTGAACGTTGCTTTGAGCTTGTGCGCTCATGGCAGCAGCGGTCATACAAGTGGCCAGAATCAGTTTTGTTTTCATGGAGTAACCCAAAGGAATGGTTGAAGTTTTGCGAGTGAAAACTCGTTGGTCCGCGCCTCTAGTTGTCCTGGTGCCGCTGGATCACATCGAGCCAGTAAGCTTGAGCAAGTACCATGCCCGAAGCTGACCGCCTTCCGGGTTCTCAGTGGTTCTGGGAGCCGCGGTGCGCCCAGCCGGTGGTGTGCTTTTCAATCGCACTGAAGAGTTCGTACATCGCCATGGCCATCGCGCCCACCACCAGCAAGCCGGCAAAGGCCAGGCCCATTTGCATGCTGGAGCCGGCCGAGATCAGCAGGTAACCAATACCCTCGTTGGCGGCGGTCATTTCTGACACCGTGGTGCCGACAAACGCCAGCGTGATGGCGACCTTGAGCGAGCCATAAAAGTAGGGCATGGAGCGCGGCAGGCCCACTTTGATGAGCACGTCCCAGCGCTTGGCACCCAGCACCCGCAACACGTCTTCCAGCTCGGGCTCCAGCGTGGCCAGACCGGTGGCAATATTGACCATGATCGGGAAAAAGCTGATCAAGAACGCCGTCAAAATGGCCGGCCCGGCGCCAATGCCAAACCAGACCACCAGAATCGGCACAAAGGCCGCCTTGGGTAGCGCGTTGAATGCGGTCATCAGCGGGTACACGGCGGCATAGGCCAGGCGCGAGCTGCCAATCAAAAAGCCCAGCAACACACCGACCACGATCGCCAGCCCAAAACCCACCATGGTGACCCAATAGGTGCGCCAGGCGTGGCCGGCAATGGTGTCACGGAACTCCCAGAACTGGGTCCAGATGCGCCAGGGGCTCGGAAAGATGAACTCCGACACATCGAAGCCCGCACAGATGATTTGCCACAGCACCAGCACCACCAACAGCAGCAACCAGGGTGACCAGATTTCCATTTGTTTCTTGTTCATGCGCTCACCTTGGACTGATTGGCGGCACTGTTTTGGCGCATGGCACCAATGTGGCCGCGCAGTTCATGCACGATGTCGGTAAATTCCGAGGTGTAGGTGATCTCCAGGTCACGCGGACGCGGCAGCGCGATCTCGCGCTTGACGACAAAACGGCCCGGACTCTTGCTCATCACGTACACGGTGTCGGCCAGAAACACCGACTCGCGCAGGTCGTGAGTGACCAGGATCACGTTGAACTGCTGTTCGGTCCAGAGGTCGCGCAGGATGCACCAAAGCTCTTCACGTGTGAAGGCGTCCAGTGCCCCAAAAGGCTCGTCGAGCAGCAGCATCTTGGGTTCGTGAATCAGTGCGCGACAAATGCTGGCGCGCTGTTGCATCCCACCCGAAAGCTCCCAGGGGAATTTGTCCTCGTAGCCACCCAGGCCGACCTTTTGCAGCAGCTTGCGGGCGCGCTCCTCGTACTCTTTGCGTTTGGCCTTGAAGTTGCTGCGGTAGGGTTCCACAATTTCCAGCGGCAGCAGCACGTTGTTGACCGTGGTGCGCCAGGGCAACAGCGACGGTGCCTGGAACGCCATGCCGGAGATTTTGAGCGGGCCGGTCACTGGCTGCTGATCGATGTGAATCTTGCCCATGGAGGGCATCTTCAGACCGGTGGCCAGCTTCATGAAGGTGGACTTGCCACAGCCGGAAGGGCCCACAATGGCGATGAACTCGCCCTGGCGCACCTTCATGTCGATGGCCTCGACCGCAAACTGGTTTTGCGCCAGCAGTTCGTCGTTGTAGGCCAGCCAGACGTCTGAGAAGTCGACAAACCAGGGGCTGGGTTCGCTGTGCATCATGATTTATTTCTTGGGCAACACATCCAGCACGGCCTTGGTTGGCAAAAAGCTGCCATTCCAGACGGCGTCCGGGTTGACCCGGGTTTTGGTGCCAAAGGCGTCGGACACTTGCGACGCCATCAGCGCCAGGCGCGGGCCATTGACCTGGCCAAAGCCCTCGGCGCGGGCGTTCGGGCTGTTGATGACGGTGTCGATGGCCAGTTGCAGGCGGCGGGTTTCCAGTGCCACGTTGACAATGCCGTCGCGCGCCTTGACGTCGTTGATGGCTGCGCCCGGGTTGGCGATTACGTCTTTGGCGCCCTTGGCAAAGGCGGCCAGAAAGGCTTTGATGGCTTCCGGGTTTTCCTTGATGAGCTTGGGTGAGGCGATGATGGCGTTGCCGTACAGCTTGACGCCAAACGCCGGGTAAGGCATGACCACCACGTCGGCGGCCTTGGCGCCGCGTGCCTCCAGATTCAACAGCGAGGTGAAGGTGAACCCGGTGATGGCGTCGACGTCGCCGCGCACCAGCATGGTTTCGCGCAGCGGCGGGTCCATCGCGGTCCAGGCGACACCAGTGATGGCGTTGGCCTTGGCGAAAATCGGAAAGGCGCGGCGGCCGGCATCAAACACCGGCGCACCCATCTTTTTGCCGCTCAAGTCAGCCGGGGTCTTGATGCCGGATTTCTTCAAGGCCATAACCGACGCCGGGGTGTCGTTGTAGACCATCATCACGGCCACCGGCTTGTTGGGCGCGTCGGGGTTGTTGGCGTGGAACTCCATCACGGCAGCCAGGTCGGCAAAACCCATGTCGTACGCGCCAGAAGCCACGCGGGTGACAGCGCCACCCGAGCCATTGCCTGCATCCACCGTCACGTCGAGCTTGGCGTCCTTGAAATAGCCCTTGGCCGTGGGTGTCAGAAACAGTGCGCTGGGGCCCTCGAAGCGCCAGTCGAGCTGGAATTTGATGGGGGTGGTTTGCGCCTGGGCCAGGCCCAGAAAGCCCACAGCGGCCAGGCTGGCCGCAGTTTTCAGAAAAAAGCGTTTTGACATGAGAACTCCATGGAGGTGAGTGAACCCAAGTCAATCAGCAATAAAGGTGCCAGGTGTTCTGTGTCAGTTGCGCGCAAATGGGAACGCCCTGCGCACTTGTATGGTGCACAGGGCGTTGTTTTCGCTATCCGGCCTGACCATGTCATTGCGCATGCAATGACATGGTCCCTTCGCGTTAAAAATCAGCGCAGCGCGTTCACATCGGCCACTGCCAGCGCGGTCATGTTGACGACGCGGCGCACGGTGCTGGACGGGTTGAGCACATGCGCGGTGGCGGCGGAACCGAGCAGGATGGGGCCGACTGTGAGGCCGTTGCTGCCGGTCATCTTGAGCACATTGAACAGGATGTTGGCCGAGTCCAGATTCGGGCAGATCAGGATGTTGGCAGCACCGCTCAGGGTGTTGTCGAGCAGGGTGGCGTTGCGAATGTCTTCCGACAGCGCGGCGTCGCCCTGCATCTCGCCGTCGCACTCGATGTCGGGGCAGGCGGCCTTGAACAGGTTGCACGCCTGGCGCATCTTGCGCGCCGAGCCCCGCTTGGACGAACCGTAATTGGAGTGCGACAAAAATGCCACTTTGGGTGCAATGCCGAAGCGGCGCACCTCGTCGGCGGCCATGCGGGCAATGTCGGCCAGTTGCTCGGCGCTGGGGTCTTCGTTGACGTAGGTGTCGGCCACGAAGATGGAGTACTGCTCCAGCATCAGCGCGTTCAGGGTGGCAAAGCCGGAGGCGCCTTCCCTGACCCCCAGGATGTCGCGCACATGGTCCAGGTGCACATCAAAGCGGCCGTGCAGGCCGCACAACATGGCATCGGCATCACCGAGCTTGACCATCAGCGCGGCAATGGTGGTGGTGGAGCGGCGCACCGCCGCCTTGGCGGCCTCGGGGCTGACACCATGGCGGCCCATGACCTGGTGGTAGGTTTCCCAGTACTGGCGAAAACGCGGGTCGTCCTCGGGATTGCAGCAGTCGTAGTCACGGCCGAGTTGCAGACGCAAGCCCGCCTTGAGAATACGGGCTTCGATCACGGGCGGACGGCCAATCAAAATGGGGCGTGCCAGACCACCTTCGACCACGAGTTGTGCCGCGCGCAGCACGCGGTCGTCTTCACCTTCGGCATAAGCCACCCGTTTGGCGTTGTCGGGGGCATTGCGGGCGGCGTTGAACACCGGCTCCATCAGCAAGCCGGTGGAGTAAATGAAGCGCGACAACTGGCGACGGTAAGCGTCCATGTCCTTGATGGGGCGTTTGGCCACACCCGAGGCCTCGGCCGCAGCCGCCACAGCGGGCGCAATGCGCAAAATCAGACGCGAGTCAAAGGGCTTCGGGATGATGAAGTCAACGCCAAAGGCCAGGTCTTGGCCGGCGTAGGCATGGGCCACTTCTTCGCTGATGTCGGCCTTGGCCAGATCGGCGATCTCGCGCACGCAGGCCAGTTTCATGGCTTCGGTGATTTTGGTGGCACCGCAGTCCAGCGCACCACGAAAAATGTAAGGGAAACACAGCACGTTGTTGACCTGGTTCGGGTAGTCCGAGCGGCCGGTGGCAATGATGCAGTCGGGGCGAACGGCCTTGGCCAGTTCGGGGCGAATTTCAGGTTCGGGGTTGGCCAGTGCCAGGATGATGGGCTGTCGGGCCATGGTCATGACCATGTCTTGCGTCAGCACGCCGGCCGCCGAGCAACCCAGAAACACATCGGCGCCATTGACCGCGTCGGCCAGTGTGCGCATGTCGGTGGCTTGGGCAAAGCGGGCTTTGGACGCGTCATAACCACCCGGGCGACCCTCGTAGACGACGCCCTTGGAATCACAGACAAACACGTTTTTGACCTGCACGCCCAGGCCCACCATCACGTTCAGGCAGGCAATGGCGGCAGCGCCGGCGCCAGACACCGCGACCTTGATGTCTTCGATGCGTTTGTTCACCAGTTCCAGACCATTGAGCAGGGCTGCGCTCGAGATGATGGCGGTGCCGTGCTGGTCGTCATGGAACACCGGAATGCCCATGCGTTCGCTGAGCTTTTGCTCAATGTAGAAGCACTCGGGTGCCTTGATGTCTTCCAGGTTGATGCCACCCAGCGTCGGCTCCAGTGCCGCAATGATCTCGATGAGCTTGTCGGGATCGCGCTCAGCCAGTTCAATGTCGAACACATCGACACCGGCAAACTTCTTGAACAAACAGCCCTTGCCCTCCATCACCGGTTTGCCCGCCAGCGGGCCGATGTCGCCCAGGCCCAGCACCGCCGTGCCGTTGGTGATCACGCCCACCAGGTTGCCGCGGCTGGTGTAGTCGTAGGCCAGGTCGGGGTTGGCCTGAATGTCGAGGCAGGGGTAGGCCACGCCGGGAGAGTAAGCCAGCGCCAGGTCGCGCTGGTTCACCAGTGGCTTGGTGGCGTTGACCGAGATCTTGCCTCGGGTGGGAAAACGGTGGTAGTCGCGCGAGGCGTCGCCCAGGGCTTGTTCGGCGTCAGACAGTTCGTGGCTCATTGATGTCACCTTATAAAAATGGATGGCACGCACTTTACACCCGCAGCAAGCCAATTTATTGATTGGATAGGTGCGACTTGATCCAACTCAACTTAGCAGGTCGTGCAGGCTGCGGGCAATGACTTTGGTGGCGCGGCGCAGGTCTTCCAGGTCCAGCCGCTCGTCGGCGCGTTTGGCGTGGGACTCCAGCACGGTGCGTGGTCCGGCGCCATAGATCACCCCCGGGATACCTGCTTGCGCAAACAGGCGCACATCGGTGTACAGCGGCGTGCCCAGTGCCGGAATCTCTTCGTTGAAGATTTCCTTGCCGTGTTGCTGAATGGCGTCGACCAGCGGCTGGTTGCCGGGCAGGGGCTGCATGGCATGGGCCAGCAGCATGCGCTTGACATCGACCGTGATGCCCGGCAGTGTGGCGGCAGTGTCAAGAATCAGCTGGCGCAGATTGGCTTCGACCTCGGTGGCGTTTTCCTCGGGGATCATGCGCCTATCTAACTTGAAGCTGACCGTGCCCGGCACCACGTTGGTGTTGGTGCCGCCGCTGATCAGGCCGACGTTCAGATAGGGGTGGGTGATGCCCTGAACTTTTGAGCGGATCGACTTGTAAAGCGTGTTTTGTGCATACAGCACGCTCAAAATCTGTACCGCGGCCTGCAAGGCGTCGACGCCCGATTCGGGAATGGCGGCGTGCGCCATCTGGCCGTGCACCGTCACTTCGAGTTGCAGGCAGCCGTTGTGCGCGGTGATCACCTGGTAACTAAAACCCGCGGCAATCATCAGGTCGGGCCGGGTGAGCTGGTGCTGCAGCAACCAGGCCGGGCCCACTTCGCCGCCAAACTCCTCGTCGTAGGTGAACAGCAGCTCAATGCAGCCCTTGGCGGGTCGGCAAACTGCCTCCAGCGCGCGCATGGCAAAGGTGAAGGTGGAAAAGTCGCACTTGCTCACCGCGCTGGCGCGGCCGTAGATTTTGCCGTCCGCGATCTCGCCGCCGTAGGGGTCGTGGGTCCAGCCCTCGCCCGGGGGCACCACGTCGCCATGGGCATTGAGCGCAATGGTTTTGCCGCCCGCGCCGTAGCGGTGACGCACGATCAGGTTGGTGATGCTTTGCAGGCCGGCGGCTTGCACCTCCAAGGCGGGCACCGGGTGCTGCTCGGTCTCGATGCCCATGGCCTGCAGCAATTCGGCCGTGCGCTCGGCGTGCGGTGCGTTGTTGCCCGGCGGGGTGTCGGTGGGCACGCGGATGAGTTCCTGCAAAAAGCGCACCTGTTCGTCAAAGTGGGCGTCGATCCAGGCGTCGAGCTGGGTGTAAGGAGTCATTGTGTTGATTGGTGTGATGATGAGATGGGTGGGTTTGGCTCCGCCGTCATCGCGAGGCCGCAGGCCGTGGCGATCCATGCAGTCAGAAAGTCATGGATTGCCGCGCTGCGCTCGCAATGACGCCAACTCTGGCGCATTTGCAAGTTGTTCCAGCAGGTGACCGAAAGCCTCCGCCGCCAGTTGCATGTCATCACTGGTGCTGGATTCGAGCGGGTTGTGGCTGATGCCGGCATTTTGGCCGCGCACAAACAGCATGGCTTGCGGCATGATTTCATGCAGCTTCATGGCGTCGTGGCCGGCGCCGCTGGGCATGCGGTGGATGGGCAGGCCCAGGTTGGCCACCGCGTTCTCCCAGCGGCTTTGCCAATCCGGCGCACTCGGTGCTGCGCTGGCACGCATGATTTCGGTGAGTTGATGGCTGACCTTGCGCTGCGTGCAGATGTCGGCCAATGCGCTCAGCAGATCGGCCTGCAGCGCGTCACGCTGCGCGTTGCTGGGCGCACGCAGATCAAGCGAAAACTGGCAGCGGCCCGGCACCACGTTGACCGAGCCGTTGGGCACGTTGAGCTGGCCCACGGTGGCGACCGAGTCGCCATCGCGCGCGGCGCGTTGTTCGCAGGCCAGCATGAATTCGGCCACAGCACAGGCGGCATCCGCACGCTGGTTCATGGGCGTGGTGCCGGCGTGGCAGGCTGTACCCACCACCTCACCGCTGTAGCGGGCGCTGGCGTTGATGGAGGTCACGATGCCCAGCGGCAGGTTCAGCGCATTGAGTACCGGACCCTGCTCGATATGCACTTCAACAAAGCCCAGGTAATCTTTCGGGTCGCGCTTGAGTTGGGTGATGTCGTCGGGGTTTAGGCCCGCCTGTTCCATGGCCGCGCGCATCGACACCCCATCGGCGTCCAACTGGTCGAGCCAGGCCGGGTTGAAGTCGCCGGTGAGGGCGCCCGAGCCCAGAAAAGTGGCTTTGAAACGCTGCCCCTCTTCTTCGGCAAAGGCCACCACCTCGATGGCAAAGGGCAGGCGTTGGCCCGCGCGGTGCAGTTCGCGCACGCAGGCCATGGGCACAAAAATGCCGAGGCGGCCGTCGTATTTGCCGCCGTTGCGCACGGTGTCATAGTGGCTGCCGGTGAGCAGGGTTCCGGTATTCATGGATTGCCGCGTCGTACCTCCTCGCAATGACGAGACACCCTCATAGCGCCCCACCACATTGCCCACGGCGTCAACGGCCACACTGTCAAAGCCGCAGGCTTGCATCTGCGCAGCAATGAAAGCGGCGCAGGCGCGGTGTGCGTCGGTCAGGTAGGTGACGGTGAGTTGATCGGGCGCCTCTGAGTACGGGCTCAGTTGCTCCTGCCAGTCCCATACCAAGTCGCCCAGATCGGGGCTGACGCCAAACTTGTCGCTCAGGCGAATCTCGGCAATGCGGTGGATGTTGCGCAGGCACTCCTGCAGCTCGAAGTCGGGGTGGCCGTGCAGGCGCCGCTCAAAGGTGGCAATGATCTCGGTCCGGCTCAGGCCCAGGCCGCGCGGGCCGCGCACCGCCAAGATAAACGGCCAGCCAAATTTGGCGTTGTAGTCGGCATTGAGTTGCAGCAGCCGGGCGAATTCGTCGGCGCTGCAATGGGTCAACCCGGCCTTGCTTTGCTCATGGGTGGATTCGACGGTGAGGCTCTGGCTCACCATGGCCTTGCCCGCCAGCTCCGGGTGGGCACGGATCAGGCCAAGCTGGGCCTCGCGCGCGGCGCTGCTCACCACTTGTGTCAGGATGAATTTGAGCTGGGGCAGCGACACAAATGGACGCTGCGTGAGCGCGGCTTGCGCGATCCAGGGCGAGTGTTCGTACAGGCCGTCAAGCAGTTGCAGCGCTGCATCGGCTGGGGCGCTGTTGAGTTGGTCAAGAGTCAAGGGCATGGTTGTGGACGCCTCAAATTGAATAAGGGTGAGTGGCTTGCCAGTGCCGTGCAATGTCGATGCGGCGGCACACCCACACCTTGTCATGCTGGCCGATGTAGTCCAAAAAGCGTTGCAGCGCCACAATGCGCCCAGGCCGGCCCAGCAGGCGGCAGTGCATGCCCACACTCATCATCTTGGGAGCGTTCAGCCCGGCCGGGTCGCCCTCGGCATACAGCGCGTCGAACGTGTCCTTGAGGTACTGAAAAAACGGGTCGGCGTAGGCGTAGCCCTGTGGCAGCGCAAAACGCATGTCGTTGCAGTCCAGCGTGTAGGGCACGATCAGTTGCGGCACCACCTCGCCGTTGGTTTTTGCCACTTTCATCCAGAACGGCAGGTCGTCGCCGTAATAGTCGCTGTCGTAGTCAAAGCCGCCGTAGTCGGCTACCAGCCGGCGCGTGTTGGGGCTGTCGCGCCCGGTGTACCAGCCCAGCGGCCGCGTGCCCATCAGCCCGGTCAGTATCTCCATGCCGCGCGCCATATGCTCTCGCTCCACTTCCTCGGGCAGGTTCTGGTAGTGGATCCAGCGCCAGCCGTGGCAGGCAATCTCGTGGCCCAGTTGTTGGCAGGCCTGCACCAGTTCGGGGGCGCGCTCCAGCGCCATGCTGACACCAAACACCGTGAGCGGCAGGCCGCGCTGCTCGAACTCGCGCAGGATGCGCCACACGCCGGCCCGAGCGCCGTATTCGTAAATGCCTTCCATGCTGATGTGCCGATCCGGGTAGCTGGCCGGGTTGGCCATCTCGGACAAAAATTGCTCTGAACCCGCGTCGCCGTGCAGCACGCAGTTCTCGCCACCTTCTTCATAGTTCAATACAAACTGCACCGCAATGCGGGCCTGATTCGGCCAGCGTGCATGGGGTGGCTTGGGGCCGTAGCCCTTGAGGTCGCGCGGGTAGGGCAGGGTGCTGTTGTAGTGGCTCATGAATTTGGGCGAAGACGGTGGCGGACTGCATGGCAGTGTATACACTTTGATCAAATTTTTGAGGGCATCACCATGGGATTGAGTACGCATGTTCTGGACACCATGCACGGCAGGCCGGCAGCAGGCATGCCTGTGACCCTGTATGCCACCGGGCCGGAGGGCGAGCGCTGCCTGAAACAGTTTGTGCTTAACCAGGACGGCCGCAACCCCGACGGGCTGTTGCTGAGTGCTGCCGAATTGCAACGTGGCACCTACCGGCTGGTGTTTGATGTGGCGGCGTATTTCAAGGCCTGCGGCGTGGCCCTGCCGGAGCCCAATTTCTTGAATCAGGTGAGTCTGGACTTTGGCGTGGCAAGCGCTGAGCAGCATTACCATGTGCCGCTGCTGGTGAGCCCGTGGAGCTATTCAACTTACCGGGGGTCGTGATGGGGGTGTTTTGCCACGGGGCGTCATTGCGAGGCGCAACAGCAACGCGGCAATCCAGGTTTTGCGGGGTCATGGATTGCCGCGCTACGCTCGCAATGACAAGCGCGTTCAAACGAAGCCTGGTCGCGTTACAACTGCCCTTCGGTAAGCGTATCCAACTGGAACAGACCGCTTTTGTGCCACAGCCAGGTGTCGGTGTAGGTGACTCGGCCCATGCGCACCGGGGCGGGGTAGGGTGCGGCCAGGCGCACGGTGCGCTCGATCTCGGCCATGACCTCGGGGGCGTGATTGGGTGCGCGCATCCAGCTGGTGCTGGTGACCTGGCCCATGCTGTCCACCTCAACTTGCAACACGCCTACAGCGTAGAGCAGGGGCGGCATCTTGCCCCGGAACACGCGCTGCAAATTGCGTTGATAAAGGTGGCTGGCGGCGTCGCGCCGGTAAGCGTGGGGCGTGACAGCGCTCGACACATAAGCGGGTACGGCCACGGGCGGTGCCACGACCACAGGCGCGGGCGGGGGTGCCACGGGGGCTGGCACGGGCGCAGGCGCAGGCAAGGGTGTCGAGGTACAGCCGGCCAAAATTGCCGCCACGCCAGCCATCAGGCGCAACGAAACCTGCTTGAAGCGTAATGAGGCAAATAGGTTCATGTGTTGTCTCGAAAAAATGACGGGCTGGGGCGTTAAGACATTGCCTGCCATTGGCAAACCCGTAATGTGCCTCAAAAAGCCTGGGTTGTCTTCTAATTTAGCGCTGAAAGGGTAATCAATTGTGACGGTAGAAGCGCATTTTTTAGGGCTTTTGGCCTCGCAACAGGCCGTTCTGGTCTCGGTGCAGGCGCATCGTGGCTCGGTGCCGCGGGAGGCGGGCGCCTGGCTGGCGGTATTTGCCGACACCACCCTGGGCAGCATTGGCGGTGGCCATCTGGAGTGGCAAGCCATGGAGCAGGCGCGGGCACAGCTGGGCGCTCAAACCATGACGCAGGTGCGCCGTGTTGCACTGGGGCCGTCCTTGGGCCAGTGTTGTGGCGGCGAGGTCACGCTGCAATTTGAGCTCGTCAGCAGCTCAGACCTCTCCCGCTTGCGTCAACATTTTGCGGCCCAACAGGCGCTGTGGCCGCCCGTGGCCCTGTTTGGCGGTGGCCATGTGGCGACGGCGCTGGTGCAGGTGCTGGGCCGCTTGCCGTTTCGGGTGCATTGGCTTGACAGCCGCGACGGCATTTTTCCTGAAGACTTGCCCGCCAATGTCTGTGCCGAGCATTCCGACCCGGTGCAGCGCGGCGTGGCCGGGTTGGCGTCCGGGGCCCGGGTGCTGATCATGAGTTTCAGCCACGCCGAAGACCTGGACGTGGTGGCCGCCTGCTTGCTGCGCCAGCGCGCCCTGGGTGACCTGCCATTCATCGGCATGATCGGCAGCCGAAGCAAATGGGCCGTGTTCAGCCATCGCCTGACCGAGCGTGGCTTCAGTGCGTCAGAATTGGCGCAAGTGACCAGCCCGATTGGCGTGCCAGGCATTGCCGGCAAGGCACCCGACGTCATTGCCGTGGCGGTGGCGGCACAACTCTTGCAACAAAGTGGTTCAACCAAGGACGCATGATGGAAAGTTATATTCTGGACTGGCTCAACCTGCTGCTGCGCTGGGCGCATGTGGTCACCGCGATTGCCTGGATTGGCTCGTCGTTTTACTTCGTCTTTCTGGACAGCAGCCTGACCCCGCCTGAAGACGAAGACCTGAAGAAACAGGGCGTCAGCGGCGAGCTGTGGGCGGTGCATGGCGGCGGGTTCTATCACCCGGTCAAGTTTGCTGTGAAGCCGCCGCAGTTGCCCAAGCACCTGCACTGGTTTTACTGGGAAAGCTACAGCACCTGGCTCACCGGCTTCGCGCTGTTCACCGTGTCCTACCTGTGGAGTGCGAGCACCTACCTGATCGACAAGTCAAAAATGGACTGGGTGCCTTGGCAAGCTGTCACCGTGGCGATTTTGTTTTTGGTGGTGTTCTGGCTGCTGTATGACCTGATTTGCCGACTGTATGGGCAGCGCAAAAACGGCGATGCGATCGTTGGCGCCCTGGTGTTGGTGCTGGTCTGCGTGGCAAGCTGGCTGGCCTGTCACTGGTTTGCCGGCCGAGCTGCCTTCTTGCTGGTGGGTGCCATGCTGGCGACCAGCATGAGCGCCAATGTGGCGCACTGGATCATTCCGGGCCAGCGCAAGGTGGTGGCCGCCATCAAGGCCGGTGCGCCGGTGGACCCGATTCACGGCATTCGTGGCAAACAGCGCAGCGTGCACAACACCTATTTCACGCTGCCGGTGCTGTTCGCCATGCTCAGCGGCCACTACAGCTTTACCTACACGCATCCACAAAACTGGCTGGTGCTGATTGCCATGATGTTCGCCGGCGCCGCCATTCGCCAGTTTTTTGTCATGCGCCACGGCTTCAAACTGGGTCGCAACGCCAACCCCTGGCCTTATGCCGCTGTGGGTGTGGCGGTGATTGTGGCCATGGTGCTCTGGCTGGCGCCTGAGCCTGCCGAGTCAACATCGGTCGCCGCGACCACCGCAGCCGATACGACAGACACCCCTGTGGGTGGCGCCATTGGCTATGCCACGCTGCAGCCTATTTTGGCGCAGCGCTGCTACCTGTGCCACGGCGCGCAGGTGCAGATGAAAAACGTCCGGCTCGACTCTGCCGCCAATGTCAAGCTGCATGCGCAAGCCCTCTACCAGCAGGTGGTGGTCAGCAAGCTCATGCCCATGACCAACACCACCGGCATTTCGGAAGCCGAGCGCATGCTGATCAAGCAGTGGTTCGAGACTGGCGCCAAGACCGAATAAGGTTTTTCACACCCGCCGAGGTTGGCAGAATTTAACCAAAAAAAAGCGGACCGTGTTGCGATCCGCCATTTCTGGCTGGGCCGATGAAGGCCTGGCGCTGAGCGCGCTTTAGCGCGCGCGCTCAGCCAAAAACATCTCGATGCGGCGATTCTTGGCGCGACCGGCTTCGGTGTAGTTGTCGGCAATGGGCTCGTAGGAGCCGCGGCCGTCAATCTGGATGCGCTGTGAACTCACGCCGCGTGACACCAGGTAATTGCGGGCGCTGGCAGCGCGGTTGATCGACAGCGGGTTGTTGATGGCGTCCGAGCCGGTGCTGTCGGTGTGACCCACGATACGGATCTCGGTGTTGGGCTGGTTGGACAGGCCTTGTGCAAACTGGTCCAGGATGGGGCGCAGGTTGGGTTTGATGACGGCGCTGTTGATGTCAAAAGAGATGTCGCTCGGGATGTTGAGCTTGAGCTGGTTGTCGGCGGTTTGCGTCACGTCCACGCCGGTGCCGGCGGTAGCTTGCTCCATGGCGGCTTTTTTCTGCGCCATCTGGTTGGACCAGATATAGCCCCCCAATGCACCGACGCCGGCACCAATGACCGCCGACTTGCTGCTGTCACCAATGGCGGCACCCGCCAGCGCACCCACGCCTGCGCCAATGGCGGAGCTGCGCTGGGCGTCTGACATGTTGGCGCAGCCGGTCAGCAGAATCAGGGCGGCACCCAGAGCGGCAAGCGCCGGGCGGCTGCGGAATTTCAGGTTGGTCATGGTGGCTCCTTCAAGGGTTATTTACAAAATCAGGTTATATCAGCGACGGTGCGTTTTTTTTTGTACGCTGGCCCACATTGGGTGTCGAAATGTAAGGCTGAATTGAGAATCCGCATGAAATCAAGCGGCCGCCTTGTCCGCCTCCGAGGTAAAAGCGTCGGCAAAGAACTCATCCTCAGGCAAACCCGCTGCCAGATAGTCGGCACGCGCCGAGTCCACCACAATGGGTGCGCCGCAGGCATAAACCTGGTGGCCACTCAGGTCGGGCAGGTCCTGCAGCACGGCACGGTGGACAAAGCCGGTGCGCCCCTGCCAGTGGTCTTGCGGCAGGGCGTTCGACACCACCGGCACATAGCGCAGGTTCGGCAGCTCGGCCAATTTGGCTTGCACCCAGTCATCCATGTAGAGGTCAAGCGGGCGGCGGCCGCCCCAGTACAGCGTGACCGGGCGTGTGATGCGCTTGAACTGCATGTGCTCGATGATCGCCTTGATCGGGGCAAAACCGGTGCCTGAAGCCAGCAGCACAGCGGGTTTGTCGCTGTCATCGCGCAGGTAAAAGCTGCCAAACGGACCCTCGATGCGCAAAATATCGCGCTCTTTCATGCTGCCAAAAACCTGGTCGGTGAACAGGCCGCCCGGCATGTGGCGAATGTGCAGTTCCAGTCCCTGCTCGATCAGGTGCGGTGCGCTGGCCATGGAGTAACTGCGGCGCATGCCGCCCTGCAACAAAAATTCGATGTACTGGCCGGCGTGGTAGGCAAAGACGTCGTTGGCCGGCATTTGCAGCAGCAGGCGCATCACGTCGGGTGATTTTTTCTCCATCAGCTTGATGCGCGTAGGCATTTTCTTGATGGCAAAGGCGTTTGCCAGCGTGACCTGGCGCGACTCCAACACCACGTCGCTCAATGGGCTGGCGCAGCAGGTCAGCACAAACCCGTCGGCTTCTTCTGCGTCGCTGAGCGCCTTGCTCTGGTGCGTGCCGTGGTGCACGCTGCCGCTGATTTTTTTGCATTTGCATGAGCCGCAGGCCCCGTCCTTGCAGCCGTAGGGCAGGTTGATGCCCTGCGTGATACCGGACGCCAGGATGGTCTCGTCGGCCGCTGTGGTGAAGCTGCGGCCGCTGGGTTCGATGGTGATGTGAAAAGCACTTGGGCTGGCGCTGCCGGTCATATTCTGGTTATCCTCAAAGCTTCATTTTTAAAAGGAGTTGATTTTGCCTGTATTGCGAAGCCCCCATACGCTCCTGTACGCCACCCGCCCAGGGGCCTTGCCGGCGCGTTTTCGGCGCGAACGTGTGCTGCTGGTCGGCTGTGGCGACGTCGGTTTGCGTGTGGCCCGCCAAATGGGCCCGCGCGTGCGGCTGCTGGCGCTGACCACGCAGACATCACGGGTGGCCGAGTTGCGCGCCTTGGGCATCACGCCGCTGCTGGGCAACCTGGACAAGCCCGCTGGCCTCAAGCGCTTAAGCGGTCTGGCCACCCGGGTGCTGCACCTGGCGCCGCCGCCCGGCAGCGGGCCGCAAGACCCGCGCACCCAGGCGCTGCTGCAGGTGCTGCGCCGGCGCTCTGGGGTGCAAAGCCTGGTGTATGGCTCTACCAGCGGCGTTTATGGCGACTGTCAGGGGGAAGTGGTCACCGAGGGGCGGGCGCCTAATGCGGCCACTGCCCGCGCGCAGCGGCGCATTGATGCCGAGCAGCGCATCCGGCACTTTGGCCGCGCTACTGCGGTACCCGTCACTATTTTGCGCATACCGGGCATTTATGCGCCCAACCGCGAGGGCGGCACCCCGCGCGAACGGCTGCTCAAGGGCACGTCGGTGCTGCAGGCCAGTGATGATGTTTATACCAACCACATCCACGCCGACGACCTGGCGCGCGCCTGCATTGCCGCCCTGTGGCGCGGCCGGCCCGGGCGCATCTACAACGTCAATGACGACACTTGTCTGAAGATGGGTGACTACTTTGATCTGGCCGCCGACCTGTACGGCCTGCCACGGCCGCCCCGGGTGCCGCGCGAAACGGCCAAGGCGCAATTGCCGCTGATGCTGCTGAGTTTCATGAGCGAGTCACGCCGCATGGACAACACCCGGCTCAAGACCGAGTTGCGCGTGGCGCTGCGTTATGCCACGGTGGCGCAGGGGCTGGGGGGCACCGCGGGTTAGCAGCGCTTTATGGCGCGCCGGTGCTCATTTCAAAGCTGCGGTTGAATGCCACGTTGTTGATGGTGCCGTTCAATGTGACCCGGTAGGTCGTGTAGGGATCCAATGCTTGTGTGGGGACCACAAAAGCTTCGTTCTTTTCAATGTAGGGGTCACTCGCTGTCAGCACGGTGGTGGGTATGCTGATGCCATTCAGACTCACCACACTGTTGGACTTCACGATGAGCACCTGACCAGCATCCACCTTGATGTAAATGGGTGGCCCTACGATTCCCATCGAGGGCAATGGGTTTGGTATTTCGCTGGTCGGCTCGAACTCAGGCGGGATATTGCTGCTGCCTTGACATGGGTAGGTGACCACCTTGCCGAGGCCAATCGGGAGACGACTTGTCTGAAAACCGTTGAGCGAGCCAAATCGAAATTCTTCGTGCCAAGTAGTAGCGCCAGTAGCCTTTGTTCGTAACTCAGCTCCAATGCCAACGTCAGCACCGTCGTACATCGCGCCGGACAAATGGTAAACCGTGTTCAGCAGGCTCAGCATGGATGCTGAGCCACGCTCCTCCATCGTGGGAATGACAAGCGATGGGTTTGTGGTGTCGTAGTCCCACCATGTACCCATCAGAACCTCTGCTACTTGTGTGCCATAGTCAGTGCCTAGTGGCGTGAAATCTGTCCGATCCCATGGGGCATAGCCCGTATAGAACGGATCGGTGTTAATTTCTTCATAGTGGGTTAGTTCCGATTTTCCGCTCACGAAGGATATGTTGTTCAGGTAACGAGCATGGTTCAGGGAAGCAGCGTCTAGTCGAGCGTCCTGTTTAAGTACACCAAAATCACACAACGCCCGCGCCTGCTGCAGCACCGTGTAGGCAGCCAGTTCTGCTGAGCCAGTCGCGTAGCTAGATACGGGAATAGGCAGCGTGATCGTGGGAAGCACAGACGTTGGGGCGGTCGAGTCGCCACCCCCACCGCAAGCCACCAGGCTCAGGGTGAGGATCAGCGACAAGGAAAAAGTGTTTGCGGGTGCCATGGGTTTGAAAATCATGAGAACGATTTGCAAAGGATAGCCGCTTCACTCAAGGCAGAATAGGGTCATTCACACTCTTTTACAACTGCGACATGACAATTATCACAACGCCAGCTGCTGGCGATCCCGACGCCGCCGCTGTCATCCTGGAATCCGCCGATTTCGACGAGCTCGACACCATTCTGGACGACCTGCGCACGCGCTTTGACGAGACCCCGCAGTGGGAGTTTTGCGAAGGCTTCATGGCCGCGCTGGTGTGCTGCCGCCGCGTGATCAACCCGACCGAGTATTTTTCGGTGCTGCTCGACCTGGAAGACGACAGCGAAACGCCGCTGTTTGTCGACGAAGCCCAGTTCAAGCGCTTCTTTGACCTCTGGATGCGGCGCTGGAACGAAGTCGCCGCAGCCCTCAATGCCGATGTGGAGTCGCTCGATGACGTGCGCGCCTACCAGCCCGAGGTGATGGACCTGCGCGGTGCCATTGCCGCCCTGCCCGAAGAGCAGCGCGCTGAAATGGGTGATGCGCCGATTCCCTCCTTTGGCCAGATCTGGGCCATTGGCTTCATGTACGCGGTCGAAAGCTGGCCTGAGGAATGGGCGCCGCCGCGCGACAAGGACGCCGCCAAGGTGCTCGACGCCGCGCTTGAATGTCTTGTGGCGGTGACCGAGGACGACACCGATACCCCCACGGTGGCCGCGTTCGAGGACGAAGGTGAGCCCACCATCAGCGAACAGCGCCTGAACGACTTTGCCGACGCCATCTGGGCGGTGTATGACTTGCGCGAGGTGTGGCGCCACATCGGCCCGCGCGTGGCGACCGTGCACGCCGAGGTCAAACCCGGCCGCAACGACCCATGCTCGTGCGGCAGCGGTAAGAAATACAAAAAGTGTTGCGGCGCTTGAAGACTTGTGGTTTTTGTGGGGTCGACTTCAGTCAACCCTGGCGGGCGCAAAAAACTGCCGCAACTCCGCCGCCGTCTCCATAGGCAACTCTTCGGGTATGAAATGCCCGGCTGCCATGGCCAGTCCCGTGACCTGGCCCGCGCACTGCGCCTGCCATAAGGCCAGCGTTTGGAACAGGCGCTGCACCACCCCGCGGGCTCCCCACAGAACCAAACTGTCGCAGGCTATCTTTTGGCCTTGCGCCCGGCTGGCGCGGTCATGGTCCAGATCAATGCCGGCACTGGCGCGGTAGTCTTCGCACATGGCGTGGATAGTTTCAGCCTGGATAAAGTAGCGCTCATATTCCGCCAAGGCTGCGGGCTCGAGGTGGTCCATGCCGGTGGAGCCCCAGCCCCCCAGCTTGGCGTGCAAATAGGCCAGCGGATTGCCGCCGATCATGGTCTCGGGCAAGGGCGCGGGCTGGATCAGGTGAAACCAGTGGTAATAGGCCTTGGCAAACGCGAAGTCTGTGGCGGCGTACATGTCCAGCGTCGGTGCAATGTCGATTACACACAGCTTTTGCACCCGTGCGGGGTGGTCCAGCGCCAGCCGGTGGGCCACGCGGCCGCCACGGTCGTGACCGCATAAAAAGAAGCCCGCCACGCCCAGCGCGTCCATCACTTCCACCATGTCTTGCGCCAGGGTGCGTTTGCTGTAATTGCTGTGGTCGGGCAGACCCGGCGCTTTGCTGGAGTCGCCATAACCACGCAAGTCTGGCAGCACCAGGTAAAAGTCCTGTTGCAGCAGCCGGGCCACCCGGTGCCACATCACATGGCTTTGCGGAAAGCCATGCAACAGCAGCAAGGCCGGGCGCGCTCCTTGGGCGCCGCGCGAGACGCGGGCAAAAATGCGCGTGCCATTGACCTCGAAGTGGCGTGTTTCAAAATCTGCAAACCAGTTCATGTCGGTATTCCCTTGCAAGGCGTTGGCAAAGTGAAGTCAGGGCAGTTTGGCCAGGTGCTTGTTCAGGGCCGCGTGCGTTTGCAAGCGTACCTGCCGCTGAAAGAACGGTGCCCAGCCCAGTACCCAGCCACCCAGCCCCAGGGCCTGGCGCGACCAGCGCCAAAAATCAAAGCGGTCGGTGTGGCTGGCGATCAGGCCATCGGGGGTGAACGTAAAGTCGGCCTCGACCAGGTTGTGCACCGTCCGGTTGGACACGCTAAAACGGTAATGTGCTTCCCAATGCACGTGGCCGCTGCTGTGGTCAGCGCGCACGTCGCTGAATTCAAGGCGCCAGTCTTCGCGGTTTTTGGCCAGGGTGGCGGCGCACAGCATGTGCCACATGCCACCGATCTCGCGCCGCCCCTTGAGCGAAAACGCGGGGTCCTCAAAAGTGGCGTCTTCGGCATAACAGGTGGCCATGGTGTCGGCGTCCAGCGCGGCGAAGGCGGTGTACAAGCGGGTCAGGGTTTGTTCATTTGAATTCATGGGGCTGACTTTAACGTCAAGTCAGCAGCATGGCCGCCAGCGCCCACATGGTTACTGCAATCACGGCGTCAAGCACGCGCCAGGCGCGCACGCTGGCAAACAGCGGCGCCAGAAAACGGGCGCCAAAACCCAGGGCGGCAAACCAGCACAGGCTGGCGCTCATGGCACCGGCACCAAAAACCCAGCGGCCGGGGTCGGGGCGCTGGTTGGCCAGGCTGCCGAGCAGCACCACGGTGTCCAGGTACACGTGCGGGTTCAAAAAAGTAAAGGTAAAGCAGGCGGCCAGCGCCGCGGCCAGGGTCGCTGTGCCGCCTTTGCCCAAGGGCATGGATGCACCTTGCCAGGCGCGCCGTGCGGCCAGCACGCCGTAAGTCGCCAAAAACAGGGCCCCACCGTAGCGCGTGAGGGCCATCAGGGCTGCGTTGTCGCGCACCAGCAGGCCGGCGCCGCCAATGCCCGCGAGAATCAGCAGCGCGTCTGACAGCGCGCAAAACAGCACCAGAGGCAACACATGCTGGCGCAAAATGCCCTGGCGCAGCACATAGGCGTTTTGTGAACCAATGGCCACGATCAGCGCCAGCCCGGTGGCAAAGCCTTCGACAAAGTCCATGTTCAGGCGCTTAAATGCACGCGCACGGTAAGCCCGCGGCCGCCGAGTCCTTCAGTCAGTGTCAGGGGCGCATGGTGCAGGTCGGCCACGCGTTTGCAAATGGCCAGACCCAGGCCGGTTCCCGGCTGGCTTTGTTCGGCGATGCGGTAGAAGCGCTCCAGTACCCGCTGGCGCTGGTCGGGCGCAATGCCCGGCCCATCGTCGCTGACGGAAAGTTGCACCCCGGTGCCGTCAGCCTTGAGGCGGATGACGATGTTGCCGCCGGGTTGGGTGTAGTGAATCGCGTTGTCGACCAGGTTGGCGAGCAGCATCGCCAGCATGTCGGTATTGCCGCGCACCGGCGGCAAGTCGGGCTCGGCGATCAGTTCCAGAACTTGCTCGCGCTGCAAGGCCAGGGGCGCCAGCTCTGCGCAAATGGTCTCGGCCAGTTTGCCAATGCGGACTTTTTGAAACTCTGGCCGAGCTTGCCTGGGGTCGAGGCGCGCCAGTGTCAGCAGCTGATTGACCAGGCGAATACCGCGCTCCACGCTGTGCTGCATGTGTTCGAGCGCCTGCTGCTGCGGTGCTGCGGCCTGGGTGTGGCGCGCGGCATACAACTGCGCCTGAATGGCCGCCAGCGGCGTGCGCAGCTGGTGGGCGGCATCGTCGGTAAAGCGGCGCTCGTGGTCCAGGGTTTCGCCCATGCGGGTGAGCAGGTCGTTCAGGGCGGTGACGATGGGTTGCACCTCGTCTGGCACTGACCGTGCGTCAATCGGGGTCAGGTTGTCGGGTTGTCTTTTGCTGATTTCCTGGCTCAGGGTGGCCAGCGGGTGGAGCCCTTTGCGGATCGAAAACCACAGCAACAAAAACAGCACAGGCAGTCCGAGGGCCAGTGGCGTGGCTGCGCTGATGACCATGTTGCGCACCAACTGGTCACGAAAATCATGCGGCTCCGAGACGGTGATCTTCACACCATGGGTGGTGTCGTAAACATGGTAGTTGCGCCAGCCCTTGCCTTGTTCATCGGTGTTGTCGGAATAGCCCATGGCCTGGGTTATTCTGTCCAGGGGTGCGTTGTCAGATCTAAACAGCAGTGAGCCGTCATCAGCCCACAATTGGTAACGCAGGCTGCTGCCGTAGTGCGTTTTTCTGGAACCCGGTGGCCGACTGCTTGCCAGGGCTTTGGTGACCGGTGGCGCGCTACTGGCAAGTTCTGGCTGCCCCGCCGAATTCTTGAAAATACTTGCGAGATTGGGTAGTTCTGGCCAGCTGTTAAAAAGCTGATCAATTGCTGCGGAGGACAGCGTGGTGGGGAAAAAGTCTTCGTTGTGATCCGGGTCCATCATCTGCAAAAAGGCTTTGGCCGTGTGCGCCAGGTGCACATCGTAAAGCTCGTTGATCTGGGTGATGTTGTCCCGGGTCGACAGCGTGCTTATGACTCCCCAGAACAAAAAACTGACCACCCCCAGCGCCACCAGCAGGCGATGACTGAGGGTGATGTGTGAGCGACCGTTCAAGGTCATGTTTTTGTCAGTGTGTAGCCGACCCCGCGTACCGTCTTGAGGGTGGTGTCGTCAATTTTTTGCCGCAGGTTGTGAATGTGGACTTCAAGCACATTGCTGTCGCTGGCGTGACCTGATCCAAACACGGCTTCTTCGAGCTGGCTGCGCGTGATGACTTGCCCGGCCCCTTCCATCAGCGCCCGCAACAAATCAAATTCGCGGTTGGACAGGTTGAGCAACTTGCCCTCTTTGGTGACCACCAGGGTGTCGGAGTCCAGCGTCAGCTTGCCGACACAGATGCGCCCCACATAACCCGCCCGGCGCACCAGGGCGCGCAGGCGCGCAATCAGCTCTTCCATGTCGGTGGTTTTGACCAGAAAGTCGTCGGCGCCAGCCTCAAAGCACATGACCTTGTCACGCGTGGTGTCGCGGGCCGTCAGCATCAGCACCGGCATGGCACTGCCGCTGGCCCGGAGCTTTTTGAGCAGAGTCATGCCGTCCAGGCCGGGCAGGCTGATGTCGAGCACCGCAATGCGGAAAAAAGATTGGGTCAATAGCTCAAGCGCCTCCTGGCCGTCGGTGACCCAGTGGGCATCAAATCCGGCGTTTTTAAGGGCGGCTTGCAGACCCGCCCCCATCATCAGGTCGTCTTCAACAATCAGCAGTTTCATGTTGGGCTTTTCGTCGGAATAAGTTCTGTCAAACGGGCCAGGGCGTGTTGCACTGTGGCTTGGCGCACCGTGGCGCGGTCGCCTTCAAAATGCTTCTCTTCGCTGATCACGCCCATCGGAGTCGCCCAGGCCAGCCACACGGTGCCCACCGGCTTGTCGGCACTGCCGCCGCTCGGGCCAGCCACGCCGGTGACAGCAACAGCCACCTGGGCGTGCGAACGCGCCAGCGCACCAGCAGCCATGGCCTGCGCCACCGCTTCGCTGACCGCCCCATGGCGCTCGATCAGCGCCGCATCGACACCCAGCAACTCGCATTTGGCAGCGTTGGAATAGGTGACAAAGCCGCGCTCAAACCAGTTGCTTGAACCCGCCAGCTCGGTGCAACTGGCGGCGATCAGGCCACCGGTGCAACTTTCTGCCGTTGCCAAAAACCAGCCCTGGCGCAGCAGCAGACCTGCCAGCAGATTGCAACTTTCCAGCATGGCGAGCCTATTTCTTGAGGGGGGTCAGGGTGGCATCTTCAATGAGAACTTTGTAGCTGTAGCCAGAGCCAAAATTCTTGTCTTTGCGCACCACGCCCGAAACCGTCACCAGGTCGCCCACTTTGGCCGACGCTGCGGTGGTGACCAGAATGTCGTTGTCGTTTTTGGCGTCGGTGCCGGAGCCGTCACGCAGATGAACCCAGTTTTTACCCATGATGTCGGCGTTGTACTTCACCACCTGGCCGTTGACCTTGACCTGTTTGTCTTTGAGCTGGGCCGACTTGTTGACCACATCGGCTACCGCGTAGGCGTTGGCGCCACTGGCCTTGGCCACCTGGACCGGGGCGCTGTTTGCCATGTTGGCAACCGTCATTTTTGAGCCAAACATGCTGGGGGCGGCAGCCGTGCCGCCAAGGCTGCCGAAAACGATGGTCGGAAAGGTTTTGTTGAGCGCCTTGCTCTCAAAGTTATTCATCACCATGGTGTTTTCGATGGTCACCATGGCGCCTTTTTTGACTGCTACGGTGCTGACGGCAGCCCAGGTTTCACCGTTTTTGGTTTTCAGTCGCAGGTAGGTGTAGAGGTCAACGTCCCTGACCTCCAGCACTTCGCCGCTGATCCCGCCACTGGCCGGCGCCTTGGCCGTTGCAGGGTCTGCCGCCCAGAGCGGGGTGGTGAAAAAGGTGGCAATGACGAAGCTGATGGCGGTGAAGTGTTTCATGGCGGTCTGGGTGACTTGGTTAAGGAGGTAAAGTGGTAACAGGGCAAAGCATAGCAGTCTGGCGGTAAGCCTCACCAACTTCGCCAGAACGCGATCACCAGCAGGGTACAAAAGGCTGCCACCAGGTCGTCGAGCATGATGCCCCAGCCGGCCTTGCGCCAGGCTGCGGGGTCGGTCTGGGGGTCTACATGGTGGTAGAGCTGGTCGGCCCAGGCCACCGGGCCGGGTTTGGCTGCGTCAAAGAACCGGAACAGGGCAAAAGCGGTCAACTGACCCCAAAAATCGGTTGGGCCGATCAGCCACAGCACCAGCCAGAAAGCGGCTATTTCGTCCCACACGATGCTGCTGGGGTCGAGCGTGCGCAGGTGTCTGGCGGTGGTGGTGCATACCCACCAGCCCGCCAAAATGCTGATGGCAATCAGCCAGCCCCACTGCGACTCGGTGAGTCGGTCTTGCAGCAGCACAAACAAGGCCCAGGCCCAGAGCGTGCCCATGGTGCCGGGCGCTTTCGGGCTGAGCCCGGAGCCAAAGCCCAGCGCCATCACGTGGGCCGGGTGCGCCATCATGAAGCGGCCAGTCGGAATCAGCGGTCCCGTCGGGCGGGCGGCGACAGGCGGCTGGGCAAGGACAGGATCGGAATCTGGCATGGTCGGATTATCGCGGCTGTGCCGCAGCCGGCTTCAGGCAAAGTGGTCGAACGAGGCGAATTGCTGGGCAAGTGGCTGGCTGTTTTCGTCCAGCAACCGCAGCCCCGGGCGGGCGTCGATCTGGCCGATGCGGTGCACCGGGGTTTGGCTGCTTTGGGCGGCATGGGCCACGGCAGCGCGCTGCTCCGGTGCGGCGGTAAACAGCAGTTCGTAGTCGTCACCGCCGGCCAGCGCCAGCGTGCGCCATTGTTCGACCGACAGCTCAATACCCGTCTCAAGGCGGGTTGACCCCGGTTTGGTGTAACAGCCGATGCATTGCACCAGTTGATCCGCTTGCACGGTTGCCCCCACCTGCGAGCATTCCAGAATATGCCCCAGGTCGCCCATGAAGCCGTCGCTGAGGTCAATGGCCGCGCTGGCAATGCCGCGCAAGCCCAGGCCCAGCGCCACGCGCGGTGTTGGCCGCTCCAGCCGCTCAAGCGCTGCCCGCAGCACCGGCGCCGGCACGCTCAGCCTGCCTTGTTGTGCCTGCAGTGCCAGCCTGGCGTCGCCCAGCGTGCCACTGACATACAGGTCGTCCCCGGCCTTGGCGCCGCTGCGCAGCAGGGCTTGGGAGCGCCCTTTGACGACCGGCACTTCACCAAACACCGTGATGCAGATGTTGAGCGGCCCGGCGGTGGTGTCGCCACCAATGAGCTCGCAGCCGTGGGCATCGGCCAGCGCAAACAGGCCTTGGGCAAAGGCGGCCAGCCAGGGCTCGTTGACCTCGGGCAGCGCCAGTGCCAGGCTGAATGCCAGCGGCTTGGCGCCACAGGCGGCCAGGTCGCTCAGGTTGACGGCCAGCGCCTTGTGGCCCAAGTTGTGTGGATTAACGTCGGCAAAAAAATGGCGGCCTTGCACCAGCATGTCGCAAGAAATGGCCAGCTGGGTGCCGGGCGCGGGTTGCAACAGCGCGCAGTCATCACCAATGCCCAGCGCCGCGCGGCGCGTCGGGCGGGTGAAGTAGCGCGCAATCAGGTCAAATTCACCCATGTGGCGCGTCTTTCGGTTGGTCTTGCGCCTTCACGGGCCAGAAAAAACTGCCCAAACGGGTGCGGATCCGGTGCCGAATCGCCCGGTAGATGCGGCTGCGATCGACCCCGCTGACATTGTGCGCCCGCAGGGCCAGCAAGAAGGCGAAATAAAAACTGACGGCGACGTTGAGCGCGCCGGTGATGGCAATGCCGGCCACACACCACCAGAACGGGCTGCTGTGAAAGATGTCGGGCCCCAGGCTGGCTGCGGCTGCAGCGAGCTGCCCGGTGGACAGCGTGACGTGGCGCACCTCCAGCCCGAGGCCAAAAAACGCCGCAAAGGCGGGCACCAGGCCCAGCATCAGCCCGAGCGACACATTGGCCGCCAGCCCGGAAATGTTGCGGCGCATGAAGCTGGCCCAGCGGTCGGCCCGGCTTGGGCCCAGCGCGGCGGTGACTTTCGGGTTGTAGCGAATGGCCGAATCGAGCCGGTGCAGCACAAACCAGTTCTCTGTCCAGCCCGCAATGATGCTCGATGCAAACAGCAGCACGCCGGTCAGGGCGGCAAACAGGGCAGTGGGCCCAAGCAGGGTCAGATCGCGCAGGACATGTGTGGCAACGGAGGGATCGATCATGGGCGCGCCAAAGGCCAGCCAGAATCCTGTGCTGATGAGCAGCACCATGGGTGCCACCATGGCCAGGTTGCCAAAGATGGCCGCCACCTGCGAGCGCACCAGATGCGCGACCTCATCGACAAAATTTTCCACTGCACCCGGTGCCCCCAGTTCCTTTAGCTTGGCCGCCATGGCGGGGGCGGTCATGGCGGGCTGTTTGGTGGCCACGGTCCATTGCATCAACTGGATCAGCACAAAGCTCAGGGCATAGTTGAGGCCGGTGTAAAAGCCGCCCCAAAAGGCGGACAGGCTGGTCGAGAGGATCACAAACTTCATCAGCGTAGTGACAGACATGACCGCGCCACCGCCTGCCGCATCGCGCAGCATGCGCATGTATTCGGCCCGGGTGCGGGTGATGTAGTGTTCGCCGGTCTCGGAGCTGCGCTCGGCCACCTTGGCCGCCAGCATCGATGAATTGGCGGCAATCAGTGCCCGCACGCTGCGCCGCTCCTGCCCCACCTGCACCAGATGGGCAAGCAGTTGTGCTGCGTGGCGCTGCTGGTGCTCCGACATCAGGCAGTCGAGCAAGGTGCGCACCCGCAGCACCCGGGCGCGCAACTGGCGCAACTGAAACACCAGGTTGACTGAAATACCGTTGCTGTCCAGATGCGTGTACACCGATGCCGCCGCATGGCGGCACGCCTCCAGACGGTTCATGACTTGCTGCAAGGCGGCCTGGCGTGCCGGCGAGTGTTGCGCCGGCACGGCCAAAAATGCGGCCTGCAGCGCGGTCATGTCGTTGTCGAGCGCGTGAAAGGGCGCCGTCTCGCGCGCTGGCGTGCTCATGCGCAGGCGCAGTTCGGGCGAAAAACCGGTGGCGCGGATCTGGCTGGTGCAAAAGGTCAACGCTTCAAGCAGCGTGGCCTGCCACGCCGACGCCCGACTGGGTCCGGCTTGCGGCACCCAGGCACAAATGCTCCCGCCGACGTCATCGCAGTTGGCTTGCAGCAAACGCGCCAGCCGTGCCAATGTTGCGTCGTCCAGTGCGTTGAGCCACAGGGCATCGAACTTGTCGCGCAGCACCATGGCAAACAGGCTGGCGGCATCAGCAGTTTCGGGGGTGCCTGGCAACCACTTGAGCCGCAAGCGCTCGGCCAGTTCGCTGGCAAAAGCACTGCGCGAAGAAAATCCGTAGTCTGCCAGCAGGGCAGTGGCATCGACCGTGCCCAGCAGCTTCAGCCACCAGGCTTGCAGCTTGGCATGCGCCTCAGGTCGTTGTTGCAACGCATCGAGCAGCAAGGTGACGCGTGCCAGGGTGCGAGGTACCGAGTTGCGGCTGCCGCGCACCCAATCCAGCAGCGCGATCAACCACAGGTGGCGCTGCGCCAGTTCGGCTTGCGGGTTCAGATCATCAAGTAGCTCGGCAAGGTCGGGCTTGAGGACCATGGTTTCAATGCAGGGTGCGCGTGCCGCCATTTGCGCTCAGTGCATCGAGCACAAACATGGGCACGTCCACGTCGAACTTTTCTCCATCTTCGGCAACGCAAAAAAAGCTGCCATGCATGGTGCCAGTGGGCGTGCGCAGGCGCGTGCCGCTGGTGTACTCAAAGGCTTCGCCCGGTTGCAGCAGTGGCTGTTGCCCCACCACGCCCAGACCCTTGACTTTTTCGTGGTGGCCCTGTGCGTCGTTGACGTTCCAGGTGCGGGAAATGAGCTGCGCTGCAATGTTGCCGCTGTTGCGGATGGTGATGGTGTAAGCAAAAAAGTAATGGCCTTGCGCGGGGGCCGACTGATCAGCCAGAAAACGCGGCTTGACCTGAACCTGGAATTTGTAAATAGGAGCTGTGGCCATGGTGCTAGGGGGTGATGGTGGCAAGCGGCGGCAATTCAAGCGTGACGGCGGCCGGTGCCTGCATGTTGCTGCCCAGGGATGCGCTGCGTGCCGACACGGATTGCAGCACCAGCTCGTCTGACAGCCGGTCGCCTACCTTGTAGGGTTTGGCCTTGTCGTCGTCAACGGCAATCAGGGCGCTTCCCGACCCGCTGTTGCGCCCCTGGGCAATGACGCCCAGCAGCTTGTATTGGCTGGAGCTGGTGCGCACGGGTGTGTCGTCGTCGGCAGGCGCGGCTGCGGCACCCAGCAATTGGGCGATCCGGCCGGTGTCAATGGGCCGTGGGTTGGACCAGTCGCTGCTGGCGCGCGGCGTGCTGACGGGCTCGGACCAGCGCAACCCCCAGTAAACAACGCTGGCGGCGGCCAGGGCGGCCAACAAAAAAGTGCTCAGGCGCGCAGGCCAGGGCGTGGGGTCAAGTGTTGCCATGGTCAGGTAGGGACGAATGGATGAAACTGCCAGACTTGCCACCATGTTTTTCCAGCAGCTTGATGTCGGTCATGACCATGCCACGGTCCACCGCCTTGCACATGTCGTAAACGGTAAGCAGTGCCACCGACACAGCGCTCAGGGCTTCCATCTCGACGCCGGTGGGTCCCACGGTTTCCACCGTGGCTTTGCACAGCAGGCTGGCGTTGGCGCCTTCACTGGCGTGCAGCACCTTGAATTCAATCGCCACCCGGGTCAAGGCCAGCGGGTGGCACAGTGGAATCAGGTCGCTGGTTTTTTTGGCCGCCATGATGCCGGCAATGCGGGCGATGCCCAGCACGTCGCCTTTTTTGGCGGTGCCGGATTCAATGAGGGCCAGCGTGGCGGGCAACATGTCAATGCGCCCGCCGGCAATGCCTGTGCGATGGCTTGCCGCCTTGGCCGCCACATCAACCATGTGGGCTTGGCCCTGGTCATCAAAATGGGTGAGGGTACTCATGACATAAAACTGGATGGAGAATCAACTAAAGTAGGGGTGGCCGCTTGACAGAACCTTTACACGCAGCTGGCATCATACGGTGAACGTTCAATTAATTCTTTTGTGGGTGTACGAAATTTATTGCTCATGTGGCTTCACCAATTGAAACAAAAATCCCGATCAAGCATTGCTTTTAAACGGCGAGTCACTCTGTTATTCACAGCATTTTGCCTGGTGTTGCCAAGCTCCCTGCTGGCGCAGAGCCCCGTGCCCAACACGCTGCCCTTGCTCGGCGACGGCAGCGATTTAAGCGCTGGCGCCGAACGTCGGCTGGGTGATCGCATCGTGCGCGAGCTTTTCCGCGATCCTGATTTTATTGACGACCCGGTGCTCTCCGACTACGTGCAGGGCATCTGGCAGCCCTTGTTGGCAAGCGCCCGCGCCCGTGGTGATCTGACGCCTGAACTCGATGAGCGTTTTGCCTGGCGCATTTTGTTGGGGCGTGACCGCAGCGTGAACGCGTTTGCCTTGCCGGGCGGCTATTTCGGGCTCCATCTGGGTCTGCTTTCGGTGGTGAGCAGCCGCGACGAGCTGGCCTCTGTGCTCGGCCACGAGCTGAGCCACGTCACCCAGCGCCATATTTCGCGCCTGATATCCCGCAGCAACCAGCAAACGCCCTGGATGATCGGGGCCATGATTCTGGGCGCGCTGGCCGCCAGCAAAAACCCCGAGGCCGGCAATGCCCTGATCGTTGGCGGGCAAGCCTTGTCCGCCCAAAGCCAGCTCAATTTTTCGCGTGATATGGAGCGCGAAGCCGACCGCATCGGTTTTGGCGTGATGACCCAGGCGGGCTTTGAGGCGCAGGGCTTTGTCGACATGTTCGACAAGCTGCAACAGGCGTCTCGGCTCAACGACAGTGGTGCCTACCCCTACCTGCGCAGCCACCCGCTGACCACCGAGCGCATTGCCGACATGCAGTCGCGACTGCCGCTGGGCGCACCACACGCTGCGTCGGTCGTGCCCGGCATGACCCATGCCATGCTGACAGCGCGCGCCAGGGTGCTGTCCAACGCGGGCGCCGATGCCCTGCTTGGCTGGCAGGCGCAGGCCGACGATGCGGGTCTGGCCAGCCAGGCCACGGCGCAACGGGCCGGCATTTTGTATGGCGCTGCCCTGGCCGCCAGTCGCATGCGTGATGTGGCACAGGCGCGCAAACAATTTGCCCGGCTGCAAAAGGAGCCTGTGGATGCGCCTGAGGCGCTGCAGCAGGTGCGCTGGCTGGGTCTGGAAATAGAGCTGACAGCGCCTGACCGCCCGAGCGCACAACTGCTGGCTCTGACGGCGGATGTCGGGCTTGACACGGCGCGTGCCGCAACCGCATTGCGCCGCCCGGACCTGGTGCTTCAGGCGCAATGGGCGATCCAGTCCGGGCAGGCGCTGCTGTTGGACCAGGCGGCGCAAAACCTGCAAGGCTGGTTGCTCCGGCAGCCGCACGATGCCCTGGTGTGGCAATCGCTGGCCAGTATTTACACAGTGCAAGATCAGGCTTTACGCGCCCTGCGGGCACAGGCCGAGGCACAGGTTGCGCAGTTGGACTATGCCGGGGCGCTGGACCGGCTCAAAGCGGCGCAGGACCGGCTGCGCAGTGCGGGCGCCACGGGCTCCAGGGCCGACCACATTGATGCCTCGATCATCGACACCCGGCGGCGCCAGATTGAGGCTTTGCTGAAAGAGCAGGCTCAGGAGCCTTGAAGAAGGTGGCGGATTATTTTTTGCCGAAGGCAGCGTCAATGACCAGGCCCAAAGCCGAGTAGATCAGCGAGCCCCACAGTGCGGCATAGAAGTCGCGCACATGAAAACCCTCCAGGATGCCGGCGGCCGACCAGAACATCAAGGCGTTGATGACGAACAAAAACAGCCCCAGCGTGACCACGGTCACGGGCAAAGTCAGCAACACCAGCACCGGGCGCAGCACCATGTTGAAGAGCCCGATGACAAAGGCAGCGATCAGCGCGGCACCAAAGCTGCTGACGACAACGCCGCTGTAAAGGTAGGCCACGCAGAGCAGGGCGGCGGCACTGAGCAGCCATTTGAGTAATAGTTTCATGGGCACAAGCTTAGCACTCTGGCGTGAGCGTAGGTGCGGGCGCTATGATGCCCACCCCATGACAGGCATCCACATCACCGACATTGAGTCCGCCATCAACTACTGGCGCGCCAGGGCGCCAAGCGTCGAGGGTGCGGCACTGCCGCCACCAACGCGGGCGCTGGCCGAGATCTATGCCGTGATGGCTTTTGAGCGCAGTCACCAAATTGAGGAAGCAGTATTGACCGATGCGGCCTGGCAGGCTTGGCTGGCCTGGTACCAGACAACCCCCGACACGCCCTGCATTGCAATTTGCTCGACCAGTCAGGGCGACGCGGTTTGCAAGGGCTGCGGCCGCAGCTTTGCCGAGGTTCAGTACTGGACCGAGATGCAGCCAGTACAAAAACGCGCCACCTGGCGTCGTATCACGCAGGAAGGCACCTCGTGGCGCTTCAATAAATACGCCGAGCGCGCCGCTGAAAAGAAAGCGGGGCCCTGATCAGATGGGGTCAGAGCACGTCGCTACGCGAGTGGTCTGACCCGCAAAGTCTCAGGCTCAGTTGGGGTCAGAGCACGTCGCTTTGCGAGTGGTCTGACCCGCAAGGTTCAGAGTGAAATACCGCCCGACACTTCGATCACTTCGCCGTTGATGTAAGTGGCTTCGTCGCTGGCCAGGAAGGCGTAGACGTTGGCAATTTCTTCTGGCTTGCCCAGGCGGCGCAAAGCGACCTTGGCACTCAGGTCGGCCAGCACTTTTTCGGGCATGGCTGCCACCATCGGGGTGGTGATGAAACCGGGGGCCACGGCATTGGTGCGCACACCCTTGGGGCCGAGTTCGCGGCTCCAGGTTTTGGTAAAGCCGATCACGCCGAACTTGGTGGCGGCGTAGTTGGTTTGGCCAAAGTTGCCATACAGGCCCACCACCGAACTGGCGTTCAGAATCACGCCGCTGCCCTGGGCCACCATGCCGTCGGCCACCGCTTGCGAGCAATGAAACACGCCGCGCAGGTTGACGTCGATGACCTTGTCGAATTGCTCTGCGGTCATTTTTTGCAGGCGCGCATCCTGCGTGATGCCAGCGTTATTGACCAGCACGTCGATGCGGCCGAATTTGGCTTTGACCTGGGCCACCACATCGTCAACCACGGCGCGCTGGGTCACGTCCATGACAAAACCCTCAGCGGTGGCGCCCAGGGCGCGGCACTGTGCCACGGCCTCGTCAACCCCGGCCTGCTTGACGTCACACACGATAACGATCGCGCCTTCCTGGGCAAATTTGAGCGCGGTGGCCAGGCCAATGCCCTGAGCGGCGCCGGTGATGATGGAAACTTTGTTGGAAAGACGTGCAGACATAGTATTTACGATAGTAGTGAAAGAACGTTGAACATGTTATAGCAATGACATTTCACTAACTTGACAGCCTTGGGGGCTTGTTCTCAAATAACAGGCCCATTTGGCGCGCCAGATTGGGCGCACTGTGTCTTTGCATCCCAACTTCTCGTGGCAAATCAGGGCGTTATTCCTGGCCAGATCCTTGCCTACTTCCAGATGAGCGGCTCAATATCGACGTTATGGGTGCCGTTGCCCAGCATCAGCACACCTTCCTGGATGGTGGCCTGCAGCACCATGCTGCGCTGTGCCATCGGAATCAGGGCCTGCGCTGCGGCTGCAGGAATGCGCCAGACGCGCAGGTTTTTTGGGCGAGCCAGCTTAGCCTCCATGCCGCGCCACCAAATGTCTGCGGCCTGGCTGAAGCAGTACAGCACCACGGCATCGGCCTTGCCGCAAGCTTTCAGCAGCGGCTTGTCCTCGGGCTGCCCGACCTCGATCCACAGGCGCGTCTGGCCGGTGAAGTCACGCAGCCAGACATCAGGCTCGTCGGGGTCGCTCAAGCCCGCGCCAAAGGCCAACACGCCGTCGCCGCCACAGATGTCTTGCAACTGGTGCGCCTGCAGTGCCAGCGCGCACAGCCGCACCATCATGCGTTCGTCGGTTTCGCTGGGGTGGCGCGCCAGTGTCAGGGCATGGTCTGCGTAGTAACTGTGGTCAATGTCTGCAATTTGCAGGCTGGCCTTGAAAATGGTGGACTTGATGGCCATCAGGCCACACCGAACTTGAGGGTCATACCCGCTTTGCCAGTTCCGCGGCCTTGCCGACGTAGCTGGCCGGGGTCATGGCCAGCAGGCGCTCCTTTTCGGCCTCGGGCAGCGCAAGGCCGGCAATAAAGCCCTGCATCAGTTCACGCGTCATGGCCTCGCCGCGGGTGAATTTTTTGAGCTGCTCGTAGGGTTGCGGCAAACCAAAGCGGCGCATCACGGTTTGAATCGGTTCGGCCATGACTTCCCAGGAACTGTCGAGGTCGGCAGCAATGGCCGCTTCGTTGATCTCGAGTTTGCCCAGGCCGGTGGCCAGCGACTGGTAGGCCAGCACGGCGTAACCCAGCGCCACGCCCATGTTGCGCAGCACGGTGCTGTCGGTCAGATCGCGTTGCCAGCGGCTAATGGGCAGTTTGTCGCTCATGTGGCGCAACAGCGCGTTGGCCAGGCCCAGGTTGCCCTCGGCGTTCTCGAAATCGATCGGATTCACCTTGTGCGGCATGGTGCTCGAACCCACTTCACCTTCACGCAGTTTTTGCTTGAAGTAGCCCAAAGACACGTAGCCCCAAACGTCGCGTGACCAGTCGATCAGGATGGTGTTGGCGCGCGCCACCGCGTCAAACAACTCGGCCATGTAGTCGTGCGGCTCGATCTGGATGCTGTAGGGCTGAAACGTCAGGCCCAGGCCCAGCGGCTCAGGGGTCTCGATGACCTTGCGGCTGAAGGCTTCCCAGTCAAACTCGGGCCAGGCCGACAGGTGGGCGTTGAAGTTGCCCACGGCCCCGTTCATTTTGCCCATCAGTTTGACGCTGGCAATTTTGTCGCGTGCCGCCACCAGGCGCACCACCACGTTGGCGATTTCCTTGCCCACCGTGGTCGGGCTGGCGGTCTGGCCATGGGTGCGGCTGAGCATGGATACCTCGGCAAAGGCATGCGCCATCTCGCGCAGTTTGGCAATGATGTCATCGAGCTTGGGCAGCAGCACCTGCTCACGACCGCTTTTGAGTTGCAGTGCGTGGCTGGTGTTGTTGATGTCTTCGCTGGTGCAAGCAAAGTGCACAAATTCCTGCGCGGCCATCAGCTCGGGCCGCCCCTCAAATTTTGATTTGATCCAGTATTCAACCGCCTTGACGTCGTGGTTGGTGGTTTTTTCAATGGTCTTGATAGCGTTGCCATCGGTTTCAGAGAAGTTTTTCACGAGACCCAGCAGGTAGGTGCGCGCGCCCGGCGACAAGGGCTTGAACTCTTTGAAGCCGCAGTCGCTTAAAGCCATAAACCAGGCCACCTCCACTTGCACCCGTCGGTGCATGTAGCCTTGTTCGCTCATGGAGGGGCGTAATTTGGCGAGTTTGGCGGCGTAGCGGCCGTCCAATGGCGAGAGAGCTGAGATGGCAGAGGTAGTCATGCGCGAGATTGTAGGAGCATCAAAAGCCGTTCCTGTGCACAGCGACAAACGCAATCCGCTGTATAGAATGCAGCCACCATAACATCGCCCACCTCTGTCACATGCCATTGAAACTGATCGGATCCAACACCAGCCCCTATGTGCGTAAGGTACGCGTCGTCATGGCAGAAAAGAAACTTGACTACGACTATGTGCTGGAGGATGTGTGGTCTGTCACCACCAACATTGCCGCGTTGAGCCCCCTGGGCAAGGTGCCTTGTCTGGTGATGGAAGCGGGTGATGTGATTTATGACTCTCGGGTCATTGTGGAATACCTTGACACTTTGTCACCCGTGGGCAAGCTGTTTCCGGCAGTGGGCCGGGAGCGCGCCGAGGTCAAAACTTGGGAGGCCTTGGCCGATGGCATCCTGGATGCGGCCATTCTGGCACGCCTCGAAGCCACCTGGGCTGGCCGCACCCAAGCCCAGCGCAGCCAAGCCTGGATTGATCGGCAACTGGGCAAGGTCGAGAGCGCCTTGGTCGCTGCCAGCAGGAATCTGGGCGACAAGCCGCATTGCATGGGCGTGCACTTGAGCCTGGCTGATGTGGCTGTCGGCGTTGCCCTGGGTTACCTGGATTTTCGTTTTCCGCAACTGTCGTGGCGCGAGCAGTACCCTAACCTGGTGAAGCTGCAGGACAAGCTGATGCTGCGTGCCAGTTTCATGGAGACCCGTCCGGTCTGAGGCCTCGTGCTGTCGTGGCGCTTGGTTTTTGATTTGCTCACGAGAGTTACAACGCCTTACAGTTCAGGCGCCCCACGATGTGCCATCTGGCGTTAAAGTTTGCCTCCATGGCAACCTACTTTAAAACCAATTTCAACACGGCCTACCATTGTCGGGAGTGCGGCTCCACCTGCTACCAGCCGGTGATCGATCGCGCACCCAGTGGCGCCTTGGTGCCCAATGGGCAGTACCGTTGCGCCGGCTGTCGCACAGTCTTCTCCAATGTGCAGTCATGGTGGGCGCCGCGGGCGAGCCTGATTCGCCCGCCGCAGTGCCTGCAGTTGTGAACCAGGCGCCGGGCTGATACCCCGCGGAGCGAATGCCTGCTAGCATTCGTCCCATGCCTGAAACCCCCTTGTATCCTGATTTGACGGCCAAGCTGTGTCATCCGCTTGATCTGTCGGCGCGTGTGGCCGCTTTGCCGCGCCCGCTGGTCTTCACCAATGGTGTGTTCGATGTGCTGCACCGCGGCCATGTGATGTACCTGGCGCAAGCCCGCGCACTGGGCGCCAGCCTGCTGGTGGCGCTCAACACCGACGCTTCTGCGCGGCGCCTGGGCAAGGGACCGGATCGGCCGCTGAACAATGAAATGGACCGCGCCTGTGTCATGGCGGCACTCGCCAGCAGCAGCCTGGTGACCTGGTTTGACGAAGACACGCCGCTCGAATTGATCGCTCTGGTGCGCCCTGACATTCTGGTCAAGGGTGGCGATTACGACATGGCCAAACTGCCCGAATCTGCGCTGGTACAGTCCTGGGGCGGGCGCGCGCTAGCCCTGCCTTTCGTGGCCGGCTACTCGACCACGGCACTGGTCAAGAAGATCAGGAACTCGTAAATGCCAAGACTGCCAAGTAGCGCAGTTGCCCTGGATCAAGCACGGCGCAATCGGGGGAATTGAGGCCAGCTTGGCATTCAATACGGGCGTCTGGGTTACGGTTTTAGTGGGCATAATCAAAAAACAGCACCTTCACCTGGATCAATGGCCAGGCGGCTGATTTTTTAGCTTGGTTGTCAGAAAGTTTCCCATGTCTTTTGATCAGAGTGTCGTGACGCCCGTGGCAGACAGTTCGGTAGTGAACAGCCCGCATGTGGTTGCTATTGGCGCATCAGCCGGTGGACTTGAAGCGCTTGAAAAATTCTTTGATGGTTTGCCGTGCGATTCTGGTGCCACCTTTGTCGTCATCCAACACCTTTCTCCAGACCATAAAAGCATGATGGCCAACCTGCTGTCGCGCCACACCGCCATGCCAGTGGTCATGGTGGAGGACGACATGCCGATCGAGCCGAACCGCGTGTACCTGATCCCGCCGGGCTCGATCATGCACATGGGCGAAGGCAAGCTCAAGCTCACCCCCAAGAATCCGCGCACCCTGACACTGCCGATCGACGTGTTTTTCAAGTCGTTGGCGGCGTACTACGGCGCGCAGTGCGTGGGGGTGGTGCTGTCGGGCACGGGCTCGGACGGCACCCGGGGTGCTGCTGCCATCAACGATGCGGGTGGTTTTTTGATTGCCCAGGAGCCGCTGGATTCCAAGTTTGACGGCATGCCGCGCAGTGTGATTGCCACCGGTCTGGTGGATGCCATTTTGCCGGTGGACCAGATTGGCGCCCGTTTGCTGGCGCATATTTCAAACCAACCCATCGTGCAGGCGGCGGTGGCGCTCGATGCGCAGGCCGGTCGGGCGCTGGCCATCAGCCCCGAGGCGGCCATGAGCGGCATCTTGCACCTGCTGCTGCAGGTGGGCGGCATTGATTTTCAGGAGTACAAATCTGGCACCGTGATGCGGCGCATTGAGCGGCGCATGAATGTGCGCCAGGTGACTTCGCTGGAGTCCTACCTTGACTTGCTGGGTGATGACCGCCACGAGGTGATGACGCTGCGCCGCGAGTTGCTGATCCCGGTGACCAGCTTTTTCCGCGATTCGGAAGCCTTTGACATTCTGGCGCGCCAGGTGATTGAGCCTTTGGTGGCCAGAAAGCAGGCGGGTGAGTCGATTCGGGTCTGGCTGGCAGCGGTGTCCACCGGCGAGGAAGCTTATTCGGTGGCCATGCTGTTTCTGGAGGCGTTTGACCAGCTCAAGCACTGGCCTACCCTGAAAATTTTTGCCACCGACGTGGAGCAGCAAAATGTCGAGACCGCCGGTGCCGGGACCTACCCCGAATCCATTGCAGCCGAGGTGTCGCCGCAACAGCTGGAGCGCTTTTTTGTCAAAAAGGGCAACAACTTTGTGGTCAAAAACGAGCTGCGCCAGTGCATTGTGTTTGCCCGTCACAACCTCCTGACCGACCCGCCCTTTACCCGCATGGACCTGGTGGCGTGCCGCAACGCCCTGATTTATTTCAAGTCGTCGGCGCAGGATCGGGCGCTCAAGCGCCTGCAATACGCGCTGCTGCCGGGCGGCCATTTCTTTCAGGGCTCAAGCGAATCGTTGGGCGAGCTGCAAAAAGACTTCAGCCCGGTCAGTGCGCGCCACAAAATTTGGGAAATGGTGCGGCCCATGAGCTACCCGCTGGACATGTCCCGCAACACGGTGTCCGGCTACGGCAATGGCCTGACGCAAGTGACCAGCCAGCGCGGGCGCGCCAGTCGTCTCAAGCCCACTGTGGTCGAGCAGGGTTTTGCCGCCTTGCTCAAGGCCTTTGCGCCGCCTGCCGCCATTTTGGTCAACGGCCGTCACGAGCTGGTGCACTCCTATGGCGAGGTGCACCGCTTTTTGCAGCTGCGCGAGGGCCACGCCAGCCTCGACATGAACCGCATCCTGCCCGATCCGCTGGTGCCGGTGGCGGTGGCGCTGGTGTTCAAGGCCGGGCGTGAGGGCATGAGCGTGAGCTCGGATCGCCTCAAATTCACCACCCCCGAAGGCGAAACCGAATACATGCGCCTGAGCGCCTGGCCGGTGGAGGAGGTGGAAGGTGAACGCCTGACGCTACTGGCCTTCGAGCAATTGCACGCTGCTGTGCCCGCCGATGCCAGTCACACCATTGACCTCGACTCCGAGACCGCCGAGCGCATGGATGTGTTGGAGCGTGAGCTCAGCGCCACCCGCGAGAGCCTGCAGGCCACTGTCGAAGAACTGGAGACCTCGAACGAAGAGTTGCAGTCCACCAACGAAGAGCTGATGAGCTCCAACGAAGAGCTGCAAAGCTCCAACGAAGAACTGCAGTCGGTCAACGAAGAGCTCAACACCGTCAATGCCGAGTACCAGGAAAAAATCGACATCCTGAACCGCCTGAACGCCGACCTGGACAACATGGCGCAAGCCGTGTCAGCGGGTACCGTGTTTGTCGATGAGCACATGCACCTGACCCGCTTCAGCCCCGATGCCACCCATATCTTCAGACTGCGCGACTCCGACATTGGCCGCCCGCTGGACGACCTGGCGCACACGCTGCTGTACCCCGAGCTGATCACCGACCTGACGCGAACACTTTCTGACGGCAACAAGGTCGAAAAAGAAGTCCGGGGCATCAATGGCCTGCATTATTTTGTGCGCATGTTGCCCTACAGCGTACCGTCTAGCAGTGCCAAAGGTGCCGTGATCACCTTCATGGACGTGACCGCCCTGCACGAGGTGTCGCGCTTGCAGCACATCATTGACTCGCTGTCCGAGCACATTGCCGTGCTCAACAGTGTCGGCGTCATCACTCTGGTCAACGCTGCCTGGCGCCAGTTTGCCATGGACAATGGCGACGTCGCCATGGTGCATTCCGGCCCTGGTGTGAACTACCTTGAGGTGTGCAAGGATATGCACGAGCCGCCAGACCCAACCGCCCAGGGCGCGCAGCGCGGCGTGCGCGAGGTGCTGGAAGGGCGCAGGCCGCATTTTTCGCTGGAATACCCGTGCCACTCGCCCACCGTGGAGCGCTGGTTTGTCATGCATGTGTCGGCCGTGGGTGGTGAGCAACCGGGCGCCGTGGTCAGCCACGTCAACATCACCGAGTGGCGAAAATTGGCGGCAGGATCCGTTGCATGAACTCGTCGGAAGAGTCCACCGGACAAAAACAGGAGCGATTGCAGCTGCTCAAGCAACGCGCGCAAGTGGTGCTGGCGCAAGGCGACAGTGACCAGCCAGAGGGGGTGATGGACGCGCTGCAAGTGACCAAGCTGCTGGAGGACCTGCGCATTTACCAAGTTGAGCTGGAACTGCAAAACGACGAGCTGCGCGCGGCCCAGCAAAGCGCCGAACTGGCGCGCAAGCGCTACCAAACCCTGTTTGACCAAATGCCTTTGCCCGCCGTGGTGGTGGACGTCAAGGGGGTGGTGGAAGACTGCAACCAGCTTGGCGATACGCTCCTGGGGCCGCGCAAGCGCTTTGTCAACACCGACAGTCGCCTGTGGCAGCTGCTCAGTGTGGAGGACCGGACCCGGCTGCATGTGGCACTGCGCGACCTGGCACCGGGTGACACGCTGGTGTTGCACAAAGTGGTGGTGGGTGACCGTGGCGCGCAAACCCCGGTATTTGATCTGCACCTGATTGGCCTGACCATCGACTACAAGTTGGACCGATGGGCGCTGGTCCTGTTGGTGGACCACACCGCTGAAGTGGGGCGCGAACAGGCGCAACGCTTTTACACCTTGTTGCTTGATTCCAGTGACAGCCTGATTTACGCCACCGACACCGAAGGCCGGATGCTGCTGGCCAACAAGACCCTGCTGAACTTTGTGGGCCGATCGCGCGAGCAGGTGTTGGGCCAAATGCGCGACGCTTTTTTACCTGTTCGGGAAGCCATTTTGCGCAATCGGAGCGACCAGAAGGTGTTGCAAAGTGGTGAGTCAATCACCGTGGAAGAGCCGTTTTACGTGGCCGCATCGCAGAGCAAAGTGGATTTCTTGACACACAAATTTCCGCTGTTTGACATGGCAGGCCGGATTTATGGTGTGGGCGGAATTTCGACCGACATCACCGCCCTGAAGGCGCAGCAGCGTCAGACGCTGCTCAGCGAGGTGGTGTTCATGCGCTCGAACGAGTCCATTGTCATCACCGACGCCGACACCCGGATCGTGCGGGTCAACCCGGCCTTCACGCTGCAAACCGGCTTTTCTGCCGAAGTGGTGCTGGGCAGAAAAACCAATATTCTCAAGTCTGGCCGCCAGGACAAGGCTTTTTACGAAACCATGTGGAAGTCCATCCACGCCCACGGCCACTGGTCGGGTGAAATCAACAACCGTCGCGCTGACGGCAGCCATTACACCGTCTGGTGCAGCATCAACCTGGTGCGCGATGAGCTGGACAAAGTGGTGCATTACATTGCCGTGCAAACCGATGTGACCCAGCTGCACAACGCCCAGCTGGCGCTGGCGCACCAAGCCTCTTTCGACAGTCTGACCGGCTTGCCCAACCGCTCGCTGTTCAATGACCGTATTTCCCAGTTGATGTCCTTGTCGCGACGTCAAAACAATGGTTTTGCGCTGCTGTTTGTCGATTTGGATCGCTTTAAGGAGGTCAACGACACGCTGGGCCACGATGTGGGCGACGAGTTGTTGCGCCGGATTGCCCAACGCCTGCTTGTGGGGGTGCGCACCGAAGACACGGTGGCGCGCCTGGGGGGTGATGAATTCGTGGTGTTGCTGCCCAATGCCGACCGGGTCGGTGCGCAGGCGGTGGCCGGTAGCTTGCTGGAGCGTTTGCGCGAGCCGATTGCACTGGCTCAAGCGGTGTCGTATCGGCCCATGGCAAGTTTTGGTCTCGCCATGTTCCCCGAAGACGGCGACAGCCCCGATTTGCTGCTGCGCAATGCCGACATGGCCATGTACGGTGCCAAATTGGGCGGGCGCAACCGGGTCGCCAGTTACGCTGCCACCATGAGTCAAGTCAATGACCACGCCTTTGCCATCCAGACCGAGCTGGCCGAGGCCATTGAACAGCAGCAATTGCGCGTGTTCTATCAGCCCAAGTGCCGCCTCAACGATGGCGCTCTGATGGGGGCTGAAGCCTTGGTGCGCTGGCAGCGACCGGGCAATGGTCTGGTGCTGCCGGGTGAATTCATCGGTATTGCCGAGAAGTGCGGCTTGCTGGTGGCGCTTGACCGTTGGGTCATGAATGAAGCCTTGCGCCAGTTGGGTTGCTGGCTGGGGGCGGGCCTGTGGCAGCCTGCCTGGCGCCTGTCGGTTAACCAGAATGTGGCCGACCTGCAGCGCCCCGACATGCGGGAGTGGCTGCAGAACTTGCTGACGGAAAACGGGGTCGTTGCGACATCGCTTGAGCTCGAGATCACCGAAGACGCTTTGCTGCAGCACACGCCGTCGCAGTTGGCGCGGCTGGAGGGCTTGCGCGCCATGGGCGTGTCGATGTCGATTGACGACTTTGGCACTGGCTACTCCAGCCTGACCTACCTGCGCCAGTTGCCCGTGTCGGTGATCAAGATCGACATAAGCTTTGTCAGTGGCATGTTGACCCACGAGAACGATGCTGTGCTGGTGCAAACCATTGTGGATATGGCGCACAACCTGGGCCATTCCCTGGTGGCAGAAGGCATCGAGCAAGACGCCCAGCGCCAGGCGCTGATGGGTTTGGGAGTCGAGGTGGGGCAGGGCTATTTATTCGGAAAACCTGTCGGCGCCGACGACTTTGCTGCGCGCTGGCTGACGCCGACTGCAAATCAGTGACCTAGCCGCCCGGCGCTTCGTTGCGAAACTGGTCGTGGCAGCTTTTGCAGCTTTTCTGCACTTCGTCCACGCTGGCCCGAATGGCGGGCAGGTCGGCGCTGCCCGACACCGCTGCCAGCTTGTCCACGCTGACCATAAAGCTGTCCTGAGCTTGTTTGAAATCACCCGCCTGGCTCCAGACTTCGGGCTTGGCCCGCGTGGGCGGGTAATTGCCATCCGCAGTGAAGTAAACCCAGGGTTGTTTTGACAGATCCTGCAGTGCCGTGGCATTGGCCACGAAGTCGGCCTTGAGGTAGTCTTGCCGCTCACGCGCGACCAGGCCCAGGGGTTCGAGCGTTTTTGTGAACTGTTTGAAAACGGCCTGGCGCTTGCTGACCAGTTGCTCGGGGTGGGTGTCGGTGACACGGTCGCTGCAAGCGCTCAGCAGAACAGCGGTGGCAAGGAGGGGGATCAAGGCGAATTTTTGCATGGTGTCAAGTGGTCATCAGGAATGTGAGGGGGAGGGGACGAAGATTTGGTGCCACAGGGCGAGAATCGCATCCTGCTCGGCTTGCATGGTGTGCGCGGCCAGTTGGGTGCTGGTTTCGTCGAGGCGCGCCTTGTGCTGCACGCCGCGCATGGCGCGGTAGGCACTGGCGGCGGCATGGCCCAGGCCCGTGGGCAGCAGCCCCAGAATTTCAGCGCGTTCCAGCAGGGCAATATTACCGGCGTTGGCGATCAGTTCGGGGTGAGCGCCTGATTGCGACAGCACCAGAAACTGCATCACAAATTCGGCATCGATCATGCCGCCGGCGCTGTACTTGATGTCAAACTTGTCGGCCTTGACCGGGTGTGCCTCAGCCATGCGGTCTCGCATGGCGGCAATTTCGGCGCGCAAGCTGTTTGCATCGCGCGGTGCGCTGATGACGGCTTTACGCACCGCATCAAACCGTTGGTGCAGCGACGCATCGCCCAGCACACAGCGCGCCCGGGTCATGGCCTGGTGCTCCCAGGTCCAGGCGGTATTCGACCCACGTTGCTGCTGGTAGTTGGCATAAGCGGCAAAGCTGGTGATCAGCAGGCCGGCGTTGCCATTGGGGCGCAGCGCGGTGTCAATTTCATACAAGTCGCCCTCGCCGGTTTTGACGGTGAGCCAATTGATGAGTTTGCGCACCAGTGCGGCATAGATTTCTGAGGCGTTGTCGTCGTCGTCATCAAACACAAACACGATGTCCAGGTCACTGCCATAGCCCAGTTCCTTGCCGCCCAGCTTGCCGTAGGCAATGATGCCAAATTGGGGCTGCTCGCGGTGCGCCTTTTTCAGGCGGCTCCAGCACCAGCGGGTGGTGATGCGCAAAATGGCATCGGCCAGTGCGCTCAGGTCGTCGGCCACTTGTTCGACCGTGAGCTTGCCCTCGATGTCACGCGCCAGGGTGCGAAACACCTCGGCATGGTGGGCGCGGCGCAGCAGGTTGAGCAGGGTTTCTTCGTCGTCCTCGCCGGTGCCGGTCAAGGACGTGCGGCGGTGGTCAAGCTCGGCTTCGAACTCCACCGGGTTGAAGCGCTCTTGCATCATGGCGGGGCTGGCCAACTCGTCAATCACGCCGGGGTGGCGCAGCAAATAGCGCGCCGGCCAGCGCGCTGCACCCAGCAGCCGCAGCAGGCGTTCATGCACTTGCGGGCGCTCCAGCAGCAAGGCGAGGTAACTCTCGCGGCGCAGCAGCGGCTCCATCCAGTCCACCAGGCGCACCGCAGCTTCTTCGGTGACGCGGTCTTCGCGCACCCATTGCGCGGTGCGGCCCAGCAGGCGCTGCAGGCGCTCGCGGGCTTCGTCGCGCAGCGCCAGCACGCGCGGGTGCTGGCACCAGGATTCAAGTCGCTGGCGAAAGGCTTCACCCAACTGCGGCAGCAGCTCGTCGATGGACTGGTTGGTGGGCTTGGCTTTGCCGTTGTTGCAGCCCTTGCATTCGGGCTCGGGCCCGCCCAGCAGTTTGTCAAATTCTTGTGCCACCAGCTCGCGGTGGGTATCAAGCTGGCTCAGCAGCGCTTGCGAACTGGCAAACCCCATGGTCTCGGCGATCCAGTTGAGGTCGTGGTCTTGCGTGGGCAGCACATGGGTTTGTTGGTCGTCCAGATACTGGATGCGGTGTTCGATCTGGCGCAAAAAGACGTAAGCTTGTGCCAGAGTCTGGGCGGTCTGCTCCGACATCAAATTGGCGCGTACCAGGCGTACCAGCGCACTCAGGGTTGGGCGGGTGCGCAGTTCGGGGAAATGGCCGGCGCGCACCACCTGCAGCAGCTGCACCGTGAATTCAATTTCGCGGATGCCGCCGCGCGACAGCTTGACGTCGTTGGCACGCTCGGGGTGGCCGGCACTGCGCTTGGCCGCGTGCTCGCGAATTTGCCGGTGCAGCACGCGCAGCGAATCAAACACGCTGTAGTCAAGGTAACGCCTGAACACGAAGGGCATCACCACCTTGCGCAGTGCCTGAATGGCGCCGCTGGCGACGCTCTCAAACGGGGCCACGACCCGGCTCTTGAGCCAGGCAAAGCGCTCCCATTCGCGGCCCTGCACATGCAGGTATTCTTCCAGCGCGTCCAGCGACACCGCAGCCGGGCCCGAATTGCCGTTGGGGCGCAAAGCCAGGTCGACACGGAACACAAAGCCATGCTCGGTGGTGTCGCCCACCAGCGTGTAGACCGCGCGCACCAGCTTGCCAAAGTATTCGTGGTTGCTGATGCGCCCGCGCCCCAAGGCGTTGCCTGCGGTGTCGCCGTCTTCGTCATAGACGTAGATCAGGTCGATGTCGCTTGACACGTTGAGCTCGCGCGCGCCGAGCTTGCCCATGCCCACAATCCAGACCTCGGCGCGCGCGCCAGTGGGCGTCAGGGGTGCGCCGTGGCTTTGTTCGAGTTCAGCGTGCGCGTGCGCGTGCGCGTGGTTGAGTGCAAACTCGGCCAGGTCAGTCATGGCCTGAGTCACCTGGGCCAGTGGCAGCTGCTGCTCGCAGTCCAGGCACAGCAGGCGCTCGATCACCAGCTGGCGGGTAATGCGCAGCGCATTGGCCAGACTTTGTCCCTGTGCCCGCAGCGCCTCAAAGGTGGTTTGCAGCAGCGCCGGGTCGGGTACGCCAGGGGCCAGCAGTGCCAGTTCGGCCTCATAACGGCGGCGCACGCGCTGGGCAAAGCGGGAATGGGTGGCCAGGGATGGTCGGGTCATAATTCTGGTTGATTAACTTTTATCAAATCAAGGTGTCGCTGCTTGCCTTCAAACTGCTGAAAACCTGGTCGGGCCTGACGCGTTGGCTGTTGGCTGCGGTGTTTCTGGCGTGGCTGCTGCTCGGGCTGGCCTGGGCGGCATTGCATTTCGTGATTGTGCCGCGAATCGACCAATTTCGCCCGCAGCTGGAAGCCCGGGCCATGCAGGCGCTGGGGGTAAAGGTGCGCATCGGGGCGGTGGCCGCCCAGTCTGTCGGCATGGTGCCATCGTTTGAGCTGAGCGACGTGCGTCTGCTCGATGCGCAAGACCGGGTGGCGCTGCATTTGCCGCGCGTGCTGATCGCCGTGTCGCCGCGTTCGCTGTGGCGGCTGGGTTTTGAGCAAATTTACATCGATCGGCCGGTGCTCGATGTGCGCCGCGCCGCCGACGGAACAATCACCATTGGCGGGCTGGATTTTGGCACCGGGCAGCAGGGCGACAGTGCCGCGCTGGACTGGTTTTTTTCGCAGCGTGAGTTTGCCATTCATGACGGCAGCCTGCGCTGGACCGACGAGCTACGGGCTGCGCCGCCGCTCCTGCTGCAGCAGGTGGCGCTGGTGGTGCGCAACCGGGGACGGCACCACGACCTGCGTCTGGATGCCACGCCGCCAGAATCGTGGGGCAGCAGCTTTAGCCTGCGCGGCAAATTCTTGCAGCCCTTGTTGTCGCGCCAGCCTGGCCGCTGGCAAGCATGGGATGGTCAGCTGTATGGCGCTTTTGAGCAGGTCGATTTGTCTGAACTGCACCGCTACATGCCGCTTGGCTTTGATTTGAGCCAGGGTCGCGGTGCGCTGCGCGCCTGGCTGGACATTTCTGAGGGCAGCGTTCAGGCGGCGGTGGCCGACGTGGCGCTGGCAGAGGTTCGGGTGCTGCTGGGCCCGGATCTGGAGCCGCTGGCGGTGCAGCGGGTACAGGGCCGGCTGGGTGGGCAGCGGCTGCCTTCGGGGTTTGAGTTTTTTACCGAGGCCTTGCGCTTTGACACGCCGGACGGCTTGCACTGGCCTGGCGGTAACGTGCAGTTGCAGCTGGAGCAGGCCGACAACGGTGCGCTTGGGCGCGGCGAGTTCAGGGCCGACCGGCTGGACCTGGCCGCGCTGGCGCAAATTGCCAGCCGCTTGCCGCTGGCGGTCGGGGTGCGCGATGGGCTGCAACGCCATGCCCCCAAAGGGCAGGTGGAGACGCTGCAGCTGAGCTGGCAAGGGCCATTAAACGCGCCGCAGCGCTACGCCGCCAAAGGCCGGGTTAGTCGGCTGGGCGTGGCTGCGGTGGCGCCTGCGCCAGGGGTGACAGGGCTTGATCTGGACTTTGACTTTGACCAGCAGGGTGGCCAGGCCCGGCTTGCAATGCTGGACGGCAGTGTTGACTTGCCGGGCATTTTTCAGCAGCCGCTGATTGCCGTGACATCGCTGGCGGCCGAGGCCCGCTGGCAGCGCCAGGGCGAGCGCCTGGCGCTGCAACTCGACAAGCTCAAATTTGCCAATGCAGATGCCGCAGGCGAGGCCCAGATCAAATGGCAAACCGCCGACCCGGCCGAGTCGGCGTCTGGTGCGCTTTACCCGGGCGTGCTGGACTTGCAGGCCAGCCTGAGCCGAGCCGAGGGCAAGCAAGTGCACCGTTACCTGCCGCTGGTCATTGACCAGGAAGCGCGCGACTATGTGCGCGATGCGGTGCTGGGCGGGCAGGCCACAGCAGTGCGCTTTCAGGTCAAGGGCGAGATTGACCAGTTGCCCGAGGTGGACCCCCAAAAGGGAATTTTTAAAATCAGCGCGCAGGTGGCGGGCGTCAGTCTGGCCTATGTGCCGCCCAGCCTGCAGGAGGCCGCTGATCTGCCCTGGCCCAGGCTGACCGAGCTGAGCGGCGAGCTGGTGATTGACCGCATGCAATTGCTGGTCAACAACGCGCGCGCCACCTTGGGTGAGGGCAGCGCCTTGCAGGTGAGTCGGGTAGAAGCCCGGATTGCCGATTTGAACCATACCGAGGTGCTGGTCGATGCCGACATCAAGGGGCCACTGCCCGAGTTGCTGCGGCTGGTCAATGCCTCGCCCCTGCGTGACATGACGGGGGCTGCATTGGCAGACAGCGTGGCCACGGGCAATGCGGATTACAAGCTTCGGCTGACGCTGCCGATTGCCGACATCAACCAGTCCAGCGTGCGCGGCAGCATCATGCTGGCGGGTAACGAGGTGCAGATCACGCCAGACAGCCCCCGGCTGACGCGGGCCCGTGGCCGCCTCAATTTCACCGAAAGCGGCTTTTCTCTGGTTGGTGTGCAGGCTCAGATGCTGGGCGGTGCGGTGCAGCTTGATGGCGGCCTGCTGCTGGCGGCCGGGCCGTCTGCAGCTGCCGGTGCGCCCACGCTGATTCGTGCCCGTGGCAATGCCTCGGCCGAAGGCTTGCGCCAGGCGAGCGAACTGGGCTTTGTGGCGCGCCTGGCGCGGCAGGCCAGCGGCAGTGCGGCCTACACCGCTGCGCTGGGGCTGCGCCACGGGGTGCCCGAGTTGCAGGTCAACAGCAACCTGCAAGGCATGGCCTTGCGTTTGCCCCCGCCTTTTGACAAACCGGCTGACGCGGTGTTGCCCTTGCGGTTCCAGACCGCCTTGCTGGACGACGTGGCCACGCCGCTGCAAGATCGGCTGACGCTGTCGGTGGCCGACCAGGTGCAGCTGGTTTATGAGCGTGATGTGTCTGAAGCTGAGGCGCGCGTGCTGCGCGGTGCCATTGCGGTCGGGCTGGACGCCCAGGAGTCGGCACCGCTGCCCGCATCGGGGGTCACGGCCAATGTCCAGCTTGCCGCTTTGAACGCAGACGCCTGGGCCGAGGTGATGACCCAGACCCTGGGTGGCCCGACGCCGCGCAGCAAGCTCGCCAATTCGTATTTGCCCGACCAGTGGGCGGTGCGCTCGGCGTTGTTGACGTTTGGCGGGCGCCAGTTCAACCAGGTGGTCATGGGTGGCGACCAGGTCGCCGGCCTGTGGCGCGCCAATCTGGCGGCCAGCGAGCTCAATGGCTACCTCGAATACCGCCAGCCCGCCAGCTTGCCCAATGGCGTGACCGAAGGCCGGGTCTATGCCCGGCTGGCGCGCCTGACCATTGCCCCCAGCGTGGCGAGCGATGTCGAGGCGTTGCTGGATGCGCAGCCCGCCAGCATCCCGGCGCTCGACATTGTGGTGGACGACTTTGAACTGCGTGGCAAGCAGCTGGGGCGCCTGGAGGTGCAGGCGGTCAATCGCAGTGCCGCTGCCGCGGGCGAGTCGGGCGTGCGCGAATGGCGTTTGAACCAGTTCAATTTGGTGGGTCCTGAGGCCAGTTTTATGGCCACTGGCAGTTGGGCTGCGCAGCGGGCGTCGGCGGCGCAGAGCGCGCGACGGCGCACGGCGATGGATTTCAAACTTGACGTCAACGACAGTGGCGCCTTGCTGAGCCGCTTGGGCATGAAGGGCGTGGTGCGCGGTGGGCGCGGCCGAATCCAGGGCCAGGTGGGCTGGCTGGGCTCGCCCCTGAGCCCGGACTACCCGTCCATGGGCGGGGCTTTTACGGTCAATGTCGAATCCGGCCAGTTTCTCAAGGCCGATCCCGGCATCGCCAAGCTGCTTGGGGTGCTGAGCCTGCAGGCCCTGCCACGGCGCCTGACGCTGGATTTCAGGGACGTCTTCAGCGAGGGCTTTTCGTTTGACTTTTTCCGCGGCGACGTCAAGATTGACCAGGGCATGGCTTACACCAACAACCTGCAAATGAAAGGCGTCAACGCGGCTGTGTTGATGGAAGGCAGTACCGACATTGCCCGCGAGACCCAGGACCTCAGGGTGGTGGTGATCCCGGAGATCAACGCCGGCACGGCGTCCCTGCTGGCCACGGTGATCAACCCGGCGGTGGGTTTGGGCACTTTTCTGGCGCAGATGTTTTTGCGCCGCCCGCTGATCGAATCCGCCACCCAGGAGTTTCACATTGACGGCACCTGGGCCGACCCCCAAATGACCAAAGTGCCGCGCGGTCGCGCGGCCGCACCGGAGACAAAACCATGAAAGTTGCCACCATTCAAATGGTGTCCGGCCCCGAGCTGTCTGCCAATCTGGCGGCGGCCCAAACACTGCTGCAGTCGGCCGCCCGGGCGGGCGCCGAGTTGGCGGTGCTGCCCGAGTATTTTTGCCTGATGGGCCAGCGTGATGCCGACAAACTGGCGATCCAGGAACCCTTCGGGCATGGCCCGATGCAGCAGTTTTTGAGCGACAGCGCGCGCGAACTGGGCCTGTGGCTGGTGGCGGGCACCTTGCCCATCAGCGCCGGGTCAGCGTTGCCTGATTCGGGTCGCACCGGCGAACGCGTGTACAACAGCTCGCTGGTGTTTGATCCCGCCGGCCAGTGCGTGGCGCGCTACGACAAAATGCACTTGTTCCGCTATGACAACGGGGTGGAGCGTTATGACGAGTCGCAGGTGCTGGCCGCCGGCCAGCAACCGGTCAGCTTTGATCTGGCTTCGGTGGATGGGCACAACTGGCGCATTGGCTTGAGCGTGTGTTATGACCTGCGCTTCCCCGAGCTGTACCGGCATTACGCACAGGCCGGGGCGCATCTGCTGCTGGTGCCTGCTGCCTTTACCTACACCACCGGGCAAGACCACTGGGCGCTGTTATTGCGTGCCCGTGCCGTTGAAAACCTGTCGTTTGTGGTGGCTGCCGCCCAGGGCGGCTTGCATCCCAACCAGCGCCGTACCTGGGGCCACGCCATGCTGGTCGACCCCTGGGGCCAGGTACTGGCCGAGCGCGAGCAGGACGGGGCCGGCGTGGTGTTGGCCGATTTGTCCTGGGATCTGATGCAGCAGTGCCGCAGCCGCTTGCCAGCGCTTGCGCACCGGATGCTGTGATGGCGCTGCCGCTGTTTTTGACGCGCTCGCTGGTGGCCCTGGTCACCGGTATGCTGCTGGCTTGTGGCACGGTGCCGCTGCCCGCGCCCGATGCGCCAGTTGCGCCCGTGAGCACCAGCGCGCCGCCACCCGCCGAGCCCTTGGGGCTGCCTGACACGGTGGCGTCGGTCCCGCCCCTGCTGCGCGGCGTCAGCCGCTGGCAGCCGGTGGCCTGGTCCGAGCTGCCGGGGTTTGGTGACGACGCCTTGTTTGAGGCCTGGAACGCCTGGCTCAAAAGCTGTGAGCGCCCGGGGCCGGTGTTTGCCCCGCTGTGCCCGGAGGTGCGCCGTTTGAGCATTGGCACCGGCGACGAGCAACGCCAGTGGCTGCTGGCGCGGCTGCAGCCGTACCGGGTGGAATCGCTGCAGGACGGGCCGGTTGCGGGTTTGTTGACGGCCTACTTTGAGCCTGAATTGCAGGGGCGGCGCTTGCCCGGTGCCGGGTTCACCGTGCCCCTGTACCGATTGCCGGCCGATCTGGGCACCCGGCAGCCCTGGTTTAGCCGCCAGCAAATCGACACCGATGCTGCGGCAAAAGCCGCTTTGCGTGGCCGCGAAATTGTTTACTTGGACGACCCGGTGCAAGCCATGGTGCTGCAAATTCAGGGTTCGGGGCGCGTCCGCGTCACCGAGCCAGACGGCAGCGTGCGCACTGTCAGGCTCGCCTATGCCGGCCACAACGGCCATCCTTACCAGAGCATTGGCCGCTGGCTGCTCGATCAGGGTGAATTGCGCGACGCCACCTGGCCCGGAATTCAGGCCTGGCTGCAGAAAAATCCGCAACGTGTCAATGAGCTGTTGTGGCGCAACCCACGCGTGGTATTTTTTAAAGAGGAGGCGCTGGGTGAGTTTGATGCCGTCTTTGGCCCCAAGGGCGCGCAGGGCGTGCCGCTGACGCCGGGCCGCTCGATTGCCGTTGACCCGCAAAGTATTCCCTACGGCACGCCGGTGTGGCTGGCATCACAAGGGCCACAAATCGCCTTGCAGCGGCTGGTGCTGGCGCAGGACACCGGCAGTGCCATACGCGGTGCGGTGCGGGCCGATTATTTTGCCGGCTGGGGCGCTGCCGCCGGTGCGCTGGCCGGCCGACTCAAGCAGCCGTTGCAGCTGTGGGTGCTTTGGCCCAAGGCGCCGCCTTGACGTGTGAGCTTGGGCTGCATTGATGCGGCAACCCTGCGGTCTTCATTCAGCAGGGCGCGGGCAGCCGAGCTGTTGTGACAACACCGCCCGGCGGGGCGAGACCCGGCTTGCAGCGGGGAATAAACCCACACCAGTTTGCACCGCAGCCGCACAAAATTGCACAATTACCGCCCGCATACAATGCTCGGCTGGCTGAAAAGCGCGCTTGAATGCGCTTTTTCTGGCGTGATCTGTTTTATTTGTTTTATTTATTTGGAGTTTGCTGTGTTTATTTCTTCTGCTATTGCCCAAACCGCTCCCGCTGCTGCCGCTGGCGGCGACATGCAGTCGTCACTGATGGGCATGTTGCCATTGGTGCTGATGTTTGTGGTGTTGTATTTCGTGATGATTCGCCCGCAAATGAAAAAAGCCAAAGAGCACAAAGCCATGATCGAGGCCTTGTCCAAGGGCGACGAAGTTGCCACGGCAGGCGGCATTTTGGGCAAGGTGACCAAGCTGGGCGACAGTTTTATTGACATTGAAGTGGCCGATGGTGTGGAAGTGCATTTGCAGCGCAGCGCCGTGGTGCAGGTCTTGCCCAAGGGCAGCATCAAGTAAGTCGGCAACCTGTGTGCTGGCCTGGTGTCAGTATTTTGTAGTTTGATGTCATAAGGGCGGTCATGAATCGTTACCCGGTCTGGAAATACGTGGTCATTGTGATCGCGCTGGTGGTGGCGGGCTTGTATGCCCTGCCCAACTTTTTTGGTGAATCACCCGCCGTGCAGGTGTCGTCTGCCAAGACGCTGATCAAAATTGACAGCAGCACTCTGGCTCAGGTGGAAACCGCGCTCCAGGGCGCGGGGATCTCGCCCGAGGTGGTCACGCTCGACGGCGCCTCGATCAAGGTGCGCTTGGCTGACACCGACACCCAGCTCAAAGCCAAAGATGCCATTCAAAAAGCCCTGGTGCCCGATGCCGCTAACCCGGGCTATGTGGTGGCGCTTAATTTGCTGTCGCGCTCGCCCGCCTGGCTCACGTCCCTGAGTGCTTCGCCCATGTACCTGGGGCTTGACTTGCGCGGTGGTGTGCACTTCATGCTGCAGGTGGACATGCAGGCGGCGCTGACCAAGCGGGCAGAATCCTTGTCCGGCGACGTGCGCACCAACCTGCGTGAAAAAAATATTCGCCACAGCGGTATCAATCGCGTTGGGCAAACCATCGAAGTACGTTTTCGCGATGCGGCCACGCTGGACGCTGCCAAGCTCGTGTTCGAGGACCAATTTGCCGACCTGGAAACCTCGGATGTGGCTGAGGGCGCAGAGTTCAAGTTGACGGCTTCCATCAAGCCTGACGCTGCCCGGCGCATCCAGGACCAGGCACTCAAGCAAAACATCACCACGCTGCATAACCGCATCAATGAGCTGGGTGTGGCCGAGCCGGTCATTCAGCAGCAGGGGCTGGACCGCATCGTGGTGCAGTTACCGGGTGTGCAGGACACGGCCAAGGCCAAGGACATTCTGGGCCGCACCGCCACCCTGGAGGTGCGCATGGTGGACGAAAGCACCGAGGCCCGCGCCGCTGAGATGGGCAATGCGATGGTGCCGTTTGGCTCCGAGCGTTATCTGGAGCGCGATGGCCAGGTGGTCATTGTCAAGAAGCAGGTCATTCTGACCGGTGAGAACCTGACTGACGCGCAGCCCGGCTTTGACAGCCAGACCCAGGAACCCACTGTCAATCTGAACCTGGACGCCAAGGGCACCCGCATCTTTCGTGATGTGACGCGTGAAAACGTGGGCAAGCGGATGGCCATTTTGTTGTTTGAAAAAGGCCGTGGCGAAGTGGTCACTGCGCCGGTGATTCGTTCTGAAATTGGCGGTGGCCGGGTGCAGATATCGGGTCGCATGACCACCATGGAGGCCAATGACACGGCCTTGCTGCTGCGCGCTGGCTCGCTGGCGGCGCCGATGGAAATCATCGAGGAAACCACCATCGGCCCGAGCCTGGGTGCGGAAAACATTGCCAAGGGCTTCAACAGCGTGACCTGGGGTTTTGTGGCGGTGGCGATTTTCATGTGCCTGTATTACATGCTGTTCGGTGTCTTTTCCAGCATTGCGCTGGCCTTCAATTTGATGCTGCTGGTGGCGGTGCTGTCGATGCTGCAAGCCACCCTGACGCTGCCGGGCATGGCCGCCATGGCGCTGGTGCTGGGCATGGCGATTGACTCCAATGTGCTGATCAACGAGCGCATTCGAGAAGAGTTGCGCGCTGGCGCATCGCCACAGGCGGCCATTCACACCGGCTACGACCGTGCCTGGGCGACCATTTTTGACTCCAACATCACCACCCTGATCGCAGGCGTGGCGCTGCTGGCGTTTGGCTCCGGCCCCGTGCGTGGTTTCGCTGTGGTGCACTGCCTGGGCATCCTGACCAGCATGTTCTCCGGCGTGTTTTTCTCGCGCGGCCTGGTCAATTTCTGGTACGGGCGCAAAAATCGCCTCAAATCGGTGTCGATTGGCACCATCTGGCGCCCCGACACCGGGACCGCCGTCAAGGTCAGTGAATAACAGAAAGAGAACATGGAATTTTTTCGGATCAAACGCGACATCCCGTTCATGCGGCATGCGCTGGTGTTCAATCTGGTTTCGGGCCTGACGTTTCTGGCGGCGGTGTTTTTCCTGTTTTCGCGCGGGCTGCACCTGTCGGTGGAGTTCACCGGTGGCACCTTGCTGGAAGTCACTTACTCGCAGCCGGCCGACCTGGGCGCCGTGCGCGCCGGCGTGGCCAAACTTGGCTTCACCGATGTGCAGGTGCAAAACTTTGGCACGTCGCGCGATGTGCTGATTCGTTTGCCGGCACAAAAAGGCGTCAGTTCAGCGCAGCAAAGCACGCAGGTGATGGCTGCCCTGCAAGCGCTTGACGCGACGGCCACCATGCGCCGCACAGAATTTGTCGGCCCGCAGGTTGGGGAGGAGCTGGTTGAGGACGGTCTGAAGGCGCTGGCTTTTGTGGTGATCGGCATCATGATTTATCTGGCGGTGCGCTTTGAGTGGAAGTTTGCCGTGGCGGCCATCATTGCCAACATGCATGACGTGATCATTATTCTTGGTTTTTTTGCCTTTTTCCAGTGGGAGTTTTCGCTGCCGGTGCTGGCGGCCGTGCTGGCCGTGCTGGGCTATTCCGTGAATGAGTCGGTGGTTATTTTTGACCGGATTCGCGAGAACTTTCGCCGCTACCGCAAGTTGAGTACCGAGGAAGTCATCAACAGTGCCATCACCTCCACCATCAGTCGCACCATCATCACCCATGGTTCGACCCAGATCATGGTGCTGTCAATGCTGCTGTTTGGTGGTGCCACGCTGTACTACTTTGCACTGGCCCTGACCATCGGTATTTTGTTCGGGATTTACTCGTCGGTGTTCGTTGCTGCCACCATAGCCATGTGGCTGGGCATCAAGCGTGAAGACCTGGTCAAGGGGGGCGCGGTCAAGAAGGACATCGATCCCAATGACCCCAATTCGGGCGCCACGGTTTAGAATTTGTTGACATGAGCTCACCGTCATCGGACCAAAACAACGCCTCTCTGGCGGCGCGCGTTCGCCAGCGTCTGATTGACGATGCAGCGAAGGCGATGGCGGTGTTGCAGGCGTCGATCCGGGACCATTTGATTGCGCTGCTGAACGAAGTCACGCCGATGCGCGAGCAGCAGTTGCGACGCGATACCTGGACGCTGTACGAACAGCAAAAAGAGCGCTGGCTGGCTGCAACATTGAAGTCCTGGCAGGCTGGTTTGCAGCCGGTGGCAAGGCGTGCTGTCACACAGTCGCTTCCAAATCAACTCGAATTGGTCAGCACCGAAACGGTTGAAAACCGGATGCTTGCCTCCCGAATGGCCTTGGCATTGATGGAGGTGGCAGCCAGTGAAGTCAATGATTTGCGCAAGCGTTTGCGGCACCTGGAGCCAGCGCAAGAATTGTCTGCCCGTGACATCGTGCATCCAGAGGTCTTGTTGCAGGCCATGGTTGAGCAGTGGGTGGCTTGTGGCTTTTCGCTGGAGTCCTGGTCCCTGATCATCGATCTGGTTCAGCAGCATGTCAATACGCAATGGCGACAGATTTATGCAAGCAGCAACGCCTTTTTGGTAGCGCAAGGTGTTTTGCCAGTGATCGCGTTTGAGCCGCGTATCAGGCAAAAGCCGGTCGCGGCAAGCGATGCCCCGCCTGCTTCACGGGGGCGGGCAATGTATCCACCCGACGGCTATCACCCACCCAATTACATGCCGGGTCGTGTTGCGCCTGGCGCCTCAGCGGGCTGGCCGTCACCTGCCGCAGGTGCACCCCAGGGGTGGCCGGCGCAGGGCATGGCTGGCGAGGCGCTGCAAGGCGATGCGGGCTGGCCTGAGCAGGCAGGAGCTGCCACCCCTGCCTGGCCTGATGCGCGCGAGGTGGGTGTCCTCGACCGGGTGGGTCGCATGATGAGCGGTGTGCAAGCCGTGCAGAATTTCACGGCAGCCTTTCATCATGGCCCCTCGGAAAGACTGATGACAGCGCTGGCGCAGCGTCCCCTGCTGGGTGGTGCTCTGTCCGGGTTTGGCGATGGCTCTGCCGTGGTGGGGACCGTGCTGGTGCAGCGATTGGCGGGCGAGTTGCAACAGCAGTCAGCTGAACTCAAACACCTGGCGCAAAACGACGATGAAAAAGCCATCATTGAGCTGATTGCCCTGATGTTTCAGTCGATTTTGCAGGAAGAACGCATTCCGCCGGGCATACGGGTCTGGTTTGCGCGCCTGCAAATGCCGGTCTTGAGCCTGGCTTTGGCTGATCCGGATTTTTTCAACCGGCTGGACCATCCGGCGCGCCGGTTGATTGACCACATGGGCTCTTGTGCGCTGGGGTTTGATGCCAGCGGCATCAGCAGTGAAGCGCTGGAGACCGAAATCAAGCGGGTGGTTCAGGTCGTGGAGCAGTATCCCGACACGGGTGAGCGTGTTTACCAGCGTGTTTACGATGAGTTCAAGGAGTTTCTTAAGCGCTACCTGACCCAAAAAAGCTCAACCCAGAAGGTTGTGGGCGTGGCGCAGCAGGTTGAACAGAAGGAAACCTTGGCGATCCAGTGCACCATTGAATTGCGCAATCAGCTCAAAGACATGCCAGTGCGCGACGAAATCCGGGAATTTTTGTACAAGATCTGGGCAGAAGTCATTGCCGTGGCCAGTATGCGCCAGGGGGCGAAAAATGCCCAAACCTTGCTGCTCAAGAAAACCGCAGCCAACCTGATCTGGGCGGCGAGTGCCAAGCCGAACCGGGCTGACCGCGCGCAGGTGATTGCAGATATGCCGGCCTTGCTGAAGTCTTTGCGCACGGGCATGACGCTGCTAGGTTTGGGCTCGGACGCCCAGGACGGGCACATCAAGGTCATCAGCGACATCCTGGCAGATGCTTTCATGTCCAAGACGCAAGCCATCGACTTGGATCAAGTTCAGGCCCTGGCCGAAAGACTGGCCAATCTGGAAGACTATTTCACCGACGATGGCGCCGAAGAATTGCCGCTTGATACCCAGAGCATCGAAGACTTGCTGGGCATTGATGCCTCGGAGCTTGACGTGGTGACCAGCGGAGGGCTTGAGCCGAGCCCGGTCATGATGGCCTGGGCACAAAACCTGAGCCTGGGTGCCTGGTTCACACTGGATTACCTTGAGCAACCGGTGCAGGTGCAATACGTGTGGCGCAGTCCGATTGGCCATTTGCACCTGTTTGCGTCTGTGGTCGGGCGCAGTTACCTGATCCAGTCGGTGCGCCTGGCGGCCTATCTGGAGGCAGGCTTGCTGGCACCGCAAGAGGAAGCTTCGCTCACGGTGCGTGCCACCCGCTCGGCGATGGCCAAACTGGAAGCCAACCCCGAGCGCTTGCTGGCCTGAACGCCAGTCAGGCGCCTGCCTGGCGTTGAAACAAACCGCCAGGCAGGCGTGCCACCTGGCCGTCGAGTTCCAGGGTCATCAGTTGGGCCTGCAGGTCGGCGGTTTCCAGCAGTGTCCGTGCCTGCAGGGCATCCAGCCCGACCGGATCAAAACCGAGTGCCTTGAGCAGCGCGCTGGGGTCGCCAAGTGCGCTTTCGTCATCCGGATTGCCTGCGTCACCTGCCGTATTTTCTGGCGTTGCAGGCCCGGCGCTGAATCCCTGCAGTTCTTCCAGCACATCCTGCGCGGACTCGACCAATTTGGCCCCTTGCTTGATCAGCGCATGGCAGCCTCGCGACTGCGCCGCATGAATTGAGCCGGGGATGGCAAACACATCCTTGCCCTGTTCGGAAGTGAGTCGGGCTGTGATGAGCGAGCCTGACTGCAGCGCAGCTTCGACCACCAGCGTGCCACGGGCCAGTCCGGCAATGAGGCGGTTGCGTTTGGGGAAGTTGGCGTTGATGGGTGGCGTTCCGAGCGGGTACTCGCTCAGCAGCAAACCCTGTTGTGCAATCCGGTGTGCCAAGCCATGGTGGGCCCTGGGGTAGACGCGGTCCAGCCCTGTGCCGATCACCGCGATGGTGGCTGGCAGGTCAGTGGCGCCTTCGGTCAGGCCTTCCAGGGCGCCTTCGTGGGCGGCACCATCGACGCCCAAAGCCAGCCCGCTCACCACCGTCAAGCCGGCCTGCACCAGCGTTTTGGCAAACAACCGGGCATTGCCAGCGCCTTGCGGTGTGGGGTTGCGGCTGCCAACAATAGCCAGACAGCGTTGTGCCGTGATGGGCCAGGGTTCAGCGACGCCGCCGGCCGGTTTGCTTTCCCCGAAGCTGGCAACGCCATAGGCATAGAGCACCAAAGGTGGATCGTCGATGTTCAGCAGCGCCTGCGGGTAGCCGGGGTCGCCCAATGTAAGGACCTGGCGCCGACAGCCATTGACCTCGCTCTGGTTGACCCAGGCCCACGTGGTTTCAAGCAGATCGGCCAATGCAGCAGGCTCGGCACACAAGGCCTGGGTTTGCAGGGGCGTGACCACCTGCCGTAAAGCAGCGCTGTTTTGATCAAAAATTACCTGGGGCAAACCAAAGCAGGCCAGTAATTTGCGCGCCGTGATGTTGCCGACGCCGGGGCTCAAGCTCAGCCGCAGCCAAGCCTTGAGTTCATCGCGTTCCATGGCGGCTGGTGCCTATGGAGGTCAGCGCGGGTTGATCAGCCGATCACCCACCTTGACACCTTGGGTGATGTCGAGCACCAGGCCGTAGGACACTTTCTCATAGGTACGAAATACCATCAGCAAGCCGTTGCGCTCATCGGGCAGCTTGATCGGGGTGAGCTTGGCATCGGTCTTGTCCACCAATCGCGCACCGTCGGTCATGATGGCCAGCACGTGGCCCGCCTCGACGCCGTCACGGCTGCCCCGGTTCAGGCTGACCACCTGGTTTTGCGCCGCATTCACCACGGCGCTGCCGTAAATTGAAACGATACGCGCTTCAATGGGGCTGCTGGGCGCGCGCGGCACATAGCTTTGCAGCTGCGGTGGCGGCTCGGGCAACAGGCGGTCGCCAACGCGCATTTCTTCCTTGGCCTCGACAATGTCGATGGTGGCCGGGACGACGTCGGTCTGGTTCTTGCCATCGGCGGTCATGCTTTCCTGACTGCCTTCACTGCGCGCCAGTAGCGCCTTGCCAACGTACTGCGCCTCGTAGCCGAGCACTTCCCCGCTGACCGGGTCTTTCAACGCGGTGGCATTGCGAAACACCCGGAACACCTGCTGTTTTTGGGTCGGATCATCTTTCAGCTCGGCCTCGGGATTACCGCGGGCGTAGGCCCGGTCACCACGGGTGAGCAATACCCGGCTGTCTTGAGCCGCCACAATGCGGGCCGCTGCGCTCAGACCCAGTTCGTCCACGATCATGGGTTCAGCCAGAAAGGGCTCGATCAGATGGCTTTTCAGGGTGGGCAGGGCGCTGGCGTTCAGGTTTTCGATGCGCGTGCGCGGCGAGACCCGCACCGTGGGCAGGCCGGCCGATGCATCGGCGCCACCTGCACGCATGCTCAGGCGCGCCCGTCCGTTGCTGGTGTCGAGATAAAGCGTTTGACCCGGGTAAATCAGGTGCGGATTTTTGATCTCGGACAAATTCATGCCCCACAACTCGGGCCAGTACCAGGGGTTTTTCAGGAACATGCCTGAGATGCCCCACAGCGTGTCGCCAGACTTTACCGTGTAGCTTTGCGGCGCATTGGGGGAAAGGTCACTCAGGGGAACGCCAGCTTGGGCGACCTGATTGGCGGTGGCGCGCTGTTGCTCGGAAATTGGGAAATTCTGTGCCTGCACCGGACCGACCAACAGACTGCAGGCGATGGCAGTCCAGGTCAGTTTTCTGGAAACAGTATCAAAAAGTGTTTTGGCCATGATGTTTTCAATTCTATTCAATCGCGTTAGATTGTGCGCTCAAGCCCTTGCTGGAACAACGATTGTCGTTTGGCTAATTGGCGCAAGGCACCAAAAATTGCGAAAATAACGACATCTTTGAAGTGACACCATGGCTTTACTCCCAATTCTTTGTTATCCAGACCCCAAACTGCACACCGTTGCCAAACCCGTGGCAGCAGTTGATGCACGCATCAAAACCCTGATTTCCGACATGTTCGAGACCATGTACGAGGCCAAGGGCATCGGCCTGGCCGCCACCCAGGTCAATGTGCACGAACGCCTGATTGTGATGGATATCTCCGAGGGCCGTGACGTGCCGCTGGTGCTGATCAATCCCAAAATTCTCTGGGCCAGCCCGGAGATGCATGTGAACGAGGAAGGCTGCCTGTCGGTGCCCGGCATTTACGATGGTGTCAAGCGCCACGATGCGGTCAAGGTAGAAGCACTGGATGGCGAGGGCAAGACCCACCTGATTGAGGCCGACGGCCTGCTGGCGGTGTGTATTCAGCATGAAATGGATCACCTGCTGGGCAAGGTGTTTGTCGAGTACCTGTCGCCCCTCAAGCGCAACCGCATCAAAACCAAGATGATCAAGGCCCAGCGCGAGGACCGTCCTTGAAGCTGGTGTTTGCCGGCACGCCGGAATTTGCGGCGGTGGCCCTGGCCCGCTTGCATGATGCGGGCCATGACATGGTGCTGGTGATGAGCCAGCCCGACCGGCCGGCCGGTCGCGGCATGAAACTGCACCCGTCACCTGTCAAGCAGTTTGCGCTGGCGCACGGATTGGCGGTGGCGCAGCCGCGCAGCCTGCGCCTGGATGGCAAATACCCGGACGATGCCGAGGCCGCGCGCGTGCTGCTGGCGGCGGCACAGGCCGATGCCATGGTAGTGGCCGCCTACGGCCTGATCCTGCCGCAGTGGGTGCTCGACCTGCCCCGTCTGGGCTGTTTCAATATCCATGCGTCCCTGCTGCCGCGCTGGCGTGGCGCTGCCCCGATCCACCGCGCCATTGAAGCGGGCGATGCGGTCACGGGCATCACCATCATGCAAATGGATGCGGGCCTGGACACCGGCGACATGTTGTTGACGCAGGCCATCCCGATTTCTCCGCTGGACACCACGGGCATCCTGCATGACCGACTGGCCGAACTGGGTGGCCAACTGATGGTGCAAGCCCTGGCTCAGGCAAAGCTTGGCAAGCTGCAACCGGTGCCGCAGGCACTAGAGGGCGTCACTTACGCCAGCAAAATCGACAAGGCCGAGGCCAGCATTGACTGGTCGCAGTCGGCGCAAACCATCAGCCAGCGGGTGCGTGCTTTTGATCCCTTTCCGGGCGCCAGCACGGTGCTTGCAGGCGAGCCGCTCAAGATCTGGGCTGCAGTGCCGGGGCAGACCGCACCCCAGGCGCCATCCATGCCGGGTCAAATCGTGGGCATGGAGCCGTCCGGCATTGCAGTCGCCGCAGGTGACTCAACGCTCATCATCACCGAGTTGCAACGCCCGGGCGGCAAGCGCCTGGCCAGTGCTGAATTCCTGCGCGGCTGCTCCCTGCAAATCGGGCAGGTGCTGGGTTGATGCGCCGCCTGCACGCTCGCGCCCGGAGCTGGTGGCAGCACCCGGCGTTTGGGCGCGGTGTGCGTGAAATGGCGGCGGTGTCGCCGGGCCTTGCGGCGTGGGGCTTGATGACTGGTGTGGCCATGGTCAAGTCGGGCATGAGCACGGTTGAGGCCGTGGCCATGACGCTGCTGGTGTTTGCGGGCAGCTCGCAACTGGCGGCCATGCCGCTGATTGCCGCAGGAGCGCCCATTTGGGTGATTCTGGCCACCAGCTTTTGCGTGAATCTGCGCTTTGTGGTTTTCAGTGCGCACATGCGGCCTTACCTGATGCATTTGCCACTGAACTGGCGAATGTTTCATGGTTACCTGACGGCTGACCTCAGCTACGTCATGTTTACCCGGCACTACCACCACCCACCCACCAATGCGATGGAGCGTCGGGAGCAGCTGGCTTACCTGAGCGGCGGCAGCCTGTTCAACTGGGTCAGTTGGCAAAGCGCCAGCCTGCTCGGTATTGCGCTGGCCAATGTGATTCCGACCCATTGGGGTTTGGGGTTTGCCGGTATTTTGGCGCTGCTGGGGGTCGGGTGCTCCTTGGCATCAAGCCATTTGCGACGTGTTTCAGCCGGTGTGGCAGGCATGGCCGCCGTGGCCGCTTATGCCTTGCCGCTCAAGCTCAATATTGTGGTGGCCATTGCCAGTGCCGTGGCGCTGTGCATGATCATTGAAGCCAGCTGGCCTAAAGCGCCGGGTTCGCCCAAGGTGCCGGCATGAGTGGCACCGACCTCTGGACGCTGGGGGTGATCGTGGGGCTGACCTTGGTCACGGTGCTCACCCGCTGTTTCTTTTTCATGAGCAATGAACCCTGGCACCTGCCGCACTGGGCGCAGCGTGGCCTGCAATACGCGCCCATTGCAGCGCTGGCGGCGGTGGTGGTGCCTGAAGTGGTCATGCTGGAAGGAGAGCTGATCAGCACTTGGCAGGATGCGCGCATTTATGCGGCATCTGTCGGGGCTGGGTATTTTTTCTGGCGCAAAGGTCAGGGGCAGGCGGTATTGGGCACCATTGTGTCGGGCATGGTGGTTTATTTGCCACTGCACCTGGGTCTGGGTTGGTAGGGTGCTTGACTGTGCGGCCGCCGTGGGGCTTTGTTGTTGCTGTTCTGTAACTTCTTTGTGTGAGAATCGAGAAACTAAATTACACAGGAGTTTGCTTCATGCCACGTCGTGCCACCAAAATCGTCGCCACTTTAGGTCCCGCCTCCAGTTCACCCGCCTTGCTGGAGCAAATGATCCGTGCCGGGGTGAACGTGGTACGCCTGAACTTCAGCCATGGCACGGCGCAAGACCACATTGAGCGGGCACGTCTGGTGCGTGAAGCCGCCAAACGCGCTGGCCGTGAGGTTGCCATCATGGCCGACCTGCAGGGCCCCAAGATACGGGTCGGCAAGTTTGCCGAGGGCAAAGTATTTTTGCAACCAGGCCAGACCTTTGTGCTGGATGCCGCGCGCACCGAGCTGGGCGACATAGACGCCGTGGGGCTGGACTACAAAGCGCTACCGCGCGAAGTCAAGGCGGGTGACGTGCTGCTGCTCAATGACGGCCTGATCGTCATCGTGGTGGACCATGTCAAGGGCGAAGCCATTTACACCACGGTCAGGATGGGTGGCGAGTTGTCCAACAACAAGGGCATCAACAAACAAGGCGGTGGCCTGACCGCCCCGGCGCTGACCGCCAAGGACATGGAAGACATTCGCACCGCCATGAGCTTTCATGCCGACTATGTGGCGGTGAGTTTCCCCAAAAGCGCCACTGACATGGAGATGGCGCGTCAGCTTTGCAATGTGGCGGCCGAGGACGGCCACCGCCCTGGTCTGATTGCCAAGATCGAGCGCGCCGAGGCCATTCCGCACCTCGAAGAAATTTTGCTGGCCAGTGATGGCATCATGGTGGCGCGCGGTGACCTGGCCGTCGAGGTTGGCAACGCCGTGGTGCCGGCCTTGCAAAAACGCATGATCAAGCTGGCCCGCGAGCATGACCGCGTGGTGATTACCGCCACCCAAATGATGGAGTCCATGATCACCAACCCGGTGCCCACCCGTGCCGAGGTCAGCGACGTGGCCAACGCAGTGCTCGATGGCACCGACGCCGTGATGCTGTCCGCCGAGACTGCGGCCGGTAAATACCCGCTGGAGACCGTCATTGAGATGGCCAAAATCTGCCACGCCGCTGAAGGTGGTGAGGAGTTCAAGCTCGAAGCCGACTTTACCGGTAAAACCTTTACCCGCATCGATCAAACCATTGCCATGGGTGCGCTGTTCACGGCGCACCATTTGGGCGCCAAAGCCATTGTGGCCATGACTGACAGCGGTTCGACCGCGTTGTGGATGAGTCGCCACCTGATTCAGGTGCCCATTTACGCCCTGACCTCCAAAATTGCCACGCAGCGCAAAATGACCCTGTACCGCAACGTGCGCCCGCTGCTGATCGACACCAGCGCCGACCGTGACACCGCGCTGGCTGAGTCCGAGGCCGATCTCAAGGCGCGCGGCATTGTCCAGACGGGTGATGTTTACGCCATCACCTGTGGCGAGCCCATGGGCTCGCCCGGCGGCACCAATATGCTCAAGATTTGCCGGGTTGGCTAGGCGCCTGGGCGGCAGAGCGTTCTGCTGCGTGTCCCCCGCCCTGCGGGCTCCTCCTTTTACCTGCGCAGAACACTCTGCCGCCCAGGCTCCTTGGGTCGGTGTCAGTTTCCCCGCTGCGTGAATGGCTAGAATTGAACCCAGTTACTGCTCTGTTACCCATCTTCAAAGGACACCATCATGGCACTTGTTTCTATGCGCGAACTGCTTGACCACGCTGCGGCCAACGGCTACGGCATTCCGGCTTTCAACGTCAACAATCTGGAACAGGTGCAGGCCGTGATGTCGGCGGCCGATGAAGTGGGTGCGCCCGTCATTCTGCAAGCCAGCGCCGGGGCACGCAAGTACGCGGGTGAGCCGTTCATCAAGCACCTGATTCTGGCGGCCATCGAGGCTTACCCGCACATTCCGCTGGTGATGCATCAGGACCACGGCCAAAGCCCGGCCATTTGCCAGGGCGCCATTGACCTGGGTTTCAGCTCGGTCATGATGGACGGCAGCCTGGAGGGCGATGGCAAGACCATTGCCAGCTACGAGTACAACGTCGAAGTGACCCGCAAGGTGGTCGACATGGCGCACGCCGTGGGCGTGACCGTTGAGGGCGAGTTGGGCTGCCTGGGTTCCCTGGAAACCATGAAAGGCGACAAGGAAGACGGCCACGGCACCGACGCCACCATGACCCGTGAGCAAATGCTGACCGACCCCGAGCAAGCGGCAGACTTCGTCAAGCGCACCCAGCTCGATGCGTTGGCCATTGCCATCGGCACCAGCCATGGCGCTTATAAATTCACGCGCAAGCCCACTGGCGACATTCTGGCCATCGACCGTGTGATGGAGATCAACAAACGCCTGCCCAACACCCACCTGGTCATGCACGGCTCCAGCAGCGTGCCGCAGGAGTCACTGGCGCTGATCAACCAGTACGGTGGCATGATGAAGGAAACCTACGGCGTGCCGGTCGAGGAAATCCAGAAAGCCATCAGGTACGGTGTGCGCAAGATCAACATCGACACCGACATCCGTCTGGCCATGACTGCTGCGGTGCGCAAGTACATGTTTGAAAACCCCGACAAGTTCGATGCCCGCGACTGGCTCAAGCCCGCCCGCGAAGCCGCCAAGGCCCTGTGCAAACAGCGTTATCTGGAATTCGGTTGCGAAGGCCAGGGTGCCCATATCAAGAGCCACAGCCTGTTTGAAGTGGCCGGAAGATATGCCCGCGGTGAGCTGGCGCAGGTCGTCAACTAAGCTCTTTGGTCTTGAGTTGCTGAAAAAGCCACCTGCGGGTGGCTTTTTGCTGGCCTTCAGGTTCCCAGAAAGAGGGGGGCACTGATGGAATATGTCTTCCATTACAGTAACCAGTGCTTATATACTGTTCTCATTGGTTCTTGAACAGCACTTTTCATGGGCACCACAACTATCCTCATCGTCGATGACGAGCCAGCCAATCTGTCTCTACTGACGCATCTGTTGCGGCCGCTCTACCAAGTGCGCGCCGCCAATTCGGGTGAAAACGCATTGCGCGCAGCGGCAAGCGAGCCGCGGCCTACGCTGGTGCTGCTGGATGTCATGATGCCGGGGATGGACGGCTACGAGGTGCTCGACCACTTGCGCAACAACCCGGTCACCGCCGAGATTCCGGTGATCTTTCTCACCGCCATGGCCGGCACCGATGATGAAGAGCGCGGTTTGCTGCACGGTGCCGCCGACTACATCGTCAAGCCGATCAAGCCGGCGGTCGTTCTGGCCAGGGTGCGCACCCAGCTCGAAGCAAAACACACCCGCGACTGGTTGATAGACAAAAACGCCATCCTCGAAGCCGAAGTGTCCCGGCGCATGCTTGAAAACGACCTGACCCAACTGGTCAGCATCCGGGCGCTGGCCCACCTGGCCGAGACGCGGGACCCCGAAACCGGCAAACATATTTTGCGAACGCAAAACTATGTGCGCACCCTGGCCTTGCGGCTCAGCAAGCATCCGCGTTTTTCTGCCTTCCTCGACCCGCGCACCATCGATCTCTTGACCAAGTCGGCGCCCTTGCACGACATCGGCAAGGTCGGCATACCGGACAGCATCCTGCAGAAACCCGGGCCCCTGACGCCGCAAGAGTGGGAGATCATGAAAACACACGCACGGCTCGGCTCCGACGCCATCGAACAGGCAGAGGTCGATGTTGAGCAGCCGGTGGCCTTTCTCTTGTTGGCCAAGGAAATTGCCCGCTGGCACCATGAGAAATGGGACGGCAGCGGTTATCCCGACGGACTCAAGGGCGACGCAATTCCGCTTTCTGCCCGCCTGATGGCCGTGGCTGACGTGTTCGATGCCTTGATTTCGCCGCGCGTGTACAAGCCAGCGATGCCTTATGACGAAGCCCGGGTGATCATTGTCGATGGCCGCGGCAGCCATTTCGACCCGGACATCGTGACCGCCTTTCTCGAAGACTTCGATGCCATGACGGCCATCGCCGATCAATACAGTGAGAGACAAATCCCTTGAATCGTTAAGCTGACGAACGGCCAGGAACGCAATGAATCATTACCTGAATCCTGGGTTATTCGTGAAGAACGGAATATGGTGGCGGCACCCCAGCCAGCGCTGCGCCATGCCGACAACGCCGCGCGATGCGGATCAGCTTCCGGCGCAACCGGGCGAAGGCAACGCATGAACCCGCTGCAAAGCCGCGACGGCGTGATTGAAGCAAGACTCTGCCTGGCCTTGACCGGACAGCTGCCGATGGTGTCGGTCGACAACAGTATTGAAGCACTGCTCGGTTTTACCGCGGACGACTTCCTTTCAGGACGCGTTTCGCTGAGGCAACAAATTCACCCGCACGACACCGACATCGCCGACATGCTTTTTTCGTCTGACGATCCCGCCGCGTCCGGCAGCTTCAACATGCGACTCAGGCATGCCAACGGCCGCATTCGCTGCATCAGTGGGCAGTACAGCAAGGCGTTTGGTGCAGAAGGTCTGGTGCTCAATTTGCTGCTGCAGGACGCAAAAACTTTGAAGCGAACCATGTCTGATGCTTCCACCATGGTCAATTTCACAGCCATGATGGAAAACACCGATGACTACATTTATTTCAAGGATCGTAATCACGTTTTTACCGGAGCCAGCCAGACGTTGGTGTCACTCTGCGATCCCGCCGAGCACTGGACCGATCTGCTTGGTCAGACCGATTACGACGTCTTTCCCGAAGAATATGCGGACATCTACTACCGACTCGAAAAGAAGATATTTTCCGGCATGCCGGTGGCCCACGAGACCCAGCAGACCTTGGCCAAGGACGGCAGAAAAGGCTGGATAGATAACCGCAAGTATCCGATCCGGGACGAACACGGGGAAATCATCGGCCTTTTCGGTATCGCCCGCGACATTACCGAGCACAAGCAGGCGGAGGCGGCGCTGAATGAAAGCAACGATCGGCTGACTGCAGTGATGGAGAACCTCACTGAGGGCCTGATCATGGCCGATCATGCAGGGCTGGTCACCTACTGGAACCCGATGGCCCTGGCCATCAACGGCTTTGCCAGTATGGACGATTGTCGGCTTCCGCTCGCCGAGTTTGTTGAAATGTTTGAAATGCGGCCACTCAACGAGAATCGCCTGCTGCAGATTGAGGAGTGGCCGATGAGCCGCGTGATGCGTGGCGAAATGCTGCGCGATTGGGAGTTAAGCTTACGCCGGCTCGATCAGGGCTGGGAGAAGATCCTCTCGTATTCCGGCTGGCTCATCAAGAGCACCGACAGCGAGAAGCTGGGCTTTCTTTCGATCATCGACATCACCGAGCGCAAGCGCGCTTCCCGCCAGTTGGCCGAGAGCGAGTCCCGGCGTCTTGCCGAAATGAGCGCAGCCCTCGAAGTCCAGCGCCAGTCGTCCCGCGCCGCACTGAGCCTGATGGAAGACGCGCTTGCCGCCCAAAAACAGGCAGAGGAAAGCGAAGCGACGCTGCGCAAACTGTCGCTCGCGATTGAGCAGAGTTCGGAAAGTATCGTGATCGCCAAACTCGATGGCGCGATCGAGTATGTCAATGACGCTTTTTTGCAGATTTCTGGCTATTCCCGCGATGAGTTGATCGGGGAAAACCCTCGCGTTCTTCAGTCAGGCCAGACGCCGCCAGAAACTTATGCCGCGATGTGGGCCGCCCTGACCCAGGGGCAGCCTTGGAAGGGCGAATTCATCAATCGCAAGAAGGACGGCACGCAATTCGCCGAGTTCGCCATCATCACGCCGTTGCGCCAGTCCGACGGATCGATCAGCCACTTTGTAGCGGTGAAGGATGACATCACCGAGAAGAAGCGCTTGGGGCTTGAACTGGACAGGCACCGCTTTCACCTGGAGGATCTGGTGGTGCAGCGCACCGCGGAACTGACCGCAGCACGGCAGCAAGCCGAAGCCGCCAACGTGGCCAAGAGCACCTTCCTGGCCAACATGAGCCACGAGA